>JBFWVZ010000001.1:0-803708 GCA_050246475.1 Hyphomonadaceae bacterium | reverse complement strand
TCACCGCCGCGAGGTGATCGAACTTGTCGGCCCAGATGCCGCCGATGAGCCCGATGGCGCCGAACACGATGGCGCCCATCAGCGCGAAATAGAGCGCCGCGAACCAATTGACCGGCACGATGTCGGCGAACGGCGCCGCGATCAGCACGCTCGCCAGCCCCACGATCAGCCCCCGCGCGGCCGAGCCCGCGAGAAAGGCGATCGTCAACTCCAGCGCCGAGATAGGCGGCATCAGAAAGTCCACCGCGTTGCCCTGCACTTTCGCGATGATGAGCGACGAGGCGGAATTCTGAAACGCGTTCGAAATGATCGCCATCATGGCAAGGCCTGGGACCAAGCCATTGATGTAGGGCACCGCCTCCGTCACGCCCCAATGCCGCGCGCCCAGGAGCGCCGCGAAGATCGAGAGAAAGAGCACGGTTGAGGTCAAAGGCGCGATCACGGTCTGCGCCGAGACCTTCATGAAGCGCTGCACCTCGCGCGCCACCAAAGTCTGCAAGCCCAGCCAATTAATCCCGCCATAGGTGCGCGAAACGAGCCGGTTTTCGGCCGGCCGCGCGGGCGCGGCAGGGGCTGGGAGCGTCTGAGTGTCCACGGGTTTCAGTCCTGTTTACGCGATCTTAACCGCCCTAGGCGCGATTTGGTTAACGCAGTCGTACGCGCAAGAAGCGCGAAGGCCAAAAGGCCGTCCGGCGCCTTGGATAAACCTTTGGTCGTTTGTGGAGGAAAGCACGCAAGCTGTGGATGATTGCGAGGCCAGGCGCCCCCACCTATTGTGGCAGCTCTGTGATCGTGCATACCATGGCTTGGGCTGCTCGTCTTCTCAGGCGAGTCTGGATTGGCCGTCAAGCACGGCCGACAGGGGGAAAATATGGGCTGGACCGACGAGCGCGTAGCGCTCCTAAAGAAGCTGTGGGCCGAAGGGCATTCGGCCTCGCAAATCGCTAAACAAATCGGCGGCGTCACCCGCAATGCGGTGATTGGGAAGGTGCATCGCTTGGGCCTCGCCGGCCGCGCGACGCCTTCGCGCCCAGCCAAGCGCCCGGCGCGCCCGCGCCAGCAGCGCTCGCCGCTCAACCTCGCGCCGCGCGTGCGCCCGGCCTCGTCGCCTTATGCGCCGCCGGTGCTGACGGTCGTTTTGGATCCGCTTCGTTTCGAGGACGGCTCGGTCGCGACCGTGCTCACCTTGAAGGAAGGCATGTGCAAGTTCCCGATCGGCGATCCGACGGATGCGGACTTCGCGTTCTGCGGCCGCGTCTCCTGCGTAGGCCCCTATTGCACCGATCACGCCCGCTTGGCTTACCAGCCAAGTCAGGCGCGCCGCCGCCGCCCGGAAGGCGGCCAACCGGACGAACTGCGCCGCATGATGCGTTTGGCCGCGCTCTAGGGCGGCGATTAAGCTTCGTCTACCTTCAAGGGCGGCTCTCGCGAGCCGCCCTTTTTCATTGGTTGCGCGGACATGCCGGGAAGTCGGGCGCCCGGAAGGGCTCACGCCGACCGCCGATCACGAGATCACGAGTTCCGCTCGGGACGAACTCTAGTTCACCGGCTTCCCAGGCGGCCCCATCACCGGCGCAAGAGAGGTTGAACCGGCCCGCATAGCGCCATTCCTCGTCCGTTTGAGCGAAGACGAGCAGCGCGCCCCGCTGCTCGTTCAGGAGCGCTATCTCTTCGCCCTCCTGACCGTCCCAATCGATCATGTAGGCGTCGCACCACCGGTTGACGCGAACGAGGCAAGTTCCATGGAGTTCCGGTGAACCTTCCCATGGGTGCGCGAGGAACGAGGCGGGAAGCGTGCGATCGGGCGTGCGCATCGTGATGCGTTCTTCAAGCGGCGCTGCATCCGGAGCATCCGCGTTCTCACCGCCCGTCGCGGCGATGTAGTCAGAGCGCGTTTCGTAGGCCGCGAACCGGCGCGCGCGCTCAGCGATCGCGACGTTGTCATGACGGGTCAGGGCCTCTAGCGCTTCGCGGCCATACCGGCCGGAAGCGAACCGAAGAAACGCATAGTCGAAGCGCTCCGCCGCCACTGCGTCGCGTTCGAGACGGCGCACCTGGTCGGCGACGCTGATGCGGGCCGGATCGGCGATCGGCGTATACAGGCCGATGACGACGATCACGCCAAGCACGGCGGCGGCGATGTTCACCGGCTCGATCATGCGAAACGCTCTTCCCGGCCACAGAGCGGCGGCCAGATAGCCCACCGCATAGAGCGCCGCCAGCGCCGTCGCGGCGATCGCAATCACGCGCTCGGGCGTGAGCCCATACTGCCCAACCCGCAGAGCGATCGCATACGCGGCGATCGCAACCATAATTACAAGCGCGGCCGCCGCGGCGATCGCGGTGACGCGCTGCCAGCCCGGCATCGCGCGCGTCGCACCGTCCTGATAGGTGGCGTTGATCAAAACGATGAGCGCGGCAGACGCCGTCAGCAAAATCGACGCGGCGCTGCGCGTCGCCCAGAGCGGCTCAAGGCCTGTCGTCAGCAATGTCAGCAGGAAGGCCAGTGCAATCAGCGTCAAGACGGGCAGGAGCCAGGAGAACAACGTGAGCGCCAGCATACGCACGGAGCGCACCAAGGCATCGCGCGTGTCGGTGACGTGAACGCTGAGCCCAATGATTGCGCCGCTTGCGGGGAAGATGAACACCGGGGAAGCGATCAGCGCCTGAAATGCGGTGACACCGACCAATCCGAACAGCAGGACACCGACGCCGAGCAAAATCCAGAACACACCGAGGAATGCTATGGATAGCGCCAGTTGCACGGCGTCACGCCAGGCGATGTCGAAATAGGTCGGATAGGACGCAAAGACTCTTCCAGCGCGATCGCCGCCTTCTATGAGGTGATGCAGGGAAAAGAGAAGCGCCGCGGTCGGAACGAACGCCCCGTACCAACCCCCGCCGAAATTCTCTTCATCGCCGGCCGCATGCGCGCCGATCGCCCAGCAGATCGCGAACGCAGCCGCAAACCAGAGCGCCAATACGCTCAGCCTGAAGCGCCCGACGCCGCCAAGCAACACGAACGGCGCAAGCATGAGGATGAACGCGAAAGTTCCGCGTGTCCGCGGTTCGAAAATGCCGAACTGAAAGAGGCCGGCAATAAAGAGGCCCGCCAGCACACCTATGATGATGCGCCATGCGGCCCGCTCTCCTCGCTCCATCTCAAGTTTAGGGTCCGCCAGGGAGCCCGCTTCGCTGTTTGTCATGGGCTCCCTTACCGCGTCGTTCCGGGCGTGCGAAGCGCGCGGGCGAGGGTGCGTTCGTTGAAATAGGTCGCGCGTTCGCGCCGTTCGAGCGTGCGCGTGAGCGCATCGAAGCGCGCGCGCCAGCCTTGATCGCCCGGCTGCTCGATCAATTCACGCGCCAGCGCTTCAAGCCGCGCCCGTTCGCGCGCGAAGCGCCGCGCCGGCAAGCGCTCCACGATGAGGCCGATGCGTTCGCGCGCCGCGACGCGGGCGAGGCGCGCGCTCTCCGCATCGCTCGTCGCGTTCGCGGCATTGAGCGCGCGGCGCACGTCGTCGGCGGCGCTCCTGAGCGTCGCGCGCCCATCCGTCGCACAGCGCGCCGGATCGAGCGCGCGCAGGTACGCAATCAAGGCGTTGTGCGCGGACGCCGAGAGCGGCGCGCCCTGAAACTCCTCCTCCACCACGGACCGCACGAAGTGATCGAGCGAGGGATCGCTCAAATGCCCGAACGTCTGGCGCGACCCTACGCCCGCGAGATCGGGAATGCGGATCGGGTTCATTTGCCCATCGCCGCGCACCGCGCTTGCCCACTCGCTCGTCACGTCGGCGGCGCCGATTTCGTTCGTCAGCTCGGGCAAGAAGAAGCGCGCATTGGCGCGCCCATTTGTGTGGCACGAATGGCAGGACATGCCAATGCGCGCGACAGGCCCGCCGAGCACGGTCGAAGAGCGGAAGAGCGCGCGGCCGAGCTCGACTTCGTTGGTGCGCGCGCTCTCCGGCAAGCATTCGCCCGGCGCGTGGGTGAGATCGCGCGCAAGCGCGGGCGTCTCCGCGGTCCAAATCTCATCGCGCACCACATGCGTCGCTGCGGGCGCCGACGCCAAGGCCAGCGCCGCCGCGATGAGCCGCCACGCCATGCTTTAATTGCTGGCGAGTTGGATCCAGCGCGCCAATTCCTCCCGCTCGGCGCAGCCATAGGGGCAGAGCCGATCGAGCCGCGCGAGCTGGCGCTCGGCCTCCTCGGTGCGGCCCATTTCCAGATAAAGCTCGCCGAGATATTCGTTGGCGCCCAGATGATCGCGGTCGAGCGAAAGCGCTTCCCGGTAGAACGCGAGCGCGGTTTCGTAGCGCCCAAGGCGCCGGCTGGCGAAGCCCATATAATTCAGAATGTCCGGATGCGGACCGATCGCCAGGCGTGCGTGATCGAGCGCGGCGAGCGCGTCTGTCCACCGCTCGGTGTTGATGAGCCCCACGGCGTAGGCATAGGCCGCACGCCCCTCGCTCGTGTCGGGGATGAGCCAGCTCATTTGCGGATCGCCGGGCGGCGCGGCGGGGGGATTGAGCGCCGCCTCGAGCGCCGCTTGCGCGGCTTGGATTTGCCCGCGTCGCTGGTCGCCGCATTCCGCGTCGCATCCGGCCAGCAATTCGTTGAGCCGCGTCTGCTGGGCCACCGCGTCGTCACGCCGTCCTCCCGCCAAATAGACTTGTCCGAGCTGATTGAACGCGTCCGGCGGAACCGCATCATCGCGCACGGCGCGCTCCAGCGGGCGTCGTGCGTCGCTCTGCTCGCCCGAACCGATCAGCGCGAGCGCGTAAACGTATTGCACCGTCCCGTCGCGCGGCGCGACGTCGGCCACCCGGCGCAAGCGATTGACCGCGGTTTCGTAGTCTCCCGCCTGCAGCGCGGCCACGCCCTCCTGATAGGCGCGCGCCGGATCGAAGCCCGAACCGCCCGGCATGGGGGTGCTCGATCCGGAATTGCCGGCCGCGCGCGCCGAATGCGCCCACACGCCGCTCGCCAGGGCAAGCGCGGCTGCCGCGAACACGAGAAGGAAGATGCGCAACATGAAGCGCGGGCGCGTGGTCATCGCGGCCTCCGGAGTTGGGAACGCCGCGAGCTTACACCCGCTGCGCCGTGCTCCCAAACCCGCTCGACGCCTCTGCTCTCGGCTTTGTGATCAGGCCTCGAAGTCGAGGGCGTAGCCGGCGCTGCGCACCGTGCGGATCGGATCGACCGCATCGCCCGCGTTCACCGCCTTGCGCAGCCGCCCGATATGCACATCGACCGTGCGCGCCTCGACATAGACGTCCGAGCCCCACACCGCGTCCAGCAATTGTTCGCGCGAGAAGACGCGCCCCGCATGCTGCGCCAGGTGATCGAGCAGCTTGAACTCAGTGGGGCCGAGGTGAAGCTCGCGCCCGGCCCGCTTCACCCGCCGCGCCGCGCGATCGATCGTGATGTCGCCCACGACGATCTTGTCGTCCGCGAGCGCGGGGCGGATGCGGCGCATCACGGCCCGCAAGCGCGCCATGAGTTCGCTCACCGAGAACGGCTTGGCGATGTAATCGTCGGCGCCCATGTCGAGCCCGCGGATGCGGTCGCTCTCGTCGCCGCGCGCCGTCAGCATCACGATGGGCGTGTTGCGCGTCTCGGTGCGGGTGCGCAGCCGGCGGCACACTTCGATGCCAGGTTGCTTGGGCAGCATCCAGTCGAGCAGAACGAGATCGGGCGGCGTCTCCTGCGCGAGCACGAGCGCCTCCTCGCCATCCGTCGCCAAGGAGACGCGGTAGCCCTCCTTTTCGAGGTTGTAGCGCAAGAGCGTCGCCAGCGCCTCTTCATCCTCGACGAGCAAGACGTGCGTGTTCATGAATCAACCATCTCCGTCGGCGGAGACATCGACGGCCTTCGGCCGCTCCGCCGCCATTTCTTCGCCGGTGACGAGGTAGTGCACCATCTCGGCGATGTTGGTGCAGTGATCGCCGATGCGCTCGATGTTCTTGGCGATGAAGAGAAGATGCGTGCACGGCGTGATCGTGCGCGGATCCTCCATCATGTAGGTGAGCAGCTCGCGGAATATCGAATTGTAGTGGGCGTCGATATCCTCATCGTGGGCCCACACGCTCATCGCCGCGTCAACGTCCCGGCGCGCATAGGAATCGAGCACGGTTTTGAGCTGGGAGGCTGCGATGCGGCCCATCCGCTCGATCGAGCGGGTGAGCTGAATCGGATCGGATTGGTTGAGCACCAGCGCGCGCTTGGCGATGTTCTTGGCCAGATCGCCGATGCGCTCGAGATCGCCGCACACGCGCCACGCCGTCAGCACGTGCCGGAGATCGGATGCGAAGGGCTGCCTGAGCGCCATCAGGCGGATCGCGCGCCGTTCGATCTCGCGCTGCTCCTCGTCGATCTGGGCGTCGCGCCCGATGACGTCCTGCGCGAGCTTGGTGTCGCGCCGGCTGACCGCGGCGATGGATTCGTTCACCGCGTTCTCAGCCAAGCCGCCCATGCGCGCGACCTCGTCGGCGAGCGCGTCCAATTCCTCGGCGAAGGCTTTGACTGTGTGTTCGGCCATTGGCTTTCCAGCGGATCTTTGTCCGCCAAACCCAAGGGGGAGAGCGGAGCGGCTCATTGTATCAGCCGAATCGACCCGTGATGTAGTCTTGGGTGCGCGGATCGCGCGGATTGGTGAAGATGTCCTTGGTGGGCCCTGTCTCCACCACGCGCCCCAAATGGAAGAAGGCTGTCTTCTGCGAAACCCGCGCCGCCTGCGCCATCGAATGGGTGACGATGATGATGCAGAAATTCTGCTTCAGTTCGTCGATCAGCTCCTCGATCTTCGCCGTGGCGATCGGATCGAGCGCCGAGCACGGCTCGTCCATCAGGATGATGTCGGGATCGACCGCGATCGTGCGCGCGATGACGAGGCGCTGCTGTTGGCCGCCCGAGAGCCCCGTGCCCGGCTGGTGCAGGCGATCCTTCACTTCCTCCCAGAGGCCGGCCTTGCGCAATGCGCCCTCAACGATCGCATCGAACTCGCCCTTCGTACGCGCCATCGAATGAATGCGCGGGCCGTACGCGACATTCTCGTAGATCGATTTCGGAAAGGGATTGGGCTTCTGGAACACCATGCCGGCGCGCGCGCGCAGCACCACGGGATCGACGCCCTTGGCGTAAACGTTCTTGCCTTCGATCTCGAGCGCGCCTGAGACGCGCGCCGTCGGGATCGTGTCGTTCATGCGGTTGATGCAGCGCAGGAACGTGGTCTTGCCGCAGCCCGATGGGCCTATGAATGCGGTGACGGAGCGATCCGGAATCTCAAGCGAGACATCGTAGAGCGCCTGCTTCTCCCCGTACCAGACGGAGACGTCCCGCGCGGCGACCTTCGCGGCGCTCGGCGCGGCGCCCGCGCGCGGCGCGCTGGCCGGCGCCGTCACCGGCTCGACCCCGCGGGTCTCCACAAAGTCGTGCATGCAAGAGGCCCCTGCTCCGCGCTTTGGGGACATCGCCCCGAGTCACGCAGCCCTGTCGCGCGTGCTTCTATGAAGGTTGCGTGACACTCGTGTGACAGCGGCGGCGCCGTCGAGGTTGAAGCCATCACGCGCGCTCGAAATAGACGGCGAAGGCCGATCCCACGCCAGGCAGCGTCTCCACCGCCAGGCCGCCCCGGTGGCGGTTGACGATATGCTTGACGATCGCAAGTCCCAATCCCGTTCCCCCCCGATCGGCGCCTTCTTCGCGTTCTACGCGGAAAAAGCGTTCTCCCAGGCGAGGCAGGAAGCGGCGCGGGATGCCGGGTCCTGAATCGGCGACCCGCAAATATGCAAAGCTGCGTCCCGCCGCCGGCGCGGGCGCAAGCATGGAGAGACGGTCCGACGCATCCCAGGCGCGCGCGCTGCGCGCGAGCGCTTCTTCGCGATCCTGCGCCAGCCCGACCGTGACCGTCACCGCCCCGCCCGGCGGCGAAAACTTCACCGCGTTGTCGATGAGGTTCTGCGCCACCTGCGCGATTTGAAAGCGGTCCCCCACGACCCACGCGCCGCCGTCGCCGGCGATCTCGATGCGCACGTCCCGCCCCGCCGCGATCGGCGCGGATGCGTCGGCGGCCTCGCGCACGACCGTCATAAGATCGACGCGGTCGGAAGGCGGCACATGCTCGTCGAGTTCGATCCGGGAGAGCGAGAGCAGATCGTCGATCAGCCGGCTCATCCTGTCGGCCTGCGCTTGCATCATGCGCAGGAATTTCTCCCGGTCCGCGGGGTTGTCCCGCGCATGGCCGCTGATCGTTTCAATGAGCATCGAAAGCGCCGAGAGCGGCGTGCGCAATTCATGGCTGGCGTTGGCGACAAAATCGGAGCGCATCCGCTCGGCGACGATCTGTTCGGTGCGGTCGCGCAGCACGATGAGCGTGCCCGTCACGCCGCGCCAGGAAACCGGCGCGATGCTGCAAAGGAAATGCTCATCCGAGCGCGCGCTGAAAACATACTCGACGCTGCGCGGCGAGCCGTCGTGCCCGGTGGCGCGCACCGCGTCGAGCAACGGCGGATGGCGGATGACGGCGGAGAGCCGGATGACGTCGCCCGCGATCGCCCAACGTCCCCGCGCGGGCGCGTTCGCCGCCGCGATGCGCCCGTCGGCGTCCACCAGCAGCACCGGATCGGGCATCGCTTCCAGCACCGGCGCCAGATGCTCCAGCCGCGGCGCATCTCCCGGCTCGGCGTGCGCGCGCTCGCGCCCGCCAAGCCATTCGGCCGCGGCGCGCCGCATCCGCCCTGCCCAGCCGAGACGGCCGGGACGCGGCGATTCATCGACATCCCAAACCAAAAAACGCTCCAGCCCCCGCACGCTTATGTGAGGCGCCGCGACGGCTCCGTGAAGGCGCCGTGCCGCGGCGGCGCCGCAATCCTTTCCGAAACGCTGCATCCAACCAGCTTGGGGGCCGCATCTGAAGCAGCGAAGGGACGCGCCGGACGGGCAACCGGCGGCCCAATATTATCGATTGTCAATAAAATTTCATTGACTTTCGAGATAGTCGGCGTCAGGAGACGCGCGAGGGGAGAGGGATGCTCAGAACGACGCGCATCATGACCGGCATGGCGATGACCCTCGCCATCGGCTCGTGCGCCTCCACGCCGGACCTGCCGCCCGCGCCGGAAGGGTTCGCGGCGGTGCAGACGTTCAGCGAGGGCGATCGCGCCGCGATCGCGGCGCTCCCGGCCCCCTCTTGGGTCGAAGCGCTCGGCGCCGAAGAGATGACCGGCATCGTGCGTGAAGCGATGGTCTCCAACCCGGAACTCAACGCCGCGCGCGGCCGTTACGATGCCGCGCGGGCCCGCGCACGCGGGGCCTTTGGCGGACTCTTGCCCAATCTCGAACTTTCGTTCGGGCGCTCCCGCACGGAAGAACCCATTCCGGGTACGGACGATCGCACCCGCGCCGATCTCACCACCGGCACGCTCTCCTCCACCTGGGAAGTCGATATCTGGGGCCGCCTCACCGCACGCGCCCTCTCCGCCAACGCAAACGCCAACGCCGTCGAGGCCGATCTCGCCGCCGCGCGCCTCTCGGTCGCTGGGCAAGCGGCGCGCGCCTGGGTCGATTTGAACGCCGCCCAGCAATTGATGGCGCTCGCGCGCGAAGATCTGGAGACGCGCAACCGCGCGCTCGATCTCACCCAGCGCCGCTACGAACGCGGCCTCGCCGATGCGCTGGCCTTGCGCACCGCGCGTTCGCAATCTGCGTCCGCGCGCGCGGGCGAAGCGCAAGCGCAGGAAAGCCTCCGCGTCGCCTCCCGGCGTTTGCAGGAAGTGCTCGGCCGCTATCCCGATGGCGTCGCGCGCGCCGGCGCGCCGATCCCGGCGCTTCAACCGCTCAGCGGCGCGGGCGCGCCCGCCGATCTGCTCGAACGCCGCCCCGACGTGCTCGCCTCCGAAGCGCGTCTGCGCGCGGCGGGCTTCCGCACGCACGAAGCGCGCGCCGCACTCCTGCCGCGCCTCACGCTTTCCGCGCGCGCGGACGGAACCGGCGGCGATCTGGGCGACATCGCCGACGTCGACGGCCTCATCACCACCGTGCTCGCCGGCCTCACAGCCCCGCTCTTCCAAGGCGGGCAATTGCGCGCCGAAGCGCGCGCGGCCTCGGCCGAGCAACGCACCGCCGCGGCCAATTATGTAACGACGGCGCTCGCGGCTTGGCGCGAAGTCGAAGCCGCGATCAGCAACGATGCGAGCCTCGCCGTGCGCGAAGCCGAACTCGCCGTCGCCGCCGAGGAAGCTCGCGAAGCTCAGGCGCTCGCCGAGCGCCAATACGGCTCCGGCGTCGCCACGATCTTCGAACTCATCGATTCCTATACGCGCCGCATAGACGCCGAGCGCGGCCTCATCGCCGTGCGCGCGGAGCGCATGAGCAATCGCATCAATTATCACATCGCGCTCGGCAGCGGCGCCGAGACGGGCGGCCTCGCTTCCGCGGCGGCCGAGGGAGACAATCCATGAATAAGATGGATCTCGATATGCAGAACGGCGCTGAGGAAATCGAACGCGAGAAGCCGTCGCGCATGCTCCTAATCCGGCGCGGCGCCGTGATCGGCGCGCCGCTGCTTGTCATCGCCGGCGGCGTCGCCGGGTTCATGACGCTCGTCGCGACCGGCCCGCGTCCCGAGAAGAATGACGGGCCGCCCAATCCGGTCGCCGTGCAGATCGCAACCGCCGTCGCGCGCGACGCAACGATCACCGTGACGGCGCAGGGCGAAACCCGTGCGCGTGTCCAATCCATCCTCGCCGCGCAGGTCACCGGGCGCATCGTCTGGGCCGATCCCGTTTACATCGAAGGCGGCGCTTTCCGCGCGGGCCAGACGCTGGTGCGCATCGACGCGGCCGATTATCGCCTCGCCGTCGTGCGTGCGCAGAGCCAGGTCGCGCAGGCGCAGCAGGCGCTGCAGCGTGAAGAGGCCGAAGCCGAACTCGCGCGCCAGGATTGGCAGGCGCTCGGCCGCGGCGAAGCCTCTCCCCTTGCGCTGCGCGAACCGCAACTCGCGCAAGCGCGCGCCGCGCTCGCCGCCGCGCGTGCGCAATTGCAGAGCGCGCAACTCGATCTTGCGCGCACCAACGTCTCGGCCCCGTTCGCGGGCCGCATTCGCACGCGCCGCGCCAATATCGGCGATTTCGTCGCGCCGGGCGCGCCGGTCGTGGAAGTCTTCTCCACCGATGTCGCTGAAGTGCGCGTGCCGCTGACCGACGCGGATCTTCAGTCGCTGAACGCGCGTTTGGGCTTTGCCGGCGGCGCAGACGCGCCGGCAGCGCATCTTTCGGCGCCTGTCGGCGGTCGGTTGCAGACCTGGGAAGGCCGCCTCACGCGCATCGAAGCCACCATCGATCCGCAAACGCGCCTCACCTACGGCATCATCGAGGTGCGCGATCCTTTCGGCGCAACGAACGCCGTGCCGCTGGCGCCTGGCATCTTCGTCACCGCGCGCATTGACGGCGCCCGTGGTGAGCGCCTGATCGCCGCGCCGCGCTCGGCCCTGAAGCGCAACGAATATGTTTATGTCGTCAACCGCGACAACACGATCGACATCCGCCAGGTGCGCGCCGCGCAAACGACGTCGGACGAAGTCATGTTCCGCGAGGGGCTGCGCGCGGGCGAACGCGTCGTCGTCTCCACGCTGCCCTCGCCGCGTGAAGGCATGCCCGTGACGCCGATCGTGCGCGCCGCGCAGCAGCAGCAGCAGCAGCAGCCCGCGCAGCCCCAACAACCTGCCGCTCAGCAGGAACCTTTGGACATTCGTCGATAGCGGATTGAAGCGCGCCGTTCCCGGCGCGACGCCGCGCAATGCAGGCTTGAGGAACGCCCGATGCTGAACGCACTCGTCGCCTGGTGGGCGCGCAATCCGGTCGCCGGCAATTTGCTGATGCTGGCCTGCGTCGTCGCCGGCTTCATCTCTTTCTCGCGCATGGAGCGGGAATTCTTCCCGCCTGGGCGCGACGACGGCGTTTACATCGAAGCCTCCTGGCCGGGCGCGAGCCCCGAAGACATGGAGAGCCAGGTCACCACGCGCCTGGAGGAAGCCACCGCCGATCTCGACGGCATCAACTGGACGCGCTCGCGCTCAGGCGAAGGCTATGCCTGGATCCGCATGGTCGCGAACCCGAGCTTCGACGTCGATGTGCTGACCCAGGAAGTCCGCTCGCGCGTGGATTCGATTTCTGGGCTGCCGCCAGGGCTCGAGCCGGTGCGCGTCTCGCGACAAGTTGGACGCAATTGGTCCATCATTCTTGGCCTGCACGGCGAGGTGAGCGAACGCACGCTGCGCGACACCGCCGATCGCCTGCGCGATCAGATCGCGCTGCTGCCCGGCGGCGCCAACACGATCATAACGGGCGCCCGCCAGCCCGAAGTCTCCATCGAATTGTCGGAGACGGCGCTGCGCCAATTCGGTCTCACCTTCGACGAGGTGACGCGCGCGGTGCGGGCCGCCTCGCTCAACGTGTCGGCCGGCGCAGTGCGCACCGACGACGGAAATTTCCAGCTGCGCGCGCGCAATCTCGCCGACACCGAAGTCGATTTCGAGAACATCGTCGTCCGGCAGACGGCCGCGGGCGGCGTCGTGCGCGTCGGCGACGTCGCGCAGGTCATCGACGGCTTCGAGGATGTGAACCTCTATTCGCGGATGAACGGCGAACCCGCGATCCTCATCGCGGTGCAGACGGCCGACGAGTTCAACATTCAGGAAACGTCCGCGGCGGTGCGCGAACTGGTGCAAGAGGCGCAAGCCGATCTGCCCGCGGGCCTGCGGCTCACTTACATCTATGACGAAATCGACGACTACAACAGCCTAACGGGCATCCTGCTCGGCAACGCGCTGCAGGGCTTCTTCCTCATCTTCGTGCTGCTGATGCTGACGCTACACCCGAAGGTGGGCGCATGGGCGACCGTGGGCGTGATGACGGCCTTCGCCGGCTCCTTCTTCATCCTGCCTTACGTCGATGTGTCGCTGAACTTCATGACGGTGTTCGGCTTCCTCCTGGTGCTGGGCATCATGGTCGATGACGCCATCATCGTCGGGGAAGCCATTTACGAGCAAGCTGAGAAGGGCCGCTCCGGCGCCGACGCCGCGATCCTCGCCACGCAATTGGTGATGAAGCCGCTCATCGCCTCCGTGCTGGTCACGATGCTCGCCTTCTTGCCGTTCATGCTGATCGACGGGGCCGTGCGCCAATTCACGCGCGCGATCTCGATCGTTGTGCTCTCCACGCTCTTCTTCTCGCTGATCGAGAGCTTGATCATCCTGCCCGCGCACTTGGCGCACGTGAAAAAGCCCGATCCGCAGGGCCATTCCTTTATGAGCCGCCTCTTCCGCGCGCAGCAAGCGTGCGCCCATTCCGTGCTCTGGGTGGCGCGCAACATTCACGGGCCTCTCGTGCGCGCCGCGATGAAGGTTCGCTGGCTGACGCTTTCGATCTTCGTGACCGCCTTCATTCTGGCGGTCGGGATCATGGCCTCCAACCGCATCGAACAGACATTCATGCCCGAAGTCGAAGGCGACTTCATCATGGCGCGCATCGAACTTCCGCAGACGACGCCGTTCGCGCGCATGCAGGAGGTCGCCGCCCAGCTTGACCGCGCCCGCCAGGCGCTCGAACGCGAAACCGAATCCGTCGCCTACGAAGATCCCCACACCGGCACGCGCTCCCGCGGCGTTGTGCGCAATTGGAGCCAGGCGATCGAAGAGACCTCGATCCAGGCCTGGGTTTTGTTGACGCCGCCTGAGACGCGCGAACTGCGCACCAGCCGCGTGCAGGAGCGCCTCGAGGAATTGCTCGGCCCCATCCCCGACGCCGAGCGCGTCGATATCTCGCTCTCCGGCAACGATAACGGCCCCAACATCCAGATCGCCATCCTGGGCGAAAACCAGGACGATCTGCGCGCCGCCGTCGATGAGCTGAAAGCGCGGCTGCTGCAATTCTCCACCGTCTCCAGCGTGCGCGACAGCGAAGAAGCCGCCAACGAAGAACTGCAATTCACGCTGTTGCCCGGCGCCGAGCAGCTCGGCATCACGCTGGCCGACGTCTCCAACCAGGTGCGTCAGGCCTATTTCGGCAGCGAAGTGCAGCGTCTGCCGCGCGACGGCGAGGAAGTGCGCGTTTACGTGCGCTACCCGCGCGAGGATCGCCGCACGCTCGAAAGCCTCGGCCAGTTCCGCGTGCGCACCAACGATGGGCGCGAAGTGCCGCTCGCCTCGGTCGCGACATGGGAGTTCGCGCCCGGCGTGACCGGCTATGACCGCCGCCAGCGCATGCGCTCGATCATGGTGGAGGCCGAAGCGCCGCCGGCGGCGCGCGCGCTCATCATGCAGGAGCTCAACGACAATTTCTTCCCGCAGCTTGAGGCGCGCTACCCGACTGTCACGCGCCGCGCGCTTGGCGAAGCGGAGGCGCAGCAGGAATTCTTCGCCCAGCTGCTTGCCTACGGATTCATGTGCCTCTTCGGCATGTACTTCCTGCTCGCGGTCGTCTTCCGCTCCTACGGCCAGCCCGCGCTCATCATGAGCGTCATCCCGTTCGCCTTCATCGGCGCGACCGTCGGGCACTTCGTGTTCGGGCTCTCCTTCGCGCTCTTCTCATGGCTCGGCATGGTGGCCGCGATGGGCGTGGTGGTGAACGACAACGTCGTGCTCGTCGATCGCATCAACCATATCCGCGGGCTCTTCGCGATGCGCAGAAAGGGCGCGAGCGCGCCCTTGCCCGAAGGCTTCGAAGCGCAGGATTTCACCGCCGCGGACGGCTCGCAATGGGAGCTCGTCACGGTCGCCGAGCATGTCGAGTTCCACGACGATCTCGTCGAGGAGGCCGTCGCCAACGACTTCCGCGAAGGCGCGATCGAACTCGTCTCCAAGCACGCGAAATCGAGCCAGCACTATGAGAAGGCGCTCGAGCTGGAGGCTGCGGGCTTCCAGATCATGCGCGTGAAGGCTGAGCGCGGCGTCATCGAGGCCTCGGTCTCGCGCTTCCGGCAGATCTTCTTAACATCCGTCACCGAGTTCACGGGCCTTCTGCCGATGCTGCTGGAAAATGCCGCGATCGCGCAATTCCTGAAGCCGATGGCCATCGGGCTCGCGTTCGGCGTGCTGCTGTGCATGCCCGTCACGCTCATCCTCACGCCCGTGCTCTACATGCTTGGGCACGACGCTAAACGCGGCGTGGCCGCCATTGGTCGCTTTTTCCGCCGCCTCTGGGGAGAGAGCGAGCCGCGCGCCTTGCCTGCGGAGTAGCGCGGCGGGAAAAGGGGCGATCGGTTTTCGGACGGAGTGAACCCATGCCTCAATTGACCCGGCGCACGCTCACCGCGTCATTCTTCGCGTTCGCCGCCGCCGGTTGCGCGGCCCGCACGGGCGGCGCGGGCGGGCCGGCCCCCGTCACGGGCCGCCCCGCGCTCGGCTCTTTCGGCGTTGACTTAAGCGCGCGCGATCTCTCCGTGCGGCCCGGCAACGATTTCCAGGCCTATTGCAATGGAACCTGGATCAGAAACACCCAGATCCCGTCTGACCGCACACGCTGGGGCGCGTTCGACATGCTGAACGCCGAAGCGGAGACCAATATTCGCGCGATCCTTGAAGAGACGTCCGCCGCGGGCGGCGCGCCAGGCTCCAACGCGCAGAAGATCGCTGACTATTACAATTCCTACAACGACGTCGCCGGCATCACCGCGCGCGGCCTCGCCCCGGCGCAGGGCGATCTCGACGCAATCGCGGCGCTGCGCACGCATCAAGATGTCGTCGCCCTTGTTGGGCGCCCCGACATGCCCGTCACCTTCCCTGTCGGCTATTACTTCACACTCGATGAGGGCGATCCCAATCGCTACACCTACGCGATCACGCATGGCGGCATCGGCCTGCCTGAGCGCGATTACTATCTGCGCGACGACGAGCAATTCCAAACGCTGCGCACGCAATACCGCGAACACGTCACGCGCATGCTGGGCTTGGGCAATCAATCCGGCGCCGCGGAGAAGGCGCAAGCCATCCTCGCGCTTGAAACCGAGATCGCGCGCCGCCATTGGCCGATCGCGGACCGGCGCGACCGCACGCGCACCTACAATAAGCGCTCGCGCGCCGAGGTGCTCGCGCTCGCGCCGCAATTTCCGTGGGAGGCCTATTTCCAATCGAGCGGCCTTGGCCCGCAGGTGCGCGATTTCGTGGTGCAGGAGCTCTCCGCGATCCGCCCGCTTTGCGACCTCGTCATGGCGACGCCGGTGGAGACGTGGCGGGCCTATCTCACCTATCACTATCTGCACAACAACGCGCCGGTGCTGCCGACGCCCATCGACGATGAGAATTTCGCCTTCTACGGCCGCACGCTCAACGGTCAGCCGCAACAGCGCGATCGCTGGAAGCGCGCGGTGCAATCGATCGACGGCGCGCTCGGCGAAGCCGTCGGCGAAATCTATGTCGCGCGCCATTTCCCGCCTGCGTCGCGCGCGCAGATGCAGCAATTGGTCGAGAACCTCCGCACCGCCTACGGCAGGCGCATCGATCAGATCACCTGGATGTCGCCGGAGACGAAAGTCGTTGCGCGCGAGAAGCTCGCCACCTTCCGCCCGAAGATCGGCTATCCGGATCGCTGGCGCGATTATTCGGCCTACGAAGTGCGCGCCGACGACGCCTTCGGCAATTCCAAGCGCGCCGCCGTCTACGCCTGGAATTACGATCTCGCGCGCGTCAATCAGCGCACCGACCGTGACGAATGGGGCATGACGCCGCAAACGGTGAACGCCTACTACAATCCCGTCTTCAACGAGATCGTCTTCCCGGCCGCGATCCTGCAACCGCCCTTCTTCGATCCGAACGCCGATCCCGCCGTCAATTACGGAGGCATCGGCGGCGTCATCGGCCACGAAATGGGCCATGGCTTCGACGACCAGGGCGCGCGCTCCGATGCGCAAGGCGTGCTGCGCGATTGGTGGAACGAAGAAGACGTCCGGCGCTTCACCGCCTTGGGCGATCGCCTCGTTGCGCAATACGATCAGTACGAACCGCTGCCGGGCATCCGCGTGAACGGGCGGTTGACGCTCGGAGAAAACATCGGCGATTGCGGCGGGCTTCAGGTGGCGCACGAAGCCTACATGATTTCGCTCAACGGAGAGACGCCGCCCGTCCTTGAGGGCGTGACAGGCGCGCAGCGCTTTTTCCTCGGCTGGGGCCAGGTGTGGAAGCAGCTCATCCGCGAAGCGCGGCTGCGCAACCAGGTGCTCTCCGATCCGCACGCGCCGGCGCAGTATCGGATCAACGGCGTCGTGCGGAACTTGGACGCCTGGTACGCCGCGTTCGACGTGCAGCCGGCCGACGCGCTCTATCTCGCGCCCGCGGACCGCGTGCAGATTTGGTGATGTGACGCGAATTCCTTCTCCCCCGAGAGGGGGAGAAGGAATTTCGGCTGCGCCCTACTGCCCGCGCAATTCCCGCACGAGATCGTCCATCCCGTACACATCGAGGAGCGCCTCCTCGATGCCGGTGGAGGCCACCGCAATCGCGCGGTTCAAGCGCCCGTCGTAGAAATATTCGCCGCCGAGCGAGTGGATGTTGCCGTCGAACGCCGCGCCTACGACGCGGCCCTCGCGATCGATCACGGGGCTGCCGGAATTGCCGCCGACAATGTCGTGCGTCGTCGAGAAGTTGAAGATCGTGTTGGGATCGAGCCGGCCTTGCGCCGCCGACCACGAAGGCGCCAGCGCATAAGGCGGCGCGCCCGTCGCGCGCTCGAAGAGCCCCGAGAAGCGCGTGAACGGCGCGATGACGCGCCCGCCAGGCTCCGTCCAACCAGCAACGCGCCCATAAGAAAGGCGCAGCGTGAACGTCGCATCCGGATAGACGCTGGAGCCGAACGTCTGGAAGCGCGCGCGCGCAAGTCGCTCATGTGCACGCGCGACCGGGCCCTCCACCTCCGTGCGATAACGGGCGCGCAGCGCGCGCGCATCCGCGTCCCACGCGCGCACGAAGACGATGAGCGGGTCGTCAGACGCCGCGACCGCGGCCTGCCCGCCTTCCCAAAGCCTGCGCCGCTCCGCCGGATCGGCAAGCCGCGTTTGCGTCACCAGGCGATGCGCCAGGCCTTCCGGGCTCTCGCGCCCGAGCACGCGGCGCACGAACGGATCGTCCGCCGTCAGCGCTTCGCGCATCTTAGAGAGCCAGAAGGAGATCAGAATCTCCTCGATCTCCTGTTCGATCGGCGTTGCGGCGAAAAGTTCGGCCTCGATCGAACCCAGGCGCGCGCTGGTGTAGGCGGGCATGCGTTCGCCGTCCGGCAGTTCACGGTCCGCCGCGCCGCGCACGATGTCGCGCGCATAGCCGATGAGCTCGGAGCCCGCGCCTGCGCGCACTTCCGCGAATTGATGCGCGAGATAGAAGCCGCGATACGCCTCCATCGCCGCGGAGACTTCATCCCATGCATTGCCGACATCGCGCTGAACGGCGCGATTGCGTGAGATGCGCTGGCGCAAATCCGCTTCGCGACGCTCCACCGTGCGCCATCCGCCCGGCTCGACCAGTGAATTACGCTCCCCGTTGAGCGCCTTGTAGCCGTTCTCCACGTTGAGCAGGAGATCGGTCGAGATGCGCCGCTCATTGTCGCCGCGCTCGCCAAACGAGATCAGCCGCCCGCGCAGCTCCGCGAGATAAGCCAAGCGCCACGGCAGGAACGAATCCCGCTGAAACGCCATCTCGGACAATGTGAGCTGCCGGCTCGTGCCGCCGGGATTGCCGGAGACGAACGTCATCTCCCCTTCCGCCAGCGGCGTCGAGCGCCAGCGCAGGAAGTTCGGCGTCGCCGCGGGCCGGCCGTCTTGATAGAGCCGCAGATAGGCGACATCGAAGCAATAGCGCGGGAAGTTAAAATTGTCGGGATCGCCGCCGAAGAAAGCGGCCGCATCCTCGGGCGCGAACACGAGGCGCACATCGTCATAACGCTGATAGGTGTGCAGCGCGTAGCGCCCGCCTTGATAGAGCGTGATCACCTGGCAGCGGCGATCCGCGACGCCGGCGCGGCATTCGCTCTCGATCCGCGCGATCGCGGCGTCGCGCGCGGAGGCGAAGCTTTGCGCCCCGGCGCCGGCTGTCGCGGCGTCGATTTCGTCGGTCACGTCGCGGATTTCGGTGACGACCTGAACCGCCATGCCTTCGCAGCGGCGCTCATCGTTGCGCCGTTCGGCGCGAAATCCCGTCTCCAGAAGATTCTCCTCCGCCGTCGCCAGATTGGAGACGCATTCGGAGACGCAATGCGAATTTGTCTGCACCAGCCCTTGCGCCGAGAGAATCGCGCCCGAGCAGCCGCTCTCAAGCCGCACCGAGGCGGCGCGCACACGATCAAGCCACGCCTGATCCGGTGCGAAGCCGTATTCCTCGCGCATCGCATTCGCCGGAATGTTGTCGAACGTCCACATGCCTTCGTCCGCGCGTGAGGCGGTGGTGAGCGTCGCGCCGAGCGCGAAAACGGCGATGAGCGAGACGGAGGCCTTGAGCCCGTGGCGCATGATGCGGCTCCCAGAGAGATTTTGGAATCGATAGAAGAGCGCCCCACGCTTGCGCAAGCAAGAGGCGCTGCGCGTCACACCGCCGCGACGGATTGCTCGATGCGCCCGAAGATCGAGCGGCCCTGCGCATCGCACATCTCGATCTCGACGCGGTCGCCGTGCGTGAGGAAGGGCGTTTTCGGCGCGCCGTCGCGGATCGTTTCGATCATGCGGATTTCCGCGATGCAGGAATAGCCGAGGCCCCCTTCGCTCACGGGCCTGCCCGGCGAGCCGTCCGGATCGCGGTTCGACACCGTGCCCGAACCGATGATCGAGCCTGCGCAAAGCGGACGCGTCTTCGCCGCATGCGCGATGAGCTGGCCGAAATCGAACGTCATATCCACGCCGGCATTGGGCGAACCGAACGGCTTGCCGTTGATGCGTGTCAAGAGCGGCAGATGCAGCTTCGCGCCGTCCCACGCATCGCCGAGCGAATCCGGCGTCAACGCAATAGGTGAGAACGCGGAAGAAGGCTTGGCTTGAAAGAAGCCGAAGCCCTTGGCCAATTCGTTTGGGATCAAATTGCGCAGGCTCACATCGTTGATGAGCATGATAAGCGCGATGTGGCCGCGCGCCGCCTCGGGCGAAACGCCCATCGGCACATCCGTGGTGATAACAGCGACCTCCGCCTCGCAATCGCAACCCCACGCGGGATCGGCGAGCGGAATGGGATCGCGCGGCGCCAAGAAAGAATCCGAGCCGCCCTGATACATCAGCGGATCGGTCCAGAAACTCGCGGGCATCTCGGCGCCGCGCGCTTTGCGCACGAGCTCCACGTGGTTCACGTATGCCGAGCCGTCCGCCCATTGAAAGGCGCGCGGCAAAGGCGAGGCGCATTCGCGCTCGTGAAAGCGCTCCTTCGGCACGCCGTCGTGCGAGAGGCTCTCCGCAAGCGCCTTCAGCTTCGGCGCGGCGTGGCCCCAATCGTCGAGCGCAGCTTGCAGCGTCGGCGCGATGAGGCCGGCATCCGTATAAAAATGCAGATCGTCCGACACGACGACGAGGCGCCCATCGCGGCCGTGCTTCAAGGATGCGAGCTTCATGAATGCTTGCCCTTCGACCAGCCGGCGCGCGCGAGATGCGCCTGGCCCGCTTCTTCCGCGCCGGGCTCGAGAGCCGTCGCCATGGAATCGTTCCAGCGATTGAGATAGCCGAAGAGCGCCACGACGCCGAGGATTTCGACAATCTCGTCTTCGCGCCAATGCGCCTTCAAATCCGCGGCGATCTTTGAATCCACCGCGTTCGGCACGGAAGACGCGGCCTGCGCAAAAGCGAGCGCGGCCTTCTCCGCCGGCGTGAAGAGATCGCTCGTCTCGTAGCGAAGAACCTCCGCGACGCGCGCATCGCTTGCGCCGTAGCGTTTGGCGGCAAGCGCCGTGTGCGCCTGGCAATAGCGGCACCCCGCCGTCAGGCTCGCGACATACCCGATGAGCCGCTTCTGCTCGGAGGTGACGCGCCCGGCGTTGGCCATCACCGCCTTGTTGAGATTGATGAACGCTTTCGCGATCTCGGGGCGGCGCTGCATGGTGAGCACCGAGTTGGGCGGAAAGCCCAATGTCTCGTTGAAGAAGCGTGCGAGTTCGGCGACTTCGGTATCCGCATCGCCGGGCAAAGGATCGACAAGCGGCATCAGGCTCTTCTCATGCCGCTTCATCCTCTTCGATCTCAAAGTCCGGGCGTGCGCCGAGATCGGCGAGGCGCGTGCGCAGACGGCGGATCGCTTCGTGATCGCGCAGCACCTTCTTTAGGCTCTTCGCCGGCTCGGGGGACCAGAGGCGCATTGTGATGACGACATCGCCGATGTCGTAGCCTTCGACGCGCAGGAAATTCGGCGCCGCGGAATCCGCGATGGCTGCCAGATCGGTCGCCCACGTCCCGCGATCGTTGGCGCGCCAATGATAGGGATCGAGCGCGAGGCGCAGCGTGACGCGCGTGTCGGAAGGCGGCGCCTGCTTCATTCCCCCAAACGCGCCTTCGCTTCTTCGTGCGCCTTGCGCGCTTTCTCGTGCAGCCAAGCGGCGTGCTGGGGCGCTTTCTTGGTGCGGCTCCATTCATCGAGCATCATCGGCGCCACGCGCTTCAGCTCCGCCAGTTCGTCCGCGGTGCCGGTGTCGGCGGTAAGTTCCAAACGATGGCCGTTGGGATCGAAGAAGTAGATCGATTTGAAGATGCCGTGATCGGTCGGCCCCAGCACATCGAGGCCCTTGGCTTCCGCGCGCGCCTTCGCGGCTAAGAGCGCATCGAGGCTCTCCACCTTGAACGCGATGTGCTGCACCCATTTGGGCGTGTTCTCGTCGCGGCCCATGTCCTTCTGGTTCGGCAATTCGAAGAAGGCGAGCACGTTGCCATTCCCCGCATCGAGGAAGATGTGCATGTAGGGATCGTATTCGCCCGTCGAAGGCACGTAATCCTCGGCAAACGCGGTCGTATAATCCATATCGAACACGTCGCGATAAAACTCGACCGTCTCCTTCGCGTCCTTGCAGCGATAAGCGACGTGATGAATGCCGTTGGTGATGGGCATGGCGCCTCTCCTCACTCGTCCGCGAAAATTTGCACGATGGGCGCGCCGCCCGCTTCAAGCCGGGCGCGATACATGCCCGATGTGTTCATGCTCCACGCCGCGCGGCCTTGGCCGTCGATGACGATGACGCCGCCATCGCCTTCAATCGCCGTCAGATCGCGCTGGATGACTTGATCCGCCGCCGCTTGCGCCGATAGCCCGCGCAACTCCATGAGCGCGCAGATCGTGCGCGCGACGGAGAGGCGGATGAAGTATTCGCCCGTGCCCGTCGCGGAGACCGCGCAGACTCCGTTCTGCGCGTACGTGCCCGCGCCGATGATCGGTGAATCCCCGATGCGGCCCCAGCGTTTCGCCGTCGTGCCGCCCGTCGACGTGCCGGCCGCGACATTGCCCTGCGCATCGCGCGCCACGACGCCGACTGTGCCGAATTGATGATCGTCAAGCAGCAGCGCGCCTTCCTCACGCGGCGCGCCTTCCGGGCGCGGCGGGATGGGCTCATTGCGGCTGCGCAGCACCGCCTCCATCTGGCGCCAGCGGCGCTCGGTGAAGAAATAGCTCGGGCTGACTTGCTCCAGCCCGCGCTCGCGCGCGAAAGCGTCCGCGCCTTCGCCCGAGAGCATCACGTGCGGCGAATGCTCCATCACCGCGCGCGCCAGCGAAATCGGATGGCGCGTGCGCGTCACACGCGCAACGGCCCCGGCGCTTCGTGAGCGCCCGTCCATGATCGAGGCGTCCAATTCGTTGACGCCATCGGCGGTGAAGACCGCGCCGCGCCCCGCATTGAAGAGCGGATCGTCCTCCATGCGGTGGATGGCGGCCTCGACGGCGTCGAGCGCGCTGCCGCCCTCCTCCAGAATGGCGCCGCCGATCTCCAACGCTTCTTGCAGCGCGGCGCGATAAGCGGCTTCTGTTTGCGGATCGAGATTGGCGCGCTCGATCACGCCCGCGCCGCCATGAAGCGCGATCGACCAACGCGGCGCAGGCGCTTGCGCCGGTTGCGCACTCGCGCAGGAAGCCAAAGCAAGGAAGAGAAGCGCCGCGATGACGACGCCCCCTCCCCTGGAGGGGGAGGGGGTAAGGGGGCGGGGTGAGATGAGATTTCCAAACATTCGCCGTTCTCTTGCGCGCCGCTCCAAGCTCTCACCCGCACCCCTGCCTCTCTCCCTTCAAGGGAGAGGGCTCACGCGCTCGCCTTTTCCTTCAGCACGCCGCGCTTGATTTGGTCGAGTTCAATCGACTCAAAGAGCGCTTTGAAGTTCCCTTCGCCAAAGCCTTCATTGCCCTTGCGCTGAATGAACTCGAAGAAGATCGGGCCGATCGCGTCCTTGCCGAAGATTTGCAGCAACAAGCCTTGGCCCTCGCTCGGCGCGCCGTCGATCAGGATGCGCCGCTTGCGCAATTCCTCGACCGGCTCGCCATGGCCCGGCAGACGCTGATCGATCAGCTCGAAATAGGTGTCGATCGTGTCTTGCAGCGGCACGCCGCGCGCCTTCAACCGATCGACGACCTCGTAGAGATTGTCCGTGCCGAAGGCCAAGTGCTGGATGCCTTCGCCGCGATATCGCTGCAGATATTCCTCGATCTGATCGACGTTCTCGGGATCGCCCTTCGACTCGTTGAGCGGAATGCGGATCTTGCCGCACGGGCTCGTCATCGCCTTGGAGAAAAGGCCCGTCACTTTGCCTTCGATGTCGAAATAGCGGATCTCGCGGAAGTTGAATATCTGCTCGTAGTAATCCGCCCACGTCTTCATGTTGCCGCGGAAGACATTGTGCGTGAGGTGATCGAGATAGGTGAGGCCGATCTGGTTCTTGGCTTCGTCCGCGCCCTCGATCGGGCGGAAATCGACGTCGTAGATCGTCTGCGCGCCATAGCGGTCGACAAGATAGACATAAGCGCCGCCAATGCCTTCGATGCAGGGAATGTCGAGCTCCATCGGCCCGAGCGGCATATCGACGGGCTTGGCGCCGCGCTTCACCGCTTCTTCGAACGCCTTCTTCGCGTCGCGCACGCGGAAGGCCATGCCGTTGGCGCTCGGCCCATGCTTCTCGCGGAAATCCGCGGGCTGGCCCTGCGGCTCCATGTTGAGGATGAAGTTGATGTCGTTCTGCTTGTAGCGGACGACGTTCTTCGAGCGGTGCTTCGACACAGCCGTGAATCCGATCTGCTCGAAATAGGCCGCGAGCTTATCCGGCTCGGGCGAGGTGAACTCGACGAACTCGAAGCCGTCCGTGCCGATGGGATTGTCGAACAAATCGGCCATCAGAAATCTCCAGAATGTTTGGCCGCCTTATAAGCGTGACACGGCCAAGCCTCAAACGGCGCAATGCCCGGCCTTTTCTTGCAAGATGGGGCCGCGCTATGGAAACGCCATGCCCGAAACGCACGATTTGACGCTCATCGATTACTGGCGCTCCGGCACGAGCCACCGCACCCGTATCGCGCTGGAGCTCAAAGGCCTCTCCTACGCCCGCGTGAATTTCGACCTCCGCGCGGGGGCGCAGAAATCGGCGGAGAACCTCGCGCACAACCCGCAGGGCTTCGTCCCGACCCTCGTGGTGGACGGCCAAGACCTCACCCAGAGCCCCGCGATCCTCGAATGGCTGGAGGAGGCTTATCCCGAACCGCCGCTCCTGCCCGCCGATACGATCGCGCGGGCGCGCGTCAGGGCGATCGCGGCGGCGGTCGCGTGCGACATCCATCCGCTCGGAAACATGCGCGTGCTCAAATATTTGCGCGAGGAGCTGGGCGCGGATGAGAAAGCCGCCGCCGCCTTCGCCGCGCGCTGGATCACGGATGGCGTCGCCGGCATCGAGCGCTTGATGGCCGCCGGCCCCGGCGGGCCGTGGGCCTGGGGCGAAAACCCGACGCTCGCCGATTGCTGCCTCGTCCCGCAGCTCTACGCCGCGGTCGATCGCTACAACGTCCAGCTTTCGCCGCGGATGCGCGAAATTGAGGCCGCCGCGTCACGCCATCCGGCCTTCATCGCCGCGCATCCTAAAAATCAGCCGGACGCGCCCGCTGGTTAAGCCCTGATTCACCAGCTTGGCCGGACGCTCTCATCCGCGCGCATGAAGCGCGCGAGGGGGCGCCTGCCATGGCTCACATCATTCCCTTCCGTCTGCCCGATCCGGCTAAAGCGCCCCGCAAGGCGCCCGCCGCCGACTCGCAACCGGCCACCGTGACCTACCTCGAGGCGCTGAAGCGCCAACCGGGCGGACGCGCTTAGAGCGTCCCGCTGATCAATGCCGCTTCATGCCCTCCCCTCGATGGGGAGGGCGGTTTCGCGGTCACGCGGAACCGGGAGGGGTGGGACCCGCCGCGCTGGAAGTCGAGCCTCAAGAGGCGCCCTTTCTGTTGTTACAGAGATCACCCCACCCGATGCGCGCACGCGCGCATCGACCGCCCCATCGAGGGGGCGGTCCGCCATACTCTTCGCAGCCCTCTTGCTCTATGAGACACGCCAGGAGCGATCCCATGGCCGCAGAGAAATTGTCCCGCGAGAAGATCGGCGCGAACGCCGCCGTCGCGCAGCTCAAGGGCTGGAGCGCGGTCGACGGCCGCGACGCCATCGCCAAGAGCTACAAATTCGCGGACTTCAAGGAAGCCTTCGCCTTCATGACGCGCTGCGCCTTGAAGGCCGAGCAGATGGACCACCATCCGGAATGGTTCAACGTCTACAACAAAGTGGACGTGACGCTCGCGACGCACGACGCGGGCGGCGTGACGGCGCTCGACGTGGTGCTGGCGCAGTTTATGGATGAGGGGGCAGGGTAGCGCCCGCTCTTAGCCCAATTGAGACGCTCGCTAGGAGCGATTTCCTTCGCCGATCACCTCCAGCGGTAGGCTGCGCCGCGCGCACGCATCCATGACTGCGGGCGAGGCGGCGACATTGCACTCAACGATGGTGGCGCTCTGTGGGTATTCGGGAAATCGCAAAGCCGTGCCTTTCAAAAGGCCATTCAATTCCTCATAGCGCGGGTCCGACGGTCGCACGAAACCGCGAGCTACTTCGTTTTCACTGACCCAAATCCAGGGTGCACGCCGATCAGCACCCAAACCGACTCGCTTCATTTCATAGCCGTGATCGAGAGCGCCTTGAGATTGAAAGTGCACGCCAAGTTCGCTTTCTAGCGCGGCCAAGACGTTCTCGACCGCCGCGCCAACACCAAATGTCGCATTTGGTGAGTCGAAAAGAAGCGACTTCAAGAACGTCGCGAAGTCGCCAGCGACCGGCTCTTCCTGTCCGCCTTCAAGATCGACGTAAGTGACCTTAGGCTCAGAGTTTGGCCCAGCAGCGCGATAGTCGAGACATAGATGCCAGTGACCGTCACCGTCGAATGGCACGAGCAGATGTGCATCGCGCGGTGACCAATCATAGTCGGACGCTTCCTCCGGGTCCCTCCAGTCGAATTGATCAGTGATTGATGGAAATTGTGGTCCGATCCCCCACACCATTTCAGACGACATATTCGGAAGCGAGAACCGCACGTAGCCGCCGTTCTGTTGCTTCAAGATTTCCAGATACGAGCTGGGTAGCCGTACGCCGAGACGCAGTTCTGCGCCTTTTATCGCCGCTTCGGTCAGTGGCGGATGCACATACGGAAGGTACGCAGGAATGCTCCAGATCGTCGCTTCTGCCGCCACTGCCTTACCCCGCTGGCCGCCGAGATTGAGATACCACGAATGTCCGTTGTCGGCGAAAAGCGGACGGCCGATCTCGCAGCTGCTCTATGAGGTATGAAGCGCAAACCCCCGCGAAAAGTGCTAGAATGACGCCAATGGATGCAAAGCGATGAGCGACGCTGTCGGCCCTGGCGATCTGGTTCTCTGCGTCAACGCCGCGCCCAACCACGCCACCGGCATGCCGGTGCCTTTGGTTCAGGGCGAGACCTACCGCGTGATCGGCGTGATGGAGTTCGCCTGCCCGTGCGGGCGCTCCGATGCGCTCTTGGACGTGGGCATCGATTTCGCATGGTGCCAGACGCGCTTTCGCCTGCTGCCCAAGCCCAAGTCCATGCGCGAGAAACGCACGGTTTCGGCGCCGAGGGAAAAAGAGAAAGTCTAGGCGGCAAGGCAGGGCGCCACACTGAACGTGGGCGCCGCCGCGCGATCTTCAAGAATTGCGCGCGCGCGGAATTTCGCGACAGTCGCGCCGCATGAGCGAGTTCTATCACGGCACCAAGGCCGACCTTCGCGTGGGCAATCTCATCGGCGCGGGCTACGCGTCGAACTACGGCAAACGGAGAGAGGCGAAGTTCGTCTATTTCGCCGCGACCCTCGAAGCCGCGATCTGGGGCGCCGAGCTCGCGCAAGGCGAAGGGCGAGAGCGCATCTATATCGTCGAGCCGACGGGCGCCTTCGAGGACGACCCCAACCTCACGGACAAGAAGTTCCCCGGCAACCCGACCAAATCCTACCGCACGCGCGAGGCGCTCCGCATCGTCGGCGAAATCGAGACGTGGACGCCCCACTCGCCCGCGCAATTGCAGCACATGCGCGACGCCCTCGCCGAACTCGACCGCCAAGGCATCGAAGCGATCGAGGATTGAGCCGTTCCGGCAGCGGATGTGCTATGCGCCCCGGCGCATATGGGAGAGCCGCCTTGCCGAAGCCAATCATGAATCTCGACGAAGCCGAGTTCGACGACATCGAAGACAACGGGCTCTACACGTCGAAGCGCGCATCGATCTCCCCCCACATCGGCGCGCGCGATCTGGGCTACAATCTGACCGTCCTGCCGCCGGGCAAGGCGCAATGCCCTTTCCATTCGCATCGCGCGGAGGAAGAGATGTTCTTCATTCTCGAAGGCGAAGGCGAATTGCGCTTCGGCGATGCGCGTTATCCGATCCGCGCGCATGACGTGATTGCCTGCCCCACGGGCGGCGGCGAGGTGGCTCACCAGATCATCAACACCGGGCAGACCGACATGCGCTACCTCGCAATCTCGACGATGGCGGATGTCGAGATCTGCGAATATCCGGACTCGGAGAAAGTGCTCGCCGTCTCAGGCGGCCCAGGCGAACCGGGCTTCCGCGGCATGTACCGCGCGGAGACGACCGTGGATTATTACGACCGCGAGGAAACTAAAGGATGAGCGCGCGCAGCGCGTAAGCCGCCGCCGCGACGGCGCCGAGGCCGCCGATCCACAGCGCGATGAACCAGAGCACGCGTTTGCCCAGCGGGCGCGCGCGCTCGCCCTCTTCCGGCGGGCCTTCAATGATAGGCGCCATCGGCGGGAACTTTCGCACGGAAGAGCCAATAGACGTAGAACGTGTACCCGAGGATGATCGGCAGCATCGGCAGCGCGCCCCAAAGCAGAAGCTCAAGCGCATTGTCCGCGGCCGCGGCTTCCGAGGGCGTCAATTCGAACGGCACGATGTAAGGCCAGAGCGAAACCGCGAGCCCCGCATAGGCAGTCGCGAAGAGCGTGACGGTCAAAAGGTACGGGCGCAAATGCTTCGGCCCCGTCGCGTCGCGCCAGATGAGCGCGATGAGCGCGGCGGCGAGCACCGGCAGGATCGCGACGCGGGAGAACGCATCCCAATCGATGCGCATCATGGTGAGGCCCCAGCGCTCCGTGATGCGCGGATCGAGCGCCAGCGTCGCGATTGAAACGCCCGCCATGGCGATGCCGACAGCCGGCGCCAGCATCCGCGCCCATCGTTGCGCGCGCGCCATGAGCTCTCCTTCGGTCTTGAAGATGAGCCATGTGGCGCCGAGGAGCGCGTAACCGGCGACAAGCCCAAGCGCGGTCAGCACCGTGAACGGCGTCAGCCAATCGAGCGGCTGGCCCACGAAGCGCCCGTCGATGAAATCGTTGCCCTGGATGAACCCGCCGAGCACGAAGCCTTGCGCGAGCGCGGCAACGAGCGAGCCGCCGGCGAACGCGGCCGTCCAGAATTTCTTGCCGCGTTCGCGGCCATGATGGCGGAACTCGAACGCGACGCCGCGGAAGATGAGCGCGACGAGCATGATGCCGATCGGCAAATAAAGCGCGGGCATGAGCGCGGCGTAGGCATGCGGGAAAGCCGCGAAGAGCCCGCCCCCGCCCAGCACCAGCCATGTCTCGTTGCCGTCCCACACTGGCGCGATGGCCGAGACCATCTGATCGCGCTCTTTTGGGCTCTTCGCGAACGGAAAAAGAATCCCCACGCCCAGATCGAAGCCGTCGAGCGCGACATAGAGAAAAACCGCGACCGCGATGAGCACGGCCCAGATGAGCGAGAGTTCAACGCCTAGGAACATCAGCTTGCTCCTTTCCTTCTCCCGCCATGGGCGGGAGAAGGTGGCCCGAAGCCCTCGCGGGGGCGAAGGAAAAAGAATGGCGCGCACATCACGCGTCTCCCGCGGCTTGCAGCGCCGAGC
Source organism: Hyphomonadaceae bacterium (assembly GCA_050246475.1). Classification (GTDB taxonomy): domain Bacteria; phylum Pseudomonadota; class Alphaproteobacteria; order Caulobacterales; family Aquidulcibacteraceae; genus CADEEL01. The sequence continues at coordinate 774,292 of JBFWVZ010000001.1, read as the reverse complement.
CCGGCGGCTCGCGCTGCTCTGGCGGCGCCTCGTCCGTATCCGGACCTTTCGCCACGATGCGCAGAATGTAGAGCGCGCCCGCGCTGAAGACGATCGCATAGACGATCATGAAGACGAGCAAGGAGAGCGCCACTTGCCCGCCCTCGACCGGCGAAACCGCATCCGCCGTGCGCATCACGCCATAGATCACGTAAGGCTGGCGCCCGACCTCCGCGGCGATCCAGCCCGCGAGCACCGCAATGAATCCCGACGGCGCGAAGACGACGAGCAGGCGCTGCAAGAGCGTCGCGCCGTCGAGCCGTTTCAGCAGCCACATCAGCACGCCCCACGCGCCCAGCGCGATCATCGCGAGCCCCATCCCCACCATGATGCGGAACGCCCAGAAGACGATCGCGACGGGCGGGCGGTCGTCCGCGTGAAATTGATTGAGACCCGGCAGCGCTTCATCCGGGCCCGCGCCGAACACCGTGCTGCCGAGCCCGGGGATCGCGACCTCCAAATGATTGCGCCGCGCTTCCTCATCCGGCAGCGCGAAGAGGATCGTCGGCTGGCGCGTGCCGCTGGTCCACCAGCCTTCCATCGCCGCGATCTTGGCGGGCTGATGTTCGAGCGCGACCATGCCGCTCTCATGCCCCACGATCACTTGCAGCGGCGCGACCACCGCCATCATCAGGATCGCCATGCGGAGGCTCGTCTTGTTCTCCGCGTTCTTTTTGCCGCGCAGCATGGAGAAGGCCGAAGCGCCCGCGACAACCATCGCCGTCGTCAGATAAGCCGCGAGCGTCATGTGCGCGAAACGCGATGGGAAGGAGGGCGTGAAGATCACCTCCATCCAATCGGTGGCGACGAGCGTGCCGTCGTGCGCGATTTCAAAGCCCTGCGGCGTCTGCATCCAGGAATTGGCGGAGAGAATCCAGAACGCGGAGAAAAGCGTTCCGATCGCGACCATGAGCGTCGCGAAGAAATGAAGCCCCGGCCCCACCCGCTTCCAGCCAAAGAGCATCACGCCCAGGAACGACGCTTCGAGGAAGAACGCCGTCAGCACCTCGAAGCCGAGCAGCGGGCCGATGACGCTGCCGGCGTGGGCGGAGAACTCGCTCCAATTGGTGCCGAACTGGTAGCTCATCACCACGCCCGACACGACGCCCATGCCGAACGAGAGCGCGAAGATCTTCACCCAGAAAAGATAGAGGTTCTTGAAGTGGGCCTTCTTGGTGAAGAGCCACAAGCCCTCAAGCACCGCGAGATAAGAGGCGAGCCCGATCGTGAAGGCCGGGAAGATGATGTGAAACCCGACCGTGAACGCGAATTGAATTCGCGAGAGCAGGAGCGCGTCCCATTCCATCAAGGCGTCTCCGAAAGCACGCCATCATAGGCCGCTTCGCAGCGTGCGCCCAAGCGCGCTCTTGTCGCGTCTTGCCAAGCGCGCGCGGCCTCGCCACGGTGCACCTTATATAAGGGAGGAACACAGCATGGCCGGTCGCGTCGCGGGGAAGAAGGCGTTTATTTCGGGCGGCGCGCAGGGTTTGGGCGAGGCCATGGCCAAGCGGCTCGCGGAGGAAGGCGCCAAGGTCACCGTCGCGGACATCAATGTCGAAGGCGCCGAGCGCGTGGCCAAGGAGATCAACGACGCGCACGGGGCGGGCGCCGCCTTCGCCTTCGCGCTCGACGTGACGCAGGAAGATCAGTGGATCAAGGCGCTCGAAGCCGCGAACAAGGCGATGGGCGGCATCTCGGTGCTGGTGAACAACGCCGGCATCTCGCGCGGCGGGAACATCGAGGAGCTCAGCTTCGAGAACTGGAAGCTGGTGATGAGCGTCAACGTGGACTCCGTCTTCCTCGGCACGAAGTACGCGCTCAAATACATGCGGGACAATCAGCCCGGCTCGATCATCAACGTCTCCTCCATTGCGGGCCTGATCGCGGCGCACAATTCGCCCGTCTACAACGCGTCGAAAGCAGGCGTGTGGCTCCTCTCCAAGGGCATCGCGCTGCATTGCGCGAAGCAGAAGCTCAACATCCGCTCCAACTCCATCCACCCGACCTTCATCGACACGCCGATCCTCAACCCGATGCGGCAGATGTTCGGCAAGGAGGAGGCCGAGGCGAAGCTCGCGCGGCAAATCCCGCTCGGGCGCATTGGCGAACCCGCCGACATCGCCAACGCCGTGCTCTATTTGGCGAGCGATGAATCGAAGTTCGTGACCGGCGCCGAAATCAAGATCGACGGCGGCATCTCGGCGATGTGATGCGGCATTGCCCCAAGGCCGCCGCGATCCAACATTGAGATAAAGCTCTAGGAGTTTTGACAATGCGCAAGTTCGGCGCGGTTCTGGCGGCGGCCGCTCTCTTTCTCGCCGGATGCGGACAATCCGGCCAGCCCGCCGCCAAGGGCGAGGCCCCCGCGCAGCAGCAAGGCAACGTCGCCCTTGGCTCCACCCAGAACATGCCCGATTGGCTGATGGTGGCGCGCACGCGCGACGGCGGCTTCGTCTTCTTCAATCAGCGCACCATCATGCGCAACGCAGACGGCACCGCCGACATCTGGGTGCAGATCCAGCACGGGCGCGAGCAGATCTTCGGCACGCAGGGAGAGACGATCGAGCAAACCATCCGCTTCAATCTCGAGCGGCTGCACTATCGCTTCCAATGCGGCGGCGATCGCTTCCTCATTCTCAGGCGTCAATTCATGAGTGGACCGGACACCGTCGCGGCGGAGGAGCCGATGCGCACCGATATCTGGCGCGTCGTGGCGGCGAGCGGCCCGGCGAACGTCGTGCGCCCCATCGCGTGCCGCGGGCGTTAGCGGCGTGGGTCGTAGGAACGCACGCTGAGCGTCCTGAAAGTCACCAACTTTCGCCGCGACGTCTGAGTTCCTCCTGGGCCTCCTCGTTGCCGTCACGTGCGGCCAGCCTGTAAAGGCGCATTGCTTCGCGTTCATCCTTGGGCAGACCGCCCCGCCCTTTCGCGTACATCATTCCGAGATGGACTCGACCGCCGGCGTCGCCCTGATCGGCGGCGCCCTTGTAGTAAGCCACCGCTGTGTGCTCGTCTTTTGGCAGACCACCCAGGCCGTGCTCGTACATAGTTCCGAGATTGTCTTGACCGCCGGCGTCGCCTTGATTGGCGGCAAGCATGTAGAGACGCACCGCTTCGCGCTCGTCTTTGGCCAGACCGCCCCAGCCTGACTCGTACATGGCTCCGAGAATGGATTGCGCGAGAGCATCGCCCTGATCGGCGGCGAGCTTGTAGAGACGCACTGCCTCTCGCTCGCTTTTGGGCAAGCCGCCCCGGCCTTGCTGGTACATGAGTGCGAGCTTGGTCTGCGCGAAAGCGTCGCCCCGATCGGCGGCCAGCTTATAAAGGCGCGCAGCCTCGTCTTCGTCCTTCGGCAGGACGCCCCGGCCGTTCTCGTACATCAATGCGAGATTGTTTTGTGCGGCCGGATAGCCGCGTTCGGCAGCGAGTTTGTAGAGGCGCGCCGCCTCGCGCTCGTCCTTGGGCAGGCCGCCCCGGCCGTCCTCGTACATATAAGCGAGATGGGTTTGGGCGGGAGGGTTGCCCTGATCCGCGGCGAGCTTGTAGAGGCGCGCTGCCTTGCGCTCATTCTTGGCGACGCCGTCCTCGCCCACCTCGAACGCGTAACCGATGTAATCCAGGGCATGGGGCTTGCCGCGTTGAGCATCCTCCCAATGCCGTCGTAGGTTGTCGGTCATGCCCGGCGGCGGCCCGCCAAGTATGGATTGCGCGCTCGCCGACGCAATGGCGCGCTCGTTCCTGGCCTCGTCGGCGCGCAGCGGTTTGCTGAGCGCGAAGGCGGCGAGGCTGGGCGCGCCGTAGCCCCTCCAGTCTTCCTCCACCTCCCGCAGGCTTGCGATGCGTGAGACCGGCTCGCGCCCGATACGGCGGCCGACGTCCTCGAGCACACGATGCAAGACGGGGTTGCTAGGCGACGCATCCCAACCGGAAAGATTGATCGTGTCGGCGCCGGCAAATTCTTCGGGCAAAGCGCACGCCTCGATCCGCACCGGCAGGAACTTGTCGGCGTGGCGCGCCGCGCGCGCTTCCTTGTGCACCCACGGGCTCTTCACGGACATCGCGCACCACAGCACAATGACCACCTTGGCGTTGTTGATTTCAGCCATGATGCGCGGCTCAAAATCATCCCCGGGGATGAGGCCGTAATCGTACCAAACGCAGTCCTCGCCGCTGTTCTTGAAATAGCAGTCGAGCACCTTCTTCAGGTGCCGGGCGGCCGGGCGGCGTTCGCTCTTGTACGAGATGAAAATTTCCGCCATTGCGGCGATGCTATCAAAGCGCGAACGAGAGCGCCACGACCGGCGATCTCGGTGCAATGCAGCGCGCGGACTACCCCCGCCGCTGATAGACCACGTTCGACAGCAACAGGCGCGCGCCTTCCCCGCCGAGCGTGCGGTTCACAGCCTGCTGCATGAGGCGCGCCATCGCCGCGGGATCGGGCGCGGTGTCGGCGCGATAATATGTCGAGGCGTAGGTCGAGAGCGCGGTGCGCAGCGCATCGCGCAGCCTCGGCGAAAGCGATCGCGCGCGCGCGCGCAATTGCGCGTTCGGGATGTCGAGCCCCACATCGACGACGAGCGTGCCCGCCGTGCGGAAGCGATTGAGAACGCCGGTCGAGAGCGTCGGCACCGCGAGATAGGATTCCGCCGCCGTCAGCGCGCGCGAATTGCCGCGATCTTCGCTGGGGCGCGTGGAAGGCTGCGCGGCGGCGGGTGAAACGGCGGCCAAAAGCGCCACGGCGATCAGAGCGTTGCGAAGCATGCGCCGAGCTTCGCTTAAGCGTGGCTAAGAGAGCGTGAAGATCGCCCTTTGCTCAGGCAGCCGTCCAGCCGCCATCCATGGTGAGCGCGGCGCCGTTGATCGAATCCGCGCCCGGGGTCGTCAAGAAGAGCGCCAGCGACGCCACCTGCTCCACCGTCACGAATTCCTTCGTCGGCTGCGCGGCGAGCAGAATGTCGCTGATGACTTTCTCCCGCGGCAGATTGTGCGTCTTCATCTGATCGGGGATTTGCTTCTCCACGATCGCCGTCAGCACATAGCCGGGGCAGATGGCGTTGGTGCGCACGTTCTCCTTCGCGCCTTCGAGCGCGACGGTTTTCGTCAAGCCGATGATGCCGTGCTTCGCCGCCACGTACGCGCTCTTGAAGGGCGAGGCGACGAGCCCATGCGCGGATGCGATGTTGACGATGCGCCCGTATCCGCGCGCCTTCATGCCCCTCATCGCCGCGCGGATCGTGTGGAACGACGCGGAGAGATTGAGCGCGATGATCTGATCCCACTTCTCGACGGGAAAATCCTCGACCGGCGAAACATGCTGGATGCCCGCATTGTTGACGAGCACATCGAGCTTGCCGAACGCGGCTTCCGCGGCCGCGACGAGGCCCGCCGCGCCCGCGCCGCTCGTCAGGTCGGCGCCGTCGAAGCGCACGTCGGCGCCTGTCTCCGCAGCAAGCCCCGCGCGCGTCTTCTCGATCTCGCCCGCATCGCCCAGCCCGTTGAGCATGACGTCCATGCCGGCGTGCGCGAATGCGCGCGCAATGGCCAGCCCGATCCCGCTGGTCGAGCCGGTCACCAAGGCCGCCTTCCGATCGCTCATTCACACTCCCCAGCCGCGCGAGCGGCGCCCGGCGCCTTGCGTCAATGTAACGGAGGCGATAGGTCCCGCGCGCGCTAAAAGCGAGGCGACAAATGGACTTGACCTCCCCGATCACCGCCTTCGTGGCCGGTTTTCCGGACTTCGTCATCCAACTTGGCGCAGCGCTTGCGCTCTACATCATCTCCCTCATCATCTATGTGCTGATGACGCCGCATAAGGAGCTCGCGCTCATCCGCGAGGGCAATCCAAGCGCGGCCTTGGCCTTCGGCGGCGTCGTCGTCGGCCTCGCGATTCCGCTCGGCGCGTGCCTCGCGCACGCCATCGGCCTCATGGACTTGTTGATCTGGGCGGTGGTGACTTTGCTGCTGCAGATTATCGCGTTCCGCTTCGCCGACATGTTCCTGCGCAACCTGCCGAAGCGCATCGCCGAGAATGACGTCGCCGCCGCGATCACGCTCATGTCGATCAAGCTGGGGCTCGCCCTCATCATCGCGGGCGCCGTCTCCGATCCCGCGCTCACGCTCTTCCGCGCCGCGTGAGATTTTTTCGCATCCTCCCCGATTGGCTCGTCTATGCGCTGGCGCTGGGCGCCATCGTGTTCGTGCTGTTCGGCATCGATCAGCGCACGCCGGCGCCGCCGACGCTCGACGCGTCGGGCCCGCTTCTGCCGCCGCCCTCAATGTTCGATCCCGAGATTCTCGTGGAGGTCGGCCCCGTCCAATCTGGCCTGGGCACCGCCTTTGCGGTCAATCCGGAAGGCTGGTGGCTGACGGCGCGCCACGTGGTGGACGATTGCGCGCGCGTCGGCATCGTCGTGGGGCCCGACACCGCGCTTGAGGTGCGCGACGTGCGCACCGCGAGCTTTGCCGATCTCGCATTGCTGCACACGCAGAACGCCGCCGAAACGCTCACGCTCGACGACACGGAGGACGATCTCCGCGTAGGCCAGCAGGCGTATCACATCGGCTACCCGCAGGGGCGCGCCGGCGAAGCCGCTTCGCGCCTCATCGGGCGCGAGACGCTCATCGCGCGCGGGCGCTACAGCTTCGAACAGCCGGTGATGGCATGGGCGGAAACGGGCCGCACGCAGGGGCTATCCGGTTCCCTTGCCGGCATGAGCGGGGGCCCCGCGCTCGACAATTCGGGCCGCGTCATCGGCGTGACGATTGCGGAATCAGCGCGGCGCGGACGTATCTACACCGCCTCCCCCGCCACCATAGTGCGCCTCATGGGCGTGCAGAATGTCCGCCCCGAAGGCGACACGCCCCACCGCATCAGCGACAACAACTACGGCAGCCGCGCCGATTCCCTGCGCCGCGACCTCGCCATCGCGCAGGTGATCTGCATCGCCGGCAACCCGCTGTTCCGGAGCTGACGCAACGCCTGGGACACTCCCCTGCAAGGGGGAGTAAGAGGGGGGCAGCGGGTCATCGGCCAAGATTAGTGCGTACCCCCTCCCGGCCTCCCCGTTTCAGGGGGAGGGGTAGTTCGCGTTCGCGAACTCTGCAATGGAGAGCCCATGAGCGCCGTGGCCAAAGCATCCGCCCCCTCCTCTCATTTCGCGGACAGGTTGATCGAGGGCGTGCGCCGAGCGGGCTCTGCGCTTTGCGTCGGGTTGGATCCGATGCCGGAGAATATCCCCGCGCTCTTCGGCGATGCGCGGGCCGACATCCGCGTCGTCGAAAATTTCTTCGCCGAAATCCTCTCGCTCGCCGCCGCGCGCGCTGCTGTGGTGAAGCCCCAGCTCGGCTTCTTCGAACCCTATGGCGAAGCGGGCGTCGCGCTCGCGCAGTCGCTCACAAGCGAAGCGCAGGCAAAGGGCCTGCTCGTGCTGCTCGACGCCAAGCGCGGCGACATCGGCTCGACCGCCGAAGGCTATGCCCGCGCCACGCTCGGCCGCGCGCCCGGCTTCGACGCCGACAGCGTCACCGTGAATCCCTATCTGGGCCTCGACTCGCTTGAGCCCTTCCTCGCCGCCGCCGAAGCCGCGCACAAAGGCGTCGCGATCCTGGTGCGCACGTCCAATCCTGGCGCGCGCGACGTGCAGGACATCGTGGCGGACGGCGAACCGCTCTGGGCGCACGTCGCCAAGATGATCGCGCCGCAAGCCGCGCGCCTCCAAGGCGCGTCCGGCTGGTCCGGCCTTATGGCCGTCGCGGGCGCGACGTGGCCGGCCGAAGCCAGGAAGCTCCGCGCGCTTTTGCCCAGTTCGCTCTTCCTCGTGCCGGGATACGGCCACCAAGGCGCCGGCGCCGCCGACGCGCTCGCCGGGTTCGTCAAAGGCCCGCACGGCCTCGAAGGCGGGATCGTCTCCTCCTCCCGCGCCGTTCTTTATCCACAGGCGGCCGCCCAGGCCGGCACGCTCGAAGCCTGGCGCGCGGCCGTTTCCACGGCCATGGACCGGGCGAAGGCGGAACTCTCCTCCGCCGCGAGCGCTTGAAGCCTTGCCAACCCGAGAGGCGACAATTCCTCCCGAACATGGTTAATGGCCGCTGATTTGGCCGGGAGAATCCTCGAATGCCGCGAACGCTGAAAGCGCTCTTCACAGCCGCTTTGCTGGGCGCCGCCCTGACCGTGCCCGCGTTGGCGGACGGCCCGCCCGAGACGCCCGCCTATCAGCCCCCGCCCGCGCAGCAGCAAGGGCAGACCGCGCCCGCGCCGAGCGATGCAAGCGTGCGCGCCGCGCCGCTGCAGCCCGCCGCGGACGCCTCGCCCCGCACCGGCCAAGTCACGCTGCCAAACGGCGTGACCCTCAACGTGCCCGCCGGCTTCCACTTGCTTTCCGCCGCCGAGGCGCAAGCCTTCCTGCAGCGCGCCAACCAGCCTGCGCCGCGCGGCGATATCCTCGGGCTCCTCGCGCCCATCGGCGCCGATCCCGCCGCCGCGGATTTCTGGGGCTCGGTGATTTCCTACGACGCGATCGGCTACGTCCCGCCCAACAACGCCGCTGCGCTCTCGGCGCGGAACTTCGAGGCCGACGTGCGCGCCGCGCGCCAGGGCGCGGGCCGCACATTCGTCAATTTCGAGCAGGCGCCGGCCTTCGATCCCGCTGGAAGCCTCTCCTGGGCCGAGCGGACCGCGCAGCCCGCCGAGGGCGTGCGCAATGTGCGCCACGAGCAGCGCATGCTTGGCCGCTCGGGCGTCCTTGGCCTCACCACGATCGGGCGCAGCGATCAGCTCGGACAGATGATCGCGGCCATTCCGACCTTCGTGCAATCGCTCGCGTTCGCGGCCGGCCAGCGCTACGCGGACGCGACCGATCAGGATCGCCGCGCGCCTTACGATCTCCCCGGCATGGTGACGGGCGTGCCGCGCGCTGAAGCCGCCACGACGACCGCACAGGGCTTCGTGCAAACGAACGCCGCGAGCGAAAAAGGCGGCGCGGGGCTGCAAGGCCTTTTCCCCTGGATCGCCATCGCCGTGGTGCTGCTCGCCGCGCTCGGCTGGTTCGCGATGGGCCGGCGCAACCGCGACATCGACGACGTCATCGATGAAGATGAAGACGACGAGCCCGCGCGTGAGCCGGCGCCCGAGCCCGCCCGCCGCATCGAGGATGACCCGCCCGCACCGGAAGAGCCGCGCCCCGCGACCTAGTCCATCAGGATCGCGCCGTTCTCGATTGAAACGGCGATGCGCGTCAGTGGCGCGCGCGCCGGCCCGCCCACGCACGCGCCCGAGCGCAAATCGAAGCACGCGCCGTGCGTGGCGCAGACGATGACGCCGTCTTGCGTCAACGCGCGCCCGTCGAACGTGTCGAGCGGCATGCGCGCGTGCGGACAGGTGTTCTCGTAGGCAAAGGCGCGGTCGCCCTCGCGCGCGATGAGCAGCGAGAAACGCGCCTCGCCCTCGGCAAAATCGCGCACGATGGCCGCGCCGTCTTCGATTTCAGCGAGCCGTGCGAGATGCGTTCCGCGCTGCGGGCGCGCGCGATTGCTCACGCCGCGCACCTCTTCTGCATGTGCGCCCAGGCGCGCGCGATGAGATCGCGCAGCACCGCTTCGTCAACGTCCGCGAGCTTCTTTATGTAGAGGCAGGACTTGCCCGTCTTCACCTTGCCGAGCTTCTTCAGGAGCGCATCGTACTGGGCGAAGCCCGGCATGATGTAGAGGACGAGATTGGCTTTGCGCGGCGCGAAACCCGTCATCGGCCAAACGCCGCCGCCGGCCGTGTTGTTGTAGGCGTATTCGCCGTAGCCGACGATGCTCTCACCCCACATCGCGGGCTTTGCGCCGGTGATCTCGCGAAACATCTTGTCGGCGGCCTTGGCGTCGGCGCGGCGCTGATCGTTCTCGATCGCAGCGATGAAGGCGGCGACCGAGGCCTTGGTCTTTTGCGTCTTCAGTTCGGCCATGGCGCGTTCTAGCGCGCATCGAGCGTGCGGCGAAGGAAATCGAGCAAGATGGGTTCGTCGGAATTGGAGAGCCCCCGCCCGATCGCGGCGATGCCCAAGCCGAGCGCGAGCATGATGAACGGCACGATGAGGAAGACCGGCGAGAGTTCGCCTGCGAACACGCCGGCGGCGATGCCGAACAGCATGATGAGCAGAACGAGGCACCAGAACACGAGAAAGACCGACGCGAACACCGAAGGCGACATCCGGCACGAGAGCTTGGCGCCCTGCCCCTCCGGCGCGATCGCGACATTCATGTGTTGCTTGAAGGAATTGCGATAGGGCGTGCGCCGCCTGAGTTGCGCCGCTTGCGGGCCGGCCGTGCCCAAAGCCGGCTTCGAGCCAAGCAGCGACATCGGGCTATCCATCGCTTCGTTAAGCCGCCGCGCGCATTCTTCCGGCGGATGGGGCGAGGCGAGGACCGTCTCCGGGCCGGGACGGAAGAAGGAGGCGATGAAGTTCACAGACCGGCCGTCAGTCGGCGTCTGCGGATTGCCGCAGTAGACCGGAAACGCTTAGGTCCTCGTCGATCGCTGGCCAATGGATGCCGTGGCCCGCAGCGCTCGGCTCCCAATTCGCGCGATCCGCAGGCGACGCCTTCTTCAAGCGCGGAAACCACTCGAGCGGCGCCGCAATCAAGCGGCCATCGCGCAAGCGGACTTCGAGCGCCGCGTCCGTCACACGAACGTCCGCCACGCGATCATCGATCTCAACCGCCGAAATAGGCACGCCAAGCCTCCTCGAACGATGCGGCCTCTTCCTCGACCTTGCGCCGCAACGCGTTCAACTCACGCTCACTATAGCCGATGTTGCGCGCCAGTTCGACGGGGCTCAGCCAGAACTTGGCGCTGGCGCCGCCCTTGTCGATATGGATGTGCGGTGGCTCATTCCCCTCATTCGAGAAGAAGTAGAAGCGATGCCCGTTCCAGCGCAGAACGGTCGGCATCGATTCAAAGCCCCTTCACGATCTCATCCGTCATCTTCTTCGCGTCGCCGAAGAGCATCATGGTGTTGTCGCGGAAGAAGAGTTCGTTCTCCACGCCCGCATAGCCTGAGCCCATGCCGCGCTTCACGAAGAGCACCGTTTTGGCTTTCTCCACGTCCAAAATCGGCATGCCGAAGATCGGGGATTTGGGATCGGTCTTCGCGCTCGGGTTCGTCACGTCGTTCGCGCCGATGACGTAGGCGACGTCGGCCTGCGCGAATTCGTTGTTGATGTCCTCCAATTCGAAGACTTCGTCGTACGGCACCTGCGCTTCGGCGAGCAGCACATTCATGTGCCCAGGCATGCGCCCCGCGACGGGGTGGATGGCGTATTTCACTTCGACGCCTTCCTTCTTCAGCATGTCGGCCATTTCGCGCACCGCGTGCTGGGCTTGCGCGACCGCCATGCCGTAGCCCGGCACGATGATCACTTTCGATGCGTTCTTCATGATGAAGGCCGCGTCGTCGGCGCTGCCCTGCTTCACGGGGCGCGTTTCGACATGCCCGCTTGCCGCTGCGCCGTCCGCGGTGCCGAAGCCGCCCAAGATGACGGAGATGAAGCTGCGGTTCATCCCCTTGCACATGATGTAGGAAAGGATCGCGCCCGATGAGCCGACCAGCGCGCCCGTGATGATGAGCGCGACATTCTCCAGCGTGAAGCCCAGCGCGGCGGCCGCCCAGCCTGAATACGAGTTCAGCATCGAGACGACCACCGGCATGTCGGCCCCGCCGATGGGCACGATGAGCAGCACGCCGAAGATGAGCGCGGTGATCGTCAGCACCCAGAAGAGTTCGCGCGCATTGCCGCCCGATTGGATGAGCATGACGACGAGCACGATCATGCCGACCGCCAAGGCGATGTTGATGAGGTGGCGCGCCGGCAGAAGGATCGGCGCGCCGCTCATGTTTCCGTTCAACTTCGCAAACGCGATGACGGAGCCGGAGAACGTCACGGCGCCGATCGCCGTGCCGAGTGAAAGCTCAATCAGCGACTGGATTTTGACGCCGCCCAAGCCGTCGTCGATGTGGAAGCTCGCGGGCGCATAGAGCGCCGCGGCCGCCACCGCCACCGCCGCAAGACCGACCAGCGAGTGAAACGCCGCCACAAGCTGCGGCATCGCCGTCATCTGAATGCGCCGCGCGATAAGGGCGCCGATCCCGCCGCCGATGGCGACGGCAATCGCGATGAAGAGGAGCGTTTGCACGCTGGGGCTCACCAGCCAAAGCGTCGTGCCGATGGCGATCGCCATGCCGAGCATGCCGAAATTGTTGCCTTGGCGGCTCGTCTCCGGGCTCGAAAGCCCTCTGAGCGCCAGGATGAACAACACGCCCGAGGCGAGATAAAGGATCGCCGCGAGATCGCCGCTCAGCTCGAACATGCCCGCGACCGGATTGATATCCATCAGCTCCTCAAACTCATCTGCGCCGGCGCCACGTGCGCCAGCGATGCCAACCCGATAGAAACGTCGCCGCCGGGGCGGCGAAGAAGACGACGGCCGCGGCCCAGACCGGCCATTCCCACACGTCCTTGGCGCCGAAGAAAGCGATGACATTGCCGACGATGGGAATGAAGGCGAGCACGAAGCCGATGACGGCCGCGGGCGCCGTGGACCAGCCGAGATACGAACGGATCTGATCGGCCACGGCGAACCATTGCAGCGCGCAAAGCGCCAGCCACGCGAGCGCGATCAGGCACCCAACGCCCGCGAGCTGATTCACGCGGATCTGAAAGCGGCGCATATCCTCGCGCGCGCGGGCGCGGTCATAGGTGCGGGTGGGCGCCGCGCCATCCTCGCGCAATTCCGCGAGCGCAATGCGCGCCCCTTGGCGGAGCTGCGTCTCATCCGGCTCGTATTCGTTCGCGGCCTGCTGGCCGGAGACGTATTCATCGACGATGTGATGCAGCGTCTCGATCGCGCCCGGCAGGCGCGCGCCCGCGCGCAGAGCCGCCGTGCGCGCTTCGAGAAAGCGGCGCACGAACGCCTCGGCCGACAAGCGGCCGTCCATGAAGGCTTCAATGAGGGCGCGCCATTCCGCCGGGCTCATCGGCGTTTCGGAGCTTTAGCGGCTCCGCTCCTTCTTTTTGTACATGGCCAGCATGCGCTGGGTGACGAGGAAGCCGCCGAAGATGTTGACGGCGGCGAGTGCGACCGCGAGGAGGCCCGCGCCCTGCGCGACGAAGCCCTGTCCGCTCTCCGCGTTCGAGCCGCCGGAAGCGGCCGCGATCAGCGCGCCCACGATGATGACCGAGGAGATCGCGTTGGTGACGGCCATCAGCGGCGTATGCAGCGCCGGCGTGACGGACCAGACGACGTAATAGCCGACGAAAATCGCCAGCACGAAAATCGCCAGGTAGAAAACGAAGGGATCGACGCCTTCCATCGCACGCTCCAGTTTCAGGTTCTTTAGGGCTTCGCGCGGGCCAAAACCATCCTCAGCGGCGCTCTATCTCGCTGGTTTCGTATGTCGCATCGGCGCGGACGATGAGCCCCGCCGCATCGAGCTCATGACTCTCCGCCACCAGCACGCCGGTGTTGATCCGGTAGATGAGCGTGTGCCCGCGCGCGCCGACGCAGAGCGCCACCTGCGCGAAGGAGAGCTCCGGCACGCGCGGCAGCGCGGCCTCCACATAAGCGCGGAACATCGCCTTGCCGTAGAGCACGCCTTCGGGGCCGAAGCCCAAAGCCGACACGAAGGGCGAGGCGAACTCCAATTCCTCGGAATAGAGCGCGAGGATCGCGTCCACATCGCGCGCGTTCCAGGCCGCGTACCAGCGGCGGGCAAGCTCTTCGTCGTTCATTGTTCCCCCTCCTCTTGAGAGGAGGGGGTTAGGGGGTGGGGTGAAGCGCCGCCGTGAGCCGCGTGAGCATGACAATCGTCCGAGAGCGGAGGATCGCCCCACCCCCTGCCCCCTCCCCTCGCGGGGAGGGGGAGCGTTGCGCGAATCCTGTTCAAGCCGCAGACGCCGGCGCGAAGCTCGGATGGATGACCGCGCCGGCGCGGGTGAGCATGGCGCCTTTGATGATCTCGTCGTCCCAGGCGGGCTCGAACGCGTGCGTCTCTTTGTTCGCCAGCAAGGGCAGCAGCGCCAGGATGTTCTTTGCGTAGAGCGCGGAAGAATCCGCCGGCAGGCGCGCGGGCAGATTGGAGAAGCCCGCGATCTTCACGCCATTCGCATCGACGACTTCATCGGCTTTCGAGAGCGGGCAATTGCCGCCTTGCGAGACCGCGAGATCGACGATGACGCTGCCCGGCTTCATCGCCTTCACCATCGCCTCGGTGACGAGCACGGGCGCGGCGCGGCCGGGGATGAGCGCCGTCGTCACCACCACGTCCTGCTTGGCGATATGTTCGGCGACGAGCGCTGCCTGCTTGGCCTGATATTCCGCGCTCATGGGCTTGGCGTAGCCCGCCGCTGTTTCCGCCTGTTTGAATTCCTCATCCTCGACGGCGACGAATTTGGCGCCCAAGGAAGCAACCTGCTCTTTCGCAGCGGGGCGCACGTCCGTCGCGGTGACGACGGCGCCGAGGCGGCGCGCCGTCGCGATGGCCTGCAGCCCCGCGACGCCCGCGCCCATGACGAACACTTTCGCAGCAGCGACCGTGCCTGCCGCCGTCATCATCATTGGGAAGCCGCGCCCATAGAGATGCGCGCCCTCGATCACGGCGCGATAGCCCGCGAGGTTGGCCTGCGAAGAGAGCGCATCCATCGCCTGCGCTCGCGTGATGCGCGGCACCAATTCCATCGCCAGCGCTTCGACCTTCGCCTTCGCGAAGCCATCGACGAGGGCTTTGTCCCCGTAAGGCTCAAGCAGCGCCACGACGCCCGCGCCCGGCTTCAGCGCCGCAAGCTCTTCTTCCGTCGGTCGGCGCACCTTGATGAGCAGATCGGCGCTCTTGAGCGCATCCGCGGCGCCGGGCGCGATTTCGGCGCCCGCATCCTTATATTGCTGATCCGGCGCGCTCGACGCGACGCCCGCGCCGCTCTCGACGACGACCTGATGGCCGAGCGCGATGATCTTCTTCGCCGTGTCAGGCGTTGCGGCCACGCGCGTCTCGCCCGGCGCGCGCTCCCTGAGAACGGCGATGCGCATCAGCCGGTGAGGCCGGCGATCGCGGGAATGATCGCGCCGCCGATGGCCATGAGCACGATCATCGCGATCTGCAGCGCCCAGTAGAAGCCGCCCATCTTGAAAATGATCCCAGCGGCGATGGCGATCGCGATGAACGCGCCAAGCCCCGCCCACCAGCCGAGGCCGAGCGCGAACGCGAGCGTCAAGAGCGCCACCGACTGCGCCACGAGCGTGCAGCCCCACACCGTGGCGGAGAGGAAGCCCGAAAACGTGTCGCGCTGATCCGCGATGTCCATCTCGCCGTGGACGTATTCTTCGTGCGCGCCTTGCGCCATGCGCCGCTCCCTTTTGCCGGACCCCGGCCTATAGACCGCGCCGGGGATGGGCGGCAAGGCGGCGCTCTAGAGGCGGAAAGTCACGCCCGCCGCCACTTCGTTGACGACGAAATCGCGGTCCCGGTTGGCGCCCATGGAGCGCTGATCCTCGCGCCGCCACCCGAGGCGCAGGCCCACGCGCCTGTTCATGCGGTAGGTCAGTCCCGCCTCGGCGGAATAGACGTCGTCTTCGCGGTTGAGGCCTAGGAAGTCGCGGCGCGTATAGCCGACGCGCCCCGATGCGATCAGGTTGCGGCGGAACTCGTGATCGACCTGAAGCCCGATGCGCTCCGCCGTGAACGAAGCCGCCGAGCTGAACGCCGTGTCATCGACGCGGCGCGAGGCCGTCGCCGTCACGGTCGTGAGCTGGCTCGGGAACCATTCGATGCGCGTGTCGATCGCAAGGCCCGAGACCTCGGGCAGCGTCGGATCGTCGAATTCGCGCTGGAAATAGCCGGCCGCGACCTGCCCGCGGATGAGATTGGTGATGTCGAACGAGGCGCCGGTGAGGAAGGTGCGCCCGTCCGAATCCCGGTTGAGCCCGACGGCCGGGGGCATGAGGTCGTAATCGTATTGGTCGAACGAGGCCTGCGCGAGGAGCGCCACGCCCGGCGAGAGGCGGTACTCGCCGCGCAGCGTCGCCGTCGTCTCGACGCGGTCGCGGTCGTCCTGATCGATGAGGCCGAGAAGCGTCTCGGTGTCGTCGTAGTCGAGATCGCGCCGCTCAAGCGCGCCGGTCAGCCGCAGGCGGTTGAATTCCTGCGTGGCGATGAGCGCCAGATCGGTCTGCGAATAACGGATCGGCTCGATCGCATCCGTTGGAGAATCAACGGCATAGCGCGGCTCGGAGCTGCGCGTGTAGCGGGCGCGGGCGCGGATGTCGCCGCGCGAGCCAACGTTCAAAAGGCCTTCGCCGCCGACGTAATAGTTGGTCACGTCGTCGTCGCTGAAATCGGCATGCATGACGTGCTGAACGCCCGCATCCAGACGCACGCGATGGCGGGACCAATTGGTCTCCGCGCGCACGGATGGGCTCAGAGTCGTAACAAAATCAGAGCGTTCGCCCACATCCTCGGCAAAAAGGTTGTCAGTGTAGGCCACTTCCGCGTTGGCTTGGGGATAGATCGTGAAGCCGCCGAAGCGCAGGCCGCGCGGATCGTAATCCGGCTGCGGGCGATCGCGCACCGCGACATTGGGAGAATCGTTTTCCTGTGCGTTCGCCGCGCCCGCGGCCAATAGAGGATGTAACGCGATGAGGATCGCGAACAAAAGATTCCGCACGAAGGTCCGCCCCGCATTCTGCGTGTGTGAAATGCGCGCCGCCTTGAAGCGCGCGCGCATCTGATCCGCTCAAGTGCGCGCGTGCGCAAGTGCGAAAAAATTAAATCGACGCGTTCGGAGGAATTTTCTTCACCGAATGCACGCGCGCCGTGCGCGCTACGCGCTATACGCCTTCTCGCCTGGGCGCGGCGGGCGCGCATCGAGCGCTTTGAAAACGCCGGTGCCTGTCATCAGCGCGCGATCGCCTGACCAGATGCGCCCGCGGATTGTGAAAAGATCGCCATCCTCGTTGAGGATTTCGCCTGTGCCTTCCACCCAATCGCCAAGTTTTGCGGAAGATAAGAAATCGCACGTCAACCTGACGGTCACCCAGAAGACCGAGCGCTCGACGGAGACGACGCGGCCCCAGGCCATGTCCGCGAACGTCATCAACATGCCGCCGTGCGCGTTCTGCATGCCGTTCGTGTGATGTTCGTCCACGTGGAAGCCCATGGTGACGCGCCCGCCTTCGATGCGGTGATAGAGCGGGCCGATCTGGCGCCCAAAGCCGCGGCGCCAGTCGAGCAATTCAAAGCCCGGCGGGATGGGATCGGCGATGCGTTCGGCGACGTCGTCTGACATGGCCGTTTCCTAGCACGCCCTAGCAGCGCTGGGAGAGGCCGATCGAGCCGTCCGGATTGCCGATGAGGAGCTGCGTGGCGTTCAGGCTCGTCACGCGGATCTCGTAGCTGCCGGCGGGGCCTTCCATGGTGATGCGGTCTCCCGCGACGGACCAGCGCCCCTCGGCGCCGTCGAACATGCGGTAAGAGCCGTCGTCCGCGAAGGTCACCGCGCGTGTGCAATCGCCGTTGTCGCCCCAGCTTCCGAGCAGCATGCCGCGGTCAATTTCAACGCCAGCTGCGCCCGGCGCGGTCGCGGCCGCTTCGGCGGGCGCTTGATCGGAGGATTGCGTTGGGGCGGGCTGGCCGCAGGCCGCGGCGAGGCACGCGAGGGCGGCGATGAGCTTCTTCATGCGCTCTCTCTCCCGGCACAGTGCGAGGCGCGCAAGCGGTTTCAGCGCGGGAGCGCGCGCTGCAGCGCCTCGGCCGCATCGAGCGCGCCCCAGGTGGGGCACGCGGTCCACGCCGCGGGCCAGGAGACTGATGGCGTCTCGCGGACGATGCGGCGCATGACCGGATGGCGCGCCGCGCTCCACCCATCGGCGCGCGCGGCGGGAAGATCGAAGAAAGAGAGCACGACGCGTTCGGGCTGGCGCGCGACGAGGCGCTCCAGCGGCGCGGGGCGCCAGCCGGCGCCCTCCTCCGCGTTCACCGCGCCCGCCTCACGGAAGATCGCGTCCACCATGGTGTTGCGCCCCGCCGTCACGCCGCCGGGCGTCAGATAGAGAACCGGCGATTGCGCGCGCGGGCGATTGCGCGCGAGCGCGGCGCGGCGCGCTTCGAGCTGGCGCGCGAACGCTTCTCCCTCTGCTTGCCTGCCGAACGCCGTGGAGACGCGGCGCACGTCCGTGAGGACTTGGGCGATGTTCTCGCTCCAGCCGACATTGAGGATTGTGACGTTCCGGCGCGCGAGCGCGGCTTCGAGCGCGGGCCCGCCGCCGAACGAGCGCACCACGAGATCGGGGCGAAGGGGCGCGACTTCCTCCATCGTCGCGCGCACGCTCGGGACGCCTCGCGCGCGGGCGCGCTCATAGGAATCCATCGCGCCGGCGCCGCGCGAGACGGCGGCGATCTGATCGGGCGCGGCCAGGCGCAGCACGTATTGGTCTGCGCAGAAATCGAGCGAGACGATGCGCTGCGGCTGGGCGTGGGCGGGCGATGCAAGGAGAAGAAGGAACGCGACCAAACACATCAGCGCGCGACGCACCCCTCCCCCTGCAAGGGGGAGGATGGGAGGGGGTCGGCGCCAGCGTCGGCAAGACGAAGCGCTTACCCCCACCTCACCTCCCCCTTTCAGGGGGAGGGATGGATGGGTTCGCGCTAGAAAACCGCGCATGGCCCGGTCTCAGTTTGAAGTATCCGCGCTTCGGCGCCGAAGGCATCGCGCAGGATCGTGGGGGTCAGCGATGCGGGCGGCGCATCGAAGACGATTCTGTTCTCCGCGACCACGAGCGCGCGGGTCGCGGCCTTGAACACCGTTGCGAAATCGTGCGTGGCGAAGAGCACCGCGCCCTTCTCTCCCGCGCGCGCGATCAAATCGGCGACGCGCGCGGCTTGCGCGGGATCGAGATTGGCGGTCGGCTCATCCAACAGAAGCAGCGGCGCCTGTTGCGCCAGCGCGCGGGCGAGATGCGCGCGCGCTTGTTCGCCGCCGGAGAGCGTGTCGAGCGGGCGCGTGCGCAGATGCGCGACATCGGCGGCGGCGAGCGCTTCCTCGATCGCGGGATCGGTGGCGCGCGGGGCGCCATAGGTGAAGCGGCCGAGCGCGGCGAGCGCCTCCACCGTGATGGGCCACGCGGCGTTCGCGCGCTGCGGCAGATAAGCGGCGCGGCGGGCGCGTTCGGTTGCGTTGAGTTTCGCGGGATCGTCTTCGCCCAAGCGCACCGCGCCTCCGCTTGGCGCGATGAGTCCCAGCGCGGCGCGCAGGATCGTGGTTTTGCCCGCGCCATTGGGGCCGATGAGCGCGACGCGCTCTCCTGGCGCGATGGAGAATGAGACGTCGCGCACGATTGTCCGTGTGCGGATCGCCAGCGCGGCGCCGTCGAACGAAAGAAGGCTCATCGCGCGCTTCTCGCGAGGCGCGCCGCGGCCAGGATGAAGATCGGCGCGCCCAGAAACGCGGCGGCGACGCCCAGCGCCAACGGCTGATCGAACGGCGAAAGCCGCACGCAGAGATCGGCGAACGCCACGAGGCAGGCGCCCATCAGTGTCGCGGGCAGCAATGTGCGCGCGGGATCGTGGCCCACACTTGCGCGCACCAAATGCGGCGCGGCGACACCGACGAAGCCGATGATGCCGGCGAGCGCGGTCGCGGCCCCGGCGGCCAATGCGACGCCGGCGATGATGCGCGTGCGCGCGGCCGCCACATTCACGCCCAGTGTTCGCGCGGTCTCATCGCCCAGACCCAAGGCCGTCAACGCGCGCCCTGACGAGGAGATCAATGCTGCGCCAGCGGCAACAATCGGCGCGGCGAGCGCCAGATCGTCGAACGAGCGATTGGCGACGCTGCCCAAGGTCCAGTTCACGAGATCGGCGAGCGTCATGAGACTCGGCGCCATGTTGAGCGCGAGCGCGATGAGCGCGCCGGCCAAGCTCGAAACACCAACGCCGATCAGAATGAGCGCGGAGACGCCTTCGAGCGCCACGCCCACGCTCACGACCAAGGCCGCCGCGGCGAGCGCGAAGAGGATAGCGAGCGCCTGCGGGCTCCACGCCCACAGCTCCGTCAGCCCGTACGCGAACGCGACGACGGCGCCGAGCGAAGCAAAGCCCGAAACGCCCAACACGCCCGCATCCGCCAACGGATTGCGCAATAATCCTTGCAGCGCCGCGCCGCAAAGACCGAGGCTCGCGCCCACGAGAGCGGCGCAAAGCGCGCGCGGAACGCGGATCGCCCAGACGATTTCGCGCGCGCTTTCCTCGCCGCCGCCCGCGAGCGCTCTCATCGCGTCACGCACCGCAAGGCCCGCTGGGCCGAACAGCGCGTGCGCGATAAGCAACGCGAGCAGCGCGACGACGAGGAGCGCGCTCAGTTTCAAGGCGTGAGCCGTATCCCCGCCATCACCGAGCGCGGGGCGCCGGCGAAGGCGTTGGAGGGTTCGTAGTCTTCATCGAAGAGATTGTCCGCCGTGACGAAGATCTGCGCCGCCTCATTGAAGCGCCAGGAGGCCGAGGCGCGCGCAATGTCGTAGCTTTCGCTCACGCCGACGCCATCGAAGAAGGAATCGTCGCCGTACATCTGATCGGCGCGCTCGCCGACATGGCGCCAAGCGAGCCTTCCCGTGAACGGCCCCTGATCGACGACGATCGCGGCGGTCCATTGATGTTCGGGGCGGCGCAGCAATTGTGTGTCCGCGACCGCGTCGCGCGCGTCGGTCCAGGTGTAAGCGGCTTCAAGCGTCAGCCAGTCCGTGGGCCGGAGCGCCGCGCGCGCTTCGGCGCTTTCTATCTCGGCGAGATCGACATTGTCGTATTCGAACGAGCCGTTGAAATCGATGAGGTTCTCAAGGTCGGTCGAGCGGTAGAGCGCGCGCATCGTCAAACCGTCGGCGCGCCCGAAGAGCGCCACGCGCGCATCGGCGCCGGCTTCCCACGTCTCGCCCTCCTCCGCCTGAAGATTTGGATTGCCGAAGGAGACGAAGCGCTCATAGAGCGTCGGCGCGCGATAAGATGTTCCGTAGGCGGCGTAAACGCGGACGCCTTCGATCAGTTCGTACGATGCGCCGGCGCGCCACGTCGTCTCCGTGCCGAAACCTTCATAATCATCCACGCGCACCGCGCCGGTGAGCGTCAACGCGCCCCACGTGCCTTGCCCCGTCAAGAAGGCGCCTTGGTGATCCTGTTCGGCATCGACGGTCGTCGCTGGCGGGAAGCCGAAAAATTCGTAGGTGTCCGCGTTCTCGGTTTCGGCGATCGCGCCGAGCGTGACAGCCGCATCCGTCATCACGCCGGTGATCGCCGGGCGCCATTCGAGCGAAGCTTCGTGGCTTTCGCGCTCGCCTTCATAGGTGAGATCGGTCACGCCGTCGTTCGTCTGCTCGCGGATTTGGCGCGTGCGGGCTGTCGTTGCGCGCAGGGAGAGCGCGTCCGTCATGCGCCACGTCGCGCCGAGGCGCGCGATGGTCAGATCGTTGCGGGAGATTTCGAGATCGGGATCGTCGGCGCGGTACTCGCCGAGCAAGAAATCGAACGGAAACGCATCGAAATCCGCGCGCGCTTCACGGTGGCGGATGAGGAGATCGAGGCTCAACGCATCGGAGAGTGCGAGATCGAACACGCCCGTCACCGTCATGGATTCCGCGCCATCGGGATCGCCGGTGTGCGTGGGCATGCGTTCGGGCACGATGTCATGGCCCTCCGTGGCGTAGCCTTCGCCGGTGATCGCGTAGCGAAAGCGCCCAAGCGTCCCGTCCACGCTTGCGGAAGCGGTCAGCGTATCGAACGAGCCCGCCGCCATATCGAGGCGCGCGTTCAAGGCCCCTTCGCCGCCATGGCGCGGGATCATGTTGATGGCGCCGCCGATCGCGTCGGAGCCGTAGAGCGCCGAGAGCGGGCCTTGCACCACCTCGATGCGCGCAAGCCCCGCGAGCAGATCCTGGCCCGCATCGAAGGAAGAGCCCGGCGTCGAGGGATCGTTGACGCGGATGCCGTCGAACAGAACGAGCGTGTGGTTCGAATTGACGCCGC
The DNA here is from genome assembly GCA_050246475.1 of Hyphomonadaceae bacterium. Taxonomy (GTDB): domain Bacteria; phylum Pseudomonadota; class Alphaproteobacteria; order Caulobacterales; family Aquidulcibacteraceae; genus CADEEL01. The sequence continues at coordinate 752,210 of JBFWVZ010000001.1, read as the reverse complement.
CGGAAAAGATGCTCGTCTGCTGGCCGAAGGGGCCGGAGCGCACGACCGCCAGGCCGGGCACGCTTTCCAGCACATCGACGATGGAGAGATCGCCCCGCGCGCGCGCCTCTTCCACATCGATCACGTCCACGTCGGCGGGGGCGTTGCGCAGCGCCGACTGGCTGCGCGTGGCCGTGACGACGACTGTTTCATCCGTAGCCGGATCGTTTTGGGCAAAAGCCGGCGCGGCGAGCGCCAGGAGCGAAGCCGTCAAAAGCAGAAAGCGTTGCATTGGATGTTCTTCCGTCCGGCCCGCACGCTCTGCGCGTTTGGGAAAAAGCGACAACGCCGGCGATGCGTGCGCATCGGCAGAGCCAGCATGTCGCTTGGACGGATCACCCGCCTTCCGACGGCCTCTTCCCGGACCACGGAACGCGACGGCGACGGCAGGTCTCCTGGCTCGCGGCTTTCCATCTTGCGATGGGCGCTTCTCCCCGCCTTCCCGGCCGAAACCAGTGGCGCGTGGGGCGAAGCTCGCCGCCTACAGTTGCGGGAACAGCCGCGGATTTGAGCAAGACGCCCGTGACCGCGTTCCCTTTTCACACCCCGAAGGATGACCGTCTGCACGGACCATAGGGGGCCGGCGCGACAAAGCGCAAGGCGGCGCTATATCTCAGGCGAAACGCCGGAGGCCCGCATGACGAAGATCACCTACGACATCATCCAGCACGACGGCGGCTAGGCCTTCAAACTCGGCGACACGATCAGCGAGACGTTCCCCTCGCACGGCGCTTGCCGCCGTGCGGCGCGTGGCGGCGGAGCAGCAGGTCGGCGGGCGCGACGCCGCGATCCAGTGGGAGGACAAGGACGGCGTCTGGCACGAGGAGCAGGTGGCCGGAGGCGACCGGCCGGAGGTCGAGATCAGGGACAAGAAGTGATCACCTCGTCGCGGAGGCGCCCTCTCTCTGCTGCAGCTGGCGCGGCGTTCCCGTTTGAAGCTCGGAAAACAGCGCGTCGAACACAATTGTTCCGGATCGCCACACGACGAGGCGACTCGTCGTCGGCGTAAACGCCACTGAATCGTAGCCAAGACCGGCAACGGTTGTTCCATCGGCGCTGACCGCGAAATGGCACACCCTGCCGGGAGGGTGTGCGAGTTGTCGTTCAGCGCCATCGGCGTCAACAAGAACGGCAGTGCACGAAGGGTCAGTGCGCGCCTGAACACCTCTACTTAGCAACAATGAGCCGGATCGCGAAACGCCCACCAATAAGCCAGAACGATCAACGGGCTCGTCTGCTTGGTTGTCCCGCAACGTGGGGACGAGACGATGGTTGGGAAATCGCACGTCTTCGCCGCGAAGCGTGGATGGGGAATGTTCGAAGACGTAGGTGCCGTCGTTGAGCCGCTCCATCGGAGCGGCAGCGCAGTAGTAGATGCTATCGTCCAAGTAGAATATGCCACACAGCGCAGCGTACGCACTCGAAGTGCGCGCTTGAACCTCTCTCGTATCGAGAGCCATTTCGAAAACCGAGTAGGTCATGGCCTCCCGAAGGTTTGGCGCAATCCTGAACCGGTCGCCGTCGATGTCCTGAAAGAAAGCTAACCTGTCGCCACCCGGCGAGAACGCTGGATATCGAAGGCTTCTTCGCGGTTGACCAATGATATCGCGAACGTTTCCGGACGGATCCGTCAGCCATATTTCGCTTACGCCAAAGAACAGCGGCCGCGTCACCACCAGCGCAAGTGTTGAACCATCAGTTGAAAGAGCAGCTTCCGTTACCAACACGTCCGGTTCGGGGTGTTCCAGCACATACGAGGAGGATGACGCCCAATCCACAACGAGAAGGCCGTTCGTGGGTAAGAAGCGCGGGCCGGCCACGATGATCGAACCGTCAGGCGAGACCGCCAATGTATCGTGTGCGGCGCGCTGGTTCGCGGGATTGAGATTGAAATTCTGCGTTGCCATCGTGCGCTCGCAGGCCGCGCAGAGTAGCGCGAGACACGCGATTGTCGTTTTTAGCGCCGACCGCCCACAGCGCGATGCCTGATACGCTCCGCTCATTTGGAACGGAGCTTATCATCCGTGTTGGGAAGTGCGACAACACGCAAGCATCACTCGCTCCAGCGCGAACGTGCGGCGAGGAGGATGCGCCAGTCTTCGATCTCCTCGCCGTGCGGCGAGTCGAGGCCGCCGGCGGCTTCAAGGCCGATGATGGTTTGATCGAAGAGCCCGAGGCGCAGGCCGCCGCCCCAGGAGGCGAGGCCGGTGACGAGTTCGGGCGATAGGCCGCGCGCTGCGCGCCAGATCTGGCCGCCATCGATGAAGAGATAGGCTTCGCTGCCGCGCGCCCAATCGGGCATGCCGCGCGGAACGAAAGCCAGTTCGCCCATGGCCGCGAAGCCGCTATCGCCCGCGATGAGCGCGCTTGGGTATGCGCGGCCGAACGCATCGCCGCCGAGGGTGAACATCTCCCCGCCCGGCAGGAGGCTATCGGTCAGCTGCGCAGCGAAGCGCGCGCGCAAGCGCAGATCGCCGAAGAGCACGCGCTCGGCGCCCGCGGTGAGCGAGAGGCGGGTGAAATCGACGTCCGCGAGGATGGGATCGACATAGGCGTCGAACGCGTCGAGGCCCAAGCTCAACGTCGCGCCGGCGTTCAGCGTGAGGCGCCCGCGGATTTGCCCGTAAGCGAGCGCGGCGCGCAGCACGCGCGTGCGGCTCGTATCGGTGATCTGCCCCAGCGTGGCGTTTTCGCTTTCGGCCCAATCGAACGCGCCGCTTATGGTGAGCGAACGCGCGTTCGAGGCGATGAGCGGGTAGGAAACGAGCGCGCCATAGGTTTCCGCCGTGCCGCGCAGGCCGTCGGGCTGCGTCTCCAAGCGGCTCGCGCTTACGCGCACGCGCACGCCGTCTTCGCCGATGGGCGCGGAGTACGCGGCCGCGATGAAGAAGAAGCTCTCGAAATCGGTGGGCGCGGCGGCGAAGATCGTCGCCTGATCGCCCGCAAGCGCCACGCCGTTCCACGCGAGATCGGCGCTGACTTGCGTGCGCCCTAAGCGCGGCGTGCCGCGATTGTTGATCGCGGCGCCGACGCGCACGCGATCATGCTCCACGCGCAGCACGAGGCGCGCGAGGCCAGGCTGGTCCGTCTGCACGAGATTGGCAGCCAGGCGCACGCCCGGCAGCGCACGGATCAGCGCGAACGCGCGCTCCATGGATGCGCGGCTTAAGGGGCGCTGCGTGGGAAGATGGGCGACGTAAGCCTGGACGAGCGCGATATCGTCCGCCTGCGGATCGTCCGTCTCGATCGCGACATCGGCGAGCGCGCCTTCGATGGCGACGAGCTCCAGCGCGCCATCGCTCAGATCCTGCTGCGGCGCGATGACGGAATAGAGCGCGACATCCGTTTGGCGGTAGAGCGCGGCGATGGCTTCCGCGATCTCACCCGCAAGCGCGGCATCAAGCGGGCGGCCCACGAATGGGCGCCATATCTCTTCGACGGCGGCGGGGATGAGGCCGCCGCCTTGAAGCGCGACGGATGCGAGCGGCGCGGTTTGCGCCTCTTCTCTCGGCGCGGGCGCGATTTCGACGCGCGCGCCGTCGCGTCCGCGCAATTCGATGGGCGCGGGCGCTTCGGGCTCCACGCGATCGAGGCGCCCAGCATCGATGATGATGGGCGCCTCTTGCGCGAAGGCGGGCGCAGCGAAGGCCGCGAACGCAATGGCGCCCGCGAGCCCCCGCCTCACGCGCATGCTCAGTGCGGTCCCAAGGCGCCGACCAGGCCGCCGACGACTCCGCCGACGACCGGCGTGTTCGTCACCGCTTCGGTCACGCCGCCCAGGCCGCCTTCGCCGCCGACGACGTTCTGCCCCGCGACATTCACTTCAAGCGGCGCTTCCGGCGAAGCGACCGTCACGTCGAGCAACTGGCCGGTTTGCGGATCGGGCGCGAGCAGGTTCGCCGCGACGAGCGGTTCGCCTTGGCCGCCCGCCGCGATCCCGCCGACATTGACGTGCGTGACGCCGCCCTGCTGGGCGGTGTTCCCCGCGCCGTGCAGCGTCTGGCCCAATTGCTCCGTAGTCTGAGAAACGAGGCCGAGCGGGCCGTGATCCGTCGAAGAGGAGATCGCGAACATCACATTGCCCGCGACGTGCAGCACGCCGCCTGCGCGGTCGCTCAAATCGTCGGTCACTTCGCCCAGGATGTGGGGATGGCCGTGCGGCTCCGGCCCCGGCGGGCCAGGCGGCGGCGCGGGCGGAGGCGGCGGCGGCGAGGGCGGGTTGGGCGCCGTCTGGCGCGAAACGAACGTGGAATGGTGGCCGTGCGAGCACGCGCTCACGAGCGCGAGGGCGGCAAGCGCCGCGCCGGTTAAGACTTTGGTCATAGCTGGAGGCACCCCTGGTTAGGTTAGGTCGCCTTCAACTACCCTAGATTGTGATAAAGAAGCGCTAATCGCGGCGCATGGCGCCCCAACCTCCCCTCTGCTAAGCGGGCGCCCTCCCATGTTTCCCCGCGACAAAATCCGCAACTTCTCGATCGTGGCGCATATCGACCACGGCAAATCCACGCTGTCGGACCGGCTCATCCAATTCACGGGCGGGCTCTCCGAGCGCGAGATGAAAGAGCAAGTGCTCGACTCGATGGAGATCGAGCGCGAGCGCGGCATCACGATCAAAGCGCAGACGGTGCGCCTCGATTACACAGCGAAGGACGGCGAGAGCTACGTCCTCAATCTGATGGACACGCCGGGGCACGTGGACTTCGCCTACGAAGTCTCGCGTTCGCTCGCGGCGTGCGAAGGCGCGCTTCTCGTGGTGGACGCTTCGCAGGGCGTGGAAGCGCAGACGCTGGCCAACGTCTATCAGGCGCTCGACAACGATCTCGAGATCGTGCCGGTGCTCAACAAGATCGATCTCCCGGCGGCGGAGCCCGATCGCGTGAAGAGCCAGATCGAGGACGTGATCGGGCTCGATGCCTCCGACGCCGTGCTCGTTTCAGCGAAGAGCGGCATCGGCATCGAAGAATGCCTTGAAGCGATCGTCGCGCGTTTGCCGCCGCCGAAGGGCGGCGATGCGGCCGCGCCCTTGAAGGCGATGCTCGTGGACGCCTGGTACGACGCTTATCTCGGCGTCGTCGTGCTCTTCCGCGTGATCGACGGCGTGGCCAAGAAGGGCATGCGCATCAAGCTCATGCAGACGGGCGCGGATTATCAGATCGACAATCTCGGCGTCTTCCGCCCGAAGCGGCAGGACATGGAGGCGCTCGGCCCAGGCGAGATCGGCTTCTTGACCGCCAGCATCAAGGAAGTGGCGGACGCGCGCGTCGGAGACACCATCACCGAATATCGCCGCGAGACAAAAGAAGCGCTGCCGGGCTTCAAGCCGGCGCAGCCCGTCGTCTTCTGCGGGCTCTTCCCCACGGACGCCGCGAATTTCGAGGATCTGCGCGCGGCGATGGGGAAGCTCCGCTTGAACGATGCGAGCTTCACGTTCGAGATGGAGACGTCGGCGGCGCTCGGCTTCGGCTTCCGCTGCGGGTTCCTCGGGCTCCTTCATCTTGAGATCATTCAAGAGCGCCTGACGCGCGAGTTCGATCTCGATCTCATCGCGACGGCGCCAAGCGTCGTCTATCGCGTGCACATGAATGACGGCGAAGTGCGCGAGCTGCACAATCCGGCCGATCTTCCGGACCCGACCTATTTCCGCGAAATCCACGAGCCGTGGATCAAGGCGACGATCCTCACGCCCGACGAGCATCTGGGCGCGATCCTCAAGCTCTGCCAGGACCGGCGCGGCATTCAGCGCGAGCTTTCCTACGTCGGTTCGCGCGCGATGCTGGTGTACGAATTGCCGCTCAACGAAGTGGTGTTCGATTTCTACGACCGCTTGAAGAGCGTCTCACGCGGCTATGCGAGCTTCGATTATCAGATCACGGATCATCGCGAGGGCGATCTCGTGAAGATGAGCATCCTCGTCAATGACGAGCCGGTCGATGCGCTCTCCATGCTGGTGCATCGCGGGCGCGCGGAGAGCCGCGGGCGCGTGATGTGCGAGAAGCTCAAGGAGCTTATCCCGCAGCACATGTTCAAGATCCCGATCCAGGCCGCGATCGGCGGGCGCATCGTGGCGCGCGAGACGATCTCGGCGCTCCGCAAAGACGTGACGGCCAAGTGCTATGGCGGGGACGCGACGCGCAAACGCAAGCTGCTCGACAAGCAGAAGGAAGGCAAAAAACGCATGCGCCAGTTCGGGAAAGTCGAAATCCCGCAGGAGGCCTTTATTGCGGCGTTGAAGATGGATGCGGATTGATTCAGGCCCGGCGCCACTGCGCAGGAACATCTTCAAAGAGAGAGCTCACAGCAAACGAGGCTGGCGTTGGATAGGTTAGATCGGTAAAGAGTCGGCGACGCGCAAGCTGCACCAGCACGCGATTCACAAAGACCGAACATGCCGCGCGAGAGTGATCTTCTGATTGTTCGGCGTCGGGAGCGATCCGCTCCGCCAAGATCGGAAAGAAATCGTACTTAGCTGACGAGTGAGCCCGAACGGCGTCGAACAATGCACGCCGTGTGACGGCTAATCCTCTAAGTCGGCGCACGTACAACAACCGCGGTCGAGCGATGACCTGTTTCAGCGGCCGCCGAGCGACATTCGCCCAAGGGTTTGCGTCCCAAATGGAGCCGGCACCGTCGTATATCCCGATGTGCGTCCACCGCGCATGACGAGGATCGCCAACCTCTCTACTTTGTAGCGCGCGAACCAGCGCGGTTTGGGCGCTTCCGGCGATCTTCGCTTCTGACGAGAAGAGAACGACGTCTGCTGGGCGCCAGTCCTCAAGATTTGGCTTGAGCCAAACGCCGTCGACACGGACTTGCGTTCGCGGCAGCCGACGTTCCTGACTGCGCCGCTTTGGGCTCGCAAGCGCTGAATCTGTGGGCGGGCACTGCAGGAAGGCTTCGACAGGCATGCGTCCTCGCGCGGTTGCGCGAAAGCCAGGAAGCCGAGTCCGTTAACGAATCACACACCATGCGCCGCGCGGCTCTTCCGAACGCCTCGCCGCTTCTCTCCCCGTGTGTTATCGGCGCGCGTTGGCACCGCGGAGAAAAACATCATGGCGCGTTTGATCGTCCCTACCCTCCTCACCTCCGCCCTCCTCCTCTCCGCGTGCGGACAGGCGCAGGCCCCGGGCGAGACAGCAACGACCACCGGCGCCGAGGCGCCTGGCGCGCCCGCGGAAGAGGCCCAAGCGCCCAATCCGGCGATCCCGGAATTGAACGGCCAATCATACGACGCCGCGCGCACCGCGCTGATCGACGCGGGCTGGGCGCCGGCGCCGGCCGCTTCGCAAGCGGAGGCCGCGACGGGCAACGGCCCAATCTTCCTCGCGCGCGGCTACACGGAAGTGGAATCCTGCTCCGGCACGGGCGTCGCGGCGTGCCGGTTCGTGTTCGCGGCGCCCAACGGGGCACGCCTCATCGTGATGACGCGCGGCGAGGAAGCCGAGGACGGCGCCCATCACGCGAGCGTCTATAGCGTCTTCCTCGAAAGCGAGGCGGAAGCGGCGCCGGACTAGCCGCAACACTCGAGACGAACGCCCGCCAGGCGCGAACATCTTGTACAATTTGTGACAATGTTCTCGTCTTGACGCGCACATTTCCACAGTTTGTGCTGACGCCGCTTTGGAGGGCGGCGGATGGCGGGAGAACGCAGACAAGGTCAGCCGACGAATTGGCTGGCGGGCATTTGCGCCTATGTTGGCGCGGCCTACGGGTTCTATCTGGTGAACCTGTTCCAGATCGAGGGTTTGTGGGCGCTCAGCGTCGTGGGCGTCATGTTCGTGGTCGGCGCGTGGATCGGCTTTGTGCTGACGGGAATACTCGCCTTTCTCATTGCTGTGGCGCTGGCGATTGCGACCTTTTTCCTGAGGCGGGAAATCTTCTCCGCGATCGGCGCTCTCTTTAGCGGCGGATAGCGCCGCGATGCCCGCGCCCATCGCCTCCGCGCCGCCCTTGTGCTAATCCGTCTGCGGACAAAACAGCGGAGGCATCCATGCGCGTGATCGGCTTGGCACTCATCGCGGCAGCACTGCTTCTTTCCGCATGCGGCCAAGCACAGGCCCCGGCCGATGCAGCGGCCACGACCGGCGCTGACGCAGCCCAAGCAGAAACGCAGCCTGACGAGGCAGCAGGCCCGCCGCCCGAAATCGTCGCCGCGCGCCAATCCTACGCGAGCAATGGCTGCGCCGAGGCCACGCCCGTCATGGGCCCCAATTTCGAGCGCACCGCCGATTTCAACGGCGACGGGCGCTTGGACTACATCTTCGACACCAACGAGTTTCGCTGCGCGGAATTCGCCAGCCCGCCCTTCTGCGGCTCGGGCGGGTGCACCGTCGAAGTCTTTCTCTCGACGCCCACGGGCTATGAATCCGTCTTCAACATGCAATTCGGCGACGCGGCGGTGATCGCGGAAGCCAACGGCGCGACCGTGCTGCGCGACAGCGCCACGGGGAGCAGTTACGGCATGCACGCCGACCGCTTCGGCGCCCTCGATTAGGTCGCATCCCGCCGTCCCCTATGCTAAGGGCGCCCCGAGGGATCAGCGGAGGAGGCTTTCATGCGGAAGATCGGGTTGGCGCTCGCGGCGGGCGCGCTTCTGCTCGCGGGCTGCGGGCAATCGGGACAAACGGGCCAGCAACAGCAGGCCGGCGCCGGCGGCGCGTTTCCGCAGCTCTTCCAGGCGTCCTACCGCCAGGAAATTCAAATGACGAGCGAGGGGCGCACCGGCGCCATGGTGATGGTGCGCAGCGGCCAGAACACGCGCATGGAATTCACCGGCGATCAGGGCGAGATGATCATGATCGTCAATCCCGAGGCGCAGGAGGCCTACACAATCATGCCCGCGCAGCGCCGCGCCATGCGCGTGCCGCTGACTCAGATCACGCAGACGCCTGAATCCCTGTGGACGCAATCGGCCAACGACACCGCCGCGGCCGTGACGCGCGTCGGCCCCTGCAACGTCGCCGGAGAAAGCGGCAACGAATGGCAGCGCGTTGACGAAAGCGGCACGCATCGCGGCTGCGTCACCAATGACGGCATCCTGCTGCGCGCGACCAATGGCGAAGAAGTCGTCTGGGAGACGACCTCGCTCCAGCGCGGCCCGCAGGATCCCGCCCTCTTCGGCCCGCCCGCGGGCTATCAGGTGACGGACCTTGAGCAGATGATGCAGGGCCTGCCCAACATGCAGGAGATGGTGGAAAAATACCGGGCGCAAACAGGCCAATAGGCCGTTTCGCCTGAAAACGCGGCGGCGCGCCGGTCAACAGCCCGGCGTGCCCAATTCCGTTGTGCGGCGCACGCGCGCGATGCTATGGCTTTCGCTTCGCCGTTCTGGACCTGTTCATGACTCAACCCGCCGCCGGGCTTGCGCTTCCCAACATCGCCCCGGAGCTGGTTCGGCTGCTGCCGCGCCAGTGGCTGGAGGCCTTCGTCCAGTATCCCGACGTGGTGATGGCCTTTGTGTCGATGGGCGTGGCCGCGCTCGTCGTCTCGATCTTCTGGATCGGCATGGGCATGGCGCGCGCGTCCGCGGCCGCCTCGATCGCGCTCAAGGCGCAGGCCCTGAAACGCGCCAAGGATCACCGCGCGCTCATCCTCATCGGCTACATCGAAGGCGCCAACACGGGCGTGCGCCAGCAGATGAAAGAGGCGATCGAGGAAAATTTCGGCCTGTTCGCGTTCCAGGCCGAGGCCGTCGTCGAACTCTTTCCGCTGAAGCTGCAAACGCTGCCGCCCAAGGGCAACGCCGAGAAGCGCCGGCGCGTGGCGCAGCAGGCAGTCGATGCGCTCGATAAGTCCGCCGCCGACGTCATCATCTGGGGCAAGCGCTCGATCACCGGCCGGCTCGATCTGCGCATGACCACGACGCCGACCTATGGGCGGCTGCCTGATGTCGATGTCGTGCAGCTCAATTGGCGCCCGCGCCGCGGCGCCGAAGCGGTGGAGCAGGCGCTCGCTTATGCTTGCGCGCGCCGCGCCCGCCCCGTGCTCAACCGGCCGCAGGATTATAAGCCCGAACGACTGCAGCCCATCGTCGAGGCGCTCGACAAGTTGGTGGACGATCCCCCCGCCGAGATGAGCGACAGCGTGATGATGGATATCCTGAACGATTTCGCCTCTGGCGCGCTCTCGCTCGGCGAACGCGGCGGGCATACGCGCTGGCTGCAGAAATCGCTCGATGCGCGCCAGCGCTATCTCGACAACGTGGACCGCAGCGCCGATCCGGGCGCGTGGGGCGCAGCACAGCAGGAGATCGGCCGCGCGCTCGCCGCGCTTGGCGAACGCGAAGGCGCGCGCGACAAGCTCGAAGAAGCGGTGTCGCGTCTGCGCTTGGCCGCCGAAGCCCTGAAGGCGACGGATTCCTATCAGAACGCGGAAGTCGCGATGCGTGCGTTGCAGCGCGCGGAGCAGACGCTGGTGCAGCGGCGGCGCATCGGCTTGCGCTGGCCGGTCTAGCGCGCCGGGAGGCGGCGGCGCTCGCGGCTCTCAATCTCGCGGCGGCGATCAACGGCGCGCTCGTCGGCGCGGTGCTTCTTTCACAAGAACGCTTCGGCGCATCGCGCACGCGGCTGACGCTCGCGGGCTTTCTGCTTCTAATCGCAGCGCTGCTCGCGCTCTTCGTGGCGCTGGACGAAGCCTGGATCCTCTATTCAGCGCCGCTGGGCGCGGCGGCGGATATCGCCGCGCTCCTCGCCTCGGCGCTTTTCTTTGATTACGTCGCCGCGACGGTTTCGACGCGCCGCTTCGGCCCTTGGCCCTACGCGCCGGCGTTTCTCTATCTCCTTCTTTGCCTTGCGCTCGGCGCCCGCCCGCTTCCCGCGAGCGAGCTTGGGCCGATCATCGCGGCGCAGATTGTTTTCACGCTCGCGGCGCTCGCGCTTTACGTGACCGCGCGGCTCAAGCTGCCGCAGGGCTGGCGCGGGCGTGCTGAACACCGGCGCTTGCCGCTGCTGCTCGCCGGCATGATCGCGCTTCACGCCGCGCAGCTAGCGCGCCTCGCCGCGCCGGAGAACGCGCTCCTTTTCGACCTTGTGCCGCTGGTGGGCGCCGCCGGGCTCATCGCGCTCGCGGCTTACGCCATCGTCGGCTCACAGACTTTGCGGGGCCTCGCGGCGCAGCCCGCGCCCCCCGCGGAAGCGCTCACGCTGGCGCATCGCATCGACGCGGCGATGGCCGAGAGCCGCGCCTATCTCGATCCCGATCTCTCTTTGCAGAAGGCGGCCGCGCTCGCGGGGCTCAAGCCCGCCGAACTTTCCGCGCACCTCAATGCCGAGCGCGGGCTGACGTTCCGCACCTACGTGAACCGGCTGCGTATCGAAGAAGCCAAGCGCCTGCTGCGCGCCCCGGAAGAAGCGCGCACCTCCATCGAAGCGATCGCGGCAATGTCGGGCTTCCGCTCGCGCTCCAGCTTCTACGCCGCGTTCAACGACATCGCGGGCATGACGCCGCAGGAATTCCGCGCCGGAACCCTGTCCGGCTAGGCGTTTCCGGACAAGGATCGCGCGCCGGCGCCGCATCGCGCGCCGACGAAACCCGCATCCTCCCCTGCGAGGAGGATCGTGATGACTTTGGCGAAAACGTTGGCCGGCGCATGCGCCGCGCTTTTTCTGCTGCACGGCTGCGCTTCGAGCGCGGGCGCGCAAACCGGGCGTGCGGCGCGCGCGGACGCGTTGCTGCAAACGATACTGGAGCGGGACGGCGGGCCCGGCGTGATGGCCGCGGTGATGCGCGATGGTGAAATGCTTTGGAGCGGCGCCGCGGGCCTCGCCGATCTCGAAAGCGGCCGCGCGCTCAGCGAAGACACACCGATGCGGATCGGCAGCGTCTCCAAGACGATCACCGCAACGATTGCGTTGCGCCTGGCCGAACGCGGCCTCCTCGATCTCGAGGGCGATGTCCGCACGCTCGTGCCGGAGCTCACCGCGCCCACGGCCGGCGCGATCACGCCGCGCCTGCTCGCGGCGCATCTTGCGGGCGTCCGGCATTATGACTTCGCCAATTATCTCGACGCCAACAACGTCTATTACTACCCGGCGCTGAGCGATGCGTTGGCGCGCACGGCGGGCGATCCGCTCGCGCATCAGCCGGGTGAGGCCTTTCTCTATTCCAGCCTGGGGTACAACATTTTAGGCGTCGCGGCGGAGCGCGCGGCGAACGCCTCGTTCGGCGAATTGCTGGCGCGCGAGATCACGCAGCCGCTCGCCATGAACAACACGATGCTCGATCATCCGCTGGAGATCGTGCCGCGCCGCACGCGCTTCTACACGCGCTTCCCGGACGGCCGCGTGCGCAACACGATCTGGCGCGATTCCAGCGACTATTATCCCTCGGGCGGCATTCTTTCGACCGCGCACGATCTCGCGCGCTTCACCGACGCCGTCTTTCACGGCGATTTGCTGAGCGCCGAGTCACACCGCCTCGTCACAACGGAAGCGACACGCAACGACGGGGCGCGCGTCGAATACGGCTTCGGCTGGCGGATCGTGCGCGACGCAAACGGGAACGTCACGCGCTACGAGCATGGCGGCGAGACGAACGGCGCCTACGCGTTCGCCGCCTATTTTCCCGCTACGCGCGTGAGCGTCGCCGGCATCGCCAACGCCAATTTCGCGGAGGGCGAGCCCTATTTCTTCGAGGCGATTTCGCGAGACTTGCCGGCGCTCTTCGCGGATTGACCGCCAAGGATCGCGGCTCGCGTCTTCTTCGGCAGCGTTTCGAGCACGAGGCGGTGCGCCTCGCCGAGGCGCGCCTTGATCTCGCCGTCCGGCAGCGCGGTCAGCGTCTCGAGCTTCACCCATTTGGCGCGCGCCAGATAAGGCGCTGGCACAACGCCCCTCTTCTTCGTCAGCAACTCGAAGGAGAGATCGCTCGTCTTGAACGAGGCGCCGCGCGGCTTGACGCTCGCGCCCGACAGCACGGCGAACATTTTTCCGCCGACCTTGAAGACGCGGTCGTCGCCCCATTGCACCGAAAGCGCCGCGCCCGGCAAAGCGAGCGCGGCCTTCTCGAACGCGGCGGGCGTCACGCGCCGACGCCCGTGCCGATCTGGCAAGCGACGCCCGTGCCGCCGATGCCGCAATAGCCGCCGGGATTTTTGGCGAGATATTGCTGGTGATAATCCTCGGCGTAGAAAAATTCCGGCGCGTCGCGGATTTCGGTCGTCACGTCGCCGTAGCCCTTGGCCTTGAGCGCGTGCGCATAGACGCGCGCCGCCGTCTCGGCCGCTTCCTTCTGCGCGGACGAGGTCGTGTAGATGGCGCTCCGGTATTGCGTGCCGACGTCATTGCCCTGGCGCATGCCCTGCGTCGGGTCATGCGCTTCGAAGAAGACTTTGAGCAGCGCCTCGTAGCTCACGATTTTCGGATCGTAGATGACGCGCACGACTTCGGTGTGCCCGGTGCGGCCGGAACAGACTTCTTCATAAGTCGGGTTCGGGGTTTCGCCGCCGGAATAGCCCACCGCCGTCGTCCACACGCCGTCCGTCTGCCAGAATTTGCGCTCCGCGCCCCAGAAGCACCCGAGGCCGAAGACGGCTTCCTCAAGCCCCGCCGGAAACGGCGGCGCGATTGGATGGCCGTTGACGAAATGCGTCTTCGGGATGGGCAGGGCATTTGGGCGGCCCGGCAGCGCCTCGGCCTTCGAGGGCAGCGTCATGGGCTTCTTGGCGAACATGGGAGGCTCCGTTTCCAGCGCCAGATGTAGGCGCGCGGGGCGCGCAAGTCATCCAGCGCGAGGGATACGATGGGAGGGAGGGGTTGGTTGCAGAGCGAACGCGGGCAAAGAAGTAACCGCCTGGTTTCCGAAATCATTGCTGGATTCTTGGGTCTCTGCGAAGTTTCTCGATAAGCATTTCCCAAACGCGCACGTAGTGTTTCTCGTTTGCAGGTAAATCCCGTGAGGCCTGCAATGTAGCCCGGTAGACCGCGCAAAACGACGGGCCGTCGAGTCCAATCAAAACCAGAGCATCGAGACCACCGGTATCGTACGGCTCGAAGGCGAGTCTCACGACATGATATTGTTGTTCTTCGAGGAGAAGTCCCCGCACCTTCTCGGCCACGTATCGGAATGCCGGCCCCGCCAAACTCAAGGCGTCGTCCGTCGAGATCAGTACGGCACCAGCCATATTCTCCTCGCCAAGAATGTCGTTGGCTGTCTGGCGACAGCGACGCTCACGCCTCCGCCAAATTCACCCGCGTGCCGCAGAGCGTCACCCTCCCCGCCGCATCCACCAGCCCGCGTGCTTTCGCGGCGAGGCGCACGGCGCTTTCATCGCGCACTGCGACGGTGAACGCGCCCAGCCCATCGCCGCGCCCATCCGCCGCGCGTACGAAGCTGATCTCGCCTTCATCGAGCGCCATGCGCCACGCATCGCCATCCTTCGCACGCGCACGGCCCAGCACTTCGCTCCAGCGCGCGGAGAGCGCATCGGGATCGCTTCCTTGAATCTCGGCGCCCGCGATCGCGGTTGAGACATCCGTGCGCACATTCTCGCGCCACACCGGCCCGCCCCATTCCCAGCGCTCCCAAGGCGCCATCTGATCGACGGAGACGATCGCGGCGCCGATGTCCTTCGGGTGGATGTGGCTCATGGAGACGCCGTCGAAATCGGCCTCCTCCACCACGCGCGCGCCCGCCGCCTTGATCCGCGCGCGCGCGTCCTTGATGTCGCGCACCTGCAGGATGACCATGTATCCCCCGTCCCCCGCGCGCTTTTCGAGCAGGCGCCCCGCCGTCGTGCCCGGCTTCTTGGGCGAGACGACTTCGAGAAACGTCTCCCCCACCGGGAAGACCGCGTTCTCCAGCCCGAACTTCCCCACGCCCGGATCGGCATAGGCGTAATCGAGCCCCAGCACGGCGCGGATATCGGCCTCGCGCGCTTTGAGATCGGCGCCGACGAGCGCGATTTGGCGAAGGCGCATTTGGTCTCTCCCTCACGCGGTCTTTTGCCGCCGCGCGCGCGAGACTATCACAGCCGGCGAGAACACAAGGAAACGTCCATGGCCAAGATCGACACCGGCACAAACGACCTTCTGGCGGACCTCGACGGCGGGGTGCTGACGCTCACCATGAACCGCCCCGAAGCGCGCAACGCAATGAGCGATGCGATGAACCAGGCTCTGGGCGCCCAGCTTACCGCCGCGGAACTCGACACCGCCGTCAAATGCATCGTGCTCACCGGCGCGGGGCGCGCCTTCTGCGCGGGCGGGGACGTCAAAGGCATGGCGGCGCGCAACACGGACGGCGAAGAGCTCGGCATCGATGCGCGCATCCATCGCCAGCGCGTCAATCAGCGCGCCACCTCGGGCAAGCTCTTCTCGATGCCGAAGCCGACGATCGCCGCATTGCCGGGCGCGGCGGCGGGCGCCGGGCTCGGCCTCGCGCTCGCCTGCGATCTCCGGATCATGGCGTCGAACGCGGTGATGACGACGGCGTTCGCGCGCGTCGGCTTTTCCGGCGATTACGGCGGCACCTATTTCCTGACGCAGCTCGTGGGCGCGGCGAAAGCGCGCGAACTCTATTTCCTCTCCGACCGGATCAGCGCGGACGAGGCCTTGACGCTCGGCATCGTCAATTGGGTGTGCGAACCGGACGAGTTGGCCGCCAAGACGCGCGAACTCGCCGCGCGCCTCGCCTCGGGCCCCACCATCGCCTACCGCTACATGAAAGAGAACCTCAACCGCGCCATGAACGGCGATTGGGCCGAATGCCTCGATCTTGAAGCCACGCACCACGTCCATTGCGGGCAGACGGAGGATCACAAGGAAGCCGCCGCCGCCTTCGTGGAAAAGCGCGAGCCAGTGTTCAAAGGACGCTAGCGCGCGCCCGGGCGCCGCCCGTCGCCAAAAGATGCGCGCCCGCAGCATTTGAGGGCGTCCGCGCATCCGCCGTCACCCAACCCCGCATCTCTGGCGGATCGGGAACAGCCAGTGGGCAGGTGACATGATCCGGTTTTTCACGGCGGCGCTCGCCGCCGCCGCAATGCTTTGCTTCAGCGCCGCCGGCGCGCGCGCCCAAACCGCCGAGGCGGACCTGCCCGCCATCGCCGCCGCGATCGACGAAACGATGCGCGCCCATCATTTCGATCCGGCGGTTTTGAACGATCCGGCCTATCGCGCGCTCCACGGCGAGGTTGAGGCTTTGGCGCAGCGCGCGGGCTCGCGCGAGGCATTCGTATCCGGCTTCAACGCGCTGTGGCGCGAGGGGCCCTTCTCGCACGTGAACCTGACCATCGCGGAAGCAAGCGCGGCCGACACCGCCGCCTATCTCGATCAAATGCGCGTGGGCGAAGGCGCGCGGCTTTCATGGGATGGCGAGATCGCGATCCTCACCGTCAACACGATGATGGGGCTCGACACGATCGAGCAGATCGACGCCGCCTATGGCGAGATCGCCGCGCGGCAGGCGCGCGCGCTCATCATCGATTTGCGCGCCAACGAAGGCGGCGCTTTTGCCGTGCGCCCTCTCGTGGCGCATCTTTTGACTGCGCCGCTCGACGCCGGCGCCTTCGTCTCTCAAGCATGGGCGGCTGAAATGTCGCGCGCGCCGGCGCGCGCCGACGTCGAAGATGTTCCGCCGTGGGACGGGTGGTCGCTCGTCGCCTTCTGGCGCGACGTGGAGCGCGCGCGGATCACGCGCATCCAGTTCACGCCGTCCGCGCCCCATTATGGCGGGCCGGTGTTCGTGCTCATCGGCCCGCGCACAGCGAGCGCGGCGGAGCTTGCCGCCGACGCCCTCGCCGCATCGGGGCGCGCAACGATCATCGGCGAGAGAAGCGTGGGCCAGATGCTCTCGCAAAAGCCCTACGACCTGCCGGGCGGGCTGCAGCTCTTCCTCCCGATCGCGGACTATTACGCTTTCCGCGGCGGCCGCATCGAAGGCCGCGGCGTTGCGCCCGACGTGCCTGTGCCCGCCGACCAGGCGATGGCGGAAGCCATGGCGCGCGCTGTGCGCTGAGCGCCGCGCGCGCTTTCGCCGGTTGAGGCCGGGCGCGGCGCAGGATAGAAGCCCGCTCTCCGGACAGGTGGCCGAGTGGTTGAAGGCGCACGCCTGGAACGCGTGTATAGGGGAAACTCTATCGAGGGTTCGAATCCCTCTCTGTCCGCCAGATGCCGCGCAAGACTTCCTTCCAGGCCAATCGCATTGACGACGGCGGTTCCGCGTTGCGGCCCGCACCCATTTCCGCGCGCCTTGCGACCAAGCCTCATCCGAACCGGCCGGAATCGAATTCGGCGCTGGCGGATGGAGCGCGTTTCTTTCGACGTCCCATCCGCCCAGCTTGCTCAACGCCAATCTACGCCGATCTACGCCGATCAGCGCACGGTCCCATTGGGCGTGCGGCAGGTTCTGCGCGAAGAGGAATTGCCCCAATCGATGCAGCGCCGGATGCAGGCTGAGACGCCCTCGCCCGAATACGGCCCGCTGCGGAAGGACGTATAGTTCTGATGGCTCGAGAACGAGCCCTCCGCATTGAAGTCTTGCCCAACGAAACGACGGCACTGCGCGTGAGGATTGCTGTGTTCCCCCGGTTGAACGCAATAATAGTCCGCGTAGGACGACGCGCGGCCGTTCGTGCACATGATTGTGTAATCCGAGGGCGCTTGCGATTGAGCATGCGCGGCGCCAATCGCCGCCACGCCGACAAACGCCGCTGCTGCGAGAGCAACAATCAATTTTTGCACGGACTTCTCCTTCGTGAGCGTAAGAGCGCGGCCTGCGCTGACAAGCCAGGAATGCCGAACACTAGAAGAGCGCCGAACCTCGCGCATACCTCATCTGGGTGATGCCGCGCGGGACTGCCCCCGCTCAACGCGGATCGCGATCACGGAAATCCTTTCGTCATCATCCAAATCTGCAGGCTATGGCGCCAGACCGCCGATCGCGACGCTGCGAATGCTTCCCTTTCACTCTGGTATTTGGACAATCCGAGTTGGCGCTCGGCTGCGGCGCCCCATCCCGAAAGCGCCGCGCGCCGCCAATAATCGTACCGAGGCTTGCATACGAAATCGAAGAAGGCGCGCCTCTCCGCGGCCGTCATCCGCACCGAAGTGATGGAGCTCCGGATCGCTTCGACGGCTGACGGCGGCGGCTGAAGCGCACGCGCGTCGTCTGGGAGCGACTGGCCATGATACCGGTTGGAGAGCCCTGGCGCGTTCTCTGAGGCCTCCTTGAGCGCCTCGTAGAACGCGTTAGGCGGGTCTTGCCGCAAGCGATCGTCGTCACAGGTCCTGACCAGCAGCGCGCCGCCCGCATCAACCAGACGCCAGAGACGTTGCAGCATCACAGCGGGATCCTGCGCATGATGCACCACATACGACGCCCATACGATGTCGTAGCGATGTCGTATGTCGGCCTGTTCTACGTCCGCCGCGCGATAGAGCACGTTCGGATGGGCAAACGCCGCTCGCGCCAGCGCCACGCACCTTTCGTCACGATCGATTGCCGTAACTTGAAAGCGCGCGTCTCCGCCAAACCGCAGGCTCGTCACCACGCCCGAGCCGAACCCGACATCCAATACGCGCAGCGGCAAGGTTCGTCCGGCTCGCAGCGCCGTATCCACTGCGAGCGAGATGCACCGCCGATCCGCTTTGTGGGTGAGCGAGGCCTGAAAGTGGAGACGATCGACATCTTCGACGGCGCGATACGAGCTCGTCACGTTGCCGCACGGCTCGATAGCGTGGTCACAAGAACGCCGTACTCGGTGCGAGCCTGTGCATCGCTTGTTGGTGCAAACCCGCAGCGAGACAATGCTGTGATGCGTTTCGGGTTCGAGGTGACGGCCACCATTGTCCGCGATCCGTGCGCGATGGCGATGCGCCGCCTGGCCCGATCCAATCGGCTTGCCAGGCCTTGCCCCTCGTAGCTGGGGTGAACGATCAGGCGGCCAAAGGCGGCGAACGGCGCCTTTGCGTCTGGCGCGGTCTCGCCGAACAATTCGCCGTAGGGCGCGGCGCTCAAGGATTCGTGGAATGTCAGCCGTGCAGCCGCGACAATCGCTCCATCCTCGATCGCAGCCAATTGAATTGCCGATTCCACGTCATACGCGTCGCGCCAACGGCCGTTCTCGAAGAACGCCTGCTCGCCAATACGCTCAACCCACACCTCGTAGCGAAGTCTGAAGATGCGATCGAGGCCCGCTGCGTCCCGTATTCTGCGAAGGCGACCGACGCGCCGGCTGTCATTCCTCATTCAGGCACTGGCCCCAAGCGCGATCATCGAAGACGATCCGGTTCGCGTAGTGCGCGCGCTCAGCGCGCCCCGCCCCCGCTGCTGCGCGAACGGATCGTCTTCGACAAGGTTAGAGCGCAAGTGCTCAATCGCACGGACCGCGCGGCCGCATACATTCATGCTGAACTACGCGCATACCTCATCTGGGTGATGCCTTCAGGGTAAGCAGGATCAATGACAAGTTGGATTTTTCGCGCGCGATCCGGCGGAGCGTGTTTGACCTCGACCGGCGCATGGGTACGATAGCGCCACCACACTACGCTGAGCAGCGCCGCTGTGGGGGGAGATGTGAGCATCGACGAGATCGACCCGTTCTCTCGGGTCGTGGAACACATTTATGATGCGGGCATGGGCCGCGCGGAATGGTCCGCCGTTATCGGCGAGATCAGCGCGTTGGTGGGGCGTGGCCAGGCCGCGCTGGAATTCCTCGATTATGGAACCAACACTGGGCAATTGCTCGGCGTCCACGGCTACGACCGCGACGCGACGGACGAGAACCTGCCGATCCTGATTGAGAACGATCCCTGGGCGCCGCTGATTCCGTGGGATTCGCCCGTCGAACACTCGCTCGGCGCGGCATTGCTGACGGACCGCGAACGCAAGCGGACTTTCTTCTTCAACGAACTCGCGCCCGTGATCGGGATGGAGACCAAAGACATCCTCGGCACATTCATCACACGCACCTGCGATCATCGCGGCGCGAAGGCCGCCGTCGGCGCGCTGATGATCTATTCCGGCGAGAACCAGGAGACGTTCACTGCGGCAGACATCGACATCATGCGCCGCCTCCGTCCGCACCTTGTGAAGGCGCTCGAGCTGCAGGCGCGCCTTGGCGCGAGTAAATCCATGCTGCAGGCAGCGGGTTCGGTCATCGACCGCGCAACCAATGCGCTTTGGCTGCTCGACCGGCGCGGCCGGATCTTGTTTGCCAACGCCACCGCGCTCGAACTGCAACGGACGAGCTTGTGCGCGCCGCACGGATCGAATCTCCACTTCGCCGGCGCCGCCGCCGACGCCATGCTGCAAAGCGCGATCGCGGCCGCGTCGGCGTGCGCGGTCGTGTCCGCCGCGCACAATCATGGCGCCTTCCTCGTTCATGTGGCGGAGCATAAGAGGCCTTTGAGCGTTCTCGTCGCACCGCTCAGCGCCGAAACAGTTTCGGCGTTTCTGGCGAACGTGATCGCGCAGCCTTGTGTCGCGGTCTCCGTCGCGGTCCGGGCGCCGGACCTGCGCTCCAAGCTGGTGCTGATCAAGGATCTCTATGGCCTCACCGACGCGGAGGCGCGCGTGTTCGCGACGCTTGCGGACGGCGACTCCCCGAGGCAGGCGGCCGAAAAGCTCGGCGTCAGCGTGTGGACCATCCGCACGCAGCTCAAAGCGATCATGGACAAGACCGACTGCCGCAGCCAGCGGGAACTCATACTGTTGGTGTCGGCGGGAACGCCGTAGCATCAACGCAACGGCGTGCGAACCGTGCGCCTGCGGGCGGCTAAGCGGTGCTGCGGTCTCCGGGCGCCGTATTGAAGAATGCAAAGGCAATGGGGGCCCTGCATGCGCTTTATCGATCGCGGCGAAGTTGCGCGGCGTCTCACTTATGAGGTTTGCATCCCCATCGTGCGCGCCGCGATGATCGCTCTCTCCAGGGGCGAGACCAAGCAGGTGTTGCGCTCGATCGTGCCGCTGACCGATGGCCGCATGCTGGGCGTCATGCCCGGCGCGATGGGCCCCCACAGCGTTTTCGGCGCCAAACTGATCAGCGTTTTCTCGGAGAATTTCAGCAAGGGGCTTCCATCGCATCAAGGCGTCGTCGTTCTCTTTGATGCCGGGACCGGCGCGCCCATCTGCGTGCTTGACGCCGGAGAGATCACCGCCATCCGCACGGCCGCCGCCAGCGCCGTTGCAACCGATGCGCTGGCGCGCCGCGACGCATCCCGGCTCGCTCTCCTCGGCTACGGCGAACAGGCTCGCACCCACGCGCGCGCCATCGTAAAGGTGCGCGAGATTCGAACGATCAGCGTTTGGGGACGCTCGGGCGAGCGCGCACGCGCCTTTGGCGCCGATATGCAGGCCGAGCTTGGCGTGCCTGTGACGGCGGCGGACACGGCCCGCGAGTGCGTCGCCGAAGCCGACATCATCTGCACGGTGACATCCGCGCAATCGCCGGTGCTCGAAGGCGCTTGGGTGGCGCCCGGCGCGCACGTCAACATCGTCGGCTCGGGCTATGCGGGGCCGGTGGAGGTCGACAACGCGCTCGTCCAACGCGCGCGTTTCATCGCCGACAGCCGCGAGGGCGTCCTCGCGCAAGGCGCGGAGTTTCTCTCCGCCAAACGCGCCGGATTGATCGGGGACGGCCACATCGTCGCCGATATCGGCCAGGTGCTCGCGGGCGACATCGCGGGGCGGCGCAACGCTGAAGAGATCACCGCCTACAAATCGTTGGGGCACATCGTGCAGGATCTTGCGAGCGCGTGGGCGCTTCACACGCAGGCGGTCTGAAGCGCCCTTTTCGCGCCACGGCCCGAGATCGCCGCGGCCGGCAGCGTCGGATCCCGGAGCCGGGCTTGACCTGATTGAACACCTGTGTTCAAGATTGTCCAACTTATGAAAGAGACCGTTCTCCTCGAACCGGCGGGAAGCGCGCGGCGCAAGATCTATCAGGCGGCGCTCAAGGTGTTCGCCGAGAATGGCGGCAGCGACATCTCGGTGAGCGAGCTTGCCGAGGCAGCCGGCATCGCGCGCGGCACGATCTACAACAATATCGACGAGCCCGAGCGCCTCTTCGCCAAGGTGAGCGGTGCGCTCTCGCATGAAATGATCAAGCGCACCGAAGCGACGATGGCTGGGATCCAAGATCCCGCGCGGCGCATCGCAACGGGCATGCGCTTGTTCGTGCGGCGCGCGCACGAGGAGCAGGATTGGGGACGCTTTCTCGTTCGTTTTGCATTCGGGCAATCGGCGCTCGAGGCGCTGCTCAAGGAGCCGCCCGCGCGCGACATCCGTGAAGCGATCGCGTCGAAGCGCTTCAAGGTCGATGCGGCTTACGCGCCGACACTCGTCTCCATGCTCAACGGAGCGACAATGGCGGCGATGAGCGGCGTCATCAACGGCGACCAAACCTGGCGCGACGCGGGCAGCAAGGCAGCCGAGCTTTTTCTGCGCGCGGGCGGCCTTGCCGCGCGCGAGGCGCGAACGATCGCCTACGCGGAACTGCCGCCCCTTGCGCCAGCGCCAAGTCAACCAACCAAACGGAAAAAGCCATGAGCACGATCAAGATTGAAGACATCGCGCATGTGCGATTCAGCGCGCCCGATCTCGATGCGATGGAGACCTTCCTCACCGAGTTCGGGCTGGCGCCGTTTCGCGCCAATGACGCGCTTTATGCGCGCGGCGCGGGCGTGCAGCCGTTCGTGCATGCGACATCGCTTGGCGAGCCGGCGTTCCAGGCGATCGGATTCCGCGCGGAAAACGTCGCCGATCTGGAACGGCTCGCCGCCGCCGAGGGTGTGTCGGTCGAACCTCTCGATGCGCCGGGCGGCGGCTCTATCGTGCGGTTGCGCGATCCAGACGGTTTTCTCGTTGAAGTGGTTGCCGGGCAGCGCGGCGCTGCGCCGCTGCCTCTGCCCGCGGACGGCGTGCATAACGATGCAAGCGCCAAGCCGCGCCTGCGCGCGCCGCTGCGTTTAAGCGAAGGGCCCGCGCATGTCGCGCGGCTCGGGCACGCGGTGCTCGAAGTGAAAGACTTCCGCGCGTCGGAGGCTTGGTACAAAGAGCGCTTCGGCTTCATCACGTCCGACGAGATCGAGGCCGCGCCCGGCTTCGCGATCGGCGCGTTCATGCGTTGCGATCGCGGCGAGACGCCGACCGATCACCACACGCTCTTCCTGCTGCAGGCGCCCAGCGCGCCGCGCTTCAATCACGCCGCGTTCGAGGTCGCGAATTTCGACGATCTCATGCGCGGGCACACGCATCTGAAACGCGCGAAGCGCACGCCCGCTTGGGGCGTCGGGCGCCACATCCTTGGCAGCCAAATCTTCGACTATTGGAAAGATCCGTGGGGCCACGAATTGGAGCATTGGACGGACGGCGATCTCTTCGCCGCCGCGGACGACTCCAACAAAGCCACGTTCGCGGATCTGCTCGGCGTGCAATGGGGCCCGCGCCATCCGATGACGGGAGAGGCGTGATGAAGCTCGCTTTGTTCGATGCGGGCGCGGGCCCGCGCATCGGGATTGTCGAAGGCGAAGAGATCGCGGAGGCGAAGTTCTCCGGCTCGATGATCGATCTCATCGCCCGCTGGGACGAGGCGAAGAGCACCCTTGGGGGCGGCGCGCGCCATAAGCTGAGCGGCGTTCGCCTGCTTGCGCCCATTCCGCGCCCAGGCAAGATTTTCGCCATCGGGCTCAATTACGTGGATCACATCGCGGAGAGCAAAGTCGAGACGCCCGCGAACCAGGTCTGGTTCACGAAAGCGGCGACGGCGATCAACGGCCCGCACGATCCGATCGAGATCGCCAAGGCCGGCCCCTTCGTGGATTACGAAGTCGAGCTCGTCGCCGTCATCGGGAAGCGCGGGCGCAACGTCGCAAGGGCCGACGCCGCCACGCATGTCTTCGGTTATTGCGTCGGCAACGATGTGACCGAGCGCGCATGGCAACACCGCACGCCGCAATGGAGCCTCGGCAAATCGTTCGATACCCACGCGCCGATCGGCCCGTGGATCACCACGGCCGATGAAATCGGCGATCCGCACACGCTGGGGCTTCGCTGCTTCGTCAACGGCGAGAAGCGCCAGGATTCCAACACCCAGCATCTCGTCTTCAATGTCTGGGATCAGATCGAGCATCTCTCGCAAGCGATGACGCTCGAACCCGGCGATCTCATCTTCACGGGCACGCCAGGCGGCGTCGGCGCCGCGATGGACCCGCGCCGGTTTCTCAAACCGGGCGACGTCGTACGGTGCGAGATCGACAAGCTCGGCGCGATTGAAGCGGCGATGGCGGCGGCGGCGTGATGGGCGCCGTCGATTGCGATGTGCTCGTTGCCGGCGCGGGGCCGACGGGCGTCACGCTCGGGCTCTTGCTCGCGCGCAACGGCGTCAAGACGCTCGTGATCGACAAGGAAGGCGACATCTATCCGCTGCCGCGCGCGGCGCACATCGATCACGAGATCGTCCGCATCTTCCAGGAACTCGGCTTGGCGGAAACGATCCTAAGCGGTTGCCGCTCCTCCGCGCGCTACGATTTCTTGAACGCGGACGGCGAAATCCTGCTGCGCTTCGAAGGCATGGACCGCATCGGCCCGGGCGGATGGCCCGCCGGCAACATGGTGCATCAGCCCTCGATCGAAGCCGCGCTGCGCGCCGCCGCGCGCGATGAAGCCAATCTCGGTCTCAAGACGCGCTGGGCGTTCGTCTCCTGCGCGGAGACGGACGATGGCGTGTTGAGCGCGATCGAAACCCCCGGCGGCGCCCAAGAAGTCCGCTCGCGCTTCATCGTCGGCGCAGACGGCGCGCGCAGCCCCGTGCGCAGCGCAGCGAGCATCGGCTTCGACGATCTCGGTTTCGACGAATCCTGGCTGGTGATCGACGTGCTGGTGCATGACGCGTCGCGCCTGCCGGACGTGAACCTGCAAATCTGCAATCCCGCGCGCCCGACGACGTGCGTGCTGATGGGCGCGGGGCGCCATCGCTGGGAATTCATGGCGAAACCCGGCGAGACCGCCGAGCAGATGCTGGACGATGCGTTCATCGGCGAGCTGCTCGCGCCCTGGAACGTGGAGGGCGCCGTCACGCTTGAACGCAAGGCCGTCTATCGCTTCAACGCGAAGGTCGCGGAAAAATGGCGCAAGGGCCGCGTGCTGCTCGCGGGCGATGCAGCCCACCTCATGCCGCCCTTCGCGGGCCAAGGGCTCTGCTCAGGCTTGCGCGACGCCGCCAATCTCGCGTGGAAGCTCGCGGCCGTTTTGCGCGGCGCGGACGCGCGCCTTCTCGACACCTATCAGATCGAGCGCGAGCCGCATGTGCGCGCCATCATCGCGACCGCGATCATGATGGGCCGCACCGTGTGCATCACCGATCCAGACGCCGCGGCCGCGCGCGATAAACAGATGATCGCTGCGCGGGCCGCGGGCGCCGCACCCGATGGCGCGCTGCGCTATCCGCCCTTCGCGGCGGGATGCATCGCGGCGGGCGTGGGCGCGGGCGATTATTTTCCGCAACCTCTCTCAGCTGATGCGCGGAAGCTCGACGATGCGCTCGGGCACGGCGCGTGGCTCATCAGCCGCGAAGCCGGAAGCGCAGGCGAAGCATGCGGATTGCGCAGCGTGTCTCTCAATTCTCCCCACCTGGCGCCCTTCCGCGCATCGCTCGACAAATGGCTCGCCGCGCACAACGCGAGCGCCGTGCTCGTGCGCCCCGATCGCTACGTGTTCGGCATGGGCGAACCCAACACGCTCATCGCGGCGTGGCGCGCGTGGGCGCCGTGAGCGAAACCTGCGCCTGCGGCGCGCGGCGCGTGGATGTGCACGCGCACTTTCTTCCCGAATGCTACAGAGATGCGCTCGCGCGCAGCGGCCTCTCACACCTCGACGGCGGCATGCCCATCCCCGCGTGGAGCGCCGGCGCCGCGCTCGCGATGATGGACCGACAGGAGATCGAGACGGCGCTCATCTCGCTCTCCTCGCCCTCGACACATTTTCTTACTGTTGCGGAGAAGCCGGCGCTTTGCCGTGCGGTCAATGAAGCAGGCCGCGCGCTCGTCACCGCGCATCCGACGCGCTTCGGCTTTCTCGCGAGCTTGCCGCTGCCCGACCTCGACGCGGCGCTCCGTGAAGTTGAGTTTGCGCTGAACAAACTCGCGGTGGACGGCTTCGTACTCGAAACCAACATCAACGGAATCTATCTCGGATCGCCGCACTTCGCGCCGCTCTTCGCCGAACTCAATGCGCGCGGCGCGACGGTCTTTCTCCACCCAACGAGTCCGGCCTGCCTCGACGCGCTGGCGCTTGGGCGCCCGGCGCCGCTCATCGAATTCCCGCTCGACACCACGCGCGCCATTGTCGATCTCCTCTATCAGCGCGTCATTCAGTCCAACCCCAATATCAAATTCATCGTGCCGCACGCGGGCGCGGCGTTGCCTGCGCTCGCGGCGCGCATCGCGCTCTTCGCCAATGTCCCCTTCATCGAGCCGCGCCCCGCCTCCGAGCAAGAGGTGTTCGAGGCGCTTGCCGGGCTCTATTACGACACCGCGGTCACCGCGCATCCGAGCGTGCTGGCAGCGCTTCGCCGCCTCACGCCGCTCGATCACATTCTCTTCGGCAGCGATTTCCCGTTCACGCCGGAAATCGGCGTCGCGCGCGGCATCTGGCAATTGCTGAACGAAAACGGACTGGCCGAGAACGAGATCGCTCAAATCACACGCGGCAACGCAGAGCGGCTCTTTCCGCGCCTCAAGGCGATCACGGAGCGCGCATGAGCTACAGGTTCGGGCCGGATTTTCCCGACATCACGTATGTGCCGCACGCTTACGCGGAGAAGAGCGCCGATCTCGGCGAGATCGCGATGAATTACGCGACCGCGGGCTCCGCGCAATCGCCAGCGCTCGTGCTCATTCCCGGCCAGACAGAAAGCTGGTGGGGCTACGAAGCCGCGATGAAAATTCTGGAGGCGGATTTCCAAGTTTTCGCGATCGATCTGCGCGGCCAGGGGCGCTCCACGCGCACGCCGGGGCGCTACACGCTCGACAACATCGCGGGCGACGTCGTGCGTTTCATTCAGATCGTCGTCGGGCGCCCTTGCTTCGTCAGCGGGCTTTCGTCGGGCGGCGTCATCAGCGCGTGGCTCTCCGCGTTCGCGCCGCCCGGCCTCGTGCGCGCGGCGATCTATGAAGACCCGCCGCTCTACGCGTCACAGGTATCGCCCGCGTGCGGCCCCAGCATCCGCGAAGCGATCGGCCCAATCTTCGCGCTTTGGGCGCGCTATCTCGGCCCGCAATGGTCGATCGGCGATTGGGATGGCTGCGTGCAAGCGATGGCGAGCGGCGCCGCCAATCTTCCGCTTGGGCGCGCGCCGCCAGCGGGCGAGCCGCCGCAGAACATGAAGGAATACGATCCCGAATGGGCGCACGCGTTCTGGACGGGCAGCGTCTATGCGGGCTGCGATCACGACACGATGCTCAAGCAGGTCAAGACGCCCGTCCTCTTCACGCATCATTTCCGGCGCATCAACGAAGAAACCGGCGCGCTCTTCGGCGCGATCTCCGACATTCAAGCCGCGCGCGTGAAGCGCACCATCGAAGAAGTGGGCCAACTCTTCACCTACCGCTCCTTCCCCGACATGGGCCACGCCATGCACGCGCAAGACCCGGCGCTCTATGCGCGGACGGTGAAGGAGTGGCTGGCGGCCTTGGACGAGCGCTAGCGCGCTAGCGCACCTCGTTGACCTCGGCCTTTTTCACGGAGGCTTTCACGACCGGGATTTCGTCTTCCCGCAGCGGCGCCATGCGCTTCTTGCGCGCCAGCGCGGCTTCGATGTGGGGCGCGAGCATCTCCGCCTTTCTCGCTTCGCGCTCCGCAACGTCGGCCTTGAACTCGCCCATCACCTCCGCCGCGAAGAGCTCCAGCGCTTCGCAGATGTGGGCGTGCTTGTTGCGCCCCGCTTGTTGCAGGAAGATCACCTGATCGACGCCGGCGTTTTGAAACGCCTTGAGGTGCGCGCGGATATCGCCCGGCGTGCCGATGCCGCTGGCCAGCGTTTCCGCCATGCGCGAGGCGGCGATGATCTCCTCGTCGCGATTGCCGCGTGCGCGCTGGAAATCGGCGAACAATGTCGAGCGCCCCGGGATCACGTCATGCGCGACGAGCGCATTGACCGCATAGCCGAAGAACTCGAAGCCCTCCTGCCCGCGCCGGATCGCCTCGGCGCGATCGTGATGCACGGAGAAGTTCGACACCATCGCGATGTTGGCGTTCACGCTATGGCCGATGGGCGTGCACTGATCGGATTTGATAATGCCGTAATAGATGTCGGCCCAACCACGCGCCTCTTCCGGATCGAGGAATGAGAACGCCAGCGCGCCGACACCGATGGAGGCCGCCACCTTGATCGTGTCGCGGTTGGTGCACGCCATCCACATCGGGGGATGCGGCTTCTGCACCGGCTTCGGCACGACATTGCGGCACAGCATGGAGAAGCCCGCGCCCTCAAAACCCGGATAAGGGCTCATCACCATCATGTTGGCGATCTGCTCGGCCGCCTCCAACGCGAGCGCGCGTTTCTCCTTGGCCGGAATGCCGAAGCCGCCAAGCTCAAGGCGCGTCGCGCCTTCGCCGATGCCGAAATCGAGCCGGCCGTTCGAAATGATGTCGAGCGTCGCCAGCGCCTCGGCGGTGCGCGCGGGATGATTGTAGTTCGGGATGACTTGGCGGATGCCGTGACCGACGCGGATGGTCTTCGTCCGCGCCGCCGCTGCGGCAAGGAACACTTCCGGCGCCGAGGAGTGCGAATATTCCTCGAGGAAGTGATGCTCCACTTCCCAAGCGTAATCGTAGCCGAGCCTGTCCGCGAGCACGACTTGCTCGAGCGCCTCATGGAAGAGACGCGCTTCATCGCCCTCGTTCCAAGGGCGCGGCAGTTGATGCTCGTAGAAGACTCCGAACCGCATGAATCCTCTCCCGCGGGACCCCACCGCAACTATGAGCGCAGCGCGCGGAACATCAACTCCCTCCCGCTTTGCCTTTTGTTTCGCGTCGCCTTCGCTAAGGTTCCGCTCCCAGTGAGGCTGCCGGCCAAGAGGATCGCACACGATGAAGGATTTCGCGGGGAAGATCGCCGTCATCACGGGCGGCGGCACAGGCATGGGGCGCGAATTGGCGCGCCAGCTCGCGGCGGAGGGCTGTACGGTCGCGCTCTGCGACGTATCCGCGACGAACATGGGAGAAACCCGGCGCCTCATCGAAAGCGCGAACCCACCGCAAGGCACGCGCGTGATGACTTACGTCGCGGATGTCTCGATCGAACAGCAGCTCCTCGACTTCCGCGATCAGGTCGCGGCAGAGCTCGAGACGGACAAGATCCATTTGCTCTTCAACAATGCCGGCATTTCCGGCGCCGGCTCCATCTTCACCGACACGCGGGCGAATTGGGAGAAGACTTTCAATGTCTGCTGGGGCGGCGTTTATTGGAGCGTGCGCGCCTTCCTGCCGATGCTGATGAAGGCGAACGAAGCGCACATCATAAACACGTCGAGCGTCAATGGGTTCTGGGCTTCGATCGGCCCAATGATGCCGCACACGGCCTACGCGGCGGCGAAGTTCGCGGTGAAGGGATTCACCGAGGCGCTGATCACCGATCTTCGCGTCAACGCTCCGCACATTCGCTGTTCGGTGGTGATGCCTGGGCATATCGGCACCGACATCGTCGCGAACTCCCGCAAGGTGACGGCGGGACGCGACGACGAGACCGTGACGGCGGAGGAAGTCGCGACGGCGCGCACGCGCTTCCGCAACGCCGGCATCGACACCGCCGCGATGAGCGACGATCAGATCCGCGCTTTGATGGCGGGCATGGCGCAAGGCTTCCGCGACAACGCGCCGATGAGCGCCGCGCAGGCCGCAACGGTCATCCTCGACGGCGTTCGCCAAGATAAGTGGCGCATTCTCGTCGGCGATGACGCGCACAAGCTCGATGCACGCGTCCGCAGCGATCCGGAGACCGTTTACGATCTCGACTTCTTCCAGCAGGGCGCGGGCGGGCTCATCCCCGTGCCGCGCGATTGAGCGGCGCCGCGCGCCGC
Source organism: Hyphomonadaceae bacterium (assembly GCA_050246475.1). Lineage (GTDB taxonomy): Bacteria > Pseudomonadota > Alphaproteobacteria > Caulobacterales > Aquidulcibacteraceae > CADEEL01. Next base: position 722,163 of record JBFWVZ010000001.1, on the reverse strand, counting down.
CGCCCTCAGCGCATCACCGGCAGCGTTGCGATGAGCGCGCGTTCTTCTCCGTGCGGATCGTCAACGAGGCGCGTCTCCACGTCGAACACCATGGTCGCGCGGCGCGTGGCGTCGTAGCGCGGCCATGCGGGCGCGGCCGCATTGGAGGGGTCGCCGTTGCGCGCGAACGCAATCCAGCTTTCGCTCATCGTGTCGGCCAGTGCTTGCGGCGGGTTGGGCCCCACGAAAGATGTGGAGCGCGACAGCGTGTCGAAGGCGAACGGGATCTCGAGCGCGTGGGCTGAGCCCCAACGCCCGTCGTTAACCGGCGTCTCCCACGTGAAGTAATACATGAAGGCGGGCGCTGCGTTTTGCGCGGCCTTGCGCTCCGCGATGATCTTCGAGGCCTGGCCCATGAAGCGCTCGCTCGCGATGAGTTGATAGATTTGGCTTGGCGTCGCTTGCGGGCGAAGCCTGCGGAACTCCGCGATGATGTGCGCGCCGTCTCCGCCGGCCAGGAACGGCGCCGCCCGCGCGGGCAGCGTCTCCCACGTCAGCGCCCAGAGCGCCGGATCCTGGTTGAAGATCGACATCTCGTGCGCGTTCGAACCGATCATCAGCGGCACGTTTGCAGATAGCGGCGAGGCGTCGGGATGGAAGGGATCGCGCGGCAGCGTTTCGCCATCGACGACCGGCGCGAACGTCCGCGCGCCCGCGCCCTGCCCGCCCGTTGCTGCGAACGCCGCGAGCAAATCCTGCGTCGAGACGCCCTGCAGCCGCGCCGCCGCTTCGTTTGCTGGAATTTGCAGATGCTCCAGCACGCGCGTCGCCTGGCGCGCGGCCGCTTCGCGCGGCACGCCCCGGAGCATCGGGCCGCTCTGCACGATGGCGCGATGGAAGAGGCCGTGCGCGGCCGGCATCGTCATCAGCGTGCAGACTTTGGCGCCGCCGCCGGATTCGCCGAAGATCGTCACGTTGTTCGGGTCGCCGCCGAACTCCGCGATGTTGTCGCGCACCCATTGGAGCGCGGCGACGATGTCGAGCTGCCCCGCGCTGCCGCTCGCGGCGTAGTCCGCGCCGGCGGCTTCGCCCAGATAGAGATAACCGAAAATGTTAAGGCGGTGATTGAGCGTGACGACGACGACATCGCCGCGATTGCAGAGCCTGACGCCGTCATAAGCGGGCGAAGCGCCGTCGAAGTTCGAGAAGCCTCCGCCGTGCAGCCACACCATGACCGGGCGCGCGCCTTCGCGCAGCGCCGGCGTCCACACATTGAGCACGAGGCAATCCTCGCTCTGCGTGCTTTCATGCGCCCAGGAAGCCCACATCGCGTAAGCCCCCGCGCCCGGCGCGATCTGCGGGCTTTGCGGCCCGTATGCGAACGCATCGCGCACGCCTTCCCACGCTTCCGGCGGCGCCGGCGGCAGGAAGCGGCGCGCGCCCGCGGTCGATGCGCCGTAATGAATGCCTTTGAAGACGCGGACATTGTCGTCCATCTGGCCGCGCACGAGCCCCGCACGCGTGCGCGCGATGAGCGGATCGGACGGCGCGGGCGCCTGAGGGCCCGTGGTCGTGCATGCCGAAAGCGCGACGCCCGCGGCGCCGGCTGCGAACACCCGCCGGTTCGGCGCTGCAAAGTCGTTCGATCCGCTCATCTTCGTCTCCGCTCAAAAAAAGCGTCGCCCCGGGCTGGACCGGAGCGACGAGGGGGAGGTTGACCGCGGGATTCAGTCCCCTGCGGCCGACACGTGTCCGGTTCAGGCGCCCATCATGTACTCGAAATTGCGCCGGTAGAACTTGTCCTTGACGTCCTCGCCGAACGCCGCGAGCCCGCCCTCGAACCGCTCGATCGGATTCTTCGTGCCCTCCGGATGCGGATAATCGCTGGAGAAAAGCAGGAGATCGGGTCCCGTCTCGCGCATGATCGCGGAGAGATCTTCGTTCGGGAACGGCGTGAAGCGCACCGCGTTGCGGATCTGCTCGGAGGGGCGTGTCTTCAGCTCGGCGAGGATCGCATCGGATTTGCCGAAGCTCTTCCAGCCGTGATCGAGGCGGCGCAGAAAGTCGGTGACCCAGCCGGCGCCGAGTTCGATGACGCCGCCGCGCAGATTCGGGAAGCGCTGGAAGACGCCGTCGAACACCATCGCCGTCAGGAACATTTGCGGCGCGAACGAGAGCGCGACGAAATCCTTGCCGCGCAGATTTTCGCCCCCGCCGAGCCAATCGGTCGATTTCGGGCGCCCGTTCTCGAAATACGCGGCCGGATGCACCGGCGTGCCCGCGCCCACATGCAGCATGAACGGAATGCGCGCTTCCTGAAGCGTTGCCCAGAAGGGATCGAGATCGACATGCCCCGGCGAATGATCGCCAGCGGGCGCGGCCGGAATCCAGATCGCGCCGCAGCCGAGCTTGATCGCCTCCTTCGCGGCCTCGACCGCGAGCGCCGCGTCGTCCAACGGCACGACGCCGACCGGGATCTGGCGCTTATCGCCCGCGCAAAAATCCGCGATCCCGCGATTGAGCGCACGCGCGCCGCCATAGCGCACGTCCATTTCCTTCGAGCGCAGGAATTGCGAACCAGCGAAGGTGGTGAAAACGAGCTGGCTTGAGAAGCCAAGATCGTCGAGCGCGGCGCGCCGCTCGTCGCGGTTCATCGCGCCGTATGCGGCCCAACCCTTAGGGCCGGTGATGACGTTCGAGGAGATCTGCGCCGTCGCTTCAGCGTCCGCCTGGCGCTCGATCGCCTTCTGGATCGCCTTCTCCGCGAGCGAACCGCCCGCTTCGAGCCGCAGCCGGATCAGGCGGTCGCGCACGCTTGGATCGCAATAGCCGGCAAGCCAATCGCCGCTTTCCATGATGTGGCTGTCGGCGTCGTGAAAGACGCGCCCTTGGGCATAAGGCATGGGCTTCCTCCTCGCGCCACCCTAGCCTTGTCGCACCATACCGCAACCTTGAAAATGCGATGCATGGCTCAAAAATCGCGCTCTGGGCCGTACCCGGCGCCCTATTGTGTATTGAGCTGCCGCAGGTTCTCCTCATGGCGGCGCCGGTCGATGCTGTAGAGCGCCATGAAGAAAATCCCCAGCGCGTAGAAGCCGATGAGCGTCGGCGCATAGATCGCGATGAGGCTTTGCATCGTCGCCGGCTCGACCTCGCCGGGGCGCGCGCCGGCCGGAAACGCCGCCGCCGTCAGCACCAGCCCCGAGACGAAAACGCCCACGCCCGAGATCGCCTTCTGCACGAGGCTCGATGCCGCGAAGAAGAGCCCTTCCGAGCGCCTGCCGGTCCGCGTCTCGCTGTCCTCGACGACGTCGGCGATCATCGAGGAGACGAGAATGAGCGAGATGATGCCGCACGCCGCATAGATCACGCCGTGCACGAAGAGCACGGGCAAGAGCCACGGCGAGCCGTTCTCGAAGAAGAGCCCGAAATAGCGCAGGATGAGCGGCGCAACCCCGATCCCCACCGCCAGAATGAGAGACCAGATCGCCACCGGCTTCTTGCCGAAGCGCTTCGCGAGCCTTGGCGCCAGCGCCAACGCGATGACCGCGGAGAAGAGGCTGTCCACCAGCAGGATCGCCATCTGCGCGGAGGAAAGCTCCCACAGATACGTCCCCCAGTAGAAGACGAGCGCGCTGGAAAGACCCAGCCCCGTTCCTTTGAAAATCCCGCCGATCATCAGCATCAGGAAGGATTTGTTGGAGAGCGTGGAGGCCATGTCCTTCAGCGATTGCCACACGCTTTTCTTTTCCCCGCTCGCTTTGCGCAGCATCGGAATGAAGCGGTGCGTGCCGAGCGCGGAGATGACGATGGAGGCGAGGATGAGCCCCGAGGCCGTCCACGCATAGGCGAGATAGCCGTCCGGATTGAGCTGCCCGCGCGGATATTGCTCCGTGGGCTGAAGAAAGACGACGAGCGTCAGAATGCCGAGCAGCAGGCCGCCCCACACGCCGAAGAAATAGCGATAGCTCATCAGCCGCGTGCGCTCGTCGTAATCGCTGGAAAGCTCCGCCACCATCGCCGAGCTTGGAATTTCGTAGAGCGTGATGAACGTGCGCACGACGACGGCGACGACGAGGATGTAGAAGAAGAGCGCTTGGTGGGACCAATCCGCCGGCGGCGTCCACAGGATGAAATAGAACACCGCCGCCGGCAGCGCCGCGAAATACATGAAGGGGTGCCGGCGTCCCCAGCGCGAGCGCCAATTGTCGGAAACCTGCCCGATGATCGGATCGAGAACCGAGTCCACGACCAGCGCGGTCATGATCGCGAGGCCCACGAGATGCGCCTCGAGCCCGACGACCTGATTGTAATAGAGCAACAGGAAGGAGCGGAAGCCGCCGTCCTTCACCCCGTAGGCGATCGATCCGAAGCCGTAGAAGAGCTTGGTCGCGCGGTTGAGCTTGAGAGGCGCGACAGGGCTGGCCGGCGCCCCACTAACAGCCGTCGCGTCCGTCATCCGTCTTCCGCCCTATGTTTATGTTTTCGAGCCTGGGGTACGCCCGCGCGCCGGTCAAGCCGCCGCCGTTCCAGAGCGTCCCACGCCGCCGCGCGAAGCGGCGAAGCGGCGCCCGCGAGAGGCGAAGTGCGGCTCCAAGGCCACACCCGGCTGGAAACAGCGGCGCCGCCCGGGGAGGTTTTTGAACATTCGACTTGCCGAAAGAATGCCGTTTATCCAGCATGACGCTGGGCTAACCTTCAACTTTCCAAAATGAGGTACGCCCCGAGGGAGGCGTAAATGAAGAAGTCCACTTGGCTGTTGGGGGGATCCACGCTTGCGGCGTTGGCGTCGCTCGGTTTCGCGGCCCCGGCGCAGGCGCAATCCACCACGGCCGAGTCCGACGAGATCGTCGTCACCGGCTCTCACATTCGCGGTACGCCGGAAACCGCGGCGCTGCCGGTGGACGTGATTTCCGCCGCCGAGCTGCAGCGCCAGGGCAACCCGAACATGGTCGAGATCATGCGCTCGATCCCGGCCTCCACCGGCGTCTTCGGCGATTCCAACCAATTCACCGCCGGCCAATCGACCGGCTCCGGCAACGTGAACCTGCGCAGCCTCGGCGCGCCCCGGACGCTGGTGCTCTTGAACGGCCGGCGCATGGTGATCGGCCCTGCGCTCAATGGCGGCGTGGACACCAACCTCCTCCCTCAGATGGCCATCGGGCGCATCGAAGTTCTGCGCGACGGCGCGGCCGCGACTTACGGCTCCGACGCCATCGGCGGCGTCGTCAACTTCATCACCCGGCGCGATCTCGACGGCCTTGAAGTGCGCGGCAATTATTCCGCGATCGAAGGCTCGGACGGCGATTACGACGCGGGCCTCAATTGGGGCGCCGTGTTCGACCGCGGCAACATCCTGTTGTCCGCCGGGCACCGGCACCGCTCCGAACTCGACACGCTCGATCGCGATTTCTCCAGCAGGCCGTTCACCGCGTTCGATCCCGCCGCCATCGGCGGCTGGTCTTCGTTCTCAAACCCCGGCCCTTACGCGATCGACACTGGGATCACGCAGCGCTTTCTCGATCCGGCGTGCACGGAACTCAGCGGCTTCCAATCGGCCGCGACGACATGCCGTTTCTCGTTCGCCAATTTCGACAATCTCGTCGAGGACGAGGATCACTATCAGCTCTACGGCGAACTGAATTACGAGCTCACCGAGAACATCGACCTCCACCTCGAGGCGCTGTGGGCCGCGCATTATGTCGAAGGCGAAGCTTCCTCGCCGAGCTACGGCCCCGTGCAAGGGCCTGGCAGCATCGCCAACGGATCGGGCGTCGGCGCGCTCGCGGGGCACTTCATCATTCCCGAGACAAATCCGGGCCTCACGCCAGGCTTCATCGCGCAATTGCCGGCCAACGTGCAGACTTATCTCGGTCAGGCCGGCACGCAGAATCTCTTCACGATCGGCCTCCTGTGGCGCCCGCTCGCGCTCGGCGGCAATCCGTTGTTCGGCGACGGCTCCAAGCACGATCAGCGCAATTTTGAAGGCTGGCGTGTGAGCGGCGGTCTTTCCGGCGAATTCGCCGGCGGCGTCGGCTGGAACGTCAACATTTCCTACGGCGAAAACGAAAGCGACATCTCGACGCCCGATATCATCGTCTCGCGTCTGGGTTACGCGCTGCGCGGCCTCGGCGGGCCGAACTGCGACACCGATCCCGTCACGCCGGGCGTGCAGGGCACGCCGGGAGTCGGCGGCTGCATGTGGTTCAACCCGTTCTCGACGGGCGTCGCGCAAAATCCCGCGACGGGCGATCAGAACGGCCTCACCTTCGATCCCGCGACCGTCAACGATCTCGCCGTCATCGATTGGATGTTCGAGGAATACGCCTACCAGGTCACCACCAGCCAGCTCGTCATCGACGCCGTGTTCGACGGCGAGACCGGCATCAATCTCCCGGGCGGGCCCATCGCCTGGGCGCTTGGCGCGCAATACCGCGATCAGGGCGCCGAGCGCGTCGTCAACGATTTCACCAACATCGACGTCAATCCTTGTGTGAACCTCGGCGACACGACCTGCACGCAACGCAACGGGCCCTTTTCCTTCTTCGGCCCGCTCTCGAACTACGATCTGGGCGGAGACAATTACGCGCTCTTCGGCGAGCTCTCGCTGCCGATCTTCGACAATCTCGAAGCCCAGCTCGCCGTGCGCTTCGAGGATTATGGCGGCGCGGTTGGCGACACCATCAACCCGAAAATCTCCGTGCGCTGGCAGGTGACGGATTGGTTCGCGCTGCGCGGCTCGGCCGGCACCACGTTCCGCGCCCCGCCCGTCACGCAGCTCGATCCGGGCTTCGCCACACTCCTTGCGTTCACCTCCGCCGTCGGCGGCTATCGCGCCTACGACACGTTCGGCAATCCGAACCTGCAGCCTGAAACCGCCACGACCTACAATATCGGCGCGATCCTCAACGCCGGGCCGCTGCGCGCCACGATCGACTACTTCAACTTCGAGTTCGAAGATCCGATCATGACCGAAGGCGGCACGCGCATGGCGACCGCGCTCTTCGTCACAGGCGGCAATCATTGCGGCCAACTTGCCTATGCCGGCTTGCAATCGCGGTTCGATTTCGGCGTGAACCCCTGCGCACCGGCCGCCATGCTGCGCGCGCGCGTCGAGACCATCAACGGCCCGACGCTGACGATCAGCGGCATGGACGCTTCCGCCACGCTCGACCTCGGCGAATTGCTCGGCGGCGAAGGCGGCCGCTGGGTCGTCGGCGGCGACGTCACCTATCTCCAGGAATGGTTCCAGGACGAATTGCTCGTGGAAGGCATCGTGACGCGCCCCGCGACCGACTATGCGGGCACCTACGATCACGCCGGCTACAACGCCACGCCGCAATGGAAGGGCTCGGCCTTCATCGAATGGGATGCAGGCCCCCTCATGCTGCGCTGGACGACGCGCTATGTCGGCGAGATGCAGGATTTGCGTCCGATCAACCCGAACCACCCGACCGCGCTGATCGATTCCTACATGACGCACGATCTCTCGGCGGTCGCCGAGATCACCGAGGATACGGTGCTCACCGCGGCCTTCACCAACATCACCAACGAAGATCCGCCCTTCGCCGGCACCGACCTTGGCTACGATCCGTTCACCGGCACACCGCTCGGGCGCGTGTTCCGGATCGGCCTGCGCCACACTTTCTGAGGGGAATGCGGGCAAGGCAGACGGCGCCGGGGTTCACGCTCCGGCGCCGTTTGCTTATCCGGCCGGCGCGGTCGCGCGCGCGGCCGCGTATTGCGCCTTGATCCCTTCGCGATATTCGGCCCAGGCGCGCGTGCGCAGCGCGGCGTGACGTGCGAGCGCATCCTTCTCTCCGGCAAGCCATTGCGCGATCGCTTCGCCGCCGTCGAAACCTGACGCAAGCGCGGCCATGATGCCGTGCCCTGAAAGCGGATCGTGCGCGCACGCCGCATCGCCGATCGCGAGCCAGCCGTCGCCGGCGATTTGATCCAGCCGCGCGGAGCCCGCCGCGAAGCGCTGCGTGCGGATGCGCTTCAAGCCCGCAATGCGCGCGCCGGTGAGCGGCGGCGGATCGAGCGGCGCGTGCTCGGCGGCGCGGGTTTGAAAACTGGCGATCGTGCAATCGGCAAGGCCGCACGAATACCACCAGCCCTCCGCCGCGCTTTCCACGAACAAGCGAGGATCCTCCACGCCGCCCTCGTAGACCGAATGCACCGCGATCAAGCGGTCCTCGATCACGCGCTTGGCGCCCATGCGCCGCGCGAAACACGCGATGCGTCCGCTCGCGTCGATCACGGCTTCCGCCGAAAGCGTCGCGCCATCGAGCACGAGATCGAATCCGCCGCTCGTTCGCGTGGCGCCTGTTAAGCGCACTTCGATCCAGCGCACGCCTTCTCTCTCGGCGCGCGCGCGCAAGCCTGTCTCGAATCTCTCGCGATCGAGATTCCACCCGGCGCCCTCGGGATGGGCGATGAAATCGCGATCCTCCGCGGGGCCGGTCCACGTGACGCGCATGCCGGGCGAGGCGCGATGACCTTCCGTGGACGGATCAACGAGTCCGGTCTGCCGGATGAGCGCCATCGCGCGCGGATAAAGGCACTCGCCCGCCTTCGCGCGCGCGCCCGGCTCGATGACGCACGCTTCGATCCCCGCACGCGCCAGAGCCATGCCGGCGGCCGCCCCTGCAGGGCCGCCGCCGGCGATGGCGACGCGCGTTCTCACTCGGGCTTATCGTCCTCTGGCAGAGAGCGCTCCGCTTCGACCCAGACGCGCGCGGGCCCCGCCGCGGGGCCGGGGCGCTCCTGGATGACGCCAAGCTGATGCCAGCGTTCGATGAAGGCGTTGAACGAATCCTGACGGCCCGTGTTGTAGCCGCGCCACCATTTCTGGCGGTGCTCGACAGCGAGCGCCTGTTGCGCGGCAGCGGGAGTCGCCGCCGCCATCAGCTGTTCGTATTGCGGCTGCAGGAAGGAATCGTTCGGCGAGAGCGTCGGCCAATAGGCCGGCAGATAGCGATCGTATTCCTGATCGTAGGCCGATCCGCAATTGATGAAATCTGCCTGCCACGGCACCGCCATCCAACGCGAAACGTCGCCCGGCCCCATCGCGCGCAGCGGGCCGTCGTCGCCCAGCGCGATTTCCGGCGTGATCTCGTCGCCGTAATCGCGCTCCGCGCCCGCGCGGCGGCGCAAGCGGAAGGGCGAGGAATAGAGCGACGCCTGGCGCATGATCCAGCTCGACTCGATGCCCGGATGGTGCGGCCCGCCCGAGCCCGCATCCATCGCCGCGCGATCGAGCGCGCCTGGCAATTCGCCCAGCGGAATCTCGTCGAGGCTCGCCGCGATGCGCGGCCCGCCCGCCGTCACGTCCACGTCGAAATCGCCTTCCGCCCAGCGCGAGAGCGCGAAATGCTGATGCGGCAGAAGCGCCAGATGCTCGCGCGCGCCGCCCGATTGATCGCCGTAATAAGGCGGCCAGCGATGATCCTCGCGCGCGGAATACATCGGATCGCGGAAGCGGCGGAAGATTTCCTTGCGCCACGCCATGTTCGCAGCACTCGGATCGGCCAGGCGCGCAAGCGTCGCGGGCGCGAGGAAATCGTTCTGCGAGCCGTGGCCGAAATCGCGCGCGAATCCGGCGTTCACCCATTGGTGGCGCGCATGGCGTTCGAAGATCGGATAAATCTCGCGCGCGAAGGAAGCGTTGCGATCCACGCGCGGCGCCGGCGCCGACACCGCATAGACGAGATCGTAGAGCGTCACCATCGGCTCAAGGCCCGGTGCGAAGGCCGGGGGCCCGCAGAACACCCACGCGCCCTCGACCGGTATCTCGCGCCCGTTGAGCACCACGCGCGCATCGACGGGCCCGTCCGAGGCGTCGTCGTGCCAGCCGTCATTGTTGGCGAAATTATTGATCGGCGTGTTGCGCGGGCTCGTCGACTGGCCGTGCCCGCCGAGGAAGAGAAGCCGCCCCGCTTCGTCCGTGCGCATTTCGCCGAGCGGCACGGGCCGGCCCATGAACTGGCCGCGATCGAACACCGCGCTCTGGTTTGCGCCGCTCACGCTGCGCGGGCCGGGCCGTATCGCAAGCCCCCGGCGCGCCTCGCCGGTGATTTCCGGATTGCGCCGCGGCGGATTGGTGCGCGTGCGCGTCGCCTCCGGAATGTCCAGCGGCATGCGGAATTCGTACCAGGCCGATTTCGTGTTCGCGACTTCCGCGGTCCACGTGATCTGCGCTTCCTGCGCCGTGATCTCGCGCACCACGCGGCCCTGCGCGTCGTAGCCGAAGATGCGGAAGCGCACGGCTTGGCGCTTCATGCGGCCTTGCGCGTCCTTATAGCCGCCCTCCGGGCGCGGCGCGCGGCCGGGAATCTCAGGCCCAATAAAGAAGCCGTCCGGGCTGTTGCCGATGCGTGCGATGCCCATCGCCGGGTGGATCGCGGCGGAGACGATGTCGCGTCCGGTGGATTGCGCGAAGGCTGGCGCCGTCAACGCAAAGAGGCCGTAGCCGATAAAATCGCGCCGGCGCATCAGACGGCGCCTCCGTCTGAATGGAACATCGTGCCCCGCATGTGAGTTTGACCCCTCCGCCGCCGGATCTTGGCCCGGCCCTCAGCGGGGCGGACCATAGCCTGCGCCGCGGGCCGGGAGAACACCCCTCGCTGCGCGAGACGGCGGCGTGCGGCCTAGTGGAAGTTGCGCCCCTGCGGCATCGCCTTCATGGCGCGGGCGCCGCGTTGATCGCGGTCCCGCCAGGAGCCGGGATCGGGGCGTTTCACTTCATCGGCGCGCGCAAGCGCCTCCACCTCCGGCCCGTCGTGCGAAAGCTGCGTGAGCAGCGCGGATTCATCGGCGATGCGTTCGGCGATGATGTGAATGACGCCGCGCTCGCTCTGCAGGCGCCCCTCCACCAGCGCCAGGCGCGCGCCCAGCACTTGCGGGCGAAATTGCTCGAACATTTTGGGCCAGACGATGATGTTGGCGATGTGGGTGTCATCCTCCAGCGTCATGAAGATGACGCCGGACGCCGTGCCGGGGCGCTGGCGCACGAGCACAAGCCCCGCGACGCGCACGCGCACGCCATCGCGCACGTTCGCGAGATCCTCCGCGCGCGTCACGCCGCGCGCGGCGAGCGCATTGCGCAGGAAGGACGTCGGGTGCGCTTTCAAGGAAAGCCCCAGCGTGCGGTAATCCTCCACGACGTGTTCGCCGAGCGGCATCGAAGGCAGCGCGTAATCGGGTTCGCGCGTGGGATCGTGCGTTTGCGCGAAGAGCGGGAGATCGTCCTGTCCGCCGACGCGGCCCAAGCCCCGCGCCGCCCAGAGCGCATCGCGGCGATCCAAGCCGATCGAGCGGAAGGCGTCCGCATCCGCGAGCTTCTCCACCGCATCGGCGGGCAGGCCCGTGCGCAGCCAGAGATCGCGCACGGAATCGTAGCCCCTGCCCCGGCGCGCCATGAGCAACTTCATCTCCTCTTCCGCCAAGCCCTTGATTTGCCGCAAGCCCAAGCGCAGCGCGTGCGTGGTGAAAATATCCTCCGCCATGGAGACGTGGCGCGGATTGATGGGCTTCAAGCGCGCATCGGGTTCAATGGTGCAATCCCAATCGGAAAGATTGACATCCGGCGCGCGGGTTTCGACGCCGTGCTCTTCCGCGTCCCGGACGATTTGCGCGGGCGCGTAAAAGCCCATGGGCTGAGCGTTGAGCAAGCTCGCGGCGAAAACGTCCGGGTAATGACATTTGACCCATGAGGACGCATAAACGAGGATCGCGAAGCTCGCGGCGTGGCTTTCGGGGAAGCCGTATTCGCCGAAGCCTTCGATCTGACGGAAGCTCGCTTCGGCGAAATCGCGCGTGTAGCCGTTCGCCACCATGCCTTCGATGAATTTGGTTTTGAGCTGGCCGATCGTGCCGACGCGCCGGAACGTCGCCATCGCACGGCGGAGCTTATCGGCTTCGGGCGGCGAAAAGCCCGCGCCGACGATGGCGATCTGCATCGCCTGCTCTTGAAAGAGCGGCACGCCTAGGGTGCGCTTCAGCACAGCCTCCAGCGCTTTCGACGGATAAGTGACGGGCTCAAGCCCCTGCTTGCGCTTCAAATAGGGATGCACCATCCCGCCTTGGATGGGGCCTGGGCGCACGATGGCGACTTCGATGACGAGATCGTAGAAGCATTCCGGCCGCAAGCGCGGCAGCATCGACATCTGCGCGCGGCTCTCCACCTGAAACACGCCCACCGAATCCGCGCGTTGCAGCATGGCGTAAATCTCAGGCTCCTCCTTCGGCACGTTCGTCAGATCGAGATCGCGGCCGTAGCAGGCGCGGATCATATCGAACGCTTTCCTGAGCATGGTGAGCATGCCCAGGCCCAGGAGATCGACTTTCAGAATCCCCAAAGCCTCGATGTCATCCTTGTTCCATTCGATGACGGTGCGATCCTCCATCGCGGCGTTCTGAATGGGCACGACATCATCCAGGCGCTCGCGCGTGATGACGAAGCCGCCGACATGCTGGGAGAGATGGCGCGGGAAGCCGCGCAATTCGCGCGCGAGCTTGAGGCACGCGGCGAGCTGGGGATCGGCGAGATCGAGCCCCAAGCGCTTCAGATCCTCGCTTTCCACGCCGGCGGACCACCATTGCTGCGTCTTGGCGAGCGCAGCGATGCGATCCTCGGAAAAGCCGAACACCTTGCCGACTTCGCGGATGGCGCTGCGCCCGCGATAGCAGACGAGGTTGGCGGTCAGCCCCGCGCGGTGGCGGCCGTATTTCCGATAGACGTACTGGATCGCGTCCTCGCGGCGTTCGTGTTCGAAATCGACGTCGATATCGGGCGGCTCCCCGCGCTCGGCGGAGATGAAGCGATCGAACAGAAGCTCGTTGATCGCGGGATCGACCTCGGTGACGCCCAGGCAATAGCAGATCGTGGAGTTCGCGGCCGAGCCCCTGCCCTGGCAGAGGATGGGATCGCGCGCGTTTCCATCCTTATCCTCCTTGCCGCGCGCGAAGCGGACGATATCGGCGACGGTCAGAAAGTAAGGCGCGTATTTGAGCTCCGCGACGATGGCGAGTTCGCGCTTGAGCGACTGTTTGACTTTTTCCGGAACGCCATCCGGATAGCGCCTGCGCGCGCCTTCCCAGGTGAGCGCTTCAAGCGCCTCCTGCGCGCTTGGGTATCCTTCAACGGTCTCGGTCGGGTATTCGTAGCGCAGCTGCTCCAGTGAAAATTCGACGCCGTTGAAGAAGCGCACGCTCTCCGCCACCGCGTCTGGCGCGGCGCGATAAAGGCGCGCCATTTCGGCGGCGCTTTTCATGTGCCGTTCGGCGTTGGCTTCGAGGCGGCGCCCGGCGGCCTCCAGCGTCGTCTTCTCCCGGATGCAAGTGACGACATCGAGCAGCGGCTTGCGCTCGGCCGCGTGGATGAGCGGCGCGCTGGTGGCGATGAGGCGCGCGCCGGTTTTCTTCGCGAGCGCGGCGAGGATGCGCAAACGCCGCGCATCGGCGCCGTCGTAACGCATCGGCGCGGCAAGCCAGACGGCGCCGGCCGCGCGCTTGATCTCTTCAAGAAACGGCGCGGCGCTTTCATCTTCGGCGAAGACGATCGCTTGCAGGCCTTCCGCGTGGGCGAGGAAATCCTCATGCATCAGCCAGCATTCGCCTTTCGGCGCGCGGCGATTGCCGATGGTCAGCAAGCGCGTGAGGCGCGCATAGGCGGCGCGATCCCTCGGGTAAGCAGCGATCTCGGGCGCGCCATCGGTGAAGGCCAAGCGCGCGCCGACGATCAGCGGCACATCGTGCTCCTTCGCCGCCACGTGCGCGCGCACGATCCCGGCCAACGTCAACCGGTCCGCGACGCCGATGCCGGCAAGCCCCAAGGCCTTCGCGTGCTCGACGATCTCTTCCGGGTGCGAGGCGGCGCGCAGGAAAGAGAAATTCGTCTCGATGGCGAGTTCCGCAAACGCGCTCATCCGAAGAGCCCATGCACGAACCAGCGCGGCGCGTTGGTCTCGCGCCCGTACAAACCTTCGCGAAAGATCCAGTAGCGCGCGCCGGTTTGATCCTCGATCTGGAAATAATCGCGCGTGGGCGCCTCCTTGTGCATCCACTCGCCCGCGATGCGCTCGGGGCCTTCGGCGTGGGCGACTTCGCGCAGCACGCGGCGCCACCGGAAGCGCATCGGCGCGCCATCCGGAATCGGCGCAATCGCTTCGATGAGCTCAGGGCGCGCGAAGAGCTTCAGCGGGCGTGGCGCGCGTGCGGGCGCAGCATTCGCGGCGGGCGGGCGGAGCGCGCTTTCCTTGATTTCGGCGGCTTCGGGCGTGTGGCGATCGGCGCAGGCCAAACGCTCCACGGCATCGGCGCCCAAGCGCGCGGCGAGCGCATCGACCAAGCGCGCCGATGTTCGATCCGCATCCGCATCGTAACGCGCCGTCTCCAGCGCATCCAAACGGATGGCTTCGACGCCGAACTCGAAATTGAAACTCTCCGCGCCGCCGCGCAGGCGCTCCAGAAACGGTTTCGCCAAATCCTCCGGCGCGCGCTCGGGCGTGGAGAAGCCGATCACGATGCGGCGCGGCGTTCCCGAGACCGCATAGAGCGTCAGCCCCAAGCGGCGCACGCCAAGCCCGCGCCGCTCCACCAAGTCCGCGATGTCAGCGGCGGCGTCTTTCGCAGCGATGAAGAGCGAGTCCGCATCCATCAGCGGCTCGAGGAGCTGGCGTGTTGCGAAAATCTCCGGCGGCGGGCGGCGATAGGTGAGCGCGGGTTCGGCGCGCCCGAGCGCTTCATCCAGCAGACGCTGCGCGCGCTCCCCCACGCGCGCGGCGAAGGGCGCACGCGGGCGGGCGATCAGATCGCCGATGGTTGAAAGGCCCAAGCGCTTCAGCAGCGCTTCGCCTTGCGGCTCAAGCCGCAGACCCGCGATGGGCAAAGGCGCCAAGGCTTTCTCGCTTTCGCCCGCCGGCGCGATCAGATCGTTGGAGAAGTGCGCGAGCGCCCATGCCGCGCCCGGCGTATCCGCGACGCCCACGCGCGCGCCATAGCCATGCTCGCCCAAGCGCTTGCGGATGAGCGCGCGCATCTTCTCTTCGCCGCCGAAAAGGTGCGCGGCGCCAGCGATCTCCAGAAAAATCCCATCGGGTGAATCCAGCACCACCGAAGGCGTCCAGCGCTCACAGAAGGCAGCGATGCGATCGAGCACGCGCGCATCTTCGTGGGGCGCGGCTTCCTCGATGCGCAGATCGGGGCGCTGCGCGCGCGCATCGGCGAGCGCCATGCCGGGATGAATGCCCAGGCGCGCGGCTTTTTGATCGACGGCGCTTATGACGTGCGCGTTGCCCACACGCACATAAAGCGCCAAGCCGTCAGGCGCGGCGCAGCCGAGGCGCGCGAGCCGGTCCGCCGGCAAACGCTTCAGCCAGATCGCCGCCCAGCGCTTCTGCGCGGAGTGCGTGCTCATCTTCGCTCCATTCCAGGAAGAAGCGCGCGTGATGCGCGCCGCCGCGATCGCGGATGAGCGAGGCGGTCATGCTCAAGGGGCCGATCTCATTGGCGTGCGCGCACCGCGCCGGCGCGCGCGCGATCGACCAGCGCGTCCAGGCAGCGCTCGGCGCGGAGGCGCCCGCGAGATCGCCGCGCATCATGAGCGCGGTCGCGCCGTTCGATTCCGCGGCGAGGGCCAAGCGGCGCGTGGCAGTCAAATCGATGTCGCGCCCGCGCGCGCCCAATTCGAGGAGCGTGAGCGCGCCTTCGCGCTTCAGCCCCTGCTCGGCGGCCCAGAGCGCATCGGCGCGCTTTCTGGCGCGGACGAGGATGAGATCGGCGAGCGAGAGGCCGAGCTGGGCGAAGCCCGGCGCGTAAAGCTCGCCGCCCTCTCCGCCAACTTCAGCCTCGCGCACCCAGAGGAGCGGCGCGCCCGGCGCCTTCAAAGTCTTGGCCAGCGCCGCCAGCAGGAACCCCGCACGGGGGGCGTCGGCGCTCGTTTGGGGGATCGCCTCATGCAGGCGCGCGGGCGGGATGAGGCCGAAAAAGCCTTTCCTTTCCGGCGTTTCCACCTTGGCCGGAGCGGCCAATAAAAGAGCGTGGGCGGGCTTCCGCATTGTTCACTATTTGTTCTAATGCCTGTTTTTGTCAAGCTCGAACCGCCCGCGCAACGATGCGCGCTGTGCATCGTCAGCCCCATTGGCCGCGTATGCGCTTCCAGCGATAAGAACGAACACACGAATGGAGGAGCGGCTTGGCGGCGGAGGAAACCCGATTGCGGGCCTTGCTGCTCGCCGGCCTCGCCGGGGACGCGGGGGCGCACCGCGCGTTTCTCACCGAAGCGGCGGGCGCGCTTCGCGGCTATTTCCGCAACCGCCTCCGCAATGCGCCGGAGGATGCGGAAGATCTCGTCCAGGAAACGCTCATCGCGCTGCACAACAAGCGCGACACCTACGATCCCGCTTTTCCGCTGACGGCGTGGCTCTACGCCATAGCGCGCTACCGGCTCATCGATCATTTGCGGCGCGTGAAGCGCCGGGGCGCCTCCATCCCGATCGAGGACGCCGACGAAGCGCTCTTCTCCGCGCCCGTGCAGGAAGCGAGCGACGCCAAGCGCGATGTCGCGACGCTCTTGGAGAAGCTGCCGGAAAAGCAGCGCCGCGCGATCCAGCTCATCAAGCTTGAGCAAAAGAGCGTCAAGGAAGCCGCAGCGCTCACCGGCTGGAGCGAATCCGATCTCAAAGTCTCCGCACACCGCGGACTCAAGACGCTCGCGCGGCTGATGCGGGAAGAGGCGGAGTGAGCGCGCTGGACGCGCTGCCCGTGCGAGCCGGACGACCCTCAGCCCAGACCGCCAACCTGGCGTGGCCAACTCCTCAGTGCTGAACGGCACAAACAATCGGTGGTTAACTTGGAAGCTCGCGTCGCCGATCAGCCTCCGCAGCACCCTCTTACCCAAACCTCCATGTAATTGACGTATCCGCTTGCATCGCGACTGATGCTGATCCCATTGCGGTATACAAATCTGCGACCCACGACTCGTCGAGGCTCTCCAAGTTCAGCGCGCGCGTCTAGCTCGCTCGACCCGATCCCCACGCCTCGCTCTGTGCGATAAGGCCCACTGCGAACGCTGATGCTGCCGACCCGCCCGTTCCACATGACCACTTCTATGTCATTGAATTGGTAGATCGCGTCTGCGCCGGACCCAGGCTCAATACGCGTCGGCGCGCCTGCTGCGTTGCGCAATTCTGCGGCGTTCATCCTCAAGCGAATGTGGCCGATGCGCTCGCCCGGCACGACAACGTAGTCGTTGGTCTGCGCGTACGACGATTGTTGGAACGATAGCAGCGCGCCAAAAAGAAATGCTGCAAGCAGAACGCGACGCGTCGTCATTTCGGCCTCTCATTGAGCTTGAGTTTGTGCGATCATTGTCGATGCAAAACCAGCGTCGTGCAAAAGTCGGAGGTGCGGCGCGAAAGAAGCGCGCCGGGTTCGCGCCCGTGAATGGTAGCGATGGTGGCCAACGAGGCCGCTTCGACACTTTGACGAACGTCGTTCTTCAGCAGGCGTTGACTTGCCTGCAGGACCAGCCGCCGCCATTGGTGTCGCGGCATTCCGCATGCGTCGCATAGCACGTGTTCGTCGATTGGCGCAGCCACGGGTAGCCCGCTGGGCAGCAGATCTCTTGAGCCGTTTGTTGCGTCGCGGGCGGCTGCGCCTCGCCAAACGCGCGCTCAGGCGCGGCGCGGGACATGAAGCCCGGAAACGAAACATCGGATGAAATGGCGCCGGATCCACTCGGTTGAGCGGTCGCTGCGAAACCGAGAAAAACGGAGCAGACAAGCACCGAAAAGATGGGACGCAATCTCATCCTCGCCTCCTGAGTGATGTGCGGCGCCCAATAGAGAACGACACTGAGGGTGCGACGCCTCTAACCAATCCTATGCTTCTTGGCGCCCCTCGACTGTTGCTCGGCCCCAGGTCGTCTTATCGAGCAAATGAAACTCTAGCGGGCGCCGTTGGTTTTGACAACAAGTAGCTCACGCGGTGCGCGGCCTCCTTTCCAAACGATATGTGCAACACTTGTGTTGCGCTTTGCCGCCAGAACATGCAACATTCTTGTTGCGCGATTTCGGAGGCGACATGGAGAGCGACAGCATTACGCGTCAGATTCAGGTCGATGCCGACCCGCAGCGCGTCTGGGATGCGCTGTCAGACGCGGCAGCGTTCGGGGAATGGTTCCGCGTTAAGCTGGATGGGCCCTTCGCCGTCGGAGAGACGACGACCGGCAGGATGACCTATCCCGGGCATGAAGGCGTCCCGTGGATATCGGTCACGGAGGTGATGGCGCCGCCCAAGAGGCTTGTCTTTCGCTGGCCGGATTGCCCGCCGGGCGAGGAAGCGGGCCCCGACACAGTGTGGCTGACTGTCGAGTTCACCCTTCAACCGCGCGACGGCGGCACGTTGGTCACTGTCACGGAGACGGGTTTCACCGCCCTGCCCAAAGATCGACGCGTTTCGATGTTGCGCGATAACGCCCAAGGCTGGGACATCCAGACCGCCAATCTGAAGCGCCATGTCGAAAGGTGATCGCGCGTCGGTGTTTGCCGCGCTGGGCGATCCCGTGCGGCTCGAGCTGCTGTCGAGAATTGGCGACGCCAGCTCGATCACCGAGTTGGCCGCCGGCCTGCCGATTACTCGGCAGGCCGTAAGCCGTCATCTCCATGTGCTTGAATGCGCCAAGCTCATTAAGGCGCGGCCGCTTGGGCGCGAGATGCGGTTTGTCGCCAATCCCGGACGTTTGCGCCAAGCGAAGGCCTGGCTGGACGACGCGGCGCGGCAATGGGACGGGACGCTTGGGCGGCTGAAGGTTCACGTCGAGTCCAAGAAGCGTTCCTAGTTCTGCGTGGCGCGCGGCGTCGCCTCACTAAGCCTGTCGAGGATCGCCGGCGACAAGACGTCCGTTCTCGATCCAGCGCGCGAGCGCCGGTGAGAACTCGGCCTCTATCTGCCTCTCGTACAAGTCGAGGTCCTCCTTTGCAGCGACGTCGCGCCAACGGCCATTGGTGCCCTTGTTCAGGAAGCTATTGCCGCCGCCTTCCCACAAGATTTGCGCCTGCGGGATGAGTTCGTCGGCGTGGCTTTTCATCGCCTCGAAGCTCGCCGCCTCGACTATTTCCGGCCATTCCGCCGCTGGGATCTCGATGCCCAAGAAGTCCGCGATGCGGCGCATTTCGCCGGCGCGATCGTTTTTCAAGTCGTTGTAGTGGACGAGCAGCACGTTCGCGTCATGCCGCGCATCCCAATAGCTTCGTTCGACATGAAAGAAGCCGGCGCCTTCGTCGCCTTGCGCGCCGCCGTCTTGGATCCATTCGTGGAAGTAAGGACCGGGCTCGCGCGGCGGCAGCGGATAAGGATCGCCGAATTTCGGATCGCCACGGCTGACATCGTGGAGCAGCTGATGCGCCGCTGGCGTGAACTGCGCAAAGTGATTGTAGAGCGACATCGCGGCATCGCGCCCGTCGCGCGCGACGTGTATGAATTTCACGCCTTCGAAGACGGGCAGCGCGTCGTAGGGCAGATGCGTTTTGAAGAAGCGCCGATGGGTTTGCGCTTCAGAGTGCGCCAGCGTCGCTTCGATCGGGCCGAACAAGCGCATGTCGGGCCAGGGCGAGAGGTCCCAGACCGGGCGCCGCTCGGCGCTTTTGAACACGAGCATGCAGACGATGCGCTGCATCCACGTGGTGCCGCATTTGGAATACGTGGCGATGACGATGTCGTCCGCACGCGGACGATATCCGGCCCAGCGCGCGCTATCGAACACGCGTGAGCGGACTTCCCTGGTTGGAGCACGAACAAGATTCGGCATCGATTATCCCGCTTAGGTAGAAGCGGGATAATCGTACACCTCCGGCGATCCCGATCAATGCCGCGATCGAGCCAGCGCGTGCGCTTACAGACTTACCGGGAGAGCCGTCAGCGCCGGACGCCGGCGGTGTGCGCGCGCAGTGCGCGGAAGCGCAGGCCGGCGCGCGGGGCGGTCAGCGTCGTGGTTTCGAGCGTGCAGCCTGTCCGTTCGCCGCTGCATTGCCACGTATTGCCGTTGTGCGTGCAACGATAATAGTGCCCGCCGCCGACGAAATCGATCCGGGTGCAGACGGCCGTCGAAGGCAGATTGGTCGTCTGTTGGCCGTTCGGTTGAACCGCGAAGGCTGCCGGCGCGACGATGAGCGAACCGGCAATGGCGGCGGCGAGAAGAAGCGGGCGCATGAACATCTCCATTCACATCGGTTGATCCGATGGGAGGAGCGTGCACCGGCGCGCCGTGCGCCGCCGTGACGGGCGTCATGCCGGGCGCTTTGCCGAATGAGGCGGCACTCGCGGGAGCGGTCATTGGCGCTCTAGATCGCCACCTTCAGGGATCAGCCCGCAACGCAGATCAGTGGAATCGTCACACGGTGCTTCGACGATCACCCATGGATACGGAGACACGTTCGCCCGACACCCCTCAACGAATGCTCCGGTCGGACCGCAATCGCCGGACACGCGTCCGGTTATGCAGCGCCACTCGGGAACGGCATTTGTGCCCGCTGAATTGTTCGCCCAAGCAACGGCCAAGCCGTCATACGGCGGGCCGTCACTCCTCGTCGGCGTTCGCGCAATGCTTATCGACATGTCCTCGAACGCATTCCTTGCCCAACCACAAGTGCGTACCTCCTGACCTCGAAAGGCCGCCGGATTTCGGGCCAGCGTACGAAGGTCGACGTTGACGGGCTCACTGCTGACTCCGCAGCCGCACAAAATTACCGCTGATAGGACGGCAACGACGGAGGGCCTCGGAGGCATAGACGCCACATACCATACGGACAGGTGCAACGTCCGCTTTCGGCTCAGGAACGGAACCTCGCTCCGCCCTTTTCTTGACACGCGGGCGCCGTCCGGCTTTCCCGGACGGGCGATGAGCGGGAGCATCTTTTTCCTCGAGGCCGCGGCGAGCGAAGCCGCCGATCTGCCGGAGCGCCACCGCGCGCTGCGCGCGGCCAACGATCTGCAGTTCGATTTTCCCGAGTATCAACCCGCGCCGCCGCCCGGGTGGCTGCGCGATCTGCTGCGCGGGCTCGCGGAAGCGGGGCCGATCCTCGAATTCCTGTTCTGGGCCGGCGTCGCGGCCATCGCGGCGCTCATTCTCTACGCGGTCTATAGCGAGGTGCGCCGTCAGCTCGATCTGCGGCGCGGGCGCCAAGCGCCTGAAGAGCCCGCGCCGACGCTCGAGCCCGCCGTCGCGCGGCGGCTGCTTGCGGATGCGGACGCGCTGGCGCGCGATGGGCGCTATGCGGAGGCGGTGCATGCGCTTCTGCATCGCTCGATCGCGGAGTTCGATCGCCGCCGCCCCGGCGCCATCCGCGATTCATTGACGAGCCGGGAGATTGCGCGGCTGCCCTTCCTGCCGGACGGTGCGCAGCGCGCCTTCTCCGGCATCGCCGCGCATGTGGAGCGCAGCTTCTTCGGCGGGCGCAATGTCGACGCCAACGTCTTCGCGGAATGCCGCGCCGCCTATGAGAGCTTCGCGCTCTCCGGAACGCCCGCATGAGCGAAGCGCAAACCAATCAGCCGCTCTTCGTGCGCGCGAGCATC
This sequence comes from Hyphomonadaceae bacterium, assembly GCA_050246475.1. Taxonomy (GTDB): domain Bacteria; phylum Pseudomonadota; class Alphaproteobacteria; order Caulobacterales; family Aquidulcibacteraceae; genus CADEEL01. Next base: position 700,605 of record JBFWVZ010000001.1, on the reverse strand, counting down.
GTGGCGCTCTTGCTGATCGGCGTGCTCGGGTTCGCGGCGCTGCTCTCGCTCAGCGCCTTCGCGCCCGACATGCGCGGGCGCCAGGATCCCGGCGCGCATGCGCTCTCGCGTTCCGCTGTCGGCTATGCGGGCCTGGCGCGTTTGCTGGAAAGCGGCGGCGCGCGCGTGATGATTTCGCGCGGCGACGATCCTGAAGCGCGCGCGCAAGCGGGCCTTCTCATCCTCACGCCGCCCCCAGGCGCCATCGACGATGAGACGTGGTCGGAGCAATCCGCCGGGCGGCGCCCGACGCTCGTGGTGCTGCCGAAGTGGCGCGTGGCGGGCGATCCGCGCCGCGCCGGCTATGCGCTCAATGCAGGGCTCTTGCCGGATGCGGCGGTGGCGAACCTTGGCTCGTGGATGGGCGAGATCATCATCGAGCGGCGCGAGCATCCCACGCGCCCGGTGCTCGAGCCGGGGCAGCGCGGGCCGGATTTCGAGCCGCTCCGGCTGGGCGCCACGGCCTCTTTCCAGACCTTTTATTCGCGCACGCTCATTCCCTGGATCGTCGATGAGCAAGGGCGCACCGTGCTCGCCAATGTGCCGGATACGGAGATTTACGTGCTCTCCGATCCGGATCTGCTCAACAATCACGGCCTCGCCGAATTCGAAACGGCGCGCGCGGCGATGGAGATCATCGACACGCTCGGCTACCGCGAGGGCCCGATCCTCTTCGACGTTTCGCTCAACGGGTTTGCGCGCGCGCGCAATGCGCTGCGGCTCGCGCTTGAGCCGCCCTTCCTTGCCGCGACGCTCTGCTTGCTTGCCGCCGCCCTGCTCGCGGGGTGGCAAGCGATCATCCGTTTCGGCGCGCCTTTGCGGAAGCAGCGCGCCTTCGCCTACGGCAAGGAAGCGCTCGCGGATAATTCCGCGGGGCTCATCCGGCTCGCGGGCGCGGAGCATCGCTTGGGCGTAGATTATGCGCGCGTGATGCGCGATGAAGCCGCACGCGCGCTTGCCGCGCCGCGTGCGCTCAAGGACGCAGAACTCGCCGCCTATCTCGACCGCTTGGGCCGGCAAGCCAAGCTCGACACCAGCCTCACCACCTTGACCGATCTCGCGCGCATTGCGCCGGATCGAAACCGGCTCTTGAGCGCGGCGCGCGCGCTTTATCAATGGAAAGCGGGAGTTGTTCGTGCAGCCAAGTGAAATCAGGCCCATCGCGGATCGCATCCGCGCGGAGGTGGCCAAGGGCATCGTTGGGCAAACGAATAGCGTCGATCTGCTGCTCACGGCGCTCTTCGCGGGCGGCCACGTTCTGCTCGAAGGCCCGCCGGGCACGGCGAAGACGCTGCTCGCGCAATGCTTCTCGCACGCCATCGGCCTCAAGTTCGGGCGCGTGCAATTCACGCCCGATCTCATGCCGGGCGACATCATCGGCGCCAATCTCTTCAACTTCCAGACCAACAGCTTCACGCTGACGCGCGGGCCGATCTTCTGCGAGGTGCTGCTGGCGGATGAAATCAACCGCGCGCCGCCGAAGACGCAAGCCGCGCTCCTTGAAGCGATGCAGGAACGCGCCGTGACGATCGACGGCGTCGAGCACGCGCTCGGCGCGCGCTTCATGGTGATCGCGACGCAGAACCCGATCGAGCAGCAAGGCACCTACCCCCTGCCCGAGGCGCAGCTCGACCGCTTTCTCTTCAAGCACGTGCTCGATTATCCGAGCGCGGAGGAAGAGCGCGCCATCGTCATCGCGCACGGCAATCGCACGGGCTCGCCCGATCCGGTCGCGCTCGGCGTTTCGCTCGCGGCGGATGCGGCCGCGATCAATGCGGCGGTCGAAGCCGTGGCGCAGGTCAAGCTCACGGACGCGATCGCGGCCTATATCGTTTCGCTGGTGCGCGGCACGCGCGATGCGGCGGCGTTCGAGATGGGCGCCTCTCCCCGCGCCGCGGCGATGATCGCCGCGGGCGCGCGCGCACGCGCCGCGCTCAACGGGCGCGACTACGTGATCCCGGACGATGTGAAGGCGCTCGCGCCGCCGGCGCTTCGCCACCGGCTCATCCTCTCGCCTGCGGCGGAGATCGAAGGGCGCGGCGTCGATGAAAGCCTCGCCGCGCTCATCGCGCAGATAGAGGCGCCGCGTTGATCTACCCGACTGCCCGCGCCGTTCTCCTCACGCTTATCGGCGCGCCGATCGCGGTCGCCGTGGGGATCGCGGCGCCCGCCTTCTGGTGGGTGGGGCCGGCGTGGATCGCGTTCGTCGCCATCCTCGTCTTTGCCGATTCAGTTTTCGGCGCGAGCGCGCGCGATGCATCGGGCGTTGTTGAAGCGCCGCCGATGCTTGGCGCCGGCACGCGGCGCTGGCTCGACGCCTCGGTGCGCTTCGCGCGCGGCGCGCCTCAACGATTGGAGACCGCGCTTGAAGCAAGCCCGCTCATCGCGCTCTCGCCCGCGCGCGCGCAAGCGAGCGTGCAGCAGAACGGGGCGCGCGCGGCGTTTGAAGCAACGACAGTGCGGCGCGGCGCGGCGAAGCTCGAAACGCTCTGGCTTCGCTGGCAAGGGCCGCTTGGGCTCCTCTGGAAGCAGCGCAAGGAAAAGCTCGACCACACGATCGCGGTCGTGCCCGACACCGACGCGGTCAAGGACGAAGCGCTGCGCCTTTTCTCACGCACCGCCATCCACGGCATGAAGCCGCAGACCGAGCGCAGCGACGGCACCGAGTTCGACGCGCTCACCGAATACATGCCGGGCATGGATCGCCGCTCCATCGATTGGAAGCGCTCCGCAAAGCACCGCAAGCTCCTCGCCAAGGAATACCAAGCCGAGCGCAACCACCACATCATGTTCGCGATCGATAGCGGGCGCCTCATGTGCGAGCCGCTCGGCGGCATGGCGCGGATCGACCGCGCGCTCAACGCGGCGCTCATGCTCACCTATGTGAGCTTGCGCATGGGCGATCGCGTCGGGCTCTTCGCATTCGATTCGCGCCCGCGCTTGACGACGCCGACGGTCGCGGGCGCGCCCGCTTTCCGCGTGTTGCAGCGGCTCACGGCCTCGATCGATTACAGCACGGAAGAGACCAATTTCACGCTCGCGCTCACGGAGCTCGCGCGGGATTTGAAGCGCCGCTCCCTCGTCGTCATCTTCACGGACTTCGTGGACACGACAAGCGCGGAGCTGATGATCGAGAATGTCGGGCGCCTGCTCAAGCGCCATCACGTTCTCTTCGTGACGTTCAAGGACGTCGATCTTGAAGGCATGCGCGAACGAGCGCCGGAAGTTCCCGAGGACGTTTCGCGCGCCGTGATCGCGCACACGCTGTTGAAGGAGCGCGATCTCGTCATCTCCCGCTTGCAGCGCCTTGGCGTCCAGGTGCTGGATGCGCCGCTCGAGCGCATAGGCCCCGCGCTCATCAATTCCTATCTCGACATCAAACGGCGCGACATTCTCTGATGAGCGAGATGGACCTCCGCAGCCGCCGCTTCCGCCAAGAGCGAGAAGCCGATTGGCGCCGCCTCGAAGTGCTGCTCCGGCGCGCGGAGGGCGCGCGGCGCAACCTCACCATCGAGGATATGGTCGCCATCCCCCGGCTTTACCGCGCGACGCTCTCCTCGCTCGCGGTCGCGCGCGCCACATCGCTCGATCGCGCGCTCATCGATTATCTGGAAGCGCTTTCCTCGCGCGCGTACTTTTTCGTTTATGGCGCGCGCTCCACTTTGTGGGAGCGTTTGCGCGGCTTCTTCTCCGGCGGCTGGCCGCGGGCGGTGCAGGCGCTCTGGCGCGAGACGCTCATCGCGGCGCTGCTGCTGATCGGAGGCGCGATCGCGGCCTATCTGCTCGTGAACGTCGATTCCGATTGGTATTATTCGTTCGTGCCGGGCGATCTCCTGCAGGGGCGCACGCCCGCCGCCACGCGTGAGGCGCTGCGCGCGACGCTTTACACCGAGGAAGGCAGCCGCGCCGGGCTTTCGGTGTTCGCGACCTTCCTCTTCACGCACAATGCGCGCGTGGCGCTCTTTGCCTTCGCGCTCGGCTTCGCGTTCGGCGCGCCCACGGCCATGCTGCTTGTCTATACCGGCCTCATGCTGGGCGCCTTCATCGCGCTCTACGCCTCGCACGGGCTCGCGTTCGAATTGATCGGCTGGCTGATGATTCACGGCGTCACCGAGCTTTTCGCCATCGTTCTGGCCGGCGCCGCGGGCTTCAAGATCGGCTTCGCGCTCGCCTTTCCCGGCGCGATGACGCGCATCGATGCGGCGGCGGCGGCGGGGCGCATAGCCGCGGCCGTCATGGGAGGCGTGATCGTCATGCTTTTCGTGGCGGGCGTGCTTGAAGGCGTGGGCCGCCAGGCCATCAATGCCGACGCCGTCCGCTATGCGATCGCCGTGATGACCGGCGTCTTCTGGTTCGGCTATTTCTACGCGCCGATCTGGGGGCGCACGCGATGAGCGCGGGGCTCGACGCCCTCGAACGCGACGCGGCGCGCCGCACGCGCCAGCTCGTCACGCCGGAAGGCACGCCCCTCACCCTCAGGATCGGCGACGCCGGCGAGCGCGCGGCCGCCTTCTTCATCGATGCGCTGATCATCGTCGCGGCGCTCATCGCGCTCCTCCTCACCGGCGTCGCCGTCATCGGCGCAAGCGGCGGCGCGGGCGCCGAATTCGCGGCCTCCTTCATGCTGCTCGGCTTTTTCGTGCTGCGCGGCTTCTATTTCATGGCGTTCGAGATGGGCCCCGCGGCGGCGACGCCCGGCAAGCGCCTCTTCCGCCTCCGCGTCGCCGCGCGCGACGGCGGACGCCTCACCACCGATATGGTGTTCGCGCGCAACGCGATGCGCGAGCTTGAAGTGTTTCTGCCGCTCACTTTCCTTCTTTCCAACCCGCAAAGCGTCGATGCGCTGACGGCGCTCGCCGGCATCGTCTGGACGAGCGCCTTCGTCTTCTTCCCGCTCTTCAACCGGGACCGTCTGCGAGCGGGCGATCTCATCGCGGGCACGTGGGTCATCAAGAATCCGAAACCCGTTCTGCTCGCCGATTTGAGCGAGCACGCGCGCCAGAGCGACGGGTACGAATTCTCGCAGGCGCAGCTCAGCTATTACGGCGAACATGAACTTACCGTGCTCGAAAACGTGCTGCGGCGCGGCGATCCCGCGACGCTCGCGGCGGTGGCGGAGCGCATTCGCGGTAAGATCGGCTGGAACGGCCACGCCGGCGAAACCGACGCCGTCTTCCTCAACGCCTACTATCGCGCGCTGCGCCAACGGCTCGAAGCGGGGCTGCTGTTCGGGCGGCGGCGAAAGAATAAGTACGACGACGGGCGCCCAGTATAATTCCTTCTCCCGCCATGGGCGGGAGAAGGTAGCCGGAGGCCGGATGAGGGTGGGGTCCGCAGTTTGATGCGCACCCCCTCATCCGTCCGCTGCGCGGACACCTTCTCCCCCTCGCGGGGGAGAAGGGAACGGGGATGCGAGTCGCCTCTATCCCCTCATCCCAATCGCTGAACGCCGCGATTTTGTTGGCCTGCAGAGAAAAATTCGCGCTCCGCAATCCGGCAGGGTTCAGCTTGAGCGATACTCGGCGCTCATGTCTCGCGCGCAAGGAACCCCGTTAGAACCACCCGCCTCCCTCCTGGCAGAAGCCTGGGAGGAGGCGCGCATCATTCTCTCCACCTACCTCCGCTACACGATCGATCCCGCGGAGCTCATCGAACGCCAGGCGATCACGCCGCTCTTCCGCGCGCAGCTGCTGCGCTGGCTCCGCCCACTCGAAGCGATCGTGCGCTTGCTGCTGCTGACGATGGCGAAGGCGATGCACGTCGAGCCCATCACGCGGCGCGCGTATGCGAAGCGCACCAGCGTACGGCCCGATTTCATCCCGCGCTTTAACTGGGCGATGCGGCGCAAAGCGAAAGCGCCGGCTACGGACGAAGCCGAGAAGCCGCCAAAAACGCCGCGCCGCTGGGCGCGCGTGGTCGTCGCGAGCAAGGGAATCGCCGAGCGTCTCGAAGGCGTCGCGCGCGTGATCGAAAACCCCGAGCGCTATGCCAAGCGCCTCGCGCGCCGGCTTCAAGCGCGGCCGGACGAGGTTCCGCTTCCCATCGAGGAAGAGCCGCCCGAACCGATAGCCGACATCCCGCTCCGCGATCTCTGGCGCGAGCTGCACGATTACGTGCGCAAGCTCTTCAAGCGAAACGCCGACGAAGACCCGCAGACGCCGCTTGGCGAAGCACAACCGCCGCCGCGCGATGACTCAAGCTAGCCTCTCCGCTCGACCCTCGCGAAGGCGAGGGTCCAGTCGCCCTCTGGGCTCTCGCTTTCGCGAGAGCCGAGCGAAAAAGTCACGCGCACAATTTGAAACATGGACCCCGGATCGCTGCTGCGCATCTTTCGGGGAACGAGACCCTATTCCCTATTCCCTACCCCCGTTTCGGAATCGCCGCCCAATAATCCAAATCGAGCAGCACGTCCGCTTCATACGTCCCGTCCGCCTTCATCAACGGAAAGTCCGTAGCCGGACGATCCTTCACCGCCACGAGCCTCAAGCGCAGCGCTCCCGCCGCGCCGAGATCGGCCTTCTCCAGCACTTCGCTCCACGCATAGACCGTATCGCCCGCGAACAGCGGATTGGCGTGCCGGCCCGCATTGATCGCCAGAATGCACGCCGCGTTCGCCAAGCCGTTGAACGCCAGCGAGCGCGCGATCGAGATCGCCACGCCGCCATAGATGAGCCGTTTGCCGAACCGGCTCGCTTTCTGCGCCGCAGCGTCGAAATGGACCTTGGCCGTGTTTTGATAAAGCCGCGTCGCGATCTGATGCTCGGCTTCTTCGACCGTCATCCCATCGACGTGATCGATCTTCTCGCCAACCTCATAATCCTCGTACGCATGCCGCGATCCCGCCAATTCCCAATCGTAATCGTGCGGAAACGCCAGGCCCTCCGGCAGCACGAGACCGGACGCCGAAACCGAAGCCGCCAGCGAAGGCGCCGCCTCCTCCGGCGCGGGCGCGCCAGAGTCGCGCTTGTTGACCATCACCCAGCGCACATACTCAAGCACCGTTTCGTTCAGCTGGTTGATCCCGCGCGTGCGCACATGAACGACGCCGGTCTTCCCGTTGGAATTCTGCTTGAGCCCGATGACTTCGCTGACGGAAGAAAGCGTATCGCCCGCGAACACGGGCTTCAAAAACCGCCCCTCCGCGTACCCAAGATTGGCGACGGCGTTCAACGAAATGTCCGGCACGCTCTTGCCGAACACGATGTGAAACACGATCAGCGGATCGATCGGCGCGCGCCCCATCCCGCACGCATTCGCGAATTCATCGGAGGAAAAGAGCGCGTACCGAGAACCCGTCAGCGCGGTGTAGAGCGCGCCTTCGCCGTCCGTGATCGTGCGCGGCGTCGCATGGCGGATGATCTGCCCGAGGCGGAAATCCTCGAAGAAATTGCCGGGATTGGATTTCATCGCACGCGCTCCTCGATCGAAGCCGCATAGCGCCTAACGCTTCCCCGGTCGCCGTGTTGTTTTGGCGCGCCAGCCTTGAGCCTCCGCGAACTCCGTCAAGGCGCGCCGCCTTGCCTTGCGCCACGCCGAACGCAAGGCAAGCGTGTGCGCCATCTCCGGCGCGGGTCCCGAATCTGTCTCAAGCCCCTCGAGCGCAGCCGTGAGAAACGCGCGCTTCTGCGCAGCACTCATCAGATCGCTGAACAGGAGCCGCGTCCGCAACGGATCGAACCCGGCATCGAGCGCGCGTTTTGAATCGAACAGCCAGGTCTCGAACGCTCTTCGCCCTTTTTGCGTGATCTTGATCGTCCGCCGCGCGCGCCCATCTTGCTTGTCGCGCGAGACGCTGATGAGCCCCCTCGCCGCCAGCCGCTCCATGAGCGGATAGATCGCGCCCGCACTGGCCGACCAGAACTCCGTCGGCGAAGCCGCGAACGCCGCCTTGACGGCATAGGGCGTGCACGTCCCCGCTCGCGCGAGAAATCCAAGCGCCGCGCCTTCAAGATCTGTCGCCCCCCGCGCCCGCTTTCGTCGCATCGCCCTGGACTCCATTTATTACGATTAGTAATACTGCGGCATGGAGACTTAATCCATGCTGATCGATCGCAGAACGTTCGCGGCGGGCCTCTTGCTCTCCGGCTGTGCTTCGCCCCCGCGCGCCAGCGGGGATCAGGCCTCGCTCGAAGCCGCGGTCGCCGGCGTCCGCGCCCGCTTTGGCCTCGTTTCGCTCGCCGCCTATGTCTCGCTGAACGGCGCGACGCTCGCTGAGACCGCGCAAGGCGCGCGCGTTTTGGGCCGCCCCACGCCCGTCACGACGCGCGATCTCTGGCACATCGGCTCCTGCTTCAAGGCGCAAACCGCGACGCTGCTGGCCCGCCTCATCCAAGCCGGCGCCGCCGCGTGGGAGACCACGCTTCCCGATATCTTCCCCGAGCGCGCGCACGCCATGCACCCCGATGCGCGTCGCATCGCGCTTTGGCATCTCGTCTCCAGCACCGCGGGTCTGCCTGAAAATCCGTCGCTCCGGGAAAGCGAGGAAGAGCAGGTTGAGGATGTGAACGCGCTCATCGCCGGCGCATCGGACGATCCAAGCCGGCGCCTCCGCGTCCTCGATCGTTTCACGTCGATTGCGCCGCGAACGATGCCGGGAAGCGCATGGCGTTATTCAAACACCGGCTTCATTCTAGCCGGCGCATGCGCCGACCGCCTGGGCGGCGCGCCCTTCGAAAATCTCATCCGCCGCGAGGTTTGGGCGCCGCTCGGCATGAATCACGCGGCCTTCGGCGCGCCAAGCGGGCCGCGCGCGCCCTGGGGCCATCGCCCAGAGGGTGAGGCCCTCATCCCGCTTCCGCCGGACGATCCGGATTCGGATAATCCATCCGTCTTCAACTCCGCCGGCTGCGCGCACATGCCGTTCGCCGATTGGGCGCGCTTCGCGCACGATCAGCTGCGCGGCGCGCAAGGCCAGGGCCGGCTTCTTTCCCGCGAGGCCTACGCACGCCTGCACACGCCGGTTCTGGAAGGCAGTCCCTATGCGTTGGGTTGGGGCGCGCAGGTGCGCGACGGCGCGCTCCTCCAACTCACACACAATGGCTCCAACGGTTTCTGGTTCGCCGATATCCGCATCTATCCGCAGACCGGCTACGTCTTCCTGATGGCGACGAACGACGGGCGCGACATCCACGAAGCCGCCGCGCGCGATCTCCGCCATATCTTGGTGGAGCGCTATGCGCCCATTCCGCCCGCCTGACGCGCCGGGCGCATCCGCCGGCACACGAGAGTCTCCGCGTCCTTGAATGCGATCCGTTCGCCGATTTCGAAGCCGAGTTTTTGAGCAAGCTTGATCGAGCGAACGTTGTCCGCGGCGATGATGCAGAACGTCGCGCCGAACCTTTCATCCGCCCAGGCAAGCGCCGTGCGCATCGCCTCACGCGCATAGCCCTTGCCGGATGCATCGTCCCTGATCGCCCAGCCCGCCTCCGGCAGATCGACGCCCAGGCCCCGCTTGAAATCCGCGAACCCGCACTCGCCGATGAAGCGCCCGCTCTTGCGCTCGACAATCGCCCAATAGCCCCAATTCATCGCGGCCCAATGGCCCATATAACGCAGCAATCGGCTCCAGACTTCATCGGGCCGCGCTTCCGCGCCGGCCAGCAAATTCCTGCGAACGCCCGCATCGTTCCAGAGCGCGAGCTCAGCGTCGTAGTCGTCGCGCACATGCCCGCGCAAAATGAGCCGCTCCGTTTCGAGAACCGGCGCGCTCATAAGGTCGCGATCGCATCCGCGATCGCAACCGTGCGCTTGGCCTGATCGAGATGCAGCAGCTCGGTCATCTTGCCGTTCACTTTCAGCACACCCTTGCCTGCATTCTCCGGCGCGCCGAACGCCTCGATCACGGCCCGTGCCTCCGCGACCTCATCGTCAGAGGGGGCGAACACGTCGTTGCAGGGCTCGACCTGCGAAGGATGGATGAGCGTCTTGCCGTCGAACCCGAGCGCGAGCCCATGCCGGCACACTTCCAGAAATCCCTCCGTGTTCGGAATGTCGTTGTAGACGCCGTCGATCGCCGTCAGCCCAAAGGCCCGCGCCGCCGTCACCGTCGCCGATAGCGCAAACAAAAAGGGCGTCCGCGCCGGCGTCTGCTTGGCGTGCATGTCCTTGGCGAGATCGTTCGTGCCCATGACGAGCGCGGTGAGCCGCGTGCGCTTGGCGGCCGCCGCGATCTCCTTGATGTTCAAGATCGCGTGCGGCGTCTCGATCATGATCCAAAGCGCCGTCGCCTTGCCCAGACCGGCTTCGTTCATCGCCTCGTCCGCAGCGATCACATCGTCCGCCGAATTGATCTTCGGCACGAGCAGCCCCGAAGGCTTCGCCCCCGCCATCGCCTCGATGTCGTTCTCGCCCCAAGGCGTGGCGAGCGCATTGACCCGCACGATCACTTCCTTGGCGCCGAAACCGCCCTCCGCGATCGCCGCGAGCACATTGGCCCGCGCCTCCGCCTTCGCCTCGGGCGCGACCGCGTCTTCCAGATCGAACAGCAGCACATCGGCCTTGAGCTCGCGCGATTTCGCGAGCGCCTTGACGTTGGCGCCCGGCGTATAGAGGCAGGAGCGGCGCGGGCGCGGGATCGTTGGGGACATCAAAGCCTCATCTTGCCGGATTGGGTCGCGCGCGCGAGAAGACGGCGAGACTCGATCCCGCGATGAAAACAATCCTCTCCATCCAATCGCAAGTGGCCGGCGCCCTTGTGGGCAATTCCGTCGCGGCCTTCGCGATTGAAAGGCTGGGCGTGCGCGTCTTGGCGCTGCCGACGGTGCTGATGGGCCGCCGCCCCGATCGCGGGGCGCCTGGCGGGGGCGCGGTGGAGAAGGAAAAGCTCGCCGCCCTCTTCGCTGCACTGAAGGACGATGGCTGGCTGCCGAAGGTTGACGCCGTGCTCTCCGGCTATCTGGGCGCGGAGGATCACGTCGAGTTCGTCTTGGACGCGGTCGATTCTGTGAAGAGCGCCAATGCCGCGGCCTTCTATGTCTGCGATCCGGTGATGGGCGATGAAGGCCATGGGCTTTTCGTGAAGGAGCCGCTGGCGCAAGCCATCGTCGAAGGCCTGGTGCGCCAGGCCGATTGGATCGCGCCCAATCTTTTCGAGTTCTCCCGCATCGCCGGGCGGGAGCTGAAAGACCTTGAGGACATCCGCACCGCCGCGCGCCGCCTGGGCAAGCCGGCGCTCGTCTCTTCTATCCCGCGGGACAAAGGCATCGGCGTTTTGTTCGCGACTCCGAACGGCGATTGGCTTGCCGAGACGCCGAAACTCCCCAACGCGCCCAAGGGCACGGGTGATCTCTTGACCGCGCTCTTCCTCGCCCGCCGTGTGAAGGGCGAAACGCCGCCTGTCGCATTGGGCGCGAGCGCCGGCGCGGTTCATGACATCATCGTCCGCTCGCTCGCGCGCGAAAGCGATCATCTGGCGCTGCCGGAAGCGCAGGATCTGCTCGCCGATCCGCAAACGTGGCCGCAAGCGCAATCGCTGGGGAAGTAGAATGGATTGCTATCAGATCTATTGCGATTTGAAGCCCGGCGTGAAGGACACCGACTTCACTGACGCGCTGACGCGCTATCTCAACAAGCTCGCCGCCGAGCGCCGCATCGAGCATTGGCGCCTCATGCGCCGCAAGCTCGGCCTCGGCCCCTCGCACTTCGGCGAGTTCCAAATCCTCATCGAAGTGAAGAACCTCATGCAGTTGGATGAAGCCTTCCGCGCCGCCTCCGAACGCGGCGATCCCGTTGAGAGCCTTCACGCCGGCGTCAATCAGCTGGTCGTGAACTTCCAAGCCGCGCTTTATCGCGACTTCCCCGATCCTCACCGCGTGCGCGGCCAGGAGAAATTCTGATACTATGAAAGCAGAAGGCTACACCGCCCCCGGTTTCGAGCCCGTCCGCGATCTCTTCGAGAAGCAACTCGCGGAGGAGGAGATCGGCGCCGCCTTCGCCGCCGAGCGGGACGGCGAAACGCTCGTGGATCTTTGGGGCGGCTGGAAGGACCGCGCCAGATCGATCCCCTGGGCGCGCGACACCATCGTGCCCGTCTACTCCACCACCAAATCCATCGCCGCCATTGTCGTCGCCTCGCTGATCGATAGAAACGGCTTCGATTTCGATGCGCCGCTCGAAGCGATCTGGCCCGAATTCGCGGAGCACGGAAAGAACGTCACGATCGCGGAAGCGCTTTCGCATCAAGCAGGCGTGTGCGGCTTCGCCGAGCCCATCGATCCCGCGCTCTGGCTCGATCCGCCCGCGCTCTGCGTGGAGCTCGCCAAGCTCGCGCCGCTTTGGCCGCCCGGAACCGCCAGCGGCTATCACGCCATGACCTGGGGCTACATCGCCGGTGAGATTGTCCGCCGCGTGACGGGCAAAACGCTCGGCACATTGCTGCGCGAAAACATCTGCGCACCGAACGCAATCGATTTCAGCATCGGCACACCCGATCGCGAGCACGGCCGCGCCGCCGAACTCTCCCCGCCTAAGCAAATGCCCGATTTCGGCGAACTTACGCCCATCAAGCGCGCCGCATTCCTGACGCCCTGGGCAGCGCCCGCGCGCGACAGCCCCGAATGGCGCCGCGTCGAAATCCCTTCCGCCAACGGCCACGGCGCCGCGCGTGCGGTTGCTGCGCTCTACGGCGCTTACGCCAATCGCGGGGCCATCGCAGGCCAGCAAATCCTCAGCGATCGCGCGTTCGCGGCGCTCACCGCCAAACGCATCGAGGGCCAAGACCTCGTTCTGCCGTTCAATCTCGATTGGCGCACGGGCGTCATGGGCAATTCAAACGCCTTCTGGGGCCCGAACCGCAACACCTTCGGCCACGCCGGCTGGGGCGGCTCCTGCGGCTTCGGCGATCCCGATGCGCGCGTCTCCGGCGCCTACATCATGAACCAGCAAGCGCATCATCTCTTGGGCGATCCCCGCTCCATCCGCCTCATCGAAGCGCTCTATTCGTGCCTCTGACGCGACGCTTCGTTCTGATCGGCGCGAGCCTCGCGGCGCTGGCGACGCTCGCCGCCATGGCCTCTCAGCTCATCGGCGCGAACGGCATGCACCTGGCAAACGGCCAGCCGCTCTTCGGCGATTACTTCGCGTTCTGGAGCGCGGGGCGCATGGCGCTCGAAGGCGCCGCCGCCGATGCTTACACGCAAAGCACGCTCTTCGAGGTGCAGCGTCGCGTCATTCCGGAATTGACCGTCGTCTTCCCATTCCGCCACCCGCCCGCCTTTCTCTTTCTCGCGGCGCCCCTCTCCTTGCTGCCGCTGCCGCTCGCCGCTTCGCTCTTCCTGATCGCGGGTTTCGCACTCTTCATCTACGCCGCGCGTTTCTTTGCATCGCGCGCATCGGATATCGCCATCGCCGCCATGCAGCCCGCCGCGCTCCTGCACATCGGCAGCGTGCAGCTTGGCCTCTTCGTCGCGGGCGTGACGGGCCTTGCCGTCGCCTGGCTCAAGAAGCGCCCGCGCGCCGCCGGGATCATGATCGGCCTCCTCGCCTTGAAGCCGCACCTCGCTCTGCTCTGGCCAATCCTGCTCATCGCACAAAAACGCTGGAGCGCGTTCCTCTCAGCCGCGATCACCGCCATCGCGCTGACGATCGCTGCGGGCATCGTGTTCGGCTGGGAGACGTATCCGCGCTTCATCGAGGCCGTGCTGCAAGGCGAAAGCGCTGTCTCCGCCGGGCGCATCAACCATGCCCCGCAAGTCAGCCTCTACGCCAATCTCATCGGCCTCGGCGTTCCAATCCCCTTCGCCATGGCAATTCACGCGCTGAGCGCCGCCGCCGCGATATTTCTCTCCATCCTTATCTGGCGCGGAAACGATGAGCGCACGAGCGCCGCCGCGCTTGTCTCCGCGACGCTCCTCATCTCGCCCTACCTCTTCTTCTACGATCACGTGATGATCCTGATCGCCATCGCCGCGCTCCATCAAAGGGCAAGCGTGCGCGAGCAATGGCTGCTCGCCTTCGCATGGCTGGCTTCAGGTCTTGCTCTTGCGTTGGGAAATTTCCTGACGCTGCCCGTCGCCCCGCTCGCCTGTTGGGCCGTGCTGCTGATCGCCGCCAATCGCGCGGGGATTCAAGTCTGGATGAAGCGCGGCTCTTCGCCTTCGGCGAGCACCACGCAGGTGAGCGCGCCGCCGTAAACCGCGCCGGTGTCGATATTGATCCGCTGCGGCTTCACTTCGATGGAGAGTTCGTCGTTCGGCGTGTGCCCATGCACGATGAGCCAATCCTTGAGTTCCGCCCGCTTCGGCCAGCGCCACGTGTGCAGAAAACGGTCCGAACGCGTCCAGATGCGGATCTCGTCGCTGCAATTTGGAAACGTTTCCGGATCGATCCCCGCGTGAACGAATGCGATCTTCCGCGCCTCGTCCGCAAAAATCGTCGGCAAGCTGCGCATCCACTTGATATGATCCTTGTCGATCGCGTTGCGCCAATCGTCGTGCTTGCCGTTGGCCTCTTCGTACGAACGCAGCGTTGCATCGCCCCCGTTCCAGTCCCACATGCCTTCCGAGGAATCGCCCGCGCGGTCGTAGGCGTTGAGCATCATCTGCTCGTGATTGCCCAGAAGCGCGATCGCGCCGCGTTCATCGCAGAGCGTCTTGACCCGCGCGATCACGCCCCGGCTGTCATGCCCGCGATCCACGTAATCGCCCACATGCACGATCTTTGCCGGCGCGCCAATGCGGTCGATATCGGCAAGGATGAGCGCATGTAGAAGCTGCAGGCGAAATTCTTCGCCGTGCACGTCCCCGATCGCGTAATAGGTGGGGCTCATCCCCTCTCTCTACGCCAAACGTCGTACGAGAAAAGGGCAAGCCCCGCCCAGATGAACCCGAAGCTGGCGATCCGAAGCGCCGTCAGCGGCTCGCCTGCGATGACGCCGATCAGGAACTGGATCGTTGGCGCGATGAATTGCAGAAGCCCGATCGTCGTGAACGAGAGCCGCCGCGCGCCGAACGCGAAGAGTGTGAGCGGAATAGCCGTCGCGGGGCCGGCGAGCGCGAGAAGCGCCCCGTAGCCCATGCTGTCGTCAAACCGAAGCGTCGCCGCGCCCACCCAATAGAGCAACCCTGCCGCGACCGGCAGCAAGATTGCCGTCTCGATGAAGAGCCCTGTCGCGGCCGGCACAACCGCGCGCTTGCGCACCACGCCGTACGCGCACCACGTGGCGCAGAGCGCCAGCGAAACCCATGGAAACGCGCCAAGTGCGACGCCCTGCACAATGACGCCGATTCCCGCGAGGGCCAGGGCCGCGATTTGCCAGCGCGACAGCTTCTCCCCGTAGAACCCGACGCCCACCGCCACCTGCACCAGCGGCGCCAGGAAATAGGCAAGCGCCGCCGAGATCACCCGCTCGTTGGCGACCGCCCAGACATAGATCGCCCAATTGATGAAGATGAAGACGGCCGAGAGCGCCAGCGTCGCGATGAGCGCGGGGCGCATGGCGCCGCGCAATTCGCTCAAGCCCCGGCGCCAACCGCTGATCGCGAAAATGCCGATGAGGCAGGCCGGCGCCGCCCAGATGATCCGTTGCCCCAAAATCTCGCGCGGATCGGCGAACGAAACGAGCATCAGATAAAGCGGGAGGAGCCCCCAAATCGTGTAGGCCGCAAACGCCGCTATAAAGCCGGCGCGCACGTCCTCTTTCGTATACGAAGTCGAAGGCGTCGCCACGCCCGTCATCCCAGACAAACGCGAAGCGTTCGATCCGGGACCCCATGCTGAAGAACCCGCATCCGCCTCGTCCCCTCGCTCAGCCTTGAGATAGGATGCGCAATCGCGCGCGTCACCGGCTCACGCCGAGCAAATTTTGCTGCGGATGGTTACGCCCTCAAGCCGCCAGGCGCTCAAACAGCCCGCGATTGTGCATCAGCTCCGCGATCTGCACCGCGTTGAGCGCTGCGCCCTTGCGCAAATTGTCGCTGACGCACCACAGCGAAAGCCCGTTCTCAACCGTAGAATCCTCGCGGATGCGCGAGACATACGTCGCAAACTCCCCGACGCTCTCCACCGGGGTCACATAGCCTTCGTCCTCGCGGTTATCGACGACCATGATCCCCGGCGCCTCGCGCAGGATGTCGCGCGCCTCTTCCGCCGTAATCGCCTCTTCGAACTCGATATTGACCGCCTCGGAATGCCCCACAAACACCGGCACGCGCACGCATGTGGCCGTGAGCTTGATCTTCGGATCGAGGATCTTCTTGGTCTCCGCCATCATCTTCCACTCTTCCTTGGTGGCGCCGTCCTCCATGAAGACGTCGATGTGCGGGATGACATTGAACGCGATCTGCTTGGTGAACTTCTCTTTGACGATCTCGTCCCCAACGAAAATTCCGCGCGTCTGCGTCCAGAGCTCGTCCATCGCCTCCTTGCCCGCGCCGGAGACGGATTGATACGTCGCCACCACGACGCGTTTGATCTTGGCGCGGTCATGCAGCGGCTTCAGCGCCACCACGAGCTGCGCTGTCGAACAGTTGGGATTGGCGATGATGTTGAGCTTGCCATAGTCCGCGACCGCATCGGGATTCACTTCCGGCACGACGAGCGGCACGCGCGGATCCATCCGCCACGCCGACGAATTGTCGATGACCACCGGCCCCTGCGCGCCGATCTTCGGGGACCATTCCTTCGAGACCGCGCCCCCCGCGCTCATCAGCACGAGATCGATGCTCGCGAAATTGAAGCTCTCCAGATCTTTGCACTTGAGCGTCCGGTCGCCGTAGCTCACCTCGACGCCCACGGAGCGTCGCGACGCAAGTGCGATCACCTCGTCCGCGGGAAAGAGCCGCTCATCGAGGATGGTGAGGATTTCGCGGCCCACATTGCCTGTGGCGCCGACGACGGCGATGCGCAGTCCCATGTCTGTCTCCGGAACGCGGTGCGAGAGGCGCGCCGCCGATCCCATTGATATGGGCCCGAAGGCCCGTGAAGCCCAGCAACGCCGCTAGGGCGTGTAGAGCCGTTGATCCGGCCCGTATCCTTGATTGATCGGCGCGCCGCTTTCCGGTTTGTCCGGCTCGGCTGGGGGCGCCTGCGGGCGCTGCTGCTGCGGCGGCGCGAACATATCGCGCGGCGCGCCGGGCTGCTGCTGCGGCGTGTCCTCCGGCTTGTCGGCGTCGGGATTTGTCTGCCCCGGCGCGTTCTCGCGCGCTTCGCCCGGCGCCTCGGCGCCCTCCGCCGGGCTTTCGAGCGCCGGTTCGGCCGGGCGTCCGCCCGACAACTCCCCCGCCACCCGGAACGCCGCCCACCCCGTCACGCCGACAGCAATGAGCGCGAACACGACCTGCGCGATGACGAGCGTCCATGCGCTCGAAACGAAGCGGCGCGCATGCACATTGGATTGCGGAGCCTGGCTCATGATTTCCTCGAGGCCGAAAGCGTTTGAACGAGCCGCGCGATGACGATGCCGGCGGCGATGCACGCCGCGCCGAAGCAGCCGAGCGCGATGAAATAGAAGAGCTGCGGATTGATGATCCCCTCGACCGCCAGGATCATCGCGAACGACACGACGAAGGTGAGGAGGATCGAAACTGTCCCGACCGCCGCGACGCTCTCGAACCCTTGCAGCGCCGGCCCCCGCCATTCGCTGAGCGAAAGCGGCGCGATCTGCCCATCCGTCAAGCCGCGCACGTTCTCTTCAAGCTGCGGCCAGGGCGGCGCCGTGCGGTCCCCGCGCCAATGCGCCATGTCGAGCACGGGTGCGGCGTTGAACGGCAGCGGCGGCTGCACGCCGTCGATCCGCACCTGCATGAGCTTGCCGGAATCGAGCGCCTCGGTGGCTTCCGCGCGCACCCAGATTGAGTTCTTCGCTTCGTTCGACCACGCCACGACCACACACTTCGCTTGATCGATCTCCTGCTCGATCCGCGCCGCGAAAGGCTCGCCCGGCATCAGCCGCGGATCCCACCAGAGCCCGATGCCGCCGGCTTCGAAACCGCGCACGATCTCCGTCACGCGCTCCAGATTGCGCCGGCAATAGGAGATGAAGACGTCGGCCATTCCGCCCCCGATGGCTAAGCCCAGAGTGCCTAGCCGAGAAAAACCGCCCCGTCAGCGCCCGCGTGTGAGGCGAGATGCGCCTGCTTCGTCGCGTTTCCTTCGCACGCCATTGACGTGGGCCGGGAGGGGTCCAAGGTAGAAGAGTCTCATGCGGTCCGAAGCGGGCCCGCAAGGGCCCTCCGGACGTGGAAAGGAGGCGCTCATGCGCGTGCAAGTGGCCGGTCGGCAGATGGATGTGGGCGAGGCCCTGCGGTCTCGCATTCAGGAAGAACTCGACGGCCACATCTCCCGCTTCTTCAACCGCGCGACCGACGCGCACGTGACGGTGGGAAAAAACGGGGTGGGCGTCGAGGTCGATTGCCACCTGAACCTGGCTTCAGGAATTTCCCTTCAATCTCAAGGCCATGGGGCGGACGCCCACGCCGCTTTCTCCGATTGCCTCGCCAAATTGGAGAAGCGCGTCCGCCGCTATAAGCGCCGGCTGCGAAATCATCACGCAGACACCAAATCGCCTCTTCCCGCCGAGAGCGCATCCGCGTATGTGCTCGCCCCGCTTGAAGAGGAAAACGACGCCGAGCCGGGCCTGAACGGGGCCGGGCAAGGCGCGGAGGCCGCGGTGCACGAAGAGGGCGGCCCCCTGGTCATCGCCGAGACCACCGTCTCGGTCCGCACGATGACCGTATCCACGGCGGTGATGCAGCTCGATCTGGCCGAAGCGCCGGCGCTCCTGTTCAGGAACGCGGCAAACGGCGGATTGAACATGGTTTACCGCCGCCCGGACGGAAACGTCGGCTGGGTCGATCCGGCCCGCGTGAACTAGCCTTCCGGGACCGCGTTGGGGCGCACGGGGTTTGCAAGGGCGGGGCCGAAGGCCGGAAAGCCCATGGCGGCGACAGGTTGAGTGATGGGTGATTTGAGAGATTTGGTGCTGCCGGAGGCCGTGCTTCCGCGCCTGGCGGCGTCGAGCAAGCGTCAGGCGTTGCAGCTTCTGTCCGAGGCCTTGGCCGCGGCCGCCGGCGTCGATCCGCGGGCGGCCTATGACGCCGTGCTGATGCGCGAGCGCCTGGCAGGCACCGGCGTCGGCGAAGGCGTTGCGATCCCGCACGCCCGCGTGCCGGGCCTGAAGCGCGTCGTCGCCGCCTTTGCCCGCCTCGATCCCGCGATCGATTTCGACGCGCTCGATCAGCGCCCCGCCGATCTCGTCCTCATACTCCTGGCGCCGGACGGCTGCGGCGGCGATCACCTGAAGGCGCTCGCCCGCGCCTCGCGCGCACTGCGCCGCCATGACGTGCGTGAGCGCCTGCGCGCCGCGCGCGGCCATGATGAGCTTTTGGCCATCTTCGCGGCCCCCGCTCACAGCGACGCGGCGTAAACGCCTATATCCTGCGAATGAGTGCTATAAGCGGGCGTTTGAAGAACGCCCCATTGTCCGAACCCGTCCGGAAACTCGCCGCCATCGTCTCCATCGACGTCGCAGGCTATTCGGCCCTGACCGAGAAGGATCAGGAAGCGGCCGCGCGCGCCATCGCGCAATTTCGCGAGCACGCCCGCGCGGTCTGCGCCGTCAATGGCGGGCGCATCTTCTCCACCGCCGGCGACGGCGCGATGCTCGAGTTCAACACCGCCTCCGACGCGCTCGCCGCCGCCATCGCGCTCTGCGAGGACGTGCGCGATCTGAAGCTCCGCTTCGGCGTCCACCTGGGCGAAGTGATCGTCGCGGAAGATGGAGACTTGCTCGGCCACGGCGTCAACGTCGCCGCGCGCCTGCAAGCCGCCGCCGATCCGGGCGGCATTCTCGTGTCGCAGCTCGCCCGCGACACCGCCGGCGGCGATCTCGCGCAGCGCTTCACGGCGCGCGGCAAGCTCAAACTCCCCAAGATGCGCGAGACGATGACGGTCTTCGCCTTCGCGGCCGCGCACCAAAAGCCGCGCACCGAAATCGCCAAGACGCCCGTCCTCGCCGTCCTCGCGTTCGACAATCTCTCGCGCGATAAAGACACGCGCTTCTTCTCTGACGGCGTCTCGGAGGAAATTCTCTACACCGTCTCGCGCGTGCGTGGCCTCAAGGTCATCGGCTCGACATCGAGCTTCGCCTTCCGCGGCCGCGAAAAGAAGAACGCCGCGAAAACGCTCGGCGCCACCCACGTGCTCGACGGCTCCGTCCGCCGCGAAGGCGAAAACGTCCGCATCGCCGCGCAGCTCATGGAGGCCGAAGGCGGCACCGTGCTCTGGAGCGAGCGCTACGACCGCGCCGTCGATGATGCTTTCGCGCTTCAGGAAGAGATCGGCGCCGAAGTAGCCGCCGCATTGACGCTGGTGCTCGACGCCGCCCGTCAGGAGCGCGCCAAGAAAGTCACCGCCGACGTGTTCGACCGCTACTTGAAGGCGCGCGAGCATCTGCGTTCCGGCGCGCCAGAACGCATCGCTGAATCGGCGGACATGCTGGCCGATATCGTGCGCGAAACGCCGGACTTCGCACGCGGCTGGTCCGCGCTCGCCATGGCGCGCCTTGAAGTGATGCGCATGGCCCGCGCCGATCGCATCCGCATGCGCGATGACGCGCGCGACGCCGCCATGCACGCCATCGGCTTGGACCCCGGAATCGGTGAGGGCTACGCCATCCTCGCCGCGCTCGAGAGCGAATTCTCAGGCTGGCGCGAGCGCGAAAAATGGCTGACGCGCGCCTTGGCCGCTGAGCCGTCGAACGCTTTCATTCTCTTGAGCCACGGCCAATTCCTCATCAGCGTCGGACGCGTGAAGGAAGGCTATGCGCAGCAGGCTCGCGCCTATGAGCTCGATCCGCTCGATCCGATGATCGCGGCCTTCCACGGCCACAACGTCTGGGCCACCGTTTCGAAAGAAGACGGCCGCCGCATCATGGAGGAGGCCGCCCAGCGCAACCCGCGCAACATCTTCCTCTGGTACATGCGCTTGAACACCGCGCGCATAGACATGGATTTCGCCACCGCCGATGCGCTCGCCGAGCAGGGCATCGAGATGCTCCCCGCGCTCAAGGACACGGCCGTCTTCAAAGCGGGCGAAAAGCTGCAAGAGGTTCTCTCCAACCCAAGCGAAGATGCGTTCCTGAAACTCGGCGAGGATTTCGCCATGCTGGCCGAGCAGCAGCCCTCCGCAGCGCTCGATCTCGCCGTCGCGCTCGCGGTGCTCGGCTTCGTCGGCCCCGCGCTGCAAATCTTCGAAGAAGCGTTGGACGATGTGGACGCCTGGCGCGCCAATTCGAACGATGCGCTGCGCCCCCATGTCGGCCACGAGACGGCGTTGCTCTTCGTGCAGGCAACGATCGCGCTCCGGCTCAACCCCGGCTTCGTGCGTCTCTGCTCACGCCTGGGCCTCATCTCCTATTGGCGCGAGACGCAGAACTGGCCCGATTGCGTGGAGGACGTCGCGCCGATGTACGATTTCCGCGCCGAAGCGGGAAAGCACCTCTGATCAGTCAGGAACGACACGCCACGCGCAATTGTACTGCGCCCCGACATATGTAGGGTGATCTTCACGAACGAGGGTCAAGTCTGCTGGTGATCGGCAACCGAACCCGATGTGACTGAACTCAACAACGACGTTTCCCGACATGAGCATTTGACGCTCAGAGTAGAAACTCAGACGGTGATCGCGTCTAACGCCCCAGGCCGCGATCGAATAGTCGTTCACCATTCTGGGTCCAAGGCTCCATGCGCCGAAGAACGAGACTCGGCTGTCAACCGTGCCCATGACCAGCTCCGGTGCAAGCATGAACTCTCGACCGTGATCTTGCAGGCAAACCTGAAGCTCACGATCGAAAACGAGTTCGCCTGAAAGTCGTTGGGCGTTTGGGAAGCGATCGCAAAGACCGGCAAGTCGTTCGGTGCGCGCTTCAGTGCGTTCATCAACCCTGTCGCAGCCAACCAGAAAGAGCGCCAAGACAATAGACGTGAGGGAGCGCATCGGGTTGTCCGCCTGCTAGCGCGCCTTCAAATCCTCGATGAGCTGCGCGAGCGCCGCGCGCTTCTCGATCCGCACGCCGCTCTTCGACAAGCGCACGAAGCCTTCATCGGCCCAATCGTGCAGCTTGCGGTTCACCTTCTCGCGCGAGGCGCCGATCCGGCGCGCCATCTCGACCTGCGTGAGCGTCACCGTCGTTCCCTCGCCCGCTTCGCGCAGCAGCAAGCGCGCGAGCCGCCCGCCGAGATCGAGGAGCGCTGCGTCCTCCAACGCCGCATCCGCTTCGCGCAGACGCCGGCTCATCTCCGCGACGAGCTCGATGAGCGCCTTCGGCTCTTTCTCGAGCGACTGAAGCAATGAATCCCGCTGGATGCGCAGCAAGCGCGTCCGGCGCATCGCGTTGACGTCCGCCGAGCGCGGCCCCCCGTCAAGCGCGGCCATCTCCCCGATCACGGACCCCACGCCCAGCGCCGCGATCCGCACATCGCGCCCGCCTTCGGACGAGATGCGCACCTCGACCTCGCCTTCGAGCACGACGTAAAGAGCGTCGCCCTCGTCGCCCTTGGCGAAGAGCCGCGCCTTGGGTTCGAGCGCGTGCTGGCTGCCCGCCTTCGCAAGCTTCGCGCGCGTTTCTTCGTTGAACCGCTGAAAGAGCTTCGACTTCGCCAGCGCCGCTTCGACCGCGGCAAGCTCCGTCTTGTTCGCCGTGGCCATGCTCGTGCCTTGCCCCCGCCTGGGCCCTGCGCTTCTATAGCCTAGAAGCCGAGCGCCTCAACTCAGGCTCACCTAACGAGAGGGAGAAACGCCGATATGACCGCTCTTCCAGCGCAAGTTTCCCCCTTGGCGGGTCCGCGCAGCGCAAAACCCGAAGCCTTGGGCCTATCGAGCGAGCGTTTGGCGCGCCTCGATCGCTTCCTGGAGGAGCGCTACATCGCGCCGGGGAAACTCCCCTGCGCTTTGACCATGGTGCTCCGCCGCGGCGAGCTGGCGCACACCAGCATCCTCGGCAAGCAAGACGTGGAGCGCAACAAGCCGCTTCAGGAAGACACGCTCTTCCGCATCTATTCGATGACGAAGCCGATCACCTCGATCGCGATGATGATGCTGATCGAGGAGGGCAAGGTCTCGCTCGACGATCCTGTGCATCGCCTCATTCCGGCATGGCGCAATCTCGGCGTCTACGTCGCGGGACGCACCGGCATGTGGCAGACAAAGCGGACCGACGCGCCCATGCGCGTCATCGATCTCTTGCGGCACACTTCGGGCCTCACCTACGGCTTCCAGGTCCATACCAACGTCGATCACGCCTATCGCAAGGCCGCGCTCGATGATCCCACCGCCAACACCATCGAGGAATTCATCGCCAAGCTCGCCGAGCTGCCGCTCGAATTTTCGCCGGGCAGCGCGTGGAACTATTCCGTCTCGACCGACGTGCTGGGCTACCTCGTCGAGAAAGTCTCCGGCCAGCGCTTCGAGGATTTCCTGCGCGACCGCATCTTCAAGCCGCTTGGCATGCACGACACCTTCTTCCACGTGCCCGAGAGCGAGCATAAGCGTTTCGCCTCCTGCTACACGCTGCTCCCCGGCGGCAAGACCGTGCTGCAGGACGATGCCGAGAAGAGCGCCTATCTCGCGCCGAAGAAGATGTGCTCCGGCGGCGGCGGCCTCGTCTCCACCGCAGCGGACTACCTGCAATTCTGCCGCATGCTGCTGAACGGCGGCGAACTGAACGGCCACCGCATCGTCAGCCCCAAGACGATCGAGCTGATGACGAAGAACCATCTCCCCGAAGGCAAGGAGCTGATGGAGGTTTCCAAGTCCCTCTTCAGCGAAGCGATCTACGCGGGCGTCGGGTTCGGTTTGGGCTTCGCCATGACAACCGATCTTGCCCGCACGCAGAACATGGGCACGCTCGGCGAATATTGGTGGGGCGGCATGGCTTCGACCGCCTTCTGGGTCGATCCGAAGGAGGACTTGACCGTCGTCTTCATGACGCAACTCATGCCGTCGCACTCCTATCCGATCCGCCGTGAACTGCGCACGCTCATCTATTCCGCGCTCACCGAGTCGAACGTTTGATGCGCGCAGTCGTTCGCCGCGCAGGCGCGCTTGTGTGCGATGAGATCGAGACGCCGAAGCCCGGCCCCGGCCAGACCTTGGTGAAGACCCTCTGCTGCGGCATCTGCGGCAGCGATCTTCACGCGCTCCATTATCTCGATCACATGGTGGCGTTGACGCGCCGCGCCGGCGGCGGAGTCGGCGGCGGGCTCGATCCCGCGCGCGACGTCGTCTTCGGCCACGAGTTTTGCGCCGAGATTGTCGAGCACGGCGAAGGCGGCGGTCGTTTCAAGCCGGGCGCACGTGTTGTCTCGATGCCGATCATGTTCGGGCCAACAGGTTTTGACGCCATCGGCTATTCGAACACGATGCCCGGCGGCTTCGCCGAGATGATGGCCTTGATGGAGCCGATGCTCATCGAAGTCCCCAACGGCCTTTCAAGCGAATCCGCCGCGATGACGGAGCCGATGGCCGTCGGCGCCCACGCGGTCGCGGAAGCAAAGCTCGAGCCCGGCGCCGCTGCGCTGGTGTTGGGCTGCGGCCCCGTGGGCCTCGCCGTCATCGCTGCGCTCAAGGCCAAGCACGACGGCCCCATCATCGCCGCCGATTATTCCGCGCGCAGACGCGCCGCGGCGCAAATGCTCGGCGCCGATGTCGTGGTCGATCCGAAGAACGAAAGCCCGCACGCGCGCTGGGAAAGTTTCGGCGTGCCTGCGACGCTCGCCGCCTATTCGATGGCGCGCATGGCAGGCGCCAAGGGCGCTAAGCCGGTCGTCTTCGAATGCGTCGGCGCGCCGGGTGTGCTGCAAAGCGTGATCGAAGCCTGCCCGCCGGGCGCGCTCATTCTCGTCGCCGGCGTCTGCATGGAAAGCGACAAGATCGAACCCTCGCTCGCCATCAACAAGCAGCTCGAAATGAAATTCGTCCTCGGCTACACGCCCGACGAATTCGCCCAAACGCTGCGCGACATCGCCGAAGGCGTCATCAAGACGGACGGTCTCGTCACCCGCGAAACCGGCCTCGACGGCGTCGCTCAAGCCTTCCGCGATCTCGCCGATCCGGAGGCGGAAGTGAAGGTGATGGTGAAGCCCGCGCTCTAGGAGGACGGCCGTGAGCGAGTTCGAGATTCGCAGCGCCGGCGCGGACGAGAGGCAGCGCGCGCTGACGACGGTTCTGCTCGGCTTCGCCTGCGATCCCGTGGCGCGTTGGGTGTGGCCCGATCCGGACGTCTATCTTGCGACGATGCCGCGCTTTATCGCCGCCTTCGGCGGCCGCGCGTTCGACCATGGCACGGCGCACATCGCGTCGCACGCGCGCGCCGTCGCGCTTTGGCTGCCGCCGGGAGTCGAGCCGGACGGCGAGGCGATGCAGGCGTTGATCGAAGAAACGTTGCGCCCCGAGATTGACGCCGACATGGAGGGCTTCCTGGAAGGCATGGCGCGCCATCACCCTGAGGCGCCGCACTGGTATCTTCCCATGATCGCCGCCGATCCGCGTTGGATGGGGCAAGGCTTGGGCGCCGCGCTCCTGAAACACGCACTCCGCCGCTGCGACGCCGATGGGCTGCCGGCTTATCTGGAAAGCTCCAATCCCCGCAACATCTCGCTCTACGAACGCCACGGCTTCGAAGCGGTCGGCGAAATTCAGAGCGGTTCATCGCCTGTCATGACGCCGATGCTGCGCTTGCCGCGGGGCTAGCGGGGCAGTTAGCCGCTCTTTTTCTTTTTCGCGTTCTTCTCCGCCGCGTCCTTCATGCCCATCGCTTCGAGGATTTCGGGGCGGATGTTGTCGGTGCCCTTTTCCTGGATGTGGCTCGCCACACGCGCGCCGACCGCCATCATCGCCTGGCCCATGAAAGTCGGGCGGTTGTCCCGCGCCCAGGCGAGCGAGGCTTCGCGATTGACGTTCGATCCCTGGAAGCGCGGGAACACATAGCGCGCGATCATTTCGAGGCTCGCGCGCTTCTTCTCCCAATTTGCCCAATTCTGATCCATCAGCAGGAACGCGCCATAGCCGCCCGATTGCTTCTCCAGCCGTTCGAGCTGCGCGATCGCGTCATCCGGCGTGCCGATGACGGCGAGCCCTGAATCGATCAGCGCATCGACGGGATCGGTCCCGTCCTGCGGCGCAAGTGGCAGCGCCGCCACTTCTCGGAAATAATAGAGCCACTTCTCGAGCCCGAAGCGCACATCCTCGCGTGCTTGCTCGCGCGTCGCCGCCACATGCATCGGCCCCACGAGGCGCCAGCGCGAGCGATCCATCGTTTGCCCGTTCGCCGCCGCCTGCTCCTCCGCGATCGCCCAGTTAGACGAGAGCGCGTTGAACCCGCCCGTCTGCGTCGCGCCGATGGAGAGGAGGCCCACGCCATGCTTGCCCGCCGCACGCGCGCCCGTCGGCGAAACCTGGCTCGCAACGCACACCTCGACGCTCGGCCGCGAGAAAGGCGTCATCTGCAGCCGTGCTTCGTTAAGTGTGAACCACTCCGTCGTCTGCGAAACAGTCTCGCCCTTGAGCAATGGCACGAGCACGTCGATCGCTTCATCCATGCGGTCGCGCTGTTTGGCGACCTCGATGCCCATCATGAACGCATCGGAAGGCAGCGCGCCGGGACCGACGCCGAACATCACCCGCCCGCGCGTGATGTGATCGAGCTGATTGATCCGGTCCGCCAGCATCAGCGGATGGTGATAGGGCAGCGAAGAAACGCCGGTGCCGAGCCGGATATGCTTCGTGCGCTCCGCGACCGTCGCGATAAAAAGCTCCGGGCTCGCGATCAGCTCATAGCCGGCGGAATGATGCTCCCCGATCCAGGCCTCGTCATAGCCGAGCTTGTCCATGTGCGCGACGAGATCGAGATCGCGCTCAAGCGCGAGCGTCGGGTTCTCGTCCAGCGGATGAAAGGGCGCGATGAACGCACCGAACCGCAGCTTCTCGGCCATTGGATCCTCCCGCCGCCACCTTGCGGTGCGAGCGCGTTCCGATCAACGGCGCCCTTGCGTAACCGGCGATTGCGCGCCAGGAAGCGCCCATGAAGACACGTGCTGCCCTGGCCGTCGCGCCCAACAAGCCGCTCGAAATCGTCGAGCTTGATCTCGAAGGCCCGAAGGCGGGCGAAGTGCTCGTGGAGGTGATGGCAACCGGCATCTGCCACACCGATGCCTACACGCTCGAAGGCAAGGATAGCGAAGGCATTTTCCCGAGCGTGCTGGGCCACGAAGGCGCCGGCATCGTGCGCGAAGTCGGCGCGGGCGTGACGAGCGTCGCGGTCGGCGATCACGTCATCCCGCTCTACACGCCCGAATGCCGGCAGTGCAAAACCTGCCTCTCGCGCAAGAGCAACCTCTGCACCGCCATCCGCGCCACGCAAGGCAATGGCCTGATGCCGGACGGCACCAGCCGCTTCTCACTCAACGGCAAGCCCATCGCGCACTATATGGGCTGCTCGACCTTTTCGAACTTCACCGTGCTGCCGGAGATCGCGGTCGCGAAAGTCCGCGGCGACGCGCCGTTCGACAAGATCTGCTACATCGGCTGCGGCGTGACGACGGGGATCGGCGCCGTCATCTACACAGCGGGCGTCGAAGCCGGCGCGAACGTCGTCGTCTTCGGCTTGGGCGGCATTGGCTTGAACGTCATCCAAGGCGCCAAGATGGTCGGCGCCGATAAGATCGTCGGCGTGGACATCAATCCCGCGAAGAAGGCCATGGCCGAGAAGTTCGGCATGACGCACTTCGTGAACCCGAATGAGATCGGGAACGACAAAGTCGTCCAGGCCATCGTCGATCTGACCGGCGGCGGCGTCGATTATTCCTTCGACGCGACGGGCAATGTGCAGGTGATGCGCCAGGCGCTCGAATGCTGCCATCGCGGCTGGGGCGAGAGCATCATCATCGGCGTCGCCGAAGCCGGTCAGGAAATCGCCACGCGCCCCTTCCAGCTCGTCACCGGTCGCGTCTGGAAAGGCACCGCTTTCGGCGGCGCGCGCGGCCGCTCCGACGTGCCGAAAATCGTCGACTGGTACATGGACGGCAAGATCAACATCGACGATCTCATCACCCACACCATGCCGCTCGATAAGATCAACGACGCCTTCGATCTCATGCACGAAGGCAAGAGCATCAGAAGCGTTGTGATGTTCTGAAGGCAGTTCCTTCTCCCCCGCGAGGGGGAGAAGGTGTCAGCGAAGCTGACGGATGAGGGGGCGCGCCTCGGTCTGCACAACCCACCCTCATCCGGCCTTCGGCCACCTTCTCCCGCCCAGGGCGGGAGAAGGAAACTACGCCAATCCCTCCTCGAACTTCCCATCCGCCAACACGAAGCACATCCGCGTCGTCTTCCCGCTGCGGTTGGCCCACGCATGGTTCGTGCCGTTCTGGATGACGACGTCGCCTTGGCGAACGATCGTCTCGCTCTTGTCGAGCACCAACGTGATCTCGCCTTCGAGCACGATGCCGAAATCGATCGTCTCCGTGCGATGCATGAAAGGATGCCCGCCCTGCTTGGCGGTTGAGTGATCGCCGCCGCCGAACTGCGCGAAGAGCTGTTTCGCCGTCGCCGGATCGATCTGCGCGGTCTCGGCCGTCTCGGGTGGAAAATCCACGAAGCGAATGCGCACGCCGCCCTTCGGCGGCGCGAGCTTCAATGCGTCCTCGTTCGGCTCCGCGCTCCCGCGGTCGATCCGCGCCGGAACGAGCGTGTTCCACAATTCGTGAAAGACCGTCCCACGCCCCGCGATGTCGATCACGCGCGGCGGCGCCCCGTCCCGCACGACGATCGCGTTCCCCTCCGCGTCATGCCCCGTCACGATCCGCCGCGATGCGCCCATCTCGCTCTCCCTTTTGCGCAGCTAAGCACGAGCGCATCGCTCGGTCGATCATGGGGCGCGTCCGTTCGGCCTCGCACGGCCGGCTCTGGCCCAACGCGCGCCTCGCCGGCGCCGCTCCATCACGGCGCCGGCGCGCAAAAGTCAGTACCGGTAATGCTCCGGCTTGAACGGCCCAGCTTCCGGCACGCCGATATAATCGGCCTGCGCCTTCGTCATCTTGGTGAGCTTGGCGCCGAGCTTCTCGAGGTGAAGCATCGCCACTTTCTCATCGAGGTGCTTGGGCAGGGTATAGACCCTGTTCTCGTAGCGCGGCCCGTTCGTCCAAAGCTCGATCTGCGCGAGCGTCTGGTTGGTGAAGCTCGCGCTCATCACGAAGCTCGGATGCCCCGTCGCATTGCCGAGGTTCACCAGCCGGCCTTCCGAAAGCACGATGATCTTCTTGCCGTCCGGAAACTCCACGTGATGGACCTGATCCTTGATCTTGTCCCACTTGAAATTGCGCAGGCCCGCGATCTGAATCTCGGAATCGAAGTGGCCGATATTGCAGACGATGGCGTTGTTCTTCATCGCCCGCATGTGATCGACGGTGATGACGTCCTTGTTGCCCGTCGCCGTCACGAAGATGTCCGCGTCCTTCACGGAATCCTCGATGGTGCGGACCTCGTAGCCCTCCATCGCCGCCTGCAGCGCGCAGATTGGATCGACTTCCGCGACGATCACGCGCGCGCCCCCGTTCCGCAGCGACGCGGCCGAGCCCTTGCCCACATCCCCATAGCCCGCGACGAACGCGACCTTGCCCGCGAGCATCACATCCGTCCCGCGCCGGATCGCATCGACGAGCGATTCACGGCAGCCATAGAGATTGTCGAACTTCGATTTCGTGACGCTGTCGTTCACGTTGATCGCCGGATAGGGCAGCTCGCCCTTCTGCGCCATTTGGTAGAGGCGGTGCACGCCCGTCGTCGTCTCTTCCGAAACGCCTTTGATCGCCGCGCGGATCGCCGAATAGAAGCCAGGCTTCTCTTTCAAATAGCGCTTCATCATCTTGTAGAGCGCTTCCTCCTCCTCGTTCTCCGGCTTGTCGAGGATCGAGGGATTGGCCTCCGCCTTGGGGCCGAGCACGGTGAGCAGCGTGGCGTCCCCGCCGTCATCGAGGATGAGGTTCGGATAGCCCCCGTCCGCCCACTCGAAAATGCGGTGCGTGTAGGCCCAATATTCGTCAAGGCTCTCGCCTTTGACGGCGAAGACCGGCGTGCCTGTCTTGGCGATCGCCGCCGCGGCGTGATCCTGCGTCGAGAAGATGTTGCACGAGGCCCAGCGCACATCCGCGCCCAGCGCCTTGAGCGTCTCGATCAGCACGGCGGTCTGGATCGTCATGTGCAGCGATCCGCAAACGCGCGCGCCCTTGAGCGGCTGCGCCTTTGCGTATTCCGCGCGCACGGCCATGAGGCCTGGCATTTCCGTCTCAGCGATCGCGATCTCCTTGCGGCCCCAATCGGCCAGCGAGAGATCGGCGACGACGAAATCGGTTTCCTTCGGATTCAATTGTGCGCTCATCGCGCGCCCTCCTTCGAAAGCTCGCGAGCGTCGTTTCCTGAAACAGAAACCCGCCAAGCCTGGCGGCTGATGAACAGCCGTCGCAACGCTCCTTGGCGGAGGCGCGCCTCATACCAGCAGCAGCGGATTCTGGCAAACCGGGCTTGCAATCGCCGCCGCGATCCAATACTTAGGTATTTACCTAAGTGATGGAGAGCCCCATGGCGGAGCAGAAGGTTTGGCACGGCACGATCTCGATCGCGCGCGAATATAGGGCCTCGCCGCAACGCGTCTTTGCCGCGCTGACCTTGGAGGATGCAAAGCTCCGCTGGTTCGCCAGCGGCGAAGGCTTCGAGACGTTCGAGTACAGCGTCGAGTCGAAGGAAGGCGGCCGCGAGATCTGGCGCGGCGCTTACCAGGGCGGCGCAGAGATCACCAATCACGGCCTTTACTATGATGTCGTTGAGAACGAGCGCCTCATCTGGGCCTACGAGATGCACATTGGCGGCGCCCGCATCTCGGTCTCGCTGTCCACCATTGAACTCACGCCCAACGGATCGGGCACGCGCCTCATGCTCACCGAGCAAGGCGCCTACCTGACCGGGCCCGGCGACATCCCGAGCCGCGAGCAAGGCCTCCGCGAATTGCTGGAGGCGCTCGCCCGCGAACTCGGGGAATAGCTCACGCCGCTTGCCGGAAATCGCCGAGCTGTGCCGAGAGCGCACGCGAAAACGCCGGCCGCGCCGTACACCGCGCGACGTAGGCCGCGAGGTTCGCGTGCTTGGCCGTCTCGTCCGGCAGAATGCGCAGCACCGTGCTCATAAGAAGATCGCCCGCGGTGAAGCGATCGCCGTCGAGGAAGGGCTTCTCACCAAGCGAATTGGAAAGGCCCGTGAGCCGCTTGTGCAGAAATTCGAGCGCGCCGGGGCGCCGGAGCTTCGCCCATTCTTCGCCAGCGAAGAAGATCTCGATCCGCGCGACATCCATCACGAACGGTTCGATCGAGTTGAGCGCGGCCACAACCCATTGGCGCGCCCGCGCGCGCGCATTGGGATCGCCCGGCAGCAGCGCCTCCGTGCGCTCCCCCACATGCATGACGATCGCGCCCGTCTCGAAAAGCGAGAGTTCGCCGTCCTGAAAAATCGGCACCTGCCCGAAAGGCTGCAGCGCGCGGTACTCGGGCTTGTCCTGATCGCCCTGCTCCAAGAGGCGCACGCGATAGGGCAGGCCCGCCTCTTCAAGCGCCCATCGCACGCGCAGATCGCGCACTTGCCCGCGCGCAAAATCCGGCACCCAGGCGAAAGCGGAAATCGTAATCATCGGAAACTCCTCATTGGCCGGGGATGGGCAGGCACGGCATCACCTCGACGCTGTCGCCCGGAAAAATCGAAAAGTGCGGATGGCCTTCAAACATCTGCGCGGCCGCTTCGTGCGACGGCGCCTCGATGACGATGTAGCCCGCCAAATTGTTCTTGATGTCGCTGACGCCCTCTTTGCCGACGCGCTTGGTGCCCCCAAGCGGCCCGCCCTGCACGACGATCGAGGAGGCGTGCTTCTCGCCCCATTGCATCCGGGCGTGCATGCCCGCTTGTTCGCGCTCGGAGCGCGCCTTGTCGTCGAGCTTGTCCCATCCGGATTTCGCCCGTGCTTCGGGTGTGCCCGTATAAACTGCGAGATAACGCGTCATGATGCGCTCCTGTCTTCTTGCTCAACGCGCGCTGCGTAAGCGCCCAATTTCTCGAAGCAAGACGTCCATCCGCCCACATGCGCATCGCGCCGCTCGACATCGAGGAAGGGCGTTTGGTGGAACGTCTGCGTGGTTTTGCCGTCATGTTCGGCGAAGGTAATCGTGATCAGCGTCTCGACATCCGCCGAGGGCCCGCCGTCCCACTTGAACGTGAAGACGAGCCGCGAATGCGGTTCGATCTCGCGATAGATCCCGCCGAACCACGAGTCTCCGTATTCGACCGATTGAATCATCGCGCGATAGGCGCCGCCGACGCGGAAATCGATCTCCGCGACCGGGCAGGTGAAATTCTCCGGACCCATCCAATTTTTCAAATGCTCCGCCTGCGTCCACAGCGAAAACACGAGCGAAGCCGGCGCATCGAAAATGCGCGTAATCAGTAATTCGTCGTCCGCCAGAACCGCGCTCATGGCTTCTCTCCCGTTTCCTTGAGGCGCGCGATGTAGGCGGCCATGTTGTCGAACGCGCCTTCCCAAAAGCGCCGGTAGAAGACGAGCCAGTCGTCAACGGCCTTGAGCGCTTTCGGCTCCAGCCGGCACGGGCGCCACTGCGCATCCCGCCCGCGCGTGATGAGCCCCGCGCCTTCCAGCACTTTGAGATGCTTGGAGACCGACGGCAGGCTCATCGGCAGCGGCGCGGCGATCTGATTGACCGTCGCGTCGCCTTGAGCGAGCCGCGCCAGGATGGCCCGGCGGGTCGGGTCGGCGAGGGCGCCGAAAACGCGGTCAAGCTGGGCGTCGTTCATCTGTATTTGCCCATATATGCAATTAGCCAAATGTGCAAATAAACTTTTTGACAGCCGGACTTCCGCGCGCCGCCCGGTTGCGGGAGGCTGACGCCGGAGGAACACCCCATGCGCCACATCCCCCTCGTCGTGCTTGCGCTTCTGGGCGTTCTCAATCTCGTGCGCGGGGCCATTCACGCCTTCGCGCCCGACGGCGGCGCGCACTCCATCGCCGGCCTCGATCTGAGCGAAGCGCGCGAAACCATCCTCGCGCTCTTTGCCGCGATCGGCTTAATGCAGATGACGCTGGGCGCGTTTCAGCTCTTTGTTGTCGCGCGCATGCGCGCGCTCATTTCGCTCTTCCTCGCGCTGCAAGCCGTGCAGACCGCGCTGACGCTCGCGAACCTTTATCTATGGCGTTCGCTGCCGGTCGAGGTTCCGGGCCAGCCGTTCAACGCGGCCGCGCTTGTGATCATTCTCATCGCGTTGGCGATCTCGCTCAAGACGCGCGCTACGCCACCCGCTTGAGCTCTTCCACGAGATCGGTGCGCTCCCAAGAGAAGCCGCCTTCATTGTCGGGTTCGCGCCCGAAATGTCCGTAGGCGGCGGTGCGCGCGTAGATCGCCCGGTTAAGCCCAAGATGCTCGCGAATTGCGCGAGGGCTCGCGCCCCCAATCAGCTCCGGCAGAATTTTTTCCAGCTTCGCGGGATCGACCTCTCCGTTGCCGTGCAGATCGACATAGAACGAAAGCGGCTTGGAGACGCCGATCGCGTAGCTGATCTGGATCGTGCACTTCTCGGCGAGGCCCGCCGCGACAACGTTCTTCGCGAGATACCGGCACGCATAGGCCGCCGAGCGGTCAACTTTCGTCGGATCCTTGCCGGAGAACGCGCCCCCGCCGTGCGGGGCCGCGCCGCCATACGTGTCCACGATGATTTTGCGGCCCGTGAGCCCCGCATCGCCGTCCGGCCCGCCTATGACGAAATTGCCCGTCGGGTTCACATGCCACTCGGTTTCATCATTGATGAAGCCGTCGGGCAGCACCTTGCGGATATACGGCTCGACCAGCGCCTGCACGCCGCGCGAGTCGAGGCCCGGCTTGTGCTGCGTCGAGAGCACGATGGAGGTCGCGCGCACGGGTTTGCCGTTCTCGTAGGCGAGCGTGACCTGGCTCTTCGCATCCGGCTCAAGCTCGGGCCGTTCGCCGGAATGGCGCGCCTTGGCCAGCGCCTTTAGAATGTTGTGCGAATACTGAATCGGCGCCGGCATGAGCTCCGGCGTTTCGTTCGTCGCATGGCCGAACATGATGCCCTGATCGCCCGCGCCTTCGTCCTTGTTGCCGGAAGCGTCAACGCCCTGCGCGATGTCCTTCGATTGTGCGTGCAAATGGCATTCGTAATGCGCCGTCGCCCAGTGGAAGCCGTCCTGGTGGTAGCCGATGTCTTTGATCGCGGCGCGCACCTTGGCTTCCAGACCGCCGATGAGATCGCCGATCTTGTCGTCGGGCGCACGCACTTCTCCCGCGAGAATGATGCGCTGCGTCGTAACCAGCGTTTCACACGCCACGCGTGCAAACGGATCAGCGGTGAGAAAAGCATCGACCACGGTGTCCGATATCCGGTCCGCCACCTTGTCGGGGTGCCCCTCCGACACGCTCTCGCTTGTGAAAATGTAGCTCTCGCGCCGCGCGCCCATGTAAGTGGTCCCCGTCTTGAATGGCTCGAAGGCCGCCAAATCAGCGGCGCTGTTTAACCCATTTCTCGCCCGTTGCGCGAACCGGAGACAAAACGCCGCCCTTTCCGCGCCTTGGCCGTTGGCGCAGGTTTTGGAGTAGGATGCGCGGGGGGCAGGCCGGAGCACGTTGGACCATGTCTGACTACGACCGCCTAACCGTCGATAGCCCGAGCCCGGTGGCGCGCTTCAACCACCGTACGCGCTTCGACCGCACCGCGCGCCTCATCGAGGAGCTCGCGGACAAGAACGCATCGGTTCTCGACTATGGCTGCGGCGATGGGCGCTTGCTGAGCGATCTGCGCGCCCGCGGATGGCAAGGCGCCCTCTTGGGCTACGACGCCTTCGTTGACGACCAGAAACCGGGCTTCGAGAAGATCGCGGATCTCGACGCCGTCGCGGACGCAAGTCTGGACATCATCGGCGCCTTCGAAGCGCTCGAGCATATGGACGACGAGGCGCGCGCCGAGTTCCTTGAGTTTTGCGCGCGCGCGCTGAAGCCCAGCGGGCGCATCGTCGTCTCCGTGCCGATCATGATCGGCCCCGTCCTTTTTCTCAAATACGCTAACGCGCGCATCGTGAATGGCTCGCCATGGCGTTATTCGCCTGGCGAACTCATCCGCGCTGGGATCTTCTGGGGCAGCGTGCCGCGTTCCAAGTCCGGCAAGTACATGGATCACAAGGGCTTCGACTATCGCGAACTCAAGCGCGAAATCGCGGCGAGATTCAAATTTGTCCGCAGCTTTTTCTCGCCGTTTCCGGCGCTAGGCGCTGCCTTCAATTCGCAGATTTTCATGGTCTTCGCCGACGCCGACCAACTCACCGAAATTGCCGCGCGCACGTTGTCCTAGGCGCGCTGCGCGCGCGGCGGCGCCGGCTTCGCGAATTGCTGCGCCGGCAAGAGCAGCCCCAACAGCCCCGCGCCCACGAACGCCACCATCGACAAGCTCTTCTGCGCCTCGAACGCGCAGAACACGAAAGCGCCGGCAAACAGCAGCGTCAATGTGAGCTCGCGTCCTTTCATCCCCGTCAGCAGCTTCGTCACCCGCACATGGCGCAAGAGCGCGAAGAGCGCAAAGACCCACGCGATCGCGTAGAGCGCCACGCCGATGATCCCGTTCTCGACCAGGGATCGTTGGAACTCGCCGTGAATGTCGAGTCTGAGATAGCTTGGCAGATAGCCGAAGCGTGCATTCATCAGCTCGCCGTACTGATTGGTGCCGATGCCGAAGAACGGCTCGCGCGCGAGCAGCTGCATGCCCACTTCCCAGGAGAATTGCCGCTGCGCGTTCGAGAGGCTCGACGGCATGTTGACGTAGTCGAGCGTATAGAGGTTCTCCACGTGGGGCGGATTGATCACCGTGTCGAGCTGGCGCGCCACATAACCCTGCGGGTCCGCCGCCGCCAGAATCGGCAGCGCCAGCGCGCCGATCGCCGCGACGATGAGCAGCCGCGGATTGAGCACGCCGAAATAGGCGGCGATGAAGACGGCGCCGGTCATGTAAGCTTTTCGCTCGCCGGAGAGAATGATGATCACCATCATCGCCGCGATCGCCGGCAGCGCCCACCAGGGCTGGCGTTGCCCTGGGCCCGGCAGCGCTGCCGCCAGCATCGCCGGCAGGAAGATGAAGATCGCCTTCGGCTCGTCGAGGATTTTCCAGCCGACGAAGTAGCGATGCGCGATGTGCCAGTAGATCGCGTAGGCGCAGAGCGCCAGCAGCAGCGCGCTCGCGATCACGAACACCTTGTTGTCCGGCCGGCTCCGCACATACGCGACCAGCGGCCCGAGGAAGAAGAGCACGGTGAAAATCTGGATGATCTCGCGCACGCCGTTTATCGCCGAGACCGTCAGCGCCGAAATCACATAGACGGCGAGATACGCCAGGTGCGGCAGCATCGAGCGCGTGATGACGAAAGCGCCGCCGCCGAGGCGCGACATGGCGGCCACCACGCAGAGGATCGAAAGGTAGTCGAACGGCCGCGTGTAGCCGACCGGCGTTTGCCACTGGAACGGCAGGAACAACGAGGCCAGCGCCGCCGCGAAGATGAAATCGATCACGATGGCGCCCGCGCCCGACACGCCGCGCTGCGCGGGCTCGAAAAGTCGCGGCTGAATCGGACGCGCGGTCATCGTCTGGCCTGAAACGGAAGCTCCACCGGCGCTTGCCCGCAAGGACCGGGCCGCGCCGCGTGCATGTTATGGTTTACGCGATGGCGAGGCGAGCCGATTTCGCGGCGGCGTGCTGATACGCCTCCTCGATTCGCGCCACCATGCGCTCTCGCGACCAGGCCGAGAGATTGATCGCGCGCGCCGCCGCGCTCATCCGCGCGCGCAAGTCCGCATCGCCGGCCAGCGCCATGAGCGGCGCCCGCATCGCGCCGAGATCGTTCAAGTCTGTGATGAAGCCGTTGGCGCCGTCGCTGACGATCCGCTCGATCCCCGGCAGCGCGGTGATGATCAGCGGCTTTCCCCCGGCCACGAACTGCACCGCCACGCGCGGCAGCCCTTCGCGCGCAGCGCAATGCACGCAGAAATCCGTCGTCGCGATCCAGCGCCCCAAATCGCTCTGGTGCCCGATGCAAGCGGCCCGTCCCTGAAGCCCCAAGGCGGCGATCCGCGCCTCGACATTGCCCCGCTCCGGCCCCTCGCCCGCGATCAGCAGGCACAGATCGCTGTGCGCGGCGGCCGCCTCGGCAAACACATCGAGAAACTCTGCCACGCGTTTGCGGGCCTCGAGCGCGCCCGCGATCAGCACGAAACGCGGCGCTTCCGGCGCAAAGCGCGCAGCCGCCGCGATCCCGGCGGCGCTCATCGGCTGCGCCGCTGAGAAATCCAAGAGCTCCATGCCGCTCTCCACGATCACATGCTGATCCGCGCGCCCCATGCCCGCTTCAAGGCACGCGTCGCGCATCCCTTCGCTGACATTGATGAAGAGATCGGTGCCCTTGCCCGCGATCCAATCGGCGGTGCGATAAAGTGCGGCCTGGGCCGGGCCCGCATTGAGGTGCGCCAGGATGTGCACGCCGTGGACCACGAGGGGCGTGCCCGCCGCCTTCGCGGCCGCGCGCCCGAGAATGCCAGCCTTGCTCTCGTGCGTATGCACGACGTCCGGCGCCATCGCGCGGAACCGCTTGGTGAGAGAAGCGAGGCAGCGCGCATCCTTCAGCGGGCTGATCTCGCGCACCAGAGAAGGCTCCCTGACGGCCGCAATGCGCGCATCGAGCCGCGGCGGCATCGCGGGGTGGAACTCGTCGCCGTAGATCAGCGTCACGTCGTGCCCAAGCGCGGCCTGCCCGTTGCACGTGAGCAGCGTATTTTCCTCCGCGCCCCCGCGGATGAAGCGCGTGATGACGTGAACGATCTTTAGCCGCCGCGCGGCGGCGATCGGGGGGGCGGCAGGCGCATTCATCGCGCCCTCATCATGCAAAGTTTCAGCCGCGTGCGCGAGCCAGGCGCTCAGAACGCCTCGGGGTCGTTGAAAATGAGCACCACCGTCTTTGCGATGATGCGCATGTCGCCGCCGAAGGACCAGGTCTCCACGTATTCGGCGTCATAGCCGGTGCGCGCGACGATGGATTCCTTGGTCAAGGTCGGCCCGCGGCACCCGGAGACTTGCGCCAGCCCCGTCATGCCGGGGCGTGCGCGCATCCGCACAGGATAGCGATTGTCCACCTCGGCGAACTCGGCGTCGAGATTGGTCGGGTGCGGGCGCGGCCCCACGAGCGACATGTCGCCGAGAAGCACGTTCACCAATTGCGGAAATTCATCGATGCTGGTTTTGCGCAAAAACCGGCCGATCCGTGTGATGCGCGCGTCGCCGCGCTGCGCTTGCTTGGCGTTCGCCCCGCCCTCGGCCACCGTCATAGTGCGGAATTTCCAGATCAGGAATTTCCGCCCGTGTAGGCCGCCGCGCTCTTGCCGGAAGATCGCGTTGCCGCGGCTGTCGATCTTGATGATGAGCGCCACGAGCAGCAGCGCCGGCATCAGCGCGATCAGCGCCGCGCTGGACATGACGATGTCGAAAGCGCGTTTGAGCGCGCCGCCAAGCGGCGCGGGCGCGCGCACGGCTTCTGCCGGCCACGCTACAATATCGGCGCCCTGGTTCACGCTCGCTGCGCCCGCCTCATAGGGCCGATGCGCATGCACGTGAGCCTCGCTGGCTTTTAGCTCGCCCCGCATGCAATCCCCACCGGCCGCACGTTTCTTCGCACTTGATCGGTAGGCGGATTAAAGGCGCTGACATTGCGAATTTGCAAGGGGAAATGCGCCATTGGCGTGCGTGTGCCGCCGCCCTCGCGCCGCTGGCTAAGTTTAATGTTTGAGGTGTTGCGCAAAGCGCACGTAGCGCTGGCTCTTGTCATCACGCTGACACGCGCGCGAGCGTTCGTGCATCCGCGCACGGACGATCAGCGCGCGGCCCGACACGCCTAAGAGTGGTAATAGCCTTCCATCTTGTAGGCGTAGCCCGGCACGCGCGTGTCCACGAGATTGAGCACCACGCCCAGAATGTTGGCGCCGGCGCTGTGAACTTGCTGAAGAGCCGTGCGTACGGCGCGCACGGGCGTTTTTTCCCAACGCGCCACGAGCGTCGCTGAATCCGCCATCGACACGATCACACGCGTCTCCGCCACCGCCAGGATCGGCGCGCAATCGAGCACGATGAGATCGTAGGAAGCCCTGAGTTCGTTCAAGAGCTTGCTCATCGCCTCCGAGCCGAACACGTCGCGCGGCGTGAAGCCGGAATCCTTGAGCGGCAAGAGATGCATGCCGCTCGCCTCATCGACATAGATGGCCTGACGCCAATCGACTTCGCCGGTCAGAACCTGCAAGAGACCGTTCGGCGGCTCGAGACCGAGCACGTCCTTAAGCGTCCGCCTGCGCAGATCGCAATCGATCAGCAGCACGCGCTGCCCCGACAGCGCCGAAACCCGCGCCAAACAGAGAGAAATCGTCGTTTTTCCCTCGTCCGGCAGCGCCGACGTGACGGCGACGACCTGAACCTTCTGATCGAGCCGTCCATAGAGGATGGATGTGCGCAGCACGCGCAGCGCTTCGGTGAACGCCGACATCTGCCGCTCGACAAGATAGCCTGCGGGATGTTGCGCGCTCGGCGGCAAATTGCGGAAATCCGCGGCGCGCAGCTTGGGCACGCTAGCCAGGGACGGCATGCCCACCTTGCGCTCGATGTCGTCCCCGGTGCGGAACCCTTCGTCGAGAGATTCAGCCAGCAGCCCCACAAGCACGCCGAGCGCCAGCCCGAGCCCGATCGCGAGCACGAACGCAATGCGCAGGTTCGGCGAGGAGCGGTTGGTCGGGATCGTCGCGCGCGAAACGAGTTGAGCGGTGGTGGAGCGCAGATTGCCCTGGTCGGTGATTTCGTGGAAGCGCTGCAGGAACGCTTCATAGACCGTTCGCGTCGCCGTCGCTTCGCGCTCCAGTTCGCGCAACTGCACGAGCTGCGTCTGGTTGCCTGCGAGCTGGCCGCGCACGTCGCCCAAATTCGCTTGCAGCGTAGCGAGCCGCGCGCGCGCGATTTCGACGTCGTTCTGCGTGCTCGCCGAGATGCGCGCGATTTCCGCTTGGATCTGCTGCTGGATGTCGCGCCGTTCCGCCCGCACGTTCTGCACGGCGGGATGGTTTTCGAGGTAGCGCTGTTCGAGATCGGCTTGGCGGCGCGCGATGTCGGCTTCCCGCGCCCTGAGCTGCACGATCGCTTCCGAATTGATGACGCCCGACACGCTGTCGAGCGAGCCGCCGGCTTCGATGATCTGCTGCACCTGGCGGTGGCGCGCTTCTTTCTCGGCCACGTCGGCGCGCGCCGCGAGCGCGGCGGCCTGGATTTCCGTCGTCTGCTGCTCGGTGAGCAACGCGCCTTGCGAGGAGAGCAAATTGTTCTGAATGCGGAATTGCTCCGCCGCGGCCTCTTTCACCTGCAGATCGCGCTGCAATTCCCGCAGCCGCGTGGCGAGCCAATTGTTGGCCTGCGACGCCGTCTGGAACCGCGCCTCGAGCTGATAGGCGAGGAAAAGATCGACAAGCCGGTTGGCCATCTGCGAGGCGCGTTCGGGGCTTTCGCTTTCGGCCTGGACCTCCACGGCGAAGGATGCCGCCCGCCGGTTCACCGTGATCGCTTGGCGCACCCGCGTGATGACGCTCTGGCGCATCCGTTCGCGCTGCGCGGCCTGCTCGCCGCTGTCCTGAACCGAGCCGCGAATATATGCCATGGCATCGGTCTGGCCGCGCGGCAGCGCGCGGTTCCATTCCGGGTCGTTCACCAGATTGAGCGCATCGACCAGCCGGCCCGCCAGCATGGGCGATTGCAGAATCTCGATTTGGGAATCCACCAGCGCCACGCTTGGCTGCATGTCCGCGACGCCGCCGAGATTCTGTTGCGGCGTCAGCACCCGCTCGTTGCCGGGCGTGATCATCAGCAGCGCCGTCGCGGTGTATTTCGGCCGCTCGAACAGAAACGCCGCGAAGCAAACGACGAACACGACGAGCGCCGTCGCCGCGATGACCATCCAGCGCCGCACGAGAAACGCCAGGATCGTGCGCAACCCGAAAATGCCCAGCTCGCCGCCGGACGGTTCGGGCTGCGGCTGTGCGAGCTCGATCTCGTCGGAGGGCTGGCGAAGGGCAATCAGATTCATCGTTAACCGACCTCGGGGCCGTGCGCGGCCATTTTCAACCAACCCACACGCATCAAAAGCAAAATCTCGGCCACGAACTGCGCTCGCCCGGCGCCTGTGTTTCTCACGCGCCGATCGAAGCAGCCGCGGCTCAAGCGCTGCGCAATGTCAAAGTGCACGTGTACGGAGGTGTTCTGTCCGTAGCCGTGCGTCCCCCCACGCCTTCCCTGTTCGCGCTCCGGTTAGGAGCCCAGATAGAGCGGTCCGCCGTTGCCGCCGGGCGGTCCTTCGCCGCCGATCGTCGTCGGATCGCCGTCTTCTCCAGCCGCGACCGCCGCGATCTCGGCCGCGTCGCGCACGCGCTCCAGCGCGGCCGCCACTGGCGGACAAAGATCGTTCGAGCCCGACACGATCTGCAGCGCGGAGGCCACGGCGTCGTAGTCCCAGCCGGCCGTCACGCGTTCGAGGATGACCACGGATTGCTGCTCGCCCGGGCAGCGGTTCTCACGGAAAAGCTCGACCTCGACGATATGCGCGAGGTGCTCCTGCGGGGGCGCGGAATTGTCCGGAACCGCTGGCGCGGGCGCCGGTTCGCCGCCCTGCGGCTCTTGAGCCGCGGCGTCGAACGAAGGCGCGGCCGAGCCGGACACCGCCGACATGAATTCGGCAAGCGCGAGTGTTCCTGCCGGCGCCCCGACAAGAAACAAGCCCACGGCCGCTATGACCGGCGCGATTCTCATAAGTTCGGCCCCCTTTTGACCGTTAACAAACGATTACTCCACTTTCCCAACAGGTCCAGTGAATTCGGCTCGCGCGCGGCGCGTCAGAACAGCCGTTCCCCAATCCGGACGGTGTCTCCCGGGCGCACCGGCGTCGTCGTCGTCAGCCGGTACTCCTGCTCCTCGGTTTCGCCCGCATGCATGATGAACACGCGCGATGTGTTGGCCCGGTAGGTGAAGCCCTGCGCCGTAGCCACCGCGTTGAGCACGGTAAGGTTCGCCGAGTACGGATAGGTCCCCGGCATGCGCACCTCTCCGAGGATGAAGAACGGCCGGTAGTTCGTGACTTCGGCCGAGACGTTCGGGTTGCGGATGTAGCCCTCGCGCAAGCGCGCGGCGATGTCGCCCGAGAGTTCGGGCAGGGTTCTGCCGCGCGCCGGCACCTCTCCGAGCAGCGGAAACGCGATGCTGCCCTGGGAGCTCACGATGTATTGGCCGGTGAGGTCTGTCTCCCCGAACACCGTGATGCGCAGCTGATCGCCCGGTCCCAATCGGTAATCCGTCGCCTGGAGATCGTCGTTCTCCGGGCCGCCGGCGGCAAAGCCGCCGCCGCATCCTGCCGCCAGCAGCGTCAGCATCATCGCAAAGCCGCGCCGTGTCGCGCCGTCCTTAACCATGCACCCCTCCACCATCCGCCGGACTATAGCGAGGCGCGCGCGGCTTTAAATCTGCGCGGCGAACTTTTGCACTAGGCCGGGCCGGCGGAAATGAACTCGACGGCCTCGCCATGCAATTTCACCGCCGTCAAACGCCCGGTCGCGTACGCCCCGGTGTCGATCCCGATGCGGCGGTGATCGTGGAACGGGCGATCGATCGGCGTGTGGCCGTGAACGATCATATATTCGTGGGCGCGGTTCGATTTAAGAAACTTCTCGCGTATCCACAGGAGGTCCGCGTCTGTTTGCGCGGTGAACGCCTTGTCCGGATCGATGCCGGCATGGACGAAAGCATAGTCTCCATAGACGATCGAGCGTTCGAGCCGGCTGAGGAATTCCAAGTGCTGGGCCGGCAGCCGCGCCTTGAGCGACGCGGCCGCATCCTTGATCGCCTCCGCTGGTGAATTGGGTCGGGGCGGCGCGACCCCGTAAGAGACCAGCGTCGTCATCCCGCCGTGGCGCAGCCAGTCGCGGAACCGCTCTGGCTCTTCCAGGAAACCGAGCATCGCGGCTTCATGGTTTCCAAGCAAGAACCGCCGCTCGAAGCCCTTCGGGCGCGCGGCCATCAGAAGGTCGAGCACCGCGGCGCTGTCAGGCCCCCGATCCACATAATCGCCCAGATAGATGAGCACCGGCGCGGTCTCGCCGACGGGCTCCTGCTCCAGCCGTTCGAGCAGGCGCGCCAGCAGATCGGCGCGCCCATGAATGTCTCCCACGGCGTAGCCGACACGCCCCTCCGCGAAGCGCGCCGCCTTGCGCCGCTGTGCCGGTTTCGCAAACAAACTCAAATTTGGCGCCCGTCGGTGGCTTGAGCCGCATTCCTACGCTAGGCCAAGCCGCGCCGATACGCGATGAGCCTCACGCGTGCGCGCGGGCTGGGGTTTGGTTGATGAGCGCAGGTCTGAGGCCGGTCTGGGTGCAAGCCGCGAGCGGCGCGGCCTTCCTGGTCTTCTTCGCCGCGCTCGCCGCGCGCGGCGCGGGCGATGCGCCGCTGGCGGCGGCGCTCTCGCTGGCGTTGTGTCTTTTGCTGGCGGCGCAACTCGCGCTATGGCCGGCCGCGCGCCTCGCAGAGGCCGCCAGGCGAAACGTCATCCCACTCGCCGCCGCGCTCGTCTTCATCGCATGGAGCTTGGCCGGCGCCTGGATCGGCGGGCCCGAGACGCCCGCTTTCTGGCGCGCGCTCTGGCATCCGCTCTGGGCGGAGTTCGGCCAAAGCCACGGCGCGCTCTCCATCTCGCCCTACCGTACCGTCGAGGGCGTCGCCGCGTTTCTCGCGCCCTGCGCCGCGTTCGCGCTGGGCGCGCTCAATGTGCAGTCGCGTCAGGAGCGCGACATGACAGGCCGGCTGTTGGCGGCCCTTGCGATCGGCTTCGCCGTCTATTCGTTGGCGCTGCTGATCCAAGGGGCGGGCCTGCGCGGCGGCCGTTTGATGGCCACGCTCGGATCGCCGAATGCGGCCGCCACCACCTTGGGCGTCCTCGCGATGTTCATGGCCGCGCTTGTCGTGCGCGGCGCGCGCGGGCGCCTAGGCAATCCGCCGCCGCGCGCCAGCCACCCGCTCGCCGCGTGGCTGGCCATCGTGCAAGGCGCGCCCATCACATTTGCCGCGCTCATTCTGGTGGTCGCGTGTGCGTTGCTCACCGGCTCGCGCGCGGGACTGCTCGTTTTCGCGGGCGCCTTCTTCATTCTGGTGGCGCTCGTGCGCGCGCCCGCCGGCGGCCAGGACGATGAGAGCCGCTCCATCTCCGCCTTTGTGATCCTTGGCGGGCTCGCTCTGCTGCTTTTCGTTTTGGGCGGCGGCTTCGTGCTCTCACGCT
Organism: Hyphomonadaceae bacterium; assembly: GCA_050246475.1. Classification (GTDB taxonomy): domain Bacteria; phylum Pseudomonadota; class Alphaproteobacteria; order Caulobacterales; family Aquidulcibacteraceae; genus CADEEL01. The sequence continues at coordinate 656,135 of JBFWVZ010000001.1, read as the reverse complement.
TCAGCGACATCGATATCGACAGCGAGACGCGCCGCGTGATGATCGAAACGCACTGGCGCGCCTTTCTCGAACGCCCGATCCTCGGCCACGGCCTCAACACCTTCCACGAATTGAACGCCCATTACGCCGATCCCGCCAACTGGGACACGCTCCGCCCCATCGGCTCGGCCCACAACATCGTCGTGCAATTGCTTGAAGAGGTTGGCCTGATCGGCGCGCTGGTCTTTTCAGTCATGGTTGCGCCCCCGCTCTGGCGCGCATTGATGATCGCCTGGCGCGACAGGCCCGGCGCCGAATGGGCCGCCGCGACGGTCGCGGCCGCCGCGCTCGTCTTGGGTCACGGCATGGTCGATTTCGGGCTGCAGGTTCCCGCCCTCGCCGCCCTCTTTGCATACGCGCTCGGCGCCTATTCCAACGGCGACGCAAAGGCGCCGGCGCGTGCGCCCGCCGTGATCGAGGATGGTGAAACGCAATCGGGCTTCCGCTTCCGGACGCTCGAGGAGCGCTGAAGGGCGCGCCTAAGCGGCCTTGCCGCAGCGTGACGCCGGAAACGTCCTGTTTAGACGAAAGGGCCGAAGGTGCTCCCGCGCCTGCTGAGAAAATTGCTGAATCGCCGGGAACCAAAAGCAGTCGCGGGAATTCTCGAATCGTTCAACCGTCACTAGATATTTGCGCCATGGTTCATGAGCCGAGCCTGACTGCCCTCGATCCGGCCCCGCAGGCGGCGCCCGCGCCGCGGCGCAAATGGCGCTTCGGCTGGACGGTGCTCGGCATGTTCGCCGCCGGCTTGGGCCTTTGGGCGCTCATCATCTATGCCGGCGCGACCCTTTGGGACGCCATAGCGTGAGCCTTCGCCGCGTTTGACGGCGGCGGCGAACTTGCTTCCTTTGCAGGCGCGATGACCCGCCCGCTCCGCATCTGCCTCTGGGGCCAGTTCGGCACGGGCAATTTCGGCAACGACGCGTCGCTCGAAGCGATGCTCCTCTTTCTCCGTCGTGCCGCGCCCGATGCCGCCATCACTGTGGTCTGCTCCGACCCCGACCGCGTAGCGCGACACTTCAACGTACGCTGTGAGCCGATGACCTGGGAAGGCGGCGAGAGCCGCGTGTTTCAACTCGTCAATCGGCTCGGCCTCAAGCTGCCGCAGAAGGCAGGCGCCTGGCTCGATGCGCGCAAGCGCGCCAGAGCGTTCGACGTCTTCATCATCCCCGGCACCGGCATCCTCGATGATTTTGGCACAGGCCCATTCGGGCTGCCGTTCGACGTCTATCGCTGGACGACAGCCGCCAAGGCGGCCGGCGCGCGTGTGGCAGTCGTCTCCATCGGCGCAGGCCCCATCCGCAACGCGCTGTCGCGCCACTACATGACAAGCGCCGCGAAAGCCGCGTGCTTCCGAACTTACCGCGACCGCTTCTCGCTTGATTACATGCAAGCACACGGCGTCAGCGCTGAGAGCGACGCCGTGGCGCCGGACATCGCCTTCTCCCTGCCGCGCCCGCCGCTCGCGCCGCCCGCCGGGAAGCTCACCATCGGCCTCGGTGTCATGCTCTATCGCGGCTGGGGCCGCCGCGACGCCAACGCGGACGCGATTTATTCAACCTACATCGAAACGCTCGCGGCCTTCTGCGAAGCAACGCTCGCATCCGGCAAACGCATCCGTCTGCTCGTCGGCCAGGACAGCGACGCCCGCGCCGTCGCCGACCTCACGGCCCGACTTGGCCCGCGCGACAATCTCATCGCAACGCCGCAGGAGGACATGCACGCCGTGCTGCGCGAAATCGCGCAATGCGACCTTGTCGTCGCCACACGCTTCCACAACGTCGTCGCGGCGCTGAAACTTGCGCGCCCTACCGTCTCGCTGAGCTATCAGGAAAAGAACGACGTCCTGCTCGCGGAAATGGGTCTCGCCCGCTTTCGCCAGCACGTCGAAGAATTCAGCGTCGAGACCCTCCTCGCGCACGTCGAGGAACTGACGGCAAACCGCGCCCAGTATGAAGCAGGGATCAAGGAAGCCGTCGCACGCTTTGAGGCGGCGTTGGCGGCGCAAGAGGAGCGCCTGCGCGCGGAAATCCTCAGCTGAACTGCGCGCGCAGGATCCGCAGCCGCCGCATGATCCGGTGCAGCGGCCATTCGATCTCCGCCCGTAGATAGTCGAGCGCCATCGGCTGGCGAAAGCCGCGCGACGAGAGAAACGCGGCGTACTCGTCGAACAAATCCTGCCGCCCCGCGCTCTTGGCTTCACGCATCGCACGATGGATGAACCGCGCCTGGCGCGCCTTTGCCTTCGCCACGGCGCGCGGGCTCATCACCTTGGGCGCCCATTGCTCGATCTCACGCATGCCGTCGATGCGCCGGTGCGTGCTGCCCTTGACGACCGTTTCGGTCACAGAGGCGGCGTGCATGCGGTAGATGTAGACCGGCTCCCGCACGAACCCGAACTTCCCGCGCGCCAGCGCCCGCAAGCACGCGCCGGTGTCGAAATGCATCATCGCCTCGTCGAAAAACGGGGCGACGAAATCCTCCTCGCGCCGCCTGTAGAGCCCCCACATATGCGGCAGCTCGTTCGATTTTTTGTTGAGGAAATCGGCCGCGATCTTCTTGCCGTCAAAGATCGCGCATCCGCGCGGCAGCGTCGTCGCCACCACTTTGTCATCCAAGCGGTGCATCGTGCCGACAAGTTCGACGCCCGGATCGCTCTCCGCCACCGCGACCATCTTCGCCACGAAATCCGGCGTAATGAGATCGTCCGCGCAGAGCACGGTCAGATATTTCGCTTCCTTCGGCGCATGCTCCATCGCCGCGCTCCAGTTCGCCGGCAGCGGTATCGTCTTCTCGTTGCGGAACGCGAGCACCGGCACGCGCTTGCCGGCAAAATCCGCGATGATCGCGGCCGTGCCGTCCGTGCTCGCATTGTCGAGCACGACATGAACGAGATTCGGATAGGTTTGCGCCTGCACCGCCTCCATCGTCGCGCGCAGGAATTCGTCGCCGTTATAGACGGGCGTGACGATCGCCGTCAGCGGCGCTTCCGATGCGCCGCCGCGAGCCTCCACGCTGTCTAGAGCCGCGCTCATTCTTGTCCCATTTTGGCGCACGCGCCGATGCGTGCGTGTTTTAGCACGCGCCTGCAAGTTTCAGGAAAACCGCGACAGGATCGCCTGATTGAGTGTGCCATAGTTCGCCGCGACCGCGTCCGCGCCGTAAATCTCCATCACCCGCGCCATCGCCGCGGTCGAAAGTCGCTCCCGCAGCGGCGCGTCTGAAACGACTCGCGCGATCGCATCCGCCACGGTCTGCGCCTTCCAATCCGCGAGCGGGACGAACGTCGTCTCGTCCGCATAGTCCACCAGCCCGCCAATATGCGGCGCGATCACCGGCAGCCCCGCCCACATCGCTTCGACCGCCACGATGCAGAGCCCCTCATGCGTGCTGGTGAGCAGAAACGCCGTGTGCGCCTCGTGCGTCCACCATTGCGGCTTGAAGCCGGGCATCGAAACGAGATCGGCGACGCCTTCCTCGCGCGCGAGCGCCTCAAGCTCGCCGCGCAAATCCCCGTCTCCGAGGATCGTCAGCCGCACATCCTCGCCGCGCTTGCGCAGCAGCGAAATCGCACGGATCGCCAGCGCGTGGTTCTTCGTCGGCGTCATCCGCCCCACCATCACAAGCGACGGCGCTGGCGAAACGCGATGCGCGGGCGGTGCGCCAAGCGAAATAAGCGGCACGGAATAGCGCTTCGCCGGGCCCTTGCCCGCATAGTGCTCGTCGAGAACGATGCGCAGCGTCTCCGGGCAATCCGCGAAGATCACGTCAACGCATCCTGCGGTCATGCGGTAGAGCCGCGTATAAGCCTTTCGCGCCAGCACCGAATTGTGCTCGAAAGCGACGATCGTCGGCACGCGCTTCATACGCCCGGCGATCCGCCCCACGATATTGGCCTGCGGCAGCGAGAGAATGAGCACGTCCGGTTTCGTCTCGTCGATGAGCCGCCCCAAGCGCGGGAACGCGCGCGCCATATCCGAAACGCGCATCTTCGCGCGATCGTCGAAGATGATGGGCTTCGCGCCGGCGGCCTCAAACTGCGCGATAAGATCGGCTGGCCCGCCGACCGCCGCGGCCAGCGTAAAGTCCGTTCCCGCGAACACGCCGCCGCGGATCATCTGCAAGAGCCCAAGCTCGGCGCCCCCGCGATGAAACCCGTTAATGAAATAGAGCACCCGAACGGGGCGGTCGCCGCTCATGCCGCTTGCGCCCGCCGGCCCATCGCCGCGCGCCGCACGCGCCTGAGCGTGAGCTTGATGCTTTCACGCACGCCTTTCGGAAATATCGCGATTGCCCCGTAGAGATAGACGCGCGGATTGAGCGGATTGGCCCGCCATGCGGCCGAGAGCGCCTTCCAGCCCGTCTGGTCCGAGCCCGCCGCGAAATGCGAATCCGCGATCTTCGCCATGCGAAACGAATTGCGCCGTGGCGCGAGCGCCGCGAGCTCTGGATGGCGCGCCGCCACCGCGCGCGTCTCCTTGAGCATCGCCCCTTCCCAATCGTGGATTTGCGAAGAGAGCGAACCGGCGCGCACGCGCTTATAGGTGTGCACCCCGCCGACATGCTCGAACCGCGCGCCCGCGCCCGCGAGCCGCATGCAATAGTCCGTGTCCTCGAAGAGCGGGATCGCTTCATCGAAATGCCCGATCGCCGCCGAAGCCTCCATCTTCACCAGTGCCGTCGAAGGCATGATCGGCCCATCGAACAGGAAATAACGCTTCAGCAAGTCCTGCCCCGCGCCATTGAGCGCGCGTGTGCGGATCGTCTCGCCCGCCGCCGGATCGTCCGTGAACTGAACGAAGTCGCCGTAATAGAGCGCCGTCTCCCCGCCCGTCCGCGCCATCGCCGCGAGCTGGCGCTCCAATTTGTCATCCGCCCAATAATCGTCGCCGTCATTGAACGCGACCCAGGGCGTCTTCACCTCCGCCAAGCCTGCATTGCGTGATCCCGAAGGCCCGCGATTTTTCGGAATGAGGATCGCCTTGGCGCGCGGCGTCTCCGCTGCGAGCTTCGCCACCACATCGGCCGAGCCGTCATGCGAGGCGTTGTCCACAAGGATGATTTCCGCGATGCGTTCGGACGCGGTTTGACGCAGCACCGCCGCAACCGCGCCGCCCACATAGGCGCCTTCGTTGTAGCAGGTGATGAGAACGGTCACGTCGCGCTGTGTCATCGCCGCCATGGCTTTGCAGGGGGTTGATCGGCGAAGCAAGCGCCGCGCCGCCATTATGGTTGACGTTCGCCCGACAACGCCGGAGGAAGGCGTCCATGAGCGGTGAACGCGCCGAGAGCCTGCCTGCCCAGCCGACGCGGCGCGGCCTCGTCCTGCGCATCGTCGCAATCGCGCTGGCCGTCTGCGCCGCGCTCGGATCGCTCGTTGTCTTCGAAGCCGCCTCCAAGACCGGCCTCGCCAACGTCGCGGCCAATGCCGCCGCGCGCACGGTCAATCCCGGCCAGCGCGCCCAGCGCCTGGCCGAGGCCCGCGCGCTGGTGGAGGCGAGCTGGGCCGCGCCCGCACGCTGGCACGCTGGCGCGGTCGAGGCGCGCTCCTGGATCTACGCACTCGAAGCACAGGGCCGCCGTCAACGCGGATCGGCCTTCGCCGAAGCGAGCGCCGCCAACGCTGCTTACGGCGTCGCGCTCGCGCCCATTCAGCCCGTCGCGTGGGCGCGCCTCGCGGCCTTCGCGGCCTCAGGGCGCGAAACGCTCGCCTGCGATCTGCCCACGTGCCTCGCGCGGTCGTGGGAGGCCGCGCCGATGACGGACGCCGCCACAGCGTGCGCGCGCCTTCAGCTTGCCCAGCGCACCGAGCGCATCGCCGTCACCGATCCGCGCGTGACATGGTTCGTGCGCTCCGGCTTCCAGCCGCGCACCATCGCCCGCTGCCTCGATTTTCTGCCGACGCGCGACGTGCTGCACATCCTTGTCGCGCGCGAGGAAGAGATTGAGCGCCGCGCCGAAGAACAAGCGCGCCGCGCGTCACGCTGAGAGCCGCGCCGTGCAATATTGGATCGCGCGCCGCGCTTTCGCGGCCCAATCGCTTGGCGGATCAGCCTCAAGGTAACGCTCGAAAAGCGCCCGCGCCTCAGCGATCTCTCCGCGCTTCAGCTCAAGCTGCGCCAGATTGAAAAGCGCGTCACCATAAAGCGGCTCGGTCTTAAGCGCCGCCAGCAATTCGCCCCGCGCCAGATCGAACTTTTCAAGCGCCTCATAGGCTTGCGCGAGATTGTAGCGCGCCTCGACGAACTCCCCATCCCGCGCAATCGCCATTTTGTAGGCAAGCACCGCCTGGTCGTAGGCCTTCGCGGCGCAATGAAGGTTGCCGAGGTTGAACGGCGCGATGGCGTCGCGCTTGTCGAACCGCGCGCATTGCTCATAGAGCCGCGCCGCTTCCTGGACATCGCCTTCCGCCTCCGCGAGCGCCGCCTCTTCGAAAAGCGCTTCGACCGTTTGCGCTTCGTCCCCAAGCGGCAGATAGCCTTGCCCTTCGAGCGTCGTGAGCCCCGTCTCCCATTGCAGCGCCGCCTGCCCGCGCGGGCCGAGCACGATCTTCCGGCGCCCGCGCGGCGCGAGATCGCGGGCCTTCGCGAGAATTTTCACGCAATCGGAAAGCGAACGCTCGGCGCCCAAAATTTCCGCCGCTGTCCTCAGCGTCTGCGCATCGCCGAACCGGCAGAACTCGCCTTCGACCGTCACAACATCGAACGCCGCCAGCACGTCGATCACGCCGCGCGAAAGCCCTGTCTGCGCTTCGATAGTCGCGAGCGGCGCGGTCGCGGGCTCAAACGGCGCGCCCGAAAGCGCCTCCGCGAACCGCCGCTCCCCGTACACGGGCACGCGCCGCGCCCGCGCCGCCTCAAGCCGCGCATCGAGATGCCCGCCGTCGATCAAGGAGATCGCGCCCGCGCCGACGACGAAGAGATCGCTCCGCCGCGTGAGATCGCGCGCCACGACGCCGCCGGCGCGTGCGATTTCGCCCGCGAGGCGATCACGAGCGCCAGGCGTGAAGCGGCCGTAGAGCGCGGCTGACTTCCCCCGCAATTCCATAACTTAGCCGGCGGACTTCTTCTTCGCGGGCGCCTTCTTGGCGGCGGCCTTCTTGGGCGCGGCTTTAGCTGCGCTCTTCTTCGCCGCGCCCGCTTTCTCTTCGCCGCGCTCAGCTTTGCCGAGGCTGGGCGCGGGCGGGCGGCGCTCTTCCTCGATCGAGCGCTTGAGCGCATCCATCAGGTTGATGACGTTGCCGCGCTCCGGCGCTTTCGAAATGACCGGCTCTCCACCGGCGACCTTCGATTTGATGAGCGTCATCAGCGCCTGCTCGTAGCGGTCCTCGAACTTCTCGGGCTGAAACTTGATGCTCTTCTGCTTGATGATTTGCTGCGCCATCGTGAGCATGTCGTCGCCGATCTTCACGTCGAGCGGTTCGAACGCATCCGCCGCGCTGCGGATTTCCTTGGCCGCGCGCAGCGTCGTCAGCAGGAAGCCCTCTTCCTTCGGCTGAATCGTCACCAGCCGCTCGCGCCCGTTAAGCACAATGCGCGCCATCGCCGCTTTGCCCGCTTTCTTCATCGCTTCGAGGATGACGGCGTAGGTCTCTTCCGCCACCGGCCCGTCCGGCGCCATGAAGTAAGGCGCGTCGAGATAGATCGGGTCGATGTCCTTGGCGTCGACGAAACCGTCGATATCGATCGTCTTGGAGGATTCGATCTCGACCGCGTCAAGCTCCTCCGGCGTCACGATGACGTATTTGTCCTTCTCGAACTGATAGCCCTTAACCAAATCCGCGCGGTCGATCTCGCCGAGCTCCGGATCGTGGTAGCGCTGCATCACGCGGTTGCGCGTGTCTTTATGGATCATATTGAACGAGATGCGCGAAGCGCCAGCGGACGTCGCGGAGTAAAGCTTCACCGGGCACGAGACCAGCGAGAGCTTCAAATAGCCTTTCCAATAGGCGCGGCCCGCCATCATCGACCCCTTACGATTTCATGCCGACGGCCTTCCTCGCCTTGAGCGAGATCGGAGCCGCAGACTCTTCTAACCCATCCCATGGGTCTTTGCCCAGGCGCGCGAGCCGTTCGAGCACGCTTTTCCTGTCAAACACCGCTCCGCTCTTGAGCGTGCGAAGTTCGGACCACTCGATCGGCGTCGCGACAGGAAAGGTAGGGCGCGCGCGCAAAGAGTAACTAGCAACGGCGCTTGAGCCGCGCGCGTTGCGCAGCCAATCAAGGTAAATGCGGCCTTTGCGCCGCTCCTTCGAAGGCGAAGCGGTGAAGAGATTGGGCGCATCCTTGGCGGCGGACGCCGAGAACGCTTGCGCGAAATCCTTGAGCATGGGCCACGTCGTCTTGCCTTTGAGCGCGGTGACGATGTGCAAGCCCTTGCCGCCCGTCGTGCGTACAAATGGCGTGAAGCCGAGCGCCTCCAAGCGCTCCTTGAGTTGCTCCGCCGCCGCCGTCACTTGCGTCCACCCGACGCTCTCGTCGGGATCGAGATCGACGACGTAGCGATCGGGGTGCTCGGGATCGTCCACGCGGCAGCCCCACGGATGAAACTCGATGGCGCCGAATTGCGTGAGCCCCAGGAAGCCCTGCGCGTTCTCTATGTAGAGATAGTCCGCGCGCCCTTCGTCATCCGATAAGTCGATGGTGGAGACGCCCGCCGGCAGCCCGTGAAAGGCATGGCGCTGATAGAAGCAATCCTTGAGCTCTCCCATCGGGCAGCGAATGAGCGAGACCGGCCGCCGCAACAGCTCAGGCAGCATCCAGTCCCCCACGCGCCCATAGAACACAGCGATGTCGAGCTTGGTGACGCCGCTCCCCTTGAACATCTCCCGTTCGGGATTGGTGAGCCGGATGGCCGCGAGATCGCGGTCCGTCACCAGTTTGGGCTTCGAGGAGCGCGCGGGTTTCTTATAGGGCATCACGGCGACGAGCACGGGCTGCCGCGGCGCCCCATCGGGCGCGCGGCTATTGAAAGCAACGCGCGCGATCGCCGCCGGTTCAGTAAAGTGGGCGCCCGCGATCTTCGGCGCCTCCACGACCGGCGCATCGACGCCGCGCGCCGACAGCCGCACAAAGAGATCCTTCGCGAGCGCATCCGTCAGCCCCGAACTCACCCGCCCGACGAACGCGAGCCCGTCCGCCGTCTCCTCCGCCAGAATGAGCGCCGCGACGCGCTTGGGCTGCGTCGTCGTGAAACCGATGACGATGAAATCGCCCACATACGCGCGCTTCACCTTCGCCCACGTCTTGGTGCGCGCCTGCACGTAGGGCGCATCCGCCCGCTTCGACATGATGCCTTCGAGCCCCATGCGGCACGCATGCGCGAAGAAATCCGCGCCGTCGCCCTCGATGTGCTCGCTCAAATGGATCTGCCCGCGCGCCTCCGCCGCCGGCGCGATGAGCCCCGCCAACACCTTCTTCCGGTCGATGAGCTTCGCGCCCGTCAAATCCCAGCCGTCGAGATGCAGCAGGTCGAACGCAAAGAACGTCAGATCATGATCGCGGCTCTCGGAGAGAGCCGTCTCCAGCAGCGCGATGTTGGTCACGCCTCGCGCATCCTGCACGCACACTTCCCCGTCGATGAGCGCGCTCCGGCAATCGAGCTTCTTGAACGCCGCCGCAAGCCGGCCGTAGCGGTGCGTCCAATCGTGCCCGTTGCGCGTGATGAGCTTAACGTCGCCGTCTTCGATCCGCACCAGCGTCCGGTAGCCGTCATACTTGATCTCGTGGATCCACCCCGCGGCCGAGGGCGGATCGTCGATCTGCGTCGCGAGCTGCGGCTTCGCCTTCGCCGGAAGGGCCGCCTCCTTCGCCCCCGCGATCTTCGCCGGGCTCACCTTCTTCGCGGGTTTCGCCTCCGCGGAAGGGAGTTCGCGCGCCAGTTCCTCGACCGACACGCCCGAGATCACGCTGCGCGGCTTCTCCTTGAGCACGTCATAATCGTCGAGCGCGCGCGTCTCGTCGTCCCGTTCCTTGATCAGCAGCCAATTCTTCGGATCCTTCGCGAGGCGCACGAGCGTCCAGCCCCCGCGCAGCTTCTCCCCGAGCAACCGGAACTTGAGTTCGCCCTTCTTGAGCGCCGCCTCCGGATCGGTTTCGAGCGTCACGAACGTGCCCGTGTCCCACACGATGACGACGCCTGCGCCATACTCTCCCGAAGGGATCCGCCCCTCGAAGCTGCCGTAATCGAGCGGGTGATCCTCCGTGGCGACAGCGAGCCGGCGCACCTTGGTGTCGAGGCACGGCCCCTCCGGCACCGCCCAGCTCCTGAGAGCTCCGTTAACCTCCAGCCGGAAATCGTAATGCAGCCGCCGCGCTTTATGTTTCTGCACGACGAACATCGGCTCGCCCGCCGGGCGCGGGCTCACCGCGTCCCCCGTCGGCTCGGGCGTCACCGAGAAGCGCCGTTTGGCCCGGTATTTTGCGAGATCGGCCATGTGGATCGATCAAAGGCTGCTGCAAGAAGAAGGCAAGAAGGCGCGCCATCGGCGCTTGCGTGGGCCCGCCCCCTCCCTTAAGCATCCGCGCCTTCCGGCCAAGGCCGGAGGCGAAATCCAAGGTCGGGTAGCTCAGCTGGTTAGAGCGCGGGATTCATAACCCCGAGGTCGGGAGTTCAAGTCTCCCCCCGACCACCACTTTCGTTTGCGAAGCAAACGAAAGTGTCGCGCCGAAGCGCCGGAGGCGCGAAGGCGGACCGGAGGAAAAATGACCGACTCCACCGCCGTCATCGAATCCTTCTTCGCCGCCATCCAAGCCGGTGACGCCGACGCCGTCGCCGCGCTCTACCATGACGATCTCGCCGTCTGGCACAGCAATGACGGCAAGACCCAAAACAAGACCGAGAACCTGCGCACCCTCAAAGCCATGATGCGCGTCGCCGTCCCACGCTACGAGATCGCCGAGCGCTTCGCATTGGGAGACCGCGTCGCCCAGCGCCACACGCTCCATCTCGCCGCCCGCGAAGGCGCCAAATCCGCCGCCTGCGACGCCGCCATCTTCTTCACCGTGCGCGACGGCAAGATCGCCCGCATCGACGAATACATCGACAGCGCCGCCGTCGACGCCATCACCGCGCTCTTCCGCTAGGTCGCACGAAACGAATTGATCCCCGCCGCGCTTTGCTCTCCCATGCGCGTGAGGGAGAACGCGCATGGCCGAGACAGCGGCGGGGGAAGCGCCGAAGCACCATAAGTCGACGTCAGGCGAGAAGCTCGTCATCTCCGCCTCTTCGCTCGGCACCGTCTTCGAGTGGTACGATTTCTACCTCTACGGCTCGCTCGCGACCTACATCGCCGCGCACTTCTTCTCCGGCGTGAACGAGACGACGGCCTTCATCTTCGCGCTCGCCGCCTTCGCCGCGGGCTTCTTCGTGCGCCCCTTCGGCGCGCTCTTCTTCGGGCGCATCGGCGATATCGTCGGCCGCAAGAACACCTTCCTCGTCACCATGGCGATCATGGGCCTCTCGACGTTCGTCGTCGGCCTCCTGCCGGGCTATGACGATATCGGCGTCGCCGCGCCCATAATCCTCATCCTCATGCGCCTGCTGCAAGGATTGGCCCTCGGCGGCGAGTACGGCGGCGCCGCGACCTACGTGGCTGAACACGCGCCCAACCATCGCCGCGGCCTCTATACGTCGTGGATTCAAACCACCGCCACGCTTGGCCTCTTCCTCTCGCTGCTCGTCATCATGGGCGCGCGCGCCGTGCTGACGCCGGAGGATTTCGCGGAATGGGGCTGGCGAATCCCGTTCCTTGTTTCGATCGTGCTGCTCGCCATCTCGCTCTGGATCCGCCTGCAGCTCAACGAAAGCCCGGTCTTCCAACGCATGAAGGAAGAAGGCGCGACATCGAAGGCCCCGCTCGCGGAATCCTTCGGTCGCTGGAGCAATGCGAAGGTCGCCATCCTCGCGCTCTTCGGCGCCGTCGCGGGCCAAGCCGTCGTCTGGTACACCGGCCAGTTCTACGCGCTCTTCTTCTTGGAGCGCACGCTGAAGGTCGACGGCCTCACCGCCAACGGCCTCATCGCAGTGGCGCTCTTGATCGGCACGCCCTTCTTCATCGTGTTCGGCTGGCTCTCCGACAAAATCGGCCGCAAGCCCATCATCCTCGCGGGCTGCGCATTGGCCGCGCTCACCTACATCCCGCTCTTCAATCTGTTGACCGAAGCCGCCAACCCCGCGCTCGCCGCCGCGCAGCGCAACGCGCCCGTGGTCGTGATCGCCGATCAGCGCGCCTGCTCGGTGCAATTCGATCCCGTCGGCCGCAATCAGTTCGACACGCAATCCTGCGATGTCGCGCGCGCTTTCCTCTCCCGCGCGGGCGTGAGCTACGACAACAGCGCAGCGCCCGCGGGCGCCGTCGCTGAAATCCACGTCGGCGAAACAATCGTCCGCGCCCCCGACGTCGCCACTCTCGATCGCGAAGCCCGCGCCGCCGCCATCACGGCGTTCCAGGCCGAAGCGCGCGCCGCGCTTGACGCCGTCGGCTATCCCGCCGCCGCCGATCCCGCCGCGATCAACACGCCGCTCGTCATCGCGATCCTGGCGCTCCTCGTTCTCTACGTGACGATGGTCTACGGCCCCATCGCGGCGCTGCTCGTCGAGCTCTTCCCCAGCCGCATCCGCTACACCTCGATGTCGCTGCCCTATCACATCGGCAACGGCTGGTTTGGCGGCTTCCTGCCGACGACCGCCTTCGCCATCGTCGCCGCCACCGGCAACATCTATAACGGCCTCTGGTATCCGATCGTCATCGCCGGCGCGACGTTCGTCATCGGCTTGCTCCTGCTGCCGGAGACCCACAAGCGGGACATTGATCAGTGGACGAAGCACTGCTGATCTGGGGCGCGGCGCTCGCCGCCTACATCCTCTTCCGCGCTTGGTACGATAATTGGCGCGGGCCGCTTTCAACGAACGAGATCGAACGCTTCGTCGCGGCCATTGCCGGCACACCCGGCGCCGCCGTCAACGATCTCGCGATCGTCCGCCGCTTTCTCGAAGAGGACGACGGGCGCGAATTCTTCATGCTCAATCTCGTGCGCGAGAACCCCAACGACGCGCCCGATCCCGAAACCGGCGCCATGGTCCCCGGCCGCATTCTCACGCAGCGCTACGCCAAGGCCTTCATGCCCGCGCTCTTCGCCCGCGCCGGCCATCCCGCCATCGTCGCGCGCCCCGCCGGCGGCTACCTCGACGCCTGGAACGCCGCGCCCGATCCGGGCTGGAGCGTAGTGGGCTACATGCGCTACCGCAGCCGCCGCGATATGGCCGCGCTCGCGTCCGATCCACGCTTCCACCACATCCATCCCTTCAAGATCGCCGGCGTGGCGCAAACCTTCTCCTTCCCGACGCGCCCGATGATCCGCACGCTCCTGGGTCCGCGCGTCTGGATCGCCCTCCTGCTCGCGCTGATCGCCGCGCTCACGCACCTCGCGCGCTTGACGCTCTTCGCGTAAACCCTGCTTTCTCGCATCGAAGAAAAAGGGGGCGCGTGCGTGCAATACGACGAAGTGGTTCTAGGCCGGCGCTCCATCCGCGGCTTCAAGAAGAAGCCGGTGCCGAAGGAAGTCATCAAGGAGGTTATCGCGCTCGCCATGCGCGCGCCCTCATCGCTCAACACGCAGCCCTGGAATTTCACGGTCGTCGCGGGCGAGCCGCTCAACCGCATCCGCGCCGGCAACACCGAGCGCAACCTCGCCGGCGTTCCGCACTCGCGTGAATTCCGCATTCACGGCGAATACGCCGGCGCCCACCGCGAGCGCCAGATCGAGATCGCCAAGCAGCTCTTCGCCGCCATGGGCATCGAACGCCATGATAAGGACGCGCGTCAGGATTGGGTGCTGCGCGGCTTCCGCCAGTTCGACGCCCCTGTCTCCATCGTCGTGACTTACGACCGCACGATCCATGGCGGAGACATCGCGCCCTTCGATTGCGGCGCCGTGGCCAATGCATTCGTCAACGCCGCCTGGTCGCGCGGACTTGGCTGCGTCATCAACAGCCAAGGCATCATGCAATCGCCCGTCGTGCGCGAGCACGCCGGCATCGCGGACGATCAGGTCATCATGATCTGCATCGCGATGGGCTGGCCGGATGAGTCGTTTCCCGCTAACGCCGTCGTCTCACGCCGCAAGAGCGTCGATGAGGCCGTGAACTTCGTCGGCTTCGATGACTAGGCCGCCATTTTCGCGAGGCGCTGCTTGATGAGCGATTCCGCCTCCGCGATCGTGCGGTCGATGAGTTCCTTCACCGTCGGCACGTCGTGGATGAGGCCAGCGACCATGCCGCAGCTCCAGCCGCCCGCATCCATCTGCCCGTCGCGCATGATCTTCGGATAAACGCCCGCCACCTCTTCGATGATGTCGTTGAAGGTGAGCTTCGCGCCGAGCTCCTTCTCCTTCTCAAGCAGCCGCTCCACCGCCGCGTTGTTGAGCACACGCTCGGTGTTCCGCAGCGGCCGCATGATGAGACGCGTGTCGAGTTCGCTCGCCGCCACCAGCGCCTGCTTCACGTTCTCGTGCACCGGCGCCTCCTTCGTCGCGATGAAGCGCGTGCCCATGTTCATGCCTTCGGCCCCTAGCGCCAGCGCCGCCGCGAGGCTGCGCCCATCGGCCATCCCGCCCGACGCGACGAACGGAATCTTGAGCTCCTCCGCCGCGCGCGGCAGCAAGATGAAGTTCGGCACATCGTCTTCTCCAGGATGGCCGCCGCATTCGAACCCATCGACGCTCACCGCGTCGCACCCGATCGACTCGGCCTTCAGCGAGTGGCGCACCGACGTGCACTTGTGGATGACCTTGATCCCCGCTTCCTTCATCGCGGGCAGCCATTTCTGCGGATTGTTCCCCGCCGTCTCTACGATCTTGACGCCGCCTTTGATGATCGCGTCCACGAAGCCCGGATAATCAGGCGGCGTCACCGCCGGCAGGAACGTGAGGTTCACGCCGAACGGCTTCGACGTCATCTCACGGCAGCGCGCGATCTCCTTCGCGAGCTTCTCCGGCGTGCCCTGCGTCAGCCCCGTGATGATTCCCAAGCCGCCCGCCTCGGAAACCGCCGCCGCCATTTCCGCGAACCCAACATAGTGCATCCCGCCCTGGATGATCGGGTGTTCGATGCCGAAGAGTTCGGTGATGCGGGTCTTGATCGCCATGGCGCGCGCTTCCTTGTTGGCTTCGCCTCCACGCATGACGGATGATCGCCGCCGCTTCAAGCGGACGCGAGGGAAAGCAGGCGTGCGTTGCAACGGGCGCCCGTCCCGCTAGTCTCCGCCCATGGCATACGATCTCGCGATCATCGGCGGCGGCATTGGCGGGTCCGCGCTGGCGGCCGTGATGGCCCGCGCCGGCCAGCGCGTTCTTCTTCTCGAAAAATCGAGCCAATACGAGGATCGCGTCCGCGGCGAATGGATCGCGCCCTGGGGCGTGACTGAGACGAAGCGCCTCGGCCTCTACGATCTGCTGCGCCGCGCGGGCGGCCATCACCTCGCGCAGCACGTGACGTACGACGAAAGCCTCGATCCCGCCGCCGCCGAAGCCGCGATTCTGCCGCTCGCGATCTTCGCGCCCGATGTGCCAGGCCCGCTCTGCATCGGCCACCCCCACCATTGCCAGACGCTTTTTGGCGAAGCCGGCCGCGCCGGCGCCGAAGCGCTGCGCGGCGTCAACGTCGAGAGCGTGACGCTCGGCGCCAAACCCTCCGTCACGTTCACGCACAACGGCGAAAAGCGCACGGCGGAAGCGAACCTCATCGTCGGAGCTGAAGGCCGCCAATCCATGGTGCGCGACGCCGCCAAGATCGCGCTCGAGCAGAACACGCCGCATCATTGGTTCGCGGGCCTGCTCGTCGATCGCGTCGTGGGCTGGGACGAAGAGCGCCAGGCCATCGGCACCGAAGGCGATTTCGGCTTCCTCGCCTTCCCGCAAGGCCAAGGCCGCGTGCGCGTCTATGGCGGCTATGCACTCGAAGGCAAAGGCCGCTTCCATGGAGTAGACGGCGCGCGCCGTTTTCTCGACAGCTTCCGCATGCGCTCCGCGCCGCAAAACGAGACCATTGCAGCTGGAGAGCCAGCCGGGCCGCTCTTTTCCTATTTCAACAACGACAGCTGGACCGCCGAACCCTTCGCGCCCGGCGCCGTCCTCATCGGAGACGCCGCCGGCTGGAACGATCCGATCATCGGCCTCGGGCTTTCCATCACCTACCGCGATGTCCGCATCGTCTCGGATATCTTGAAGGAGACGCCAGCGGGCGCCCAACCCGATTTCCGTCCGTATGCGGAGGAACGCGCCGAGCGCATGCGGCGTCTTCGCTTCGCCGGCCAGTTGACCGCCGCGCTCGACATGGAGTTCGGCGAAGCCGCGCGCGAGCGCCGCCGCCGCTATCACGAGCGCCGCGCCGCGGATGCATCCATCGGCGCGCACGGCTTCGCCGTCATGGCCGGCCCCGAAACGCTGCCGCCCGAAATCTTTACGGACGCGCACCGCGCCCGCGTGCTGGAAGGCTAAGCGCTATGATCGACATCCCGCGCTTCAACGCTGACTGGCTCAAGGCCTGGACCGACAAGGACGTCGAACGCCTGCTCGGTTTCTACGCCGCCGACACGATTTACAAGGATCCCCAGACCGCCGCCGGCATCCAAGGTCACGACGCGCTGCGCGCTTATTTGACCGGCCTCTTTGGCGCGACCCCGCCGATGACTTACACGCCCGAAGAAACCTGGGCGATCGACGGCGGCTTCTGCGGCCGCTGGATGTGCACCATCGGCGAGAAGGGTGAAGCAGGCCGCATGCGCGGCTTCGATCTCGTCCTCATGCGCGGCGATAAGATCGCGCACAACGAAGTCTACGTGCACCAGCTCCCCGCATGACGAAGCCGGACATTCGCGCCCCGCAGGACGCTGACGCCGCGTGGCTCTCCGCCGTCCTCGCGGCGGGCGGCGTTGATGCGCGCGTCGAGAGCTTCGAAGCCAAGAAAGTCGGCACCGGCCAGATCGGCGATTGCGTACGCTTCACCCTGAACTACGCCAGCGCGCCGCCTGGCGCGCCGAAAACCATCGTCGGCAAATTCCCCGCTGCCGGCGCCGAGAGCCGCGCCGCGGGCGTCTCGCTCGGCAACTATCACCGCGAAGTGAAATTCTATCAGCTGCTGCAAACAAGAGCGCGCATCGCCACGCCCCGCTGCTATTTCACCGACGTCAACGAAGAGACGCACGATTTCGTCCTGATGATGGGCGATCTCGCGCCCGCCGAACAAGGCGATCAGCTCGCCGGTTGCGATATCGAAGCCTCCAAGATCGTGATCACGGAAGCCGCAAAGCTCCACGCCGCCTTCTGGCAAGATGAAACGCTCGATGGCTATGTCTGGGTGAACGGCACGACGAAAGCGCCCAATCCCGTGCAGCCCGAACTCGTGCTCTTTCTCTGGAAAGCCTTCCTCGAACGCTACGGCGCGCGCGTCACGCTCGAGGCGCGCCAGATCGGCGATGCGATGACGGCCGACATCTCACGCTACGAACAATTCCGCGCGGGCCCCCGCTCGCTCATCCATAGCGATTTCCGCCCCGACAACATGCTCTTCGCCACGGATCGAACGACGCCGCCCGTCGTCGTCGTCGATTGGCAGAGCTTCGGCTATGGCCCGCCTGCCGCGGACGTCGGCTATTTCGTCTCTGGCGCGATCGATCCCGTGCTCCGCCGCGCGCACGAAAACGAATTGCGCGACGCCTATCTCGAAGAGCTCGCCCGCCAAGGCGCGGGCCACTACGATGCCGAGGCGTTCGAGCGCCACTACATCGCCGGCGCCTACCAGCATTTCCTCACCGCCTTCTTCGCCGCCATGGTCGTCACGCAGACGGAGCGCGGCGACGATATGTTCTTCAAGATGCTGAACGGCGCCGTCGATTTGGTCCGCGATCACAAGGCCGAAGGCGTCTTCGCCTGATCGGGCTTCACCCCGCCCAGCGCAAACCAAAAGGCTGCGCAACGCGGTTCATCGGATAGGTCGAAGGATCGCCGGGCGTTTGCGCATCCATGCGCCGCGCCGCGCATCCGACTTCGCGGTTGGCGCCATGCTCGCGCCAGGACCACTCGAGCCCCGCCATCAAGACGCCGCCGCCGCCGCGCGTGAAACGCTCTATCGCCGCGATCTCGTTGGCGTCAAAATCGCCCCACGCATTGCCGATGATGACAACGCCCGCCCCCGCCAGCGCCGCATCGTCGAGTTCGCTTTCCGCGCGCGAGACGGAATAGCCCCACGTCTCCAGCATCGCCGGCAACATCCATTCCGGAACGACGTTCGGCAGCCACTCGCAATGCCCGCTCGCAATGACGACGCTTTGCGGCCGCTCGCTGCCGCGCAGCCATCCGATTGTTCGCCGCAGAAAGGCGCCGGAGCCGCGCATGTCGGCAAGCAGCACGCCGTCATGCGCGATGGCGAGCATGCGCCCCGCGCCATACTCGCGTGACGCCGCGAACGGTTGTTCGTCGGTTTCCATAAGCACGGTCCACGTCGCCGGATCGTCCATCGCCAATGTTCCCGGCAAGCTCTCGAGCGCCAGCACGCCGTCGAGCGCCGCTTCCCCGAGCGCGCGCAAATACTCCCGTTGCAAGTTCGCCCGCGCGGCCTCCGCCGCCGCCGCATGCCGCCGCGCCTCGACGCCAAACCACACCGCCGCGCTCGCCAGCGCCGCGAAGACGAGCGTCAGCACTGAAAGCGCCACGATCATGCGACGCTGCTGCGCTTCGTTGCGCCGCCTGTCGCGCTGCCAGAGATCGTCGAAATCGACACCCAGAATGCCGGCAGCCAGCCGCGCGCAGGTGCGGTCCTTGCCGTCGATCCGCACGTCGATCCCAACCGGCTCGATCGGCAGCGTGTCGAGCGAGTCGTCGTCGCGAAGCCGCAGCGCGTCGGGAAAGCACTCCGTGTCCGGATTGCCGGAATTGGGCGACCCGTCGATTATGACGGCAAACACCTTTCCGCCCGGCCGCGTGCGCCGGAACGCGCGGATCTCACCTTCGACCCACTTCGATTCCGCTGAGCACGGCGAGCAGATGACGATGAGGCTCTCCGCCGCCGCGATCGCTTGCTCCACCACCGCGCCGATGTCCGGCGCCGCCGGCATCTCGTCTTCGTCGCGGAAGAAGCGCCCGAGCCTGCGCTCTTCGCCCACGTCCGCCATCACGCCGACGGGCACGCGATACGTCTCAAGCCAAGTGTGGATGCGCTTGCCCCAGACTTTGTCCTGCTGGGAATAACTTATGAAGGCTCTGTAGCTCTTCCGCGCTTCGCTCATGTAAGTGGCCCGCCCCCGGCGGACCTTACCCTCTCGCCGCGCCGTCCGAAACCAGCGAGCCACGCGCGCATTTCCGCGCTAGAAGGCGCCCATGTCCAGCGCTCCCACGCCCAAGGGCGACTACGTCCTCGGCATCACCGAAACCGAGATCGATCGCTTAGGCCTCCAGCATCGCGTCTGGCGCGCGCGGATGCTCGATCTCTGGCGCCGCGCCGGGCTGCTGCAAGGCATGAGCGCGCTCGACATCGGCTGCGGCCCCGGCTGGGCGAGCGTCGATTTGGCTGAACTGATCGGCCCGCGCGGCAAAGTCATCGGCGTCGATCGCGCGCCGTCCTTCCTCGCGCACGCCCGCGCGCTCGCGGCGGAACGCAAACTCAACTGGCTCGACGTGCGCGAAGGCGATGTGACATCGCCGCTCCCTGTCGATGCGCCAGTCGATTTCGCCTGGTGCCGCTGGGTGCTCGCCTTCGTGCCCGATCGCGCGGGCGCGCTCGCGAAAATCGCCGCCGCGATCAAGCCGGGCGGCGTCATCGCCATCCAGGAATATCTCGATTACGCCGCCTGGTCCCTCATCCCGCGCGACGCCGCGTTCCAGCGCTTCGTCGACGCGACAATGGCCTCCTGGCGCGCCGACGGCGGCGAGCCCGACGCCGCGATCGAATTGCCGAAACTGCTCGATGCCGCCGGCTTCGATCTCGTGAGCTTCGATCCCATCGTCGATGTCACGCACCCGAAGGATTTGCTTTGGGCATGGCCCGCCTCGTTCGCGCGCACCGGCCCCACCCGCATGGTCGAGATCGGCCGCCTCACCCAGGCCGAAGCCGACACCGCCCATGCCGCCCTCGCGCGCGTCGAAGCCGCGGGAGGCCGCATGACCACGCCCATCACCGCCCACCTCATCGCGCGTAAACGGTGAATCGAAGAATTTTGCGCCCCTCCCGCCGCTCGGCTTGCGCACAGCGCAGCGCCCGTCCATAAATCGGGCCAAGAACGCAATAATTTTCGTCGGGAGAGGAAAACTTGCCCGAAGAGCTCGATTCAATCGACGCCAAGATTCTGGACCTGCTTCAGCAGGACGCCAGCCTATCCATCGCCGAAATCGCCGATCGCGTCGGCCTCTCCTCCTCGCCCTGCTGGCGCCGGATCGAGCGGCTGAAAAAGAATGGCGTCATCACCAGCCAAGTGACGCTGCTCGATCGCGAGAAGCTCGGCTTGAACTTCGAGGTGATCGCCAGCGTGAAGCTCCAGCTCCCCACGCGCGACAATCTCGAAAAGTTCGAGGCCGCCGTCGCCAAATGGAGCGAGGTCGTCGATTGCACGACCGTCACCGGCGCCGTCGATTACATGCTCCGCATCGTGACGACCGACATGCATTCGTATGACGATTTCCTGCGCGATAAGATCCTCGCGCTCGGCGTCGTCTCGGACGTGCAGAGCCGCATCGTGATGCGCGTCGCCAAGCGCACCACCGCCGCGCCCTTGGGCTTGGTCAGCCAATACGTCCCGGCGCGCTAAGCTTAGCTCGGCCGCACGAACCGCAGCGTCATCCGGTCGCTTTCGCCGATCGCGTCGTACGGCGTGCGATCGAAATCCGGATTGGCCGGCTCGCCTTGCGGCGCCGTCAGCCGCACTGGCGGCAGCGTCCACACGCCGAACGGATGATCGCGATCATCCGCCGGATTGGCGTTTATTTCGGAACGCGCGGCGAGTTCGAACCCGGCGCGCTCAGCCGCTTCGATCACATAGCTCTCCGGCACATAGCCCGTCGGCGCCGACTGCGCGACATCCGCGCCCGCCGGCGCGCGATGCTGCTCGACCGCGAGCACGCCGCCGGGACGCAATACGCGGAAGAATTCCGCCATATAGCGGTCGGTCCGGCCTTCGACTTGCGCCCAATTGTGGAAGGCGCGCGCCACCAGAATGAAGTCCGCGGTCTGATCCGGGATCTCAAGCCCTGAGTGCTGGCCGAAATTGACGGTGTTGACCGCGCCATAGCGCGTCTGATCGGCATATTCCTGCTCGAACGCGGCGCGCACCTCGCGCGCCCGCGCGCTCACCTGCGGATTGCCGAGATCGATCCAGCCCGCGTAGTAGCGTCCGTTCGTCGTGCGCGCATAAGGCGCCAGAATCTCAGTCCACCAGGATCCTGTTCCCGGCTCGATCTCCACGATCGTCATGCCGGGGCGCAAGCCCCAGAACGTCAGCGATTCCGTGGGATGGCGATATTGATCGCGCGCGCGATCCGCCTCGGAGCGCCAATCGCCGCCAACGACCGCGGCGAGCGCTGCATCCGTCTGCGCCGTCTCCGCCGCCGGTGCAGCGGTCTGCGCCCCAGCGCATGAAGCAATGGCGGCTGCGCCGATCACGGCGGCGATCAATGTGCGGATTGTCATGGCTTGTCTCCCTCGCCGCCAATGTAAGGGCGCCGCGCCCTCGTCCAACCACGCGGAGCGGGATTTGCGACGAACGCCCTAGCGCGCGCCGCGCTCTGCCCGCTGCACCAGCGCCGCCGCGCGCGCGCCCACCGAGCGCTGCGGGTTGGAGGGTTGCAGATTCTGCTCGCGTTCCCATTGCGCGATTGTCTGCTGCGCCTGCTCGAAGCCTTGCACGATGCCGGCGCCGCCCGCGAGCGCCTGCCCGAAATAAGCGTCGCCGAAATAAGTCCACTCACGCGTCGGCTGGCACCCGAAGGAGGTCCGGTCCGGCGCCGCTGCGGTGAGGATGATCGTATCCTCGTTCATCAGCGGTGCGATGAATGCGCCCGAATAGCAGGCCGATACGATCACCACGCGGCTACGGATGCCCGCATCGGTGAGCGCGTCGCGAAGGTTCACCGGCCTGAGCACGCCGCCCATCCGATTGTGCTCGCGAATTGCGATCGAGCCGTCCGGCGCGCCGTGCGATGTGAAGAAGAGAACGACCAGATCTTCGTTCGGATCGATCAAAGCGCCGATCCGCCCAAGTGCGGCATTGACGTTGTTCGGGGTTGTCGCCGCATAAGCGCGCTCGCCCGAACCCGTGCCGGCCGAGAGCACGATCGTGCGCCCTTCCGCATGCAAGCGCCGCGACAGGATTTGCGCCGCCTGCGTCGCCTCGCGCTCGAACACCGGATCGCTCCAGAACGACGCGGCGAGCACATAGACGTCCGTCCGCCCAGGCCGCTGCGCCTGCAAGCCGCCAAGCGCCGCGGCGAGCAATTCCGCTTGTCGCGCCGCGACGCGCGGCGGCAGCGCGATTTCCATCATTCCGGCCTGGCCCCGGAACGGATCGGCTTGCGGCATTTGCTGCGCCGAGGCGCCCGCCGCCAACGGCAAGAGGCACGCCGCCGCCGCAACAAGAGTCCGTTTCAAGAGTGGAGGAATCCGCCAGCGCATGGGCGGACCATGGCCCGCCCGCCCCCGCGCGCGCAAGTTACGGCCGCTTTCCCGCGACAAGCGGCGCGCGATGGAAAGCCCGCGCGGCCTCGTCTAGGAGTGCTGGCGATGGCTGACGGCTACATTCCGGCGCGGCGCGGCGAATTGATTGCGGCCATGGCGGGCGCGGCCCCCCCGGCTGGCGAGGAAGCCCGGTTCGGCGAACTCGCCCGCATCCTTTCCGCGATTCTCCATTACGAGGCCCATGAAGCGCTTGAAGAGCTCAAGGATCTCTACGCGCCGCTCGATCCGGACGCCCCGCCCGCGCGACGCGCGACGGGAGACGAAGCATTGAAGAAATTCGAGGCCGCCTTCGGCCTCGCGCTCAAGAAGGCGAATTTCGACGAAGTCGAGCTGGCCGATTCCGACGTCGGCCGCACCCAGCTGACCGCCGATCTGAAGCTCAAGACCTCGGACGCCGGCATCCGCTCCATCCGCTTCTTCGCGCGTGGCGCGCACCAGGAGGCGGCACGCATCGGCGGCGTCTTCGGTCTCTTCAAGAAAAAGGTGGAGGCCGAGATCGTCGATGATGTCATCGTCGTCGTCGCCTTCAAGGATGAGGATGAGATTGAGCGGCGAGACCGCAAAGCTTTCGCCGCCATGCGCCGCGGCATGCGCCCCGGCGCCGTGCTGGTGAAGCACTTCCGCCATGTCGCGCGCGCGGAGCTGATTACGCTCCACCCCGGCGCCAAGCCCACGATGAAGCCGCGCGATCAGGTCTTCCTCGCCGTGCCGGCTGTCGCGGGCGGCGTCCCGGTGCTCTTGCAGCTTTGGCCCGCGCTCACCGTGCTCTTCACATTGCTCGCGATCTGGTTTGGCGCACGCGGCGTCATCGAGAACTCACAGCTTCAGCAAGCGGTCGCCGCGCTCTCGGGCCTCATCGCCGTCGGCGCGTTCGTGCTGCGGCAAAAGATGAAGTACGAGCGCCAGAGCCTGCTCTACCAGAAGCAGCTCGCCGATACGGTCTATTTTCGCAACCTCGCCAACAACGCCGGCGTCTTGGACGCGCTCATCGGCGCAGGCGAAGAGCAGGATTCCAAGGAAGCGCTCCTTGCCTATTGGATCCTGCTCAAAGCCAATGCGCCAATGGCGAAAGCCGACATCGACAAGGCCGCCGAAGCGTTCCTCGCTGAACGCTTCGGCCTCGCCGTGGATTTCGAAATCGGCGATGCGCTCGGCAAACTCGAGCGCCTCGGCCTCGTCGCACGCGAAGGCGAAGCGCTGCGCGCCGCGCCCATCGCGGAAAGTCTCGCGCGGCTCGATTCCGCGTGGGACGCCTTCTTCAAGTATCAGCAGACCGCCGCCGCTGCCGAATAGCTAAAGCTCGCTGCGCACCCAGCGCACGTGCCCGTCCGTCTCCGCGATGACGCGCCGTTCCCCACCCGGCCATGAGACAAGATCGATGAACATGCGCATGCTGTCGCGTGGGCCGCCGAGCGCGGCTTCCGGCTCTAGCCGCAGCCAATAGAGCGGCGCTCCCTTCGTGGCTGCGGCCCCCGCATCTTCGATGATGTGCTTGATCGCCTCGCGCGTTTCGCGCGGCGGATATTGGTAGAACACCGAGTGATAGACGATCGTCGCGCCGTCCTGCGCACGCGTCGCGAGCTTTGCCGCGAGCCATTCGGCAGCATCCGCGCGCTCCACATTCACGCCCGCCGCGATCGCGAGATTGGCCGCCCCATCGAACCGCGCCAAGCGCTCCGCTTGATCCGGCCAGATATAGGAGCGCAAGCGCAGCCTCTCCTCGACCTTGCTCACGTCCAGCGGATTCTGATCGCACGCCGCGCGCGATCGCACGCGCGGCTGCGCGTCAAGCGGCGGCGGCGCGCCCTGCCAATCCGTGTCGATCGGCACGCTGCCGCTTTCGTTCCAAATCCAGTCTGCGGTGCGATAGGCGAAGCGGTCCCAATTGAGATTGAGCCCGGCGCTCGCGCCAAGCTCCAACGTATCGAGCGGCCCCTCTAACTCGCTCGCAATCGTCAAAAAGCCGGCCAGCAACCCGATGGACCGCCGCGTCTCGTTCGTCTGCGGCGGCGACTGAATGAACTCCTCCGTCCACGGACGGTTGTTCGCAAAGAACGCACGCGCCGTCGGCCACGCGCTCGCCGCATCGGCCCGCGCCTCGCCGTTGGGATAGACCGCCGCCAAATCCGCATCGAGTTTCGCCAGCGCCGCGTAGTGCAAGGCGCCCGCCAGCCGGAGCGAGAGCGCATCCGCGCGCGGATTGGTCGGCCAATCCCGCACCAACGCCGCCGTCGGCCCGCCTGCCTCGATATCGTCGCGCATACGCGCGATGAGGTCGCCCGTGAATGGCGACCCAAACGCCGTGCAAAAGCCCGCCTGCTCTGTAAAATGCGCGAGCAGTTTTTCGCGCCGCTCCGCTTTCAAGGCCTCGCTCATGCGCGAAGCTCTTAGCGCTAGACGCGCTCCACCGCCATCGCGATGCCTTCGCCCCCGCCGATGCAGAGCGAAGCGACGCCCTTCTTGGCGTCGCGCGCTTCGAGCGCCGCGATGAGCGTGACGAGCACCCGCGCGCCCGATGCGCCGATGGGATGGCCAAGCGCGCACGCGCCCCCGTTCACATTGAGCTTGTCGTGCGAAATGCCAAGCTCCGTCATGGCGATCATCGGCACGACCGCGAACGCTTCGTTGATCTCCCAGAGATCGACGTCGCTCGCCTTCCAGCCCGCGCGCTCCAGCGTCTTCTGAATCGCCGGCACCGGCGCGGTCGTGAAATAGGCCGGCTCATGGGCGTGCGCCGCATGCGCCACGATCTTGGCGAGCGGCTTCAGGCCCCGCTTCTTCGCTTCGCTCTCGCGCATCAGCACGAGCGCGGCCGCGCCGTCCGAAATCGCCGAAGCGTTCGCCGCCGTCACCGTCCCGCCTTGCGTGAACGCGGGCTTGAGCGATGGAATCTTGTCAGGCTTGGCCTTGCGCGGCAGCTCGTCGGTGTCGATCGTGATCGGATCGCCCTTGCCCTTGATCGTGACGGGCGCGATCTCACGCTTGAAGCGCCCTTCTTTCGTGGCGGCCTGGGCGCGCGAGAGCGTCTCGATCGCGTAAGCGTCCTGCATCTCGCGCGTGAATTGATATTCCTTCGCCACCTGATCGGCATAGACGCCCATCGCGCTGCCTTCGTAGGCGTCCGTCAGCCCGTCCGTCTCCATGTGATCGAGCACTTCGCTCGCGCCGTACTTGTTCCCTTTGCGGTAGTTCGTCAGCAGATAGGGCGCGTTCGTCATGCTCTCCATGCCGCCCGCGACGATCACGTCCGCATCGCCCTGCGCGAGCGCGTTGGCCGCCGCGACGACGGCCTGCAGCCCCGAGCCGCACATCTTGTTGAGCGTCGTCGCCTGCACGCTCTTCGGCAAGCCGCCGTGGATCGCGGCTTGGCGCGCCGGCGCCTGGCCCTGCCCCGCCTGCAGCACATTGCCCATCAGGATTTGATCGACCGCCTCGCCCTCGATCCTGGCTTCATCCATCGCCGCGCGCACCGCGTGCGCGCCGAGATCGGAAGCGCTGAACGACGCAAGCTCGCCCAAGAGCCCGCCCATCGGCGTGCGCGCCATGCCGACGATGACGATCGGATCGTTTGCCATGCTTACTTTCCTTCTGGTCCTTGAGGGCGAAGCACGATGAGCGTCGAGGTGCCGTGCGCGAGCAAGCGCCCTTTCCCATCCGTGATCCGGCCTTCAGCCGTGATGATCGTGCGCCCTTGCGCGACGACCTTGCCTTCGGCGCGCACGATCCCCGTCTCCGGCGTAATCGCGCGCACGAAATTCCCTTTGGTCTCGACGGTCGTATAGCCCACTCCGGCGGGAAGGGTAGTGTGCGCCGCGCAGCCCGTGCAGGAATCGAGCAGCGTCAGCGCCCAGCCGCCGTGCACGAAGCCGAGCGGATTGAGGATCGACGCATTGGGCGTCCCCTCGAACACCGCCCGCCCGAACTCGACCTCCGCGAGCGTGAAATTGAGCGTCGTCGAGATTGTCGGGGGCGTCGCGCGCCCGTCGCGCACGGCCTGCATCGCCTCCAGCCCCGAGAGCGCGAGCAATTCCTCGCCCGAATAGAAGCGTTGCTCAGGGGCTGCCGACATGGCTTTCCTTGTATCTACAATTAATGTATATGCATCTATATGGCCGCCCTTCCGAAGTCAAGCAAGCCCGCCGCGAATGCCGCCGAACGCGCCAGGATCGCCCAGCGCGGCTCCGCGCTTTGCGTCTGCAACGCCTTGAAGAGCGCCGCCCGCAAAGTGACCCGCTTTTATGACGCCGAATTGGCCAAGGCGGGCGTGACGTTCTCGCAATTCGCACTCCTCGTGCGCGTTGCGGCGTGTGAACAAGGCTCGATGGCCGATGTCGCCGGCGCCGTCGGCCTCGATCCCTCGACGTTGTCGCGCACTTTGAAGCCACTCGAAGCTGCGGGCTGGATCGTCATCGCGCCCGATCCGGAGAACCGCCGCATCCGCCGCGTGCGCGTCAGCGAAGCCGGCGCCGCCAAGATGGACGAAGCGGGCATTCAATGGATGGCCGCGCAGAAAGCCGCTCAAGCCGTCTTCCCGAAGCAGATGCTCGCGGCAATCGCGGAAGGCGCGGCCTCTTTGTCCGTAGACTGATCAATCGAGGAAGTCGGCGACGCGTGCGATCACATCATGGTCTTGCGCGATGAGCCTGTGCCCAAGATCGTCCACCAGGACAAGCTCCGCCCCTGGCCAAAGCTCGGCGGCTTCCTGTGTTCCCTGATACGGCACTTGCTCATCGTCGATCGCGTGAATGAATAGCGCCTTCGCATTCATCGAAGGCGCGGACTCGATCATGTTGAACGCCGCCATCGGTTCCCGCGCGGCATAAAGCTCCTTCGCGCGCTCCACCACCGCGTCCGGAATGTTCCACTCCTCGCCCAGCCTGTTCCACCGCCGCTTCAAGCCGAGCGGCGACGCGATGAACACGCCCCGCCCCACATCGAGCCCCATCGCCAGCGCCATCGCGCAGGAGGGCCCGCCGAACGAATGCGCCACGAACGCATCGACCGGCCCAAGCGCCGCCGCCGTCGCGATAAGCGCGCGCGCAGCGATGGGCGAGGTGCATTCTTCGCCGTCAGAATAGCCGTGCGCCGGCAAGTCGAGCGTCACGATCGCGCGCCCGCGCTCCGCGAGCGCCAAGATCATCCGTGTCCAGAGCGAATGATCGTCCTCCCAGCCATGCACGAGCATGACGGCCGGCCCCTCGCCCAACCGCCACGCCGCGACCGACCCGTCCGGCGCCTTCACCTCCACCGCATCGAGATCCCGGAGCGGCTCCGCCACCCGCGCCCGCGCACGCCGCCTCGGCCGCATCATCGCGGCAAGAAACTTCTCCGCATCGTCATCGACTCCAGCGCTCATGCTTCCGTCCGCGCGATCCACCCGCCGCCCAGCACGCGCGGCGAATCCGCATCATAGAAAACCGCCGCTTGCCCTGGCGCAACGCCTTCTTCCGGTTCTTCCAGTTCCACGAACCACCCCGCGCCGATCGAAAGCCGCGCGGGAACCGGCGCGCGCGTGGAACGCACGCGCACGCGGATTGCGCGCCCGTCAAGATCGTCTTCACGCGCGACGCGCTCCCCAATCCAATTCACGTCCTTGAGCGCAATCCTCCGCACACGGAGCGCTTCGCGCGAGCCCACGATCACGCGCTTGGCTTCCGCGTCGAGCTTCACCACAAAGAGCGGCTCGCCGGTCGCGATCCCCAGCCCGCGCCGTTGCCCCACCGTGTAATTGATAATCCCATCATGGCGGCCCATCACGCGCCCATCGACATGCACGATGTCCCCCGGCGTCAGCGCGCCGGGCCTGAGCTTCTCCACCACGCTTTGATACTTGCCGGTCGGCACGAAGCAGATGTCCTGGCTGTCGGGCTTCGCCGCCGCCTTCAACCCGAACTCCGCTGCGAGCGCGCGCACGGCCGGCTTCTCCATGCCGCCGAGCGGAAAGCGCAGGAAGTCGAGCTGTTCCCGCGTCGTCGCGAACAGGAAATAGGTTTGATCGCGGTCGGGATCGGCGGCGCGATGCATCTCGGCGCCGTCATCGCCCATCACGCGCTGCACATAATGCCCCGTCGCTAGGCAATCGGCGTTCAAGTCGCGCGCCAGCGCCAGCAAGTCGGCGAACTTGACCGTTTGATTGCACTTCACGCACGGGATCGGCGTTTCGCCCGCGAGATAGGAATCCGCGAATTCTTCCATCACCGATTGGCGGAAGCGGCTTTCGTAATCGAGCACATAATGCGGGATGCCCAAAGCATCCGCCGCGCGGCGCGCATCGTGAATGTCTTGCCCCGCGCAGCACGCGCCCGGCTTGTTGACCGCCGCGCCATGATCGTAGAGCTGCAGCGTCACGCCGATGACGTCGTAGCCTTCGCGCTTCAGAAGCGCCGCGACCACCGTTGAATCCACCCCGCCCGACATCGCCGCCACCACGCGCGTGTCGGCAGGCGCCTTCGCGAAACCGAGCGAATTGAGAGAAAGTGCGCGCGCATCGCGCGGCGCGAGTGTCGTCGTCATGATCTCCTCCCCTGGGGTTCAAGGCCCCAAGCGATGGATCGCCATATAGAGAAGAGCGGCCCCGCCCGCCAGCGGCTTAGAGATAGTCGAGCAGTGAAAGGCTGGAGATTTCCGAGAACACCTTCGCGGTCGCCTGATACTGCGCCGTGAGCGTGGAAAGCTGAATCGAAAGCGTCGGTACGTCCGCATCCGAGAGCGAACCGATCTCCTTGAGCAGCAGATTGGAGCGCGCCGAGAGCCGCACCTCTTCCGAGAAGAGCCGCGACTGCAACTGCCCCGCGCGCCCTTCCGCCGCGGTCACCACGCCCACCGCCGCGTCGAGTTGCCCCGCGATGTCTTCCAGCGCCGAGCGCTGCGTCGGCGTCAAATCTTCCCCGAGCTTGCCCCCCGCTGAATCGAGGATCGCCTTGAAGCTCTGCATCGCATTGAAGAGCCCGGTCGAAACCTCGCTCGCCTTGTCCGCGAGCTTCACCGGCTCCCCGACCCCCAAATCCATCGTCTGGTGCCGCCGCGCTTCGTCGAAAATCTCGTCGGGCGTCGTCACCGCCGCGAGCTGATCGAGCGAGGAGATGCGGATCGGCCCCGCCCCCACCCGCTCGCCCGCGAAGAGCGGTTGCCCGTTCCAGCTTTCGTTCAAACCGGAGATGATGCCGGTGAACGCGATCTGCAGGTCGAGATCGAGCGTGCGCCCGTCGTCGGATGAAATTGCGTTGCGGATCGCCAGCGCCAGCTCCGACGCGCTGGTCGAGACGCGCGAAAGCGCCGCCCCTTGCACCGAGAAACGCGCGCCCATCTGGTTCGCGGCCGACGCCCGCGCATCCGAAATCGCCAACAGCCCCCGCGCATCGACGAGACGCGAGGACGCCGCGCCATACGTCAAGAGATCGTTGCCCTTCTCCGCCGAGGACACTTGCCGCTGCAGATCCGAAAGCTCTCGCGTGATGCGCTGAATATCCAGCTGCATCTGCGTCGTGTAGCGGAGGGTGAGCGCGCTCGTGGTCATCAGTAACGGCCAAGCTGCAGCAAGATATCGTACATTTCGTTAGCGGCCTGGATGAGCCGTGAGGCCGCCGCATAGGCGTTCTGATAGGTCGTCATGCGGATGAGTTCGTCGTCGATTGAGACGCCTTCGACCTGCGCGCGCCGGTCCGCCGCCGCGGTTGCGAGCGCCGTCGAGCCGTCCGCCGCGCGCTCGGCATCCGATGCCATCCGCCCCGTCATCCCGGCAAACCGAGCCGCATAGACGCCGAGCGACGTCGTCTGCCCGAGCATCGTGCCGGCGGTCTTGAACGCACGCGACGTGTCCCGCGCCTGGCTGAGCGCGGCCGCGCCGCGATTATCGCCCGCCTCCATGATCTGCTCGCCGAGCGCGGCGGTGAGATCGGGCCGCCCCACCGCAAGCCGCGATGGATCGGCTGAGACTTGCGCGTTGACGCCCGCCTCCACCGCGCGCGTCGCGCCGACGGATGTGCCGAGCCCGAAGAGCGAGGACATCGAGACGCCGGTGGCGCCGCGCTCCGTCGTGTCCCCCACGAGCGCGACCTCGAAGCCTTGCTTCGGCGTCCACGTTACGCGTCCTTCGGCAGCATCGTAGGAGAAGGTCGCGTATTGCCCGAGTCCCGTGCTCGTATTGTTGAGCGCCGCGACCATATCGGTCCAGGTCGAGCCCCCGGCCGCGAGCGCGCCTGCGATTGCAAGCGAAGGCGTCGCCGCCACCCGCCCTTGCGTGTCGCGCACGACGAAGTCGATGACGCCGCCGGCGTTTAATCCGTGTACGTCGCTTGCCGAGCCGCCGCTTTCGAAGAAGAGCGGCGTGGGGCGTGAGACAAGATCGTTGAGCCCGAAGAAGTGCGCAAAGCCCCGCCCCGCGCGCGCGGACGGTGCGGCGCCGTCTTGTTGCACGACGAGCCCGCCGCCCGAGCCGACGCTGAGCGAGAGCTGGCCGTCCGTGAACGACGCCGCCCCCGCGGGCGTCGCCGCGCCAAGCGCCAGATTGAGCGCATTCGTGAAGCTCGCGATCGTATTGCCGAACGCGAACGCTCCCGGCGGCTGTTCGGCCGTGATCTGGCCGGTATCGAAATTGATCGTCAGGCGCTGCGTGAGCTCCCCCGCCGCATTGGTGACGCCGATCGTGGCGCGGCCGCTGAAATTGAGCGCGTCGGTCGCCAGCAAGCCGGTCTGCCGCCCCGTCAGATCCCCGAGCGCCGGATAGGACGTGTTCTCGTTGTGCACGGCGTTGAGCGCATCGCCGATTTCGGCCGCGAAGCCGCCAAGCGCCTCCGCCAGATTTCTGAGATCGACGTCGCGCGTCTGGATGAGGCCCTTGAGTTCGCCGCTGACGAGGTAGGGCTCGAGATTGGCCGCCGTCTCGGGCGCCGGATTGTAAGTGATCGCGCCGTACGCGGAGAACGGCGCCCCGCTCGGCGTGTACGAGAGCGTGACCGCGTTTTCCCCGACGAGCAGCGCGCCCCCGCTGGTGCGCACATGCACGCCGCCTTCCGCGATCGGCGCCGTGCGAATGTCGAGGATGGTCGAAAGCTGATCGATCGCCGCCGATTGCGCATTCTCGACCGCCGATGCGTCCGCGCCGGAGCGTAATGTCAAACGGATCTCGTCGTTGAACGATGCGATCCGGTTGATGAGGTCCTGCGCCTCGGAGACCTTGTCGCCGATCCGCTCATCCGCTTCGCCGATGAGGATTTGCACATCCTGCGCGGTGCGGCTGATCTCGGCGTAGAGCACTTGCAGCGAAGAGACGCTGTCGTCGCGACGCAGCGTGGACGATGGATCGATCCCGAGCTCCGTGAACGAAGCCCACACGCGCTCGAACGCTGCGAAGACGGACGTCTCGCTCGAGGGATTGCCGAAGCTCGCTTGGGCGCGCGCCAGAAGCTGCGAGCGCGCGCCCGCCGCGCCCTTCGCGGCTTCGGCCATGTAGCTCGCGGTCGCCAGGAAGCGGTCCGCCGCGCGCGCAACATCGCCCGCCGAAACGCCCGAGCCGTGCCCGTATTGCGAAAGCGGGCTGAACTGGACCTCGGTGCGGACATAGCCCGGCGTATTCGCGTTCGCGATGTTCTGCGACGCGATCTTGAGCCCGGCCTGGCTCGCGTTGAGCGCCGTCAGCCCGGTCCGAAGGATGGAGGAAAGCGTCGCCATCGGCGGTTAGCCCGGCAACGGGCGCCGGGCGCCCGGCTGATTTTGCCCAGAAAACGCGCCCCCGCGCGAAGCCGCCGACGTGCCCAAAAGCGACCGAAGTACATGAATAATCACGAAAAAATCCAGATCGATGCGGGCGCCGTGCAGGCTGATCCCGCGCGGGTGCGCGCCTGTCCTCGCAAGGGCGGCGCCGCTTAAGGTTAATGGGCAGAACCTGCCCGGCCCGCCCGGCAAATCCCGCCGGGCGCCCGCCTGCCCCGGCGCCAGTCAAAATACTCAACATGCTGATAAAAGGTAGTTTTTCAGACTTGGCCGCGTGGCCCGCGGATTGCTCAGGGTTAATGCGCCGCGCGTCTGGACCCCCAGGCAGCGCCGATGGGAGATTCATGGACGTTCTCGCCCCTCTGCCGGTCGAAGCCGCGCCCTCGCCGGGCCCAGCGCCCGCGCGCGCGGATGAGTCGCCGGGCGAGGATTTCGCCGCCCACCTCGAAAACGAGACGGACGAGGCCGCAGAGCAGCCCCCGCCCCGCGCGGTTCATCCGCATACGGACGCTTCCGCACGGGCCGCCGCGCGCATCGCCGCGCTCGCCGGCTCCTTCACCGGCGAACACCCCGCGGCGCAACCGCAACAGCAACCCACGCAGCAAGCGTCGGCGGCGTCCATCGTCTCCGCCGAGCAGGTCGTGACTCAACGGGCAGACGCGCAAACGCCGGCGCCGGACGCCGTCGCCGCCCAGCAAGTGCAAACCGCTGCGCCAACGCCGCAACCGCAATCGCAGCAAGCGCCGCAGCAATCCGCTGCGCCGATGATCGCCGTGCAAACGCCAACGCCCGCGCAGGAAACCCCTGCAGCGCAATCTGTCGCCGAAAGGCCAGCGCCCACCTCAAGCAATGCCGCGGAGCAAGTCGCCGCCGCACCGCCGCCGCAAGCGCCCGCTGCGCAAGCGGCGCCCGCGAAGCAACAAGCAATCCCCGCCGAGCGCGCGCAGCCGGTGCAAACCGCAACGCCGCGCACGAACGATCAAGTCGCTCCGGAAGCCGTCGTCGACTCTGAGACGAGCGCAACGCCGGAACCCGCGCCCCCACCGGCGCAGCCCGCCGCGCAAGCATCGAAACCAAACGCGACGCTCGTCGCCGAGCCATCGCTTCGCGCCGGCCGCGACGCTTTGATCGAGGCCGCACAGCAATCAAAGCCAGCACCCTCGCAGCAAAACGCACCGCAGCGCGCTGACGCCGCGCCCGCGCAAGCCAGCGCGCTGCAAGCAGCGCCCGCGCCAACGCAGGCCGCGCCGCCCCCGCTCGATCCGCTCGCGAGCGTCGCCGCCGCATCCGCATCGCTGACCACCGAACAAGCCCGCACGCATGAGCGCGAAGCCGCGCGCGGCTCTCCTTCCGCGCAAGTCGCGCAGCAAATCGTCCGCCGCGTGGAAAACGGCGCCACGCGCTTCGAATTGCGCCTCGATCCACCCGAGCTTGGCCGCGTCGATGTGCGTTTGGAATTATCGCGCGATCATCGCGTCACCGCGCTCATCGCCGCCGATGATGCAGGCACACTGGCGCAGCTCACCCGCGCCGCGCGCGAAATCGAACAAACGCTGCAATCCGCCGGCCACGCACTCGCCGAGAACGGATTGACCTTCGATCTGACCGACCCGCGCCAGCCGGAGGCGCAAGTCGCACAACACCCCCGAGGCGCGGGGGCGCACGACGCCGCGGCGCGCGGGGAGGGCGAACCACCTGCCCTCCCCGCGCGCCGCGCGCTGACCCTCGAAAGCTGGCGCGGTTCCCGCGTCGATCTGGTGGCGTGAGGGCCAAATGACAGTCGATGCGATCACCGGCGTTCAGCAGACGGTCAATCAGCAGGCCGCGCGCTCCCTTTCGGATAATTTCGACACCTTCCTCTCGCTGCTGACGGCGCAGCTGCAGAACCAGGATCCGTTGTCGCCGATGGATTCCACGCAATTCACCCAGCAACTCGTGCAATTCAGCCAGGTCGAGCAGCAGATCCGCACCAACGAAAATCTGGAATCGCTCATCACGCAAAACACAGCCGCCGCCGCCGCGCTGCCGCTCTCCTATCTGGGCAAAGCAGCGCTCATCGACTCGCCAAACACCTTCTTGCCCGCCGATGGCAGTGCGCAATGGACGTACGTCCTCGATCAAACGCCGGCTGCCGTGACGCTCAACGTGCGCGACAGCGCCGGCCGCATCGTCTTCTCCGCGGACGGCCCCGCCGCGTCCGGTTCGCGCGTCTTCTCCTGGGATGGTCTGCGCGGCGACGGAAGCGCAGCGCCGCCCGGCGTCTATACATTGACGGTCAACGCGCGAAACGCCGAGGGCGCCACGCTCCCTTCGGAAGTCAACGTGCTGGAGATCGTCTCCGGCGTCGATATGTCGGGCGCGACCCCGCGCATCGTCACGCAATCGGGAACGCACGATTTGGATGACGTTTTGGGAATCCTCAACCCATGACGTGAGAGAATGAAACTCGAAGGCGCGCAGCACGCGCGCCGGCCACGCGCAGAAGCGCTCCACGCAAAAATTGAAACGCAATCGAGCGCGCGCCCCGAAAGGCGCGCGTGTGGAGCTTGAAGAATGTCGATCTACACCGCCATGCGCGCCGGCGTTTCGGGCCTTGCCGCCAATTCGAGCGCGCTCGCCACCATCGCTGACAACATCGCCAACGTGAACACGGTCGGCTACAAACGCACCGCCGTCGATTTCTCCGCGCTCGTCAACGCGCAGAACTCGAACACGACCTATAACGCGGGCGGCGTGCTCCCTTCGACGCGCACGCAGATCTCGCTGCAAGGCTCGCTCGAACAATCGCGCTCCCCCACCGATCTCGCCATCTCGGGCGAAGGCTTCTTCATCGTCGGGCAGAACTCGAGCCAACTGACGGACGGCGCGGGCGTGCTCTTCACGCGCTCCGGCTCCTTCACGATCGACGCCGCCGGCTACATGGTGAACGCGCAGGGCCTCTATCTGCAAGGCTGGCCCGTGCGCTCGGACGGCTCCGTCGTCTCCTCGCCCACATCGCTCTCCGCTATCGAGCCGGTGAACATCGCCGGCGTCGGCGGCTTGGCCGAGCCCACCGCGAACGTCGGCATCAACGCGAACCTGCAATCGAGCCAGGCGCAATACGATCCTCTCACTCAAGGCGCCTATGACGCCGGCGATCTCGCCGCGGGCACGATCACACCGCACTTCGAAAGCTCGCTCGAAGTGTTCGACAGCCTGGGCGCGGCGCGCACCATCGCGTTCGGTTTCTTGAAGACGGGCCCGAACACTTGGCAGGTCGAAGCCTACGCGCGCCCGGCCACCAACGCGCCCGGCAATCCCGGCGGCTTCCTCGCTTCGGGCACCCTCACCTTCAACTCAGACGGCACCGTAGATTCGGTGACGGGCGGCATCGCATCGGCCTTCACCATCGATTGGGCCGCTTCCACCGGCGCCGCCGATCAGCCCATCGAACTCGATCTCGAATCCGGCATGACGCAATTCGCCAACAATTTCGGCGTCACCAGCGTCACCGCCGACGGCGTGCCCCCGGGCGATCTCGTCGGCCTCGTGATGGAAGGCGACGGCTTCTTGACCGCCCAATTCTCCAACGGCCGCTCGCGCGCGCTCTACCAGATCCCGCTGGCGACCTTCTTGAACCCCAACGGCCTCCAGCCCGACACCGGCGGCTCCTTCCGCACGACGCTCGAAAGCGGCCTCTACAACATCAACGCCTCGAACGCGGGCGGCGCCGGGCGCATTCAATCGGGCGTGCTCGAAGCCTCGAACGTCGATCTCGCGGCTGAGTTCACGAACCTCATCACCACCCAGCGCGCCTACTCCGCCTCTTCGCGCATCATCACGACGGCGGATGAAATGTTGGAAGAATTGCTGCGCATCAAACGCTAAGCGCGCGCGTTCTTAATCTCTTGCGTCGTTTCGAACGCGCGGCGGAGTCTCTTCGCCGCGCGTTTCCATATCTACATCTTGTGCGTCGCGCGCTCATTCTTCCGCGCAAGAAACAATCGGGTTTAGCAATCGGCAACAACTTCGCTGTACCGTCGTGAAACAGAGTGTAAACACTCGTTAGCTGCCGCTTTTAGCGCTTCCTTTAGGCGTCTCGCGTAGAAGAGCGAGATAACCGAGGAGAACAGGCGCTATGCAACGCCGCTTTGATGGGATGGTGATGGGGCCCGACGGTTCGCCGTTGACCCTGGATGATCTGCCGCCGCCGAACACGACCCGTTGGGTCATTCGCCGGAAAGCAGAAGTCGTGGCTGCTGTGCGCGGCGGTCTTCTGACGTTCGATGAAGCGTGCGAGCGCTACAATCTGACGCCGGAAGAGTTCGAGTCGTGGCGCGCCGCGATCGAGAAGCATGGCCTCCCCGGCCTGCGCACGACACGCATCCAGCATTACCGCGTCCAGCCGGTCTAATTGGCCGGCGGCGCGCCCTTGCGCCCGAACGCCAAAAAGATTGCGAGCGCGCCGAGAGCGCCCGCGATTTGCGCCGCCCAAAAGGCGGGCGCATCCGCCCACCTGATGCCTGAGAATGTGTCCGTCATCGCCCGCGCGAGCGTCACCGCGGGGTTGGCGAAGCTCGTGGACGCCGTCCACCAATAACCCGCCGCGATCGTGAGCCCCACCGTGAGGGGAACAGCTTCGGCCCGCACGCTCCGTACAAAGAGGATCGCGAAGACGAGCGCGAACGTCGCCAGCGCTTCCGAAAGCCCCTGCCCGAACCCAGCGCGCACGATGGCGCCCTCGTGAATGAGCGGCAGCTCATACATCGCATGCGCAGCGATCGCGCCCAGCACCGCTCCGCCGGCCTGCGCAGCCACGTAGAGCAGCGCCGCCCCGATCCCGATCTCGCGCAAGCAGACGAACACCAGCGTCACCGCCGGATTCAAATGCGCACCCGAGATCGGCCCAAGCGCCGTAACGAGCACGACGAGCATCGCCGCCGTCGCCAGCGTGTTGCCGAGGAGCGCAACGCCGTGATCGCCGCTCAAGCGATCCGCGAGAATGCCCGAGCCGATGACGGTCGCGACCAGCAGAAACGTCCCGAGCGCCTCCGCCGCGAGGCGGCGGATCAAGACGCGCTCTCCCCGATGGCGTTGAGCGCGCGCCGCACTTCCGCATCGCTGAGCGACGCCAGCGGCAGCGCAACCGACGCCTCGATGCGCGCCGACGCCAGGCGATAGGCTTCCGCGAACGCTTGCCGCTTGACCGCGTCGCTGCCTTCGACGGCCGCCGGGTCTCGCTGTCCCCAATGCGCGGTGATCGGTTGGCCGGGCCACACCGGGCACACCTCGCCCGCCGCATTGTCGCAAACGGTGATGATGAAATCGAATTGCGGCGCGCCCTCCTGGGCGAACTCATCCCAGCTCTTGGAGCGAAAACGGCTGACATCGAAGCCCTCCGTGCGCAGAAGATCGAGCGCCAAGGGATGCACCGCGCCCTTGGGCTGGGAGCCGGCGCTATAGGCGTTGAAGGCCCCCGCACCAGTTCGCGAAAGCGCTGCCTCCGCCAAGATGCTGCGCGCCGAATTGCCGGTGCACAGAAAAAGGACGTTCTTCACGCGCTAGCAGCCAGCCGGCCCGCAGCAGGCGCCCGCCTTCGGCGTTTCAGCCTTCGCCGCGAGGCTTTCGAGCGCGGGATTGCCGCCATAACTCGTGGACTCGCCCGTGGTGTGGAACGTCTCCCAAACGACGCCTTGCGGATCCGCGATCCAGCTCTTTTCGGATTTCGCGTAGCAGCAGGTGGTGGCGCCCTCTTCGAGCACCGGCGCGTCGGCTTGCCGCAGACGGTCGTAGACCTCGCGCAGCTCCGTTTCGCTCTCGACTTGAATGCCGAGGTGCCGCACGCCTGAGCCGGTGGGGTCGCGCGTCGAAATCGCGAAATTGACCCGCGGATCGTCGAGCATCCACTTGGCGTAGTCGTGCTTGCGCACGCTGGGTTCGGCCGCGAACAGCGTCGAATAGAACCCGACCGAGCGCTCGAGATCTTCGACGCCGACATGCACATGCAGGCGTTTCATGCTTTTCTCCTTCTGAATGGTTGCGTTTCCGGAACGCTGGCGGGCGCACAGCTCTGCCCGCCGCAGCAATTCTCGGTGAGGAAGCCGACGAGCGCGCTCATCTGCGCGAAATCGGCGGCATAGATGAGCGAACGCCCCTCCCGCCGCTGCGTGATGAGCCCCGCACGGTTCAAGTGCGCCAGATGAAACGAAAGCGAAGACGCCGGCGTTTCGAGCGCATCCGCGATCTCGCCGGCGGCCTTCCCGCCCGGCCCCGCCGCGACGAGCAGGCGGAAAATCGCCAGTCTTTGCTCGTTGGCCAGCGCCGAAAGCGCGACAATTGTCTCTTCGCTATTCATTTCGATATTTCCAGTATCATCGAATCAATAGCGACGCAAGGCCCTGCATTGCAAACGGCGCCGGATTTGCCGCTTAACCCTGTCTTCACCGACACCAGGAAATTTCTGCCCACCGGCGCGCGCGGGGATGCACGCCGGCAGAGGTCGTGCGCGTGAACGGG
Organism: Hyphomonadaceae bacterium; assembly: GCA_050246475.1. Lineage (GTDB taxonomy): Bacteria > Pseudomonadota > Alphaproteobacteria > Caulobacterales > Aquidulcibacteraceae > CADEEL01. The sequence continues at coordinate 617,171 of JBFWVZ010000001.1, read as the reverse complement.
TTGGTGCAGTTTCTGACGCGAATGGGGCCGACGCGCCTCATCGCCATCATGGGCGTGACGGCGATCGTCGCGGCGGGCCTTTTCGCGCTCATTTTCCGGCTGGGCGCAGAGGAGAACGCGCTGCTTTTTTCCGGCGTCTCGCTGCGCGAGGCTGGCGAGATAACCGAGCGGCTCGACCAAGCCGGCATTCCCTACGATCTCGCTCCCGACGGCTCCACGATCTTCGTGCCGCGCAGCCAAGTGCTGCAGGCGCGCATGATGCTGTCCGCCGACGGCCTCCCCTCGCGCGGCTCAATCGGCTACGAAATCTTCGACCGCCCGGAAACGCTCGGTCAAACGCAATTCCAGCAAAACATCAACCGCCTGCGCGCGCTCGAAGGCGAACTCGCGCGCACGATTGAATCGCTCGACGGCGTCGCCAGCGCGCGCGTGCATTTGGTTCTGCCTGAGCGCCAGCTCTTCGATCGCGACCGCCAACAGCCCACCGCCTCCATCGTGCTGCAGTTGCGCCGTGACGATCTGAACGCCAACCAGGTCCGCGCCATTCGCAACCTCGTCGCCGGCGCCGTGCCCGGCCTTCAATCCAACCGCGTGACAATCCTCGATGAGCGCGGCGATCTTCTTGCCGCCGCCGTGGAGGAAGGCGCCGAGGGCCAAGTCGGCCTCGACGGCGTCGATGGCCGCCAGGCCGCGATGGAAGAGCGCATCCGCCGCACGGTGATGGATATTGTCGAGGGCGTCGTCGGCCCCGGCCGCGCGCGCGTGCAAGTCGCCGCCGAGATGGACTTCAACCGCGTGACGGAAACCGCGGAGCGCTTCGATCCAGAAGGCCGCGTCATCCGTTCGCAATCGACGCAGGAATCTTCCGCCACCAATGCCGACGGCGCCAATGCCGGATCCGCGAGCGCGTCAGGCAACTTGCCCGACGGCACCGGCGCCGCCGCCGCCGGCGCAAGCGAAGGCTCCGGAACGGAGAGCACGCAAGAAACCACGAACTACGAAATCTCCCGCACCACGCGCACCAGCGTCAGCGAAGGCGGCCGCATCACGCGCCTCTCCGTCGCCGTCGCCGTCGATGGAACGACGGCTGCGGGAGAAAATGGCGCCGCCGGCGAATACTCTCCCCGCTCCGCGGAGGAATTGCAGCGCATCACAGCGCTCGTGCGCTCCGCCGTCGGCTTCAACGAGCAGCGCGGGGACCGCGTCGAGGTCGTGAACCTGCAATTCGCGCAATCGGCGGCGCAAGCGCGCGAAGCCGCCGCCCAAGGCGCCTTCGATCTCTCGACGCTCGAGCCCATGCGCTTGGCCGAAGTCGGCGCCATGCTGATCGCCGCCCTAGCGCTCATCTTCTTCGTGCTGCGCCCGCTGATCGCCGGGATGCTGCGCGGGCCGCGCGCCGTCGGCGGCGCCGATGCGCCCGAAGGCGCCGTCCTCACCGCAACGCCCGCCCTTGCCGGCCCCGGCGGCGCCGCGACGACGCCGGGCGCCGCGTTCGATGTCGCTCAGATCGAAGGCCAGGTCCGCGCCTCCTCCGTCAAGAAGGTCGCCGAAGTCGTTGCTCAGCATCCGGATGAATCCGCTCAGATCATCCGCGGCTGGCTCAACAACGCGCAGGCGTGATCCGTGGCCGCCGCGCTCCCCAAACCTGACTCGAAAGAGATCGCCCCGGCCGATCGCAGGAACGAGCCGAAGGTCGATCTATCGAAATATTCCGGCGCGCAAAAATGCGCGATCATTTTGCTCTGTCTCGGCGAAGACGCCCAATCGCTCTTCAAGCTCTTCGAGGAAGACGAGATCAAGGAGCTCTCCCAGGCGATGAGCTCTTTGGGCCATGTGCCCGCCGCCGCCGTCGAAGCCATCGTCATGGAATTCGTTCAGCGCATGAGCGGCGCGGGCTCCATCACCGGCTCTTACGAACAGACCCAGCGCCTGCTCGCCAACATCCTCCCGCCCGAAAAGGTGGAGACGATGATGGAGGAGATACGCGGCCCCGCCGGCAAGAACATCTGGGACAAGCTCGCCAACGTGAACGAGGAAGTCCTCGCCGCGTATCTGAAGAACGAATACCCCCAGACCGTCGCCGTCATCCTCTCCAAGGTCCGCCCCGAGCATGCCGCCAAAGTGCTGGGCAAGCTCCCGGAAGATCTCGCCGCCGAGTGCATTCTCCGCATGCTCGGCATGGAGCCAGTGCAGCGTGAGATCGTCGATAAGATCGAGGCGACGCTCCGCACCGAATTCATGTCGAACCTCGCGCGCACCGTGCGCCGTGACCCGCACGAATTGATGGCGGAGATTTTCAACTCCTTCGACCGCCAGACGGAGTCGCGCTTCCTGAACGCGATGGAGGATCGCTCGCGCGACAGCGCCGACAAGATTCGCGCCCTTATGTTCGTGTTCGAGGATTTGAAGAAGCTCGACACCGGCGGCGTGCAAACCCTGCTCCGCGCCGTCGACAAAACCGATCTTGCCCTGGGCCTCAAGGGCGCGAGCGATGAAATCCGAACCCTCTTCACCTCGAACATGAGCGAGCGCGGCGCCAAGCTCCTGCGCGAAGAAATGTCCTCCATGGGCCCGGTGCGCTTGCGCGATGTCGATGCCGCGCAAGCTCGCATGGTCGCGCTCGCCAAGGATCTCGCGGCTAAGGGCGAGATTATCCTCTCCGACGGCCGCAGCGAAGACGAGATGATCTACTGATGGCCTCGCTGCGCAGATACGCCTTCGACACCGAGTTCGCGCCCGACGGCACGATCCTCCGCGACGGCGCGACCGGCGAGAAAAAGCGCCTGACGCCCGAGGAGCTCGAAGCCGAACGTCAGACCGCGTACAAATCCGGCCAGCGTGACGCGGTCGCCGTCGCCGAGCGCGCCAACGCCGACGCCGCCGCCGCCCTCGCCGATCATGCCAAGGCGATCCTCGCGCGCCTCGATGAAGATGCGCGCCGCTTGCGCGGCGAGGCCGCCATGATCGCCATGAGCGCCGCGAGGAAAATCGCCGGCGAAGCCCTCGATGCGTTCGGCCAAGAGCGCGCCGCAGCCGCCATCGAAGCCGCGATGGAGGCCCTGCCCCATGGCCCGCGCCTCATCATCCGCGTCACGCCCGCGCACGTCGATACGTTGAAGAAGCGCATCGAAGTGCTTGTCGCCGATCACGCTTATGCCGGCGCCATCCTCGTGCGCGCCGATGAAACAGCCAAGACAGGCGACATCGCGATCGACTGGACCGAAGGCGTCGTCACCTTCAATCGCGACGACATCGCCGGCCGCGTTGAAGAATTGATCGCCGCCGCGCTGGCCGCGCCGGCCGAAGGGAGCGCACCATGAGCAGCGAAGGCAAGGAGCTGGAGCTCGACGAATTCAAGCCGGAACAGGATTTGGCCGTCGCCGGCGAGGAATCTCACTCTTCTTCGGATTTGGCCGCCGTCTATGACGTGCCTGTCAATATCCAGGCCGTGCTCGGCAAAACCAATCTCGATGTCGCGACGCTCCTGCGTTTGCAGCGCGGCTCCGTCATCGAGCTCGATCGCAAGGTCGGCGAAGCCATCGACATCTTCGTCAACAACCGCCTCGTCGCGCGCGGCGAAGTCGTTGTCGTCGAGGATCGCTTGGGCGTCACCATGACGGAAATCATCAAGGACAGCGACGCGGCCTGAAGAGCGCCGCGCGACTGATGGAGTGGTAGAATGCGTCTCTTGATCGTCGGCCCCCTGGGCGGCCAGATCGCCGCGGCGACCCAAATCGCGATGCGCAACGGCGCCAAGGTCGCGCACGTCGATACGATCGAGCAAGCCACGAGCGCGCTGCGCGCCGGCAAGGGCGCCGATCTACTAATGGTCGATGCGCGTTTGGATATCGCCGCTTTGATCGCCGCCAACGAAGCTGAACGCATCGTCGTGCCGGTCGTCGCCGCAGGCGTCGGCATCGATCCGATGCTCGCCGCGAAATCGATCCGCGCGGGCGCGAAGGAATACATCTCCCTGCCGCCCGATCCGGAACTCATCGCCGCCGTGCTCGCCGCCGTGTGCGACGACGATCGCCCCGTCATCGTGGAAGACCCCGCGATGAAGCAAGTGATGGCTTTGGCCGATCAGGTTGCAGGCTCGGAAGCCTCCATCCTCATCACCGGCGAATCGGGCGTCGGCAAGGAAGTGATGGCCCGCTACGTCCACTCGAAATCGAAGCGCGGCGCGAAACCCTTCATCGCCGTCAATTGCGCCGCCATCCCCGAGAGCTTGTTGGAAAGCGAACTCTTCGGCCACGAGAAAGGCGCCTTCACGGGCGCTGTCGCGCGGCGCATCGGCAAATTCGAGGAAGCGAACGGCGGCACGCTGCTTCTCGATGAAATCTCCGAAATGGATTTCCGCCTGCAGGCAAAGCTCCTGCGCGCGATTCAGGAGCGCGTCATCGATCGCGTCGGCGGTCAAAAGCCGGTCGAGATCGATATCCGCATCCTGGCGACATCGAACCGCGATTTGGCGCAGGCCGTGCGCCAAGGCGAATTCCGCGAAGACCTCCTCTTCCGCTTGAACGTCGTCAATCTGCGCATCCCGCCGCTCCGCGAGCGCAAAGCCGATCTCATCGCCCTGGCCAATTTCTTCATCGACAAATACGCCCGCGCCAACGATCGCCCTGCGCGCAAACTCTCGGATGCCGCGCGCGCGCAGGTGCTGGCCCACGCCTGGCCCGGCAACGTCCGTGAACTCGAAAACGCCATGCACCGCGCGACGCTCCTCGCGAGCGAACCTGAGATCGGCCCCGAAGCCATCCGCGCGCCGGACGGCGCGCCCGTCGGCCAAAAGCGCGATATCGCCGGCCGCGCCGCGGAAGCCGCGCAAGAAGCGGCGCGCACGCTCGTTGGGCGCACGGTGGCCGAAGTCGAGCAGGACCTCATCCTCGAAACGCTCACCCATTGCCTGGGCAACCGCACACACGCCGCGCACATCCTAGGCATTTCGATCCGCACGCTGCGGAACAAGCTGAAGCTCTACACCGACGCCGGCGTGGATGTGCCCCCGCCCGCAACCGGCCAAGCAGCGTGAGAAATTAGAACAAGATGGTCGACATCCCTCAGCCCGCGCCGCAAGCGCAAGGCTTCAATTTCACTGGCCTGCGCGACGCGCTCCTGCGCGGCGACATCGCCCTCGCCGCCGGCGTGCTTGGCATTCTCGCGATTATGCTCGTCCCGTTGCCCGCGTGGCTGCTGGACATTCTGCTCGCGTTCTCGCTCGTCGCTTCGATCCTTGTTCTCTTGACGGCCTTGATGATCAAGAAGCCGCTCGAGTTCACGGTCTTTCCGGCCGTCCTGCTGCTCACCACCCTCTTCCGCTTGGCGCTCAACATCGCCACGACGCGTCTCATCTTGGCTGAAGGCCAAGGCGGCCATCACGCCGCGGGCGAAGTTATCTACGCGTTCGGCCAATTCGTGATGGGCGGGAACTTCATCATCGGCGTCATCGTGTTCGCGATCCTCGTCATCGTGAACTTCGTCGTCATCACGCGCGGCTCAACGCGCATCGCCGAAGTCGCCGCCCGCTTCACCTTGGACGCCATGCCCGGCAAGCAGATGGCGATCGACGCCGATCTCTCCGCCGGCATCATCAACGAAGCCGAAGCGCGCGCCCGCCGCAAAGCGCTTGAGGATGAGAGCTCCTTCTTCGGCGCGATGGACGGCGCCTCAAAATTCGTGCGCGGCGACGCCATCGCCGGCCTCCTCATCGTCGCCATCAACATCATCGGCGGCATCATCATCGGCGTGATGAGCCACGGCATGGAGATCGGCGAAGCGGGCGACACTTATACGCGCCTCACCGTCGGCGACGGCCTCGTCACGCAGATTCCTTCGCTCATCATCTCCGTCGCCGCCGGCATGCTCGTGTCGAAGGCGGGCCTGGACGGCGCCGCCGATCAAGCGCTCGCCAAGCAGCTGACTGGCTATCCTCAAGCGCTGGGCGTTGTCGCCGTCTGCGCGTTCGGCGCGGGCGTACTGCCAGGCATGCCGATCCTGCCCTTCTGGATTCTGGCCGCCGCCGCTGGCTTGCTCGCGTGGCGTCTGCACACCGATCGAAAGAAGCAGGCTGAGATCGCCGCGACAGCGCCCGCCCCCGCGCCGGCCGTCGAAGAAAATCCCAACGCCGCCCTCGCGATGGATGAAATTCGCATCGAACTGGGCTTTGGCCTTCTGCCGCTCATCAACGATGTGCAGGGCCGCCGCCTCACCGATCAGATCAAGGCGCTGCGCAAATCGCTCGCGCAGGATTTGGGCTTCGTCATGCCCAGCGTGCGGATTTTAGATAACGTCCAGCTCGCGCCCGACGGTTACACCGTGCGTGTCCGCGAAATGCAGGCAGGCGCGGGCAAACTGAAATTGGGCGCGCTCCTCGCGATGGATCCCGCCGGCCGCGGCATCGCCATTCCGGGCGAGCAGGTGAAGGAGCCCGCCTTCGGCCTCGACGCGACATGGATCGACGAACGCGCACGCGAAGAAGCAAGTTTCCGCGGCTACACTGTCGTCGATCCCGCGACCGTGCTTTCAACTCATCTCACCGAGATCGTGAAGGAGCACATGCCGGAGCTTCTCTCCTTCTCCGAGGTGAAAAAGCTCATCAAGGAATTGCCGAAGGAAACGCAAACACTCCTCGAAGATGTCACGCCCGCGCACATCTCCTGGTCCGGCGTCCAGCGCGTGCTGCAAAATCTCCTGGCCGAGCGCATCTCCATCCGCGATCTGGGCGCCATCGTTGAAGCCATCGCGGAAGCCGCGCCCACCGCGCACGATCTCATGGGCATCACAGAGCATGTGCGCACGCGCTTGGCCCGTCAGATCGGCCAGCAATACAAGAACGGCGATGGCTCCCTCCCGATCCTCACGCTCTCCCCGCAATGGGAGCAGGCGTTCGCGGATTCGCTCATCGGCGAACGCGCCGAGCGCCGCTTGGCCCTCGCGCCCTCGAAACTGCACGATTTTGTCTCTGACGTCCGCGCCGCTTACGAACGCGCCGCGCAGGGCGGAGAAACCCCCGTCCTGCTCACCTCCCCCATCATCCGCCCTTATGTGCGCTCCTTGATCGAACGCTTCCGCCCGATGACGGCCGTGATGAGCCAAGCCGAAGTGCACCCGAAAATGCGCTTGAAGGCGATGGGCACGGTCTGACCCAGAGCGCGGCAATTTCTTAACGCGCGATCAAGACTCTCACGCGATCCTGTCGCGAAACGCCCGCAACGCGCGGGCGATGGATCGCGCTTATGCCGCCGAACCAGCAAGCCGCCCGCTCTCCGCCCGCGCCGCGCGTCAATCCCGCGCCGGTGATCGCGGTCGCATCCGGCAAGGGCGGCGTCGGCAAAACATGGCTCTCCATTTCGCTCGCGTGCGCGTGGGGCCGCGCTAACCGCCGCACACTCTTGGTGGATTGCGATGTGGGCCTCGCCAACATCGACATCCAATTGGGCGTGCGCCCGAGCGCGGACGTGCACTCCGTCGTCAAAGGCTGGATCGATCTTGAAGCGGCAGTGACGCCGGTCTTGGGCGGTCCCGGCCGCGGCGGCGGCTTCGATCTGGTCGCGGGCCACTCCGGCTCCGGCGCGCTCGCCGCGATGAAGCTGGAGGAAACCGCGCGCATCGGCGCTGGCATCCGCACGCTCGCGCCGCGCTATGATCGCATCCTCATGGATCTCTCCGCCGGCGTCGATCCAAACGTGCAAGCCTTTGCGCGCAGCGCCGATAAGCTCGTGCTCGTCATCACCGAAGAGCCGCCCTCGCTGACGGACGCCTACGCGCTCGCCAAAGTATTGAAGCTGCAAGGCTACGCCGCCACGCCCCACGTCGTCGTCAACATGGCGGACAATCGCATGAATGGCAGAAAGGCGTTCGAGCACTTCGCAGCCGTCTGCCAGAAATACCTGGGCTACCGCCCGCTCCTCGCCGGCGTCGTCACACGCGATCCCTGCGTGCGCGACGCCATCCGCGCCCAAACGCCGCTGCCGCTCCGCCACCCGCAAAGCCAAGCGTTCGAAGATGTCCTCCGCATCGCCGAGGCGCTGAGCGCGGATTAGTTACTCGCTGAGCGCGGCGCTCGCGAAAATCGTCTCCACCTCTTGCGCGAGCGTTCCATAATAGTGCTCGCGCGGCGCGAGATAGAGCATGAGGTGCAGCGACTCGCCTTGCCGCGCGACAAGCGACGTGCCGTCGTACGCAAGGCCTTCGGGTGTCTGCGTTGTTACTTCGAAGCGGACGCCTTCGACGCCGGCCAATGTGCCCGGCCGCAGATTGGTCGCCTCGGGACGCTGATAGCCCAGCGCGGCGATGCTGTCGGTGACGAACTCGACAAGCTCCGTATCCGTCATGTCCGCGCGAAACACCGGCGTCGGCTGCTCGCGGCGCATCGCGCGCACGATCGGATCGCCCGCGCGCACGGCGCCCGCGAGATAAAGGCGGTTGAGGTGCGGCCCATCGACGGAGAGCACCCGCACGTTTCGCGTGCGGTCGACCATGATCGGCGTCACGTCGGACCATGTTCGTCCAAGCTGCACGCGATAGCCTTCGCCCGCGTCGAGAGACCCCTGCACGAGGCGAGCTTGCGGCGCGCAGCTGGCGGCGAGTGCAGCGCCCGCCAGCAAAGCCGTTTGTGAGATGCGGCCCATCATTCCCCCCTTATTGTTCTGACTTGGCGCTCGACGAGCGCGCGGTCTTGAGCCTCCGGCGCGCGGTCGAGATAGGTTTGCAGCAGCGCTGCGGCTTCTTCGCTGCGGTTTTGGCGCACGTACAACTCACCGAGCTGGCGATAAGCCGCCGGCGGCGCATCGCTCTGCGTGATCGCGGTTTCGTAGGCGCCCTGCGCCAGCGCCATGTCGCCTTCGCCCCGCCGCAGCCGATAGACTTCCCCCCGATAGAATGACGCAACACCCGCATCGCCGCCCGCTTCGAGGCGCGCCAGCAAGGTCAGTGTTTGTCCATAGTCGCGCCGCCGCAGCTCGTCCCGCAGCCATGCATCGAGATGCGGACGGATGGCCGCCCTATAGCGCTCGCGCCCGCGGTCGCCAACTTGCTGCGCGGTCTGCGCACGCGCCCTCAGCGCCTCGACGCGGTCGCGCGAAAGCGGATGCGTTGCAAAGATGTTGGCGCGCGCTTCGCGCCGGCGCGTGCGCTCGAAGTCGGAGTGCGCTGTCTCGTCAATCAGGCTCTCCCATATCCCCGCGCCCGCGGCTCCATCATATCCGGCCGCAACCGCACGCTGATGGCCAAGCGCATCCGCTTCCTCCTCGCTTTCTCGCGTATAGGCGAAGAAGGACGCGATCGATGCAAGGTACACGATGTCGACGAGGCTCCCTGTCAGGTCCATGATCGACTGCGCGGAATAGGGATTGTTGACAGCCGCCGCCGCCCCCGCAACCGCAAGCCCAACGCTCAACGCAAGCGCTGCATTCGCGCGGTTTCGGATCGCTGTTTGAGCGGCGAGCGAGTGCCGCTCTGTATAGTGGACCGTTTCGTGGCCGAGAACGAAAGCGAGTTGCGCTTCATCCTCGATGCGAAGCAACATCCCCGACCACACCTCCGAATACCCGTTGGGCGCCATCGATGCATTGAAGAACGGCCGCTGCATGAGATAGAGCCGGATATCGTCGCAGCTCTCGCTTGCGACCCGGCACATCACCTCGCGTACGTAAGCTTCGAGCGCCGGATCATTGATTCGTTCGCCCGAACGGCGGGCGTCGCGCTCGACCTCGTCGGCCGCGCGCCACAGCCCGCCTTCCGCCGTTTCCGGCGCGGGCCGCGCGCGCTGCGCCGCCGCGAGGGACGGCGTGAAAGCGAGCGCTGCCGCCGCCGCGATGGCGAGCAGTCGTCGCATCAAAGCGGGCTTTCCTCCATCAGATCGGCGACCAGCATGCGCGCGCCTTCCGGCGTCCGCATGTCGGCGTTGGGCGAAGCAGTCGCCACGTTGAACCAGATGACATCGCCCGTCTGCAGGTCGACCAATGAGGCAAACATCTGCTGCCCCCCGAGCGGAATGCCGACGCCCAGAATCGCAAGCCCGATCATCGCGGCCATCCGCCCGCCGCTCGCATAGGAGCCGCGCGCCGTGACAAAGAGCGCATAGCGCGCCTGCATCGACTCTTCGATCACACGCGTGCCTGGGCCTAACGTCCACGCGAACTGATCGCGCGGGTGCGTCGGCAGCGTTTGCGGCCCGTAATTAAACTGCAGGATTGAAGCGCCGACCGCTTCGTGCAGACGAATTAATTGATCCGCGCGCCCTTCGAACGCGTCGGGATTGACCGCCCGCGGTGAATGTCCTTCGGCGTTCAGACTGGCCTCAAAAGCCGCCGCCAAATTCGTCTGCGCCGCTTCGGACCAATCCGCGCGCGGCTCCTGAAGCCCCGCGGTGGTCAGCACGGCGAGGTTGACGTCCGGTTCGACCACCAGGATCACGGAGTTCGCGGGCGGCGGCGGTGAAGTGCCCGAAAACGTCCGCGGCGACGTTGACGTGCACGCAGCGATTAGAAGGACGCAGAACGCCCCGATCAAAGCCCTCACGAGACCCCCCTCTTTTTCTGCAACCCTAACGCAACCACCCTCACGCCTCTAGTGCGAAAACACGCCGCCCGTCGCGTTCCGCGTGCTAGAAGCCGCCGACTCCAAATGGCCCGCCGCCTCCGCGATATCCTGCCCAAAGGCCTCTATTGGCGCACGCTGCTCATCATCGTGGTCCCGGCCGCGGTGCTGCAGCTCATCATCACGCTCGTCTTTCTGGACGATCACTGGCAAGCGACCTCCAAGCGCATGAGCCAGGCCGTCGCCGCCGACGTCGCGCTCATCATCCAGCTCTATGAACGCAACCCCACCCCCGAGACCTTCGCCGATCTTCAGCGCATGGCGCGCTCGCCGCTGCGGCTCGACATCACGTTGGAGCCCGGCGCCGCGCTCGAGCAGCCGCGCTGCCGGTCTGTCGGCTCGATCCTCGATCGCTATCTGACGCGCTCGCTCGCGGAGGATCTGGCGCGCGACGTCTGGTACGATTCAACCTGTCCCGGAAACCAAGTCCGCATCCGCGCCCCGACGCGCGAGGGCGTGCTGAACGTCCTCGCCTACAGGGATCGTGTGCAGGCGCGCTCCGGCCCGCTCTTCGCCGCCTGGATTTTCGGTGCGACGATGTTCCTCTGCATCGTCTCCATCATCTTCATCCGCAATCAGGTGCGCCCGATCGAGCAGCTCTCCGCCGCGATGAGCCGCTTCGGGCGCGGCGGCGATGACAACGACAAGCTCTACAAAGCCCGCGGCGCCCGCGAAGTGCGCGCCGCCACGCTTTCCTTCTTCGATATGCGCCAGCGCATCAAACGCCACATCGCGCAGCGCACGCAGCTTCTGGCAGGCGTGTCGCACGATTTGCGCACGCCCATCACACGCCTGAAGCTTCAATTCGCCATGATGGCGCCCTCACCCGAAATCGATGCGGCGAAGCGCGACCTCGCCGACATGGAGGAGACGATCGCCGAATACCTCGCCTTCTCGAAAGGTCAGTGGACGGAGGAAATGGGTGAGGCCGATGTCGGCGCGATTGCGGAGGAAGCAGCCGCGGCCGCCAAGCGCGGCGGCGCCGACATCGCCGTGGCGCGCGAGCCCGATCTCATCGCACCCGTCCGCGCCGGCGCGCTGCGGCGGGCGCTCTCCAACCTGATCGACAATGCGGTGGCGCATGGAGACAACATCCGCGTCGCCGCGCGCCGCGACGGTCAAGCCGTGCTGGTTTCGGTGGAGGACAACGGCCCCGGCATCGCCGAAGGCCAACATGAAGACGCCTTCCGCCCCTTCTCCCGCTTGGATGAAACGCGCACCAAGAACGCGAAGGGCGTTGGCTTGGGGCTCGCCATCGCACGCGATGTCGCGCGCGCGCATGGCGGCGAAATCACGCTCTCGAAATCGGAAGAGCTCGGCGGGCTTAGGGCGACGCTTCGTCTGCCGCTGCCGGCTTAGCCTTCCCTTCAAAGCCCGCGAAGCGCCCGAACGTCTCTTCAGCACGCCGCAGATTCTTGTCGAGCGACGCCATCGTCTTCGCGAAATCGCCTGCGTCGTCGCCGCGCCACGCCGCGCGCGCCTGCCCGATGATGACGCCGAGCCCCTGCGCGCGCGCATTGCCGCTCATGCCGTCCGCTTCGAGCCCCGCGAGCGTCAGCGCCCAGCGCGCCGCGCGCACATGGCGCTGATGCGCCGCCGCCATCAGCACGGGGTCGGCGTCGTTGCGCGCCTCCATCGCCTTGAGCGCGGCGCGATGCGGCTCCATCGCCTCGAAGCGTCGCATGATGAGATCGAAGAGCCGGTCGCGCACGCTGGAAGCCGGATCGAGATCGCCCTCCGCCATCGCGCGGTCGAACGCTTCCTCTGCGCACTCCGCCGCATCCGCCAGCGTCGCGGGATAAAAATCAGAGACCGGCCGCTTTGCCGCTTTCGCCAAATCCACGAGCGTGATCTCGCGCCACGGCTTCGCTGCCCCGACATCGAGAATGGCCTTCGCCAGCGCCTTGCGCGCCGATGGATCGAGCGTTGTCATCCCCACAATGTAGTTCGTCTGTGGCGCGCGTGGGAGGTGGTGCGCAGAGCGATCGGCGAGCCCTAGCTCTCTTTCCCCAGCTCCCGCGATCTTGCCACCGCCGCCGCGACCGCGCGCCGCACGACGGGCGCGAGCCCGTCGCCCGATTGCAGCACATCGAGCGCGGCCTGCGTCGTGCCGCCCGGGCTTGTCACCTGCTTGCGCAAAGTCGACGGCGCTTCGCCTGTCTCCAACATCAGCGCGCCCGCGCCGGCGACCGTCATGGTCGCGAGCCGCGCCGCGGCTTCCTTGTCCAAGCCCTCCTGCTCAGCAGCCGCCGCGAGCACCTCAGCGAGCAGGAAAACGTACGCCGGCCCCGATCCCGATACCGCGGTCACCACATCCATGAAGCGTTCGGCTTGAATGGGCTCGACGGCCCCGAGCGGTGAAAGCAATTGCTCCACCAGCGTGCGGTCCTGCGTCGTGCACGCGCTCGCCGCGACATAAGCGGTGACGCCGCGCCCGATTTGCCCCGGCGTGTTCGGCATCGCCCGCACCACGCGCTCGGCGCCCATCACGCGCGTGAGCTGCGCCATCGTCACGCCCGCCATCACGGAGAGCACCAGCGTATCGGGGCCCATGAAGCCCTTCGCGTCTTCCGCCGCTTGCGCGAACGCTTGCGGCTTCACCGCGAAGACGACCACATCCGCCGCGCCGGGATTGGGCGGATTGAGTTCAGCGCCCACCGCTTCAAGCGCCGCTTCAAGTTTCGGATCGAAATTGGGCTCAAGCACGAAGAGCGTGAGGCCGCCCCCCTTGCGGACGGCCTCCACCCAGCCCTTCACCAGCGCGCCGCCCATGGCGCCCGCGCCGATCAAAGCGACGCTGGGCGCTTCCAGGCTCACGCTTCGCCGGCGGTCTCGAACATCGCCGCTTGCGCGGCCTCTTCCGGCGTCGTGCCCGCTTGCAGCAGGAACTGGAACGCCGGATGGAAGCGCTCGGCGGCGTCGAGCGCGGCCGCGAGCAGCGCTTGAATTTCACCGGGCGAGATTTCATCGCGCCCGATCATCGGCAGCGAGTGGCGGAAAATGATGGAGCCGTCGTCGCTCCACACATCGAAATGCCCAAGCCATAGATTCTCGTTGATGAGCGCCGCGAGCTTCGAAGCCTCGTCGCGCCGCGACTTGGGCGCGCGCATATCGAAGCCCATCGTGAAAAGAAGCGCCGGCAATTCGCCGCGATAGGAAATGTGCCCGGCCGCTTCCGGCCACGCCCGCGTCAGCGAGAATTGCACGTCCCCGTCGTCGCACCGCTCGACGCTGAATCTGTCGTCCGACCCGACCACCGCCTCCACGAGGTCGAGCGGATCGGCGCCCTCATCGATTTCATCGTCCAGATAGAGATCCATTTTGGCCCCCTCCTGATGGCGCCTCAGCCGCCGGCCAGGCGGCCGCTCGCGAGATTGTCCCTCGGGGCCCCTCTTGGCCGAACACGGCTGCCCCGGAAACACATTCGACGGCGGTTTGCTTTCGCGCGGGTTAACCGCGCTCGATTAAACGGCTTTCCAGGGCCTCGATCCGCTCTTTGAGCGCATCGGCTTCTGCCCGGGCCGCCGCCGCGAGCGACTTGACCGCCTCGAATTCCTCGCGGCTGACCAGATCCATGTCCGCCACGAAACGGTCCGCTTGGGAGCGCACGAAGCTCTTGGCTTCCGCCCCCACACCCTGGGCGACGCCCATGGCCCCGGTCATGAGCCGCGCCACATCGTCTAGGATCGTATTCTGAGATTGCATTTGCGCCTGCCTCGGTGATGCCTAGAAAGCCTCGCGCCCGGAGGCAATCGCTCCTCCACAGCTCTTAAGCACTAGCCGGACAAGCGCCCCAGAATGCTCGACGTCGCACTCCAATTCCCCAATCTGGACCCGATTGCCCTGTCCTTGGGCCCATTTTCCTTGGGCGATTGGTCGCTCGGCCCCTTCCAGCTGCGCTGGTACGCCTTGGCCTACATCGCCGGGCTGCTGCTCGGTTGGCGCTACATCACGAGCCTGCTGCGCACCGATCGGCTTTGGTCGCCGGCCGGCGCGCCGATGAAGCCCGCCGATTCCGATGATCTGCTCTTCTGGGCGACGCTCGGGGTCATCCTGGGAGGGCGGCTAGGCTACGTCTTCTTCTATCAGCCGAGCATGATCTGGACGAACCCGCTGGAAATACCGGCCATATGGCACGGCGGCATGAGCTTCCACGGCGGGCTGATCGGCGTCGGCCTTGCCATGTGGTGGATGGCCCATTCGCGCAAGGCGAACTTCTGGTCGGTGACCGATCTGGCGGCCGCAGCCACGCCCATCGGCCTTTTCTTCGGCCGCATCGCCAATTTTGTGAACCAGGAGCTTTGGGGACGCCCCACCGATTTGCCCTGGGGGATGATCTTTCCCATCGCCGGCCCCGAGCCGCGCCACCCCAGCCAACTCTACGAGGCCTTCCTCGAAGGCATCGTGCTTTTCATCGCTCTGCGCGTCGCCACGCATCGCTTCGAAACCCTGAAGAAGCCCGGCTTCACCACCGGCCTCTTCCTCATCGGCTACGGAACCGCGCGCGGCTTCGTCGAGATCGTCGCCCGCGAGCCCGATCGCTTCATGCCGGAGGCGCTGCGCGGCCACATCACGATGGGCATGCTCTTGTCGCTGCCGATGATCGCGTTGGGCGCCTGGCTCATCTGGCGTGCCAACCGCACCGCCCCCGCCGCCGCGGCGCCTGCGTGAGCAAAGAGCGTCTTCAGTCGCACGCCGAAGCGAGAGTCTGGAAAGTTCTGCGTACGCTGCGCGAAAGCGGCGTGCACATTCGCCGTCAGCATCCCATTGGCCGCTACAAAGTCGATTTCGCCGTAGCGCGCGAACGCCTAGCCATCGAAATTGACGGCGGCGTGCATGAACTGCCTGGCCGCGCGGAGCGAGACGCCGAACGCCAAACTTACATCGAGAACATGGGCTGGCGTGTCTTGCGCTTCACCGACCGCGAACCGCCCGAACACATTCTCGACGCCGTGCGCGCATCCATCTCCCCCTCCCCGCGAGGGGAGGGGGCAGGGGGTGGGGTGAATCCCAACGCTTCAGAGTCAGACAACCCCATCCCCACGCATCTTCGCCGCCGTACGCGAGCCAACAGAATCCTCCCCTCTCGCCAGCGAGATAATCCGTCCACGGATGATACATCTCCCCACCCCCTTCCCCCTCCCCTCCCGGGGAGGGGGTTGAGAGAGAAGCTCATCCGCCAGATCGAGCACACAGGCCCGTTGACCGTCGCGCAATTCATGGCCGCGGCCCTCTACGATCCCGAGCACGGTTATTACGTAAACGAACCCAACATTGGCGAAGCGGGCGATTTCATCACTGCACCCGAAGTCTCGCAAATGTTCGGCGAATTGATCGGGCTCTGGCGCGCGCACGAATGGGAGACGATCGGCAAACCCGATCCCATTCAGCTCATCGAGCTCGGCCCCGGCCGCGGCACACTTGCAGCCGACGCACGCCGCGCTGCGCGCATCGCCCCCGATTTCAACGCCGCGGCGCGCTATGCTTTCATCGAATCCAATGCGGCGTTCCAGAAAATGCAGCGCGACGCCATGGCGCCCGACGGCGTCTGGCACGTCGCGCTGAACGAAATCCCCGAAGGCCCCTCGCTCATCGTCGCCAACGAATTCTTCGATTGCCTGCCCATCCGCCAATTCATCCGCAAGGGCGGCGCCTGGCGTGAGCGCTTGATCGGCGCCGGCGAAAGCGGCCTCGCATTCGGCCTTGCGCGCGAAGCGGTCGCGCTCGCGTCGTTGCCACGCGACGTGGAGGAAGGCGCGATCTATGAACTCGCCCCCGCACTTCAAACGTGGGTCGAGCAGATCGCGGCGCGCATAACACAGCACAAAGGACGCGCGCTCATTATCGACTATGCTGGAGACGGCTGGGGCGACACGCTCCAATCCATGCGCGCGCACAAACGCATCTCCCCGCTCGAGGCGCCCGGCGAATCCGATCTCACCGCGCACGTCGATTTCGCCGCCATGGCGCGCCTCGCTGAAGCCGCGGGCCTTGCAGTGCATGGCCCCGTCGCGCAGGGCGCCTGGCTCAAGGCGCTCGGCGTCGAAGCGCGCGCCGCGCGCCTGGTGCGCGACAATCCGGATCAAGCTGAAAACATCGCTCGTGATCTCCATCGCTTGACGGACGAAGCTGAGATGGGCGTTCTCTTTCAGGTCCTATGTCTCTCCCACCCCGCTCTTCCGGCCCCGGCCGGATTTTAGACGACGCGGAAGGCCCGCCGCGATTTCAGTCCGCCGCGCTCGCGCGTTTGCCGAATGTGCGCCATGGCTTCTTCGGCCGCGAAGGCGGCGTCTCCAAAGGCATCTATGCAAGCTTGAACGCTGGCCCAGGCTCGCGCGACGATGCAAACGACGTCGCCGAAAACCGCGCGCGCATCGCCCACGCCATGCACGTTGCGCCCGATCGTCTGCTCTCTCTGCATCAAGTTCATTCCGCGCGCGCTGTGCGCATTGCGGGCCCATGGGCTGGCGAACGCCCCGAAGCCGATGCGCTCGTCACGACGGAGCGCGGCCTAGCGCTCACCGCGCTTTCCGCCGATTGCGCGACCGTTCTGTTTGCCGACGCAACCGCGGGCGTCATCGCCGCCGCGCACGCCGGCTGGAAGGGCGCGCTTGCCGGCGTGCTTGAAGCCACGATCGACGCGATGCTCGAAGCCGGCGCCGTCAAGGCGCGCATCGCCTGCGCGATCGGTCCCGCGATCAGCCAGGCAAGCTACGAAGTCGGGCCCGAATTCGTCGAGCGATTCCTTGCCGCCGATTCCGCCAACGCCGCTTTCTTCCGCGCGGGCCGCGAGGGCAAAAGCCAGTTCGATCTGCCCGGCTATTGCGCACGCCGCCTCACCTGGCTGGAGCTCGACCGAATCGACGTCCTGGCGCTCGACACCTATTCCGACGAGACCGCCTTCTTCTCGCACCGCCGCTCCGTTCATCAAAACGAGGGCGATTACGGCCGCAATTGCGCGGCCATTTGCCTCGCCGCGTAGAGCGCGGGGCCAATTTGCATCACAGGCGGCCAAACGCGCGCGCCGCTGTCACATCTCTGTTGCACGACTCTCTCGTTTCGCTAAGCACCCGGCCAAACGCGAGGGGTGAGGCGTCGTTCATGAAGCTGGTCAGCGGCAACGCCAACCCCACCTTGGCGCAAGCCATCGCCGACAATCTGGCCGAGATCGACGGCCACGAAGGCTTCAAGCTCGCCAAGGCCGAATTCAAACGCTTCAAGGACAATGAAATCTTCGTCCGCATCGATGAGAATGTGCGCGGCGAGGATGTCTTCATCCTGCAATCGACGAGCTATCCCGCCAACGACCATCTGATGGAATTGCTCATCGGAATCGATGCGGCGCGCCGCGCCTCGGCTCGGCGCATCACGGCGGTCATCCCCTATTACGGCTACGCGCGCCAAGATCGCAAAGTCGGCGGCCGCACGCCCATCTCCGCTAAGCTCGTCGCGAATCTGATCGTCGCCGCGGGCGCCCACCGCGTTCTCACGGTCGAGCTGCACGCCGGCCAAATCCAAGGCTTCTTCGATATCCCCGTGGACAACCTCTTCTCCACGCCCATCCTCGAAGACGACATCCGCAAGACCTACGGCGATCTCTCCGATCTCATGATCATCTCGCCCGATGTCGGCGGCGTCATCCGCGCGCGCGCCTTGGCGAACCGCTTCGGCGCCGATCTCGCCATCGTCGATAAGCGCCGCCCCGAAGCGGGCGTCTCAGAGGTGATGAACATCATCGGCGACGTGAAGGATCGCCGCTGCATCCTGGTGGATGATATCGTCGATAGCGCGGGCACTCTCTGCAACGCCGCCGAGGCGTTGATGAAGGAAGGCGCCAAATCCGTCGCCGCCTACGTGACCCACGGCGTGCTCTCGAACGGCGCCGTCGATCGCGTCGAGAAATCCGCGCTCAAGGAATTGGTCGTCACCGACACCATCGATCCCGAAACCCGCAAGGGCGGCAAATCGAAGAAAGTCCGTGTCGTCTCCGTCGCCGAACTCATGGCCCAAGCCGTGGACCGCATCGCCAAGGAACAATCGATCTCCGTGTTGTTCGGCGATTGAGCCCACCGATCCCCGGATGATCGCGCAGCGATCAGTCCGGGGCCCATCCATCCGTCGCGATGACTTTGTGAGGATACGCACATCGTTATCCCCGCAATCCATGCGCGGCGCGCCTTGATTCCTCAGCACAAAGACGAAATCCGCAGCGAATCTATCCGACCTGTTTCGCGCGCCCTTATGATCGCTTCGTCCTGCGCACGGGAGGTTGCTGGATCCGTAACCAAGCAAGCGCGGCGATCGATGCGAGCGTGAATGTGAACCGGGGTCAAAACCGGCTCTCCGTTGAGCGATGCGAGCGCTCTCCGCACGCGGCTGGCCTACGGCGCTGGAGTTATAACCTCCGTCTTGTGCGCCGCGCTGGCGAACAACGCATCGGACGGGGCGCGCGCTTGGCGTTCCAATAACCAACTGCCGCCCAAAAGGCGGATCGGCGCGAAGGACGCGCCCCGTTCCTCCCCTCGCGGAGGCGAAGTAAAGCGAACGTCCGGCGCGAGATCGCGCGCGGCGAATGCGTCAGGTCGCCAAGGCCGGCGGCGGCTCGGCCTGCGTCACCGGATCCTTCTCCCCGCGCGAAACGACGCTCGCGATCACCAGGTCGCCCGTCACGTTGAGCGTCGTGCGGCACATATCGAGGAAGCGATCGACTCCGAGGATGAGCCCAATGCCTTCCACCGGCACGCCCACCATCGCCAGGATCATCGCCACGACCGGCAATGACCCAGCTGGCACCCCCGCAGTGCCGATGCCGCCGAGGATGCAAACCAGCATCACCACCACTTGCTGCGTGATCGAGAGTTCGATGCCGAAAAATTGCGCGAGGAAGAGCACGGTCACGCCCTCGAAGAGCGCCGTGCCGTTCTGGTTCGCCGTCGCCCCCACCGTCAGCACGAAACGCGCGATCTTGCGCGGCAGCTTCAGTTCAGTCTCCGCCGCGCGCAGCGAGACGGGCAGCGTCGCGTTCGACGACGCAGTCGAGAACGCCACGACCATCGGCTCGCGCACGTTCGCGAAGAATGTGAACGGATTGCGCCCCGCCAGGATCGCCACGCAGACCGGATAGATGACGAACATGTGGATCGCCATGGCGCCGACCGCCACGCCCACATACGCGGCAAGACGCACCAGCAAATCCCATCCGAAGAGCGCCGCCAGATTGAACATGAGGCACGCAATGGCGATCGGCGCCACGCGGATGACCAGATTGATGAGCTTCATCATCACTTCGAAGAGACCAGCGATCGTTGTCTGCAAATGATCCGTGGCTGGGCTTTTCACCATCACCAGGCCGATGCCGAACAGAAGCGCGAACACCATGACTGGCAAAATTTGATTGTCCGCCGCCGCCGCGATCGCGTTCTGCGGAATGAGGTCGAGGAAGAATTGGCCCGCCTGCACGCCTTCGGGCGCGTTCCTGACAATGCCCTGAGCGCCCTCCGCGCCTTCCGCGAGCAGACGTTGCGCGAGAGCGGGGTCGACCCCGTCGCCGGGCCGGAAAACGTTGACGAGCACGAGGCCGATGAGCACCGCGATCGCCGAAATGACGATCGTCAGCAGCAGCGTCTTCCATCCTACACGGCCGAGCGCGCCGAGATCGCCCATCTCCGCCACGCCGATCACGAGCGCGGAGAACAGAAGCGGCAACACCAGCATGAAGAGAAGCCGCAGGAAGATCTGCCCGATCGGCCCGGTGACATTCGATGTCACCCACTCGACCCAACCCGCGTCGGCGCCGACCATCTGATTGACCCAGAGCCCCGCCCCCAAGCCGATTGCGAAGCCCATGAGCATGAGCCAGTGGAGCGCAATGCCGCCCTTCTTCGCCGCGTCCATGTTTCCTCCGCCCGCTTGGGTCTCGCGAGCGTGGATAGCGGCAACGCCGCGCTGGCGCCACCGCTTCCGCGCTTATTCGGACGCGCCTTGCGCGCGCCGGGAGAGCAGCCGGTAAGGCAAGAGCACGACGCCCCACAGCGCCATGAGAAGCGCCAGCGCGGTCGTGACGATGAGCAGGCCCGTGTTGAAATTCTCGTGGTCGCGCCAATCCATGATGTGCAGCGCCCAGAGCGCGTCATAGACGCGCCAGAGATCGGAGCGCCGCGCCGTCACGCGCCCGGTGTCGGCCGCGACATAGATCGCGAGGCCCTCGGAGTCTCCGAACTGCACACGCCACGCGGGCAGTGCGCCGCGATATTCCGCGTTGCCTTCCGTCACGAGCCGCGCTTCCCGCACGGACCCGGGATCGATCACATGCGCACGCGCGATTGCTTCCGCCCCCGCGCGATCGAGCGGCGAAAGCCGCGCGCCGCTTCGCACATCGAAGAACGCCCCGCGCCCCTCATGATATTCAGCGATGAGAACCGGCCCACTCTCCCGTGCTTCGAGCGTGAGCTTCGCCGCGCCGGGCGGGGTCGCGATCCGCGCCGTCGCCGCGATGTCCGCGGCGCTCAGCGCCGCGTGCGTCTCGCGGATGCGGTGCTCGCTGCGCACGCGTTCGATCGGCGAGAGTGCGAAGAAGAGCCCGCTCGCGAACCAGAAGAGGACTTGCACTCCGACGATAAGCGCCAGCCATTTGTGCGTCCACGACGCGATGCGTGCGAGCTTCATGACGCGCCCCCCGCCGCAAAGAAGCCGAGAGCTAAAGCGGCGATGAGCGCAACCGCGCACACGGCGAACCAGTCCGCCCGCCGGAGTTTGAGCCGGCGCACAGCATACTCAGTGTCCGGCATGGCCGCCCTCCCGCGCGCGAACCGGCAAAAGCGCGTCAACGCGCGCGCCGTTGTCGAAGGTGAGCATGACCGGGATCGCCTCACCCGCCGCGAAGGGCGTGGGCATGTCATGGAACATGAGGTGCGTTCCTCCCGGCGAAAGCGAGACGCTGCCGTGCGCGGGAATGGTGAGCGACGGAATCGCACGCATGTGCATCATCGCGCCCTCCATCGTCATTTCGTGCACTTCGACGCGGCCCGCGCGCGGGCTCTGCACGCCCGTGAGCGCGAGCGGCGCATCGGTCGAGTTGGTGAGAGTCATATACCCGGCCGCGACCGGCGCGCCGTTGGGCGGAACCGGCGCCCAAGCATCGCTGATCGCGATGGGATCGTTGCTGGTTTGAGCGGCGGGCGAACAGCCTGCGGCAAACAGAAAGCTCGCGCCCGCGAGCGCGAAGAGGATGGAACGGAACATAGGAAACACCTGGCTGCGGGCCTGCATTGCCCGCATGCGAAACCAGCGCTCGTGAAGAGCGCGCGACTTGCTTCAGGCGTGTTGCGGCGGCCCGCGCGCCGGCAGCGGCGGCCCGGTTGGCGCGATGATCTGCCGAGACGCCTGGAGAGAATGCCGCGGCGCATAGGCCGCACGGAGCGGCGCGGGTGCGAACAGGAAATCCGAAGCCGGCGCCGCGCCGGCGGCGAACGCGAAAGCGCAAACATCGCTGTGCGTCTGTTGCTGAGCCGGTGCTTCCTCCTGCGTGGAGAACCGCCCCGTCTCCAGATTGAGCACGCCCGCGACAGGCGCGCCGCCGCCCGCGCACAGCGTGACCGCGATCCTGTGCCCGCCCTCGTTCGAAAGCATGTACCCCGCCGGAACGGCGCCCTTGAGCGTCAGCGCGAAGAGCGCAAGCGCCAGCGCGAAAACGCGCAAGGAGCGGCGGAAGAATTGCATCGCCGAAGCGTAACCCGGACCGCGCCGCCGGCGGAAGCCGTTGAAGCGCCGCATGCGCGCGACGAAGCGCGCCTCCGCCGCCTTCCGCTGACGCGCCTTGATCGCTACCTACGAGACGGACCGGAGCTTCAATGCGCATCTCCCCGTTCATCGCCGCTCTCCTCATCATGGGCTGCGTCGCCAGCCCGGAACCGGGAGGCAGCGAACGCTTCCCGACGCCGGAGGATTATCCGCCCGGCGTCATGGAGGAGATCACCTTCACCGCCGGCGGCGAACATCCCTGGCGTCTCGCGGCGCTGCGCACACCGCCGCGCCCGGAAGCGCCGTGGCGCATCGTCGTCGTCACCGGCACGCCCTCTTGGCCGGAGTTTTGGGCGCCCACCATCGCGCGCGCGCCCGATACGCGCGAAATGATCGTCATCACCCGTCCCGGCTTCCAGGACAGCGAACCCCAGGACGCCGTCCGCGACATCGCCGCTCAGGCCGCCGCCCTTGCCCCCGCGCTCGACGGCCCGCCGGGCCAGCGCGTGGTGCTGCTCGGCCAAAGCTTCGGCGCGCCGGTGGCGACGCTCCTCGCCGCCCAGCGCCCCGATCGCGTCCGCGCTTTGGTGTACGTCTCCGGCTTCTTCGGCGATCGCGGGCCGACAGCGCAGCGCCTCTTGGGCGTCGGCCGGATCGTGGCGCCCATCCTCCCCCGCGACTTCCGCAACTCAGTTCGCGAGGTGGCCGCCCAGGGCCCGCAGCTTCCACCCGTGTGGGATGCCCTTCGCAGCCTGGACATCCCGATCGTCTTCCTCCACGGCGACGCCGACACCTTCGTCCCCATTGAAGCTGATCGCCGCATCGCCGCTGAATTCGGCCACACGCTGATCGCAGTCCCAGGCGGCGATCACTTCTTGAACGCCTGCTGCGTGGACGCCACCTTGGCCGCGACCGAACAAGCCATCGCCGAGGCCGAGGGCCGCGAGCGCGCCCAGCCCCCAGCCGCCCCCTAAAGGCGCCGGTCTCCGCCGCCTTGCTCTCCCGCCGCCCTTCCGCTAGAAGCCCCGCTTCGTTCCGGCCCCGGCCGCGAGCGCTCCCTTTCTATTGACCTGCGTTTTTCAGGGGCCATCGCCATGGCGGGCATCGTTTTGAACATTGAGCGGCGCGAAAAACTGGGCACCGGCGGCGCCCGCGCCACCCGCAAAGCCGATCTCCTTCCCGGCGTCCTTTATGGCGGCGCCCGGGGCGCCGTCCCCATCGAGCTCAAGATGGCCGAAGTCGAACGCGCGATGCGCTCCGGCAAGTTCGTCTCCCACATGATCGAGATCGATCACCGCGGCGAGCGCCAGCCCGTCATCCCGCGCGCGATCCAATATCATCCGGTCACGGAGCGTCCCGTCCACATCGATCTCTTCCGCGTTGAAGAGAACACGCAGATCACCATCGATGTGCCGGTGCACTTCAAGAACCAGGAGCTCTCCCCCGGCATCAAGCGCGGCGGCGCGTTGAACATCGTGCGTCACACGCTGCCAGTTCGCGTCAAGGCGTCTCAAATCCCCGAGGAAATTGTCATCGATCTGACCGGCCTCGAGATCGGAGATGTCGTTCACGCTTCAGGCGTCGCGCTTCCAGCTGGAGCAAAACTCGTGAGCGCCGAGCGTGATCTGACGATCGCCACGATCGCCGGGCGCCAGGCCGAAGTCGAGGAAGCAGCGCCGGCCGCCGCCGCCCCAGCCGAAGGCGAAGCGCCCAAGGCCGAAGGCGAAGAGAAGAAGGACTAATCGCCCGCGCACACGCGCGCGGGCTCGAAGGGCAAGCGCGCCATGCTGCTTCTGGCCGGCCTCGGCAACCCCGGGGCCAAATACGCAGGCAACCGCCACAATATCGGCTTTCGCACGCTCGACGCGTTGGCGGAGCGTTGGCGCTTCACGCCGTGGCGCAAGAAATTTCAGAGCGAGTACGCCGAGGGCGAACTTGAAGGCGCAAAGCTGATCGCCTTGAAGCCGCAGACCTTCATGAACAACTCAGGCAACGCGGTCGCCGAGGCCGCGCGCTTCTACAAACTGGCGCCCGCCGATGTGATCGTCTTCTATGACGAGATTGATCTAGCGCCCGGGCGCTTCCGCATGAAGACCGGCGGCGGCGCAGCGGGCCACAATGGCATCCGCTCGATCACCGCAAGCGCCGTTGGCCCCGAGTTTCGACGCGCGCGCATGGGCGTCGGCCATCCAGGCCAAGCCGAACTCGTGCACGGCTACGTCCTCTCGGATTTTCACAAAGCCGACGCCGAGTGGGTGAAGGCGCTGATCGCTGCCTGTGTCGAAGCGCTGCCGATGCTCGTACGCGGTGAGGATGACCGCTACCAGGCTGAAGTCATGCGTTTGGCGCCGGCGGCCAAAGCCGATCCACGCAATCCCCCCGCGCCGGCAGGCGCTGACGGCGACGCTTGAAGCCCCTATGTGAGCAGCCCCGCGATGCTTCTTCTCATCCTCTCCTATCTGCCGTCCTTGCTTTGCGGCATTCACGCTGTCCGCACAGGACGCGCGCAGTTCTGGCTATGGATCCTCGTCATTGGCGGACCGCTCGGCGCGCTCATATATGTGTGCGCCGAAATCGTGCCCGAGCTGTTGGGCGGACGGACCGCCCGCCGCATGGGCCAAGCAGCGCGCCACGCAATCGATCCCGAACGCGAGCTTCGCGAAGCCAAACACGCGCTTGAAGACACGCCAAGCATCGCCAATCGCATGCGCATTGCCCGAGCAGCCGCAGCGCTCAACCGATGGGACGAGGCCGAACAGCATTGGCGCGCTTGTGTGCAAGGCCAGTTCGCCGACGATCCGGCGGTGCTCTACGGCCACGCGCAGTCGCTCATCGAACTTGGCCGCTTCGATGAGGCGCTGAAGCCGCTCGAAACTTTGCGCGGCCTCGGCAAGGAGGGCGAGACAGGCCAAGTCGCTTTGGCCTTCGGGCGCGCCTACGAGGGCCTCGGGCGTCTGGACGACGCAGCCGCGCCCTATCGATACGCCGCAGATCGCGTGCCGGGCCTCGAAGCCGGCGCACGCTACGTCGCCTATCTCGCTAAGGCTGGACTTATGGAGGACGCACGCATCGGCTTCTCCGAAATCGAACGCCGCTTCGCCAAGATCGCCGGGCCGCTCCGCGCCGAAGCACGCACGTGGCGCGATCTCGCCGCGCGCGCGGTGGAGAGCAAATGACGACGATTGCGGTTCTGGGCGCGAACGGCGTCTATGCGCGCTGGCTGCTTCCGCGCCTCGCAAACCAGGGCTTTGCCGTGCGCGCACTCGTGCGCCGTCCCGAAGCCGCAAGCGCCGCCAAAGCGATCGGCGCCGACATTCGCGAAGCCGACATCTTCGACGAAAGATCGATGCGCGCCGCACTCGAAGGCTGCGACATCGGCATCAACCTCGCGACCTC
This sequence comes from Hyphomonadaceae bacterium, assembly GCA_050246475.1. Taxonomy (GTDB): domain Bacteria; phylum Pseudomonadota; class Alphaproteobacteria; order Caulobacterales; family Aquidulcibacteraceae; genus CADEEL01. The sequence goes on along the minus strand of JBFWVZ010000001.1, from coordinate 591,434 downwards.
GCTGCCCGGCCCCAGCGGACGCGGCGATTTCGACGCCAACGATCACCTCCGCCGCAACGGCACGCCGAACTGGCTCCGCGCTTGCGAGAGCGCAGGCGTCTCCCGCGTCGTTCAGCAGAGCATCGCCATGGTCAACGCAGCGGGCGATCAGTGGGCGGATGAAGACACGATCTTTCGGGAGCCCGCTGAACCAACGACGGCCTCGCGCGCCATCGCCGCGTCCTTGGCGATGGAAAACGCCGTCCGAGCGACGAACCTCGATTGGCTTATTTTGCGCGGCGGCCTCTTCTATGGACCAGGCACTGGCTTCGATGACGATTGGTTCGCCCGCGCGCATGCGGGAAGGCTCAAACTCCCTGGCGACGGCTCTGACTATGTCTCTCTCGTTCACATCGCCGACATGGCGGCCGCAACGATTGCCGCGGTCAAGAACTGGCCCTCGCGTCAAACGCTGATCGTCTGTGACGATGAACCCGCGCCATGGCGCGACGTGTTCGGGCACATCGCAACCTTGGTGGGCGCGCCGCCGCCAGAAGCAGGCGGCCGCGCTGGCTTTCCATCTTTCCGCGTCTCCAACCGCCGCGCCAAGCAAATACTCGGCTGGGCGCCCTTCCACGCCAGTTATCGCGCCGGACTCGTCCGCTAGCGCCATTCGAGGATCTCATGGGTTTCAAATGCGGCATCGTCGGGCTGCCGAATGTCGGCAAGTCCACCCTCTTCAACGCGCTGACGCGCACCGCCGCCGCGCAAGCGGCGAACTATCCCTTCTGCACGATCGAGCCCAATGTCGGCGAGGTCGCCATGCCGGAGCCGCGCCTCAACGTGCTGGCTGACATCGCGAGTTCGAAAGAGATCATCCCCACGCGGATGAACTTCGTGGACATCGCCGGGCTCGTGCGGGGCGCGTCGAAGGGCGAAGGCCTGGGCAATCAATTCCTCGCCAACATCCGCGAGTGCGACGCCGTCGCCTATGTGCTGCGATGTTTCGAGAATGACGACATCACACACGTCGAAGGCCGCATCGATCCCGTCGCGGATTTGGAGACGGTCGAAACCGAATTGATGCTCGCTGATCTGGAGAGCTTGGAGAAGCGCGTCCTCAATCTCGAAAAGAAGGCCAAAAGCGGAGACAAGGAGGCGAAACTCTCTCTCGATCTGGTTCTGCGCGCCAAGGCGCTGCTGGAGGAAGGCAAACCAGCACGACTTACGAAACGCGCCGCGGAGGAGGAGAAGGCGTTCGAGATGCTGCAGCTCTTGACCGCGCTGCCGGTGCTCTACGTCTGCAACGTGGATGAAGGCGATGCCGCGAAGGGCAACGAGCACTCGAAACGCGTCGAAGCGCGCGCCAAGCAGGAGAACGCCGCGTGCGTGGTGATCTGCGCACAAATGGAGGCCGATCTCGCCGCGCTCGATGAAGCTGAGCAAGCCGAGTACCTCGCCGCCGCTGGTCTCGACGAACCGGGTCTCACCAAGCTCATTCACGCGGGCTACGATCTTCTTGGCCTGCAAACCTATTTCACCGTCGGCCCGAAGGAAGCGCGCGCCTGGACGATCCAAAAAGGCTGGACGGCGCCGAAGGCCGCCGGCGTCATCCACGGTGATTTCGAGAAAGGCTTCATCCGCGCCGAGACGATTTCGTACGACGATTTCGTCGCGCACAAAGGCGAAACCGGCGCCAAGGAAGCAGGGAAGATGCGTCTGGAAGGCAAGGACTATGTCGTCCGCGAGGGCGACGTGATGCATTTCCGCTTCAATGCCTGATCGCGCGCCACCGCGCGCGCTCTCGACGTTCGAGTTGGTGGCGATGGTGGCGGCGCTCTCGGCGCTGAACGCCCTCGCGATCGACGTCATGTTGCCGGCCTTGCCGGACATCGGCGCCGATTTCGGTCTCGCACGAGACAACGACCGCCAGCTGGTCATCCTCGTCTATGTCAGCCTCTTCGGCGTCGCGCAGCTCGTCTACGGCCCACTTGCGGACGCCTATGGGCGCAAAAGCGTGTTGCTTTGGTCCTTGGGCTTCTTCATCGCCGGATCGATTCTCTGCGTCGTCGCGCCGAGCTTTGAACTCTTCCTCGCCGCGCGCGCGCTGCAAGGCGTCGGCGCCTCGGCAACACGCGTCATCGCCACGGCGGTCGTGCGTGACCTGACGAGCGGCGCGCGCATGGCGCAGGTCATGTCGATGGCGATGACCGTGTTCATGATCGTTCCGATCGTCGCGCCGGGCATCGGCCAGCTCATTCTCTTCGTCGCGCCCTGGCGCTGGATCTTCGGAGCGCTCTTGATCTACGCGCTGATTATTCTTGCGTGGTCGCTGACGCGGTTGCCCGAGACGCTGACGCCCGAGAATACGACACCCCTCCGCCCCCGCGCCATCGTGCAGAGCTACGCGGCCGTGCTGCGCGACCGCCAGACCATCGGCTATATGATCGCCACCGTCTTCATGACGGCCTGCCTCTTCGCCTACATATCGAGCGCGGAGCAAATATTTGTCGACGTGTTCCGCCTTGGCGAAGCGTTCCCGCTCGCCTTCGCGGCCGTGGCGGTCGGCTTCTCCATCGGCACCTTCATCAATTCGCGCCTCGTCATGCGCGTGGGCATGCGTCGGATGAGCCACGCCACGATCTTCTGGTTCACCGCGGTCGCAATTGTCCACGTGATCGTGCTGGCAGCGGGCGTTCTCAACTTTTGGGTCTATCTTCCGCTGCTCATCTTGACGCTCGCGCCGTTCGGCATGGCGACCGGGAACTTTAACGCGCTCGCCATGGAGCCGGTTGGGCGCATCGCCGGCGCGGCTTCAGCCCTCTTCGGCTGTGTGACCGCAACTGGCGGCGCAATCCTCGGCGGCCTGATAGCGCGGGCCTTCGACGGCTCGCCGCTGCCCTTCGCGATCGGCTTGGTCTTGATGGGCGCCGCCACAATCGGCGCGATCATGTGGGTGGAGCGCGGAAAGCTCTTCGGGTCAGGGCCCGCGGGCTAATAGATTGTCAGGAAATCGCCGTTGTCGTTGAGCCGGCCAGTGGTCAAAATCTCGATGCGCCGCCGCCGGTAATTGAGCGCGATGACGCTAAGCTGCGAAATGACGTCCATGCCTAGAACGATCGCTGGTTCCTCGGTCAAATCCCAAAGCTGAAAGATGTACAGATCGCCGGCATACGCGGTGATGTTCGCAATGCCGCCGGCGTTGACGCTGAGACGGGGAATGAAGACTGCCTCGTTGAGCACGACGGGAGAGGCCGCGCTCGCAAGGCGCGATCCGGTGATCGCGCGCGCGTCGCCGCGTCCTTCCGCGAGCGCATCTCGCAGCTCTGTATTCACGATCGACGTTTGCGCGCCGGTGTCGATGATAACGTTGACGCGAATGCGCCCGATCTCGCCTTGCGTCATGATGAGATTGCCGAAACGGATGACGCCGGGGAGCGTGATCCAGCGCGATCCCGAGAGGCGCCGCGCGCCGTCATCGACGGTCACCTGTCGCGTCCGCATATCGAGGATCAGGCGCCGGTCCGTCAGCGCCTCCACGCCAAGAAGCCCGTCCGCGTTCGCCAGCATGGCGCCGTCAATTACTGGCAGGTCGGCGTTTTCGACGGACGCCGCTCCCGAATGCAAGGACGCCACACGCGCGAAGGGGGCCTGAAAGACGCCGGTGAAAGCATGAACTTCGCCGACGCCGTTGAGTTGCAGGCCGAGAAGATCGGCCACGCGGCGGGAGACGGCCGAGCGGTTGGCGCCGGTGTCCACAACGAAATTGAATGGGCCCTCGCCGTTCACGAACACGGGGAGCGTCACCCTGCCGATTGAATCACGCATGCCCTCGATGCGCACGGCGCTGGTTTGCGTCTGCGGCTGCGCCTGATCGCGTGCGTCCGCCAGCGTCGCGCTGGACGCCGACAGGAGCAGAGCGATCGCTAGAAAGGGCGCGAACTTCATCGCCCAAACGCTATACGCACAGCCGCCGTGTGGTCCATGCTCGCTGGACGAACGCGCGTCGGCTTGGCATGAACGCCCCATGCGCAACCTCATCTCCAAGCACGACAATTTCTCGCTCGATGCCCTGCATTATGCGCCTTCCGGGCCTCGCAAGGGCGGCGTCGTGGTCATCCAGGAAATCTTCGGCCTCACCGATCACATTCACGAGATGTGCGCGCGCTTCGCGGAAAACGGCTACGAAGCCATAGCGCCGGACCTCTTCGCTCGCATCGAGCCCGGCTTCCTAGCCGCGCACAGCCCCGAAGGCATCGCGAAGGGCGTTCAAGCCGTGCAGGCGACGCCGATGGCGCAAGTCGCGAGCGACGTTCAAGCAGCACTCGATGCGATGGAGGGCCCGCGCTTCGTGACCGGCTTCTGCTACGGCGGCGCCGTCACATGGCTCGCCGCGCAACGTTGCCAAGGCGTGGCGGCGGCGTCTGGCTTTTACGGGAGACTGATCAACAACTTGCTGGATCGTCCGCTCAAGGCGCCCATCGAACTTCACTACGGCCGCAATGACGCCGGCATTCCGCTGACCGAAGTGGACAAGGTCCGCGCCGCCTTCCCGGACGTGCCCATTCACCTCTACGAGGCGGGCCACGGCTTCTGCCGCAAAGGGAGTGCGGACTACCACGGCCTAAGCTGCGATCTCGCCATGGAGCGAACGCTCGCACTCTTCGCCAGACATTCCGTGTAAGGAGGATAGCCGTGGCGCTCGATCACGTTTCTGTTGGCGTCGCTGACGTGGCGAAGGCCAAGCGCTTTTACGATGCAATCCTTCCTCCGCTTGGCATGCGCGCGCTGATGCCGGTGGAGATCAACGGAACGCTTGTTGCGGTCGGCTACGGCGAAACACATCCAGCCTTCTGGATTGGACTGCCGATCAACGGCCAGCCGGCCTCGATGGGCAATGGCGTCCACATCGCTTTCACGGCGCCCGATCGCGCTGCCGTGGATGCGTTCTACCTCGCAGCGTTGGCCAATGGCGGCGTCGAAGACGGCGGCCCGGGCCTCAGAACGGAATATCATCCGGACTACTACGCCGCGTTCGTCCGCGACCCGGAAGGCAACAAGATCGAAGCGTGCGCGCACGCCCACGAGTGAATCTCAATGGCCGTCGAACGTGACGAGCGAATGCACGGCGACGCCGACATCTCTGAGCCGCGTTGAGCCGCCCAGGTCCGGCAGATCGATGACGAATGCGGCCGCCACGACGTGCGCCCCTGCTCGTTCGAGCAATTGCATGGCCGCCTGCGCCGTGCCGCCGGTCGCGATGAGATCGTCCAGAAGGAGCACACTCTCGCCGGGGCGGATCGCATCCGCGTGAATTTCCACTTCATCAGTCCCGTATTCGAGCGCGTAGGTTTGCCGGAGCGTTTCCGCCGGCAGCTTCCCTCGCTTGCGCACTGGCGTGAACGCCGCCGAAAGTTGATGCGCGACCGCGCCGCCCAAAATGAACCCGCGCGCCTCGATGCCGGCCACTTTGGCGATTCCCCGTCCGGCGAACGGTTGCACAAGTTCATCGACCGCCCGCCTGAACGCCCGCGCATCGCCCAGTAGGGTCGTGATGTCCCGAAAGAGGATTCCCGGCTTGGGATAATCGGGAATTGTCCGGATGGCGTCGCGCAGGTCCATTGACCCTCTTTGCCCAAGCCTCAGCGCCAGGGCTAGGAAAAGACCCCGAACGGCCCTACCTGACCGCCAGCCCCAAGGAGCTGCCCATGGCCCGCCTCGACGACGAAAACGAAAAGACCCTGCCGGAGCCCGGCGCCCCCGCCATCGTCGAGAAGGCGCTCTTCAAATCCCGCATCGTCATGCTGACGGGCGAAGTGAACGATAAGCAGGCCCGCCATGTCACCGAGCGGCTCTTCGCCATGGCCGGCGAGAGCGACGATCCCATCACATTCGTGATCTCATCACCCGGCGGCCACGTCGAAAGCGGCGACATGATCCACGATGTGGTTCGCTTCATTCGCCCGAAAGTGAACATGCTGGGCACCGGTTGGGTCGCCTCCGCCGGCGCGCTCATCTATTGCGCGGTGCCGAAAGCGCAGCGTTTTTGTCTGCCCAACACGCGTTTCCTGCTTCACGAGCCGCGCGGCGGCGTCGGCGGCATGGCCAGCGACGTCGAGATCCAGGCGCGCGAGATCATTCGCATGCGCGAACGCTTGAACAAGATCTTCTCCGAAGCGACGGGCCAGCCGCTCGACAAGATTAAGAAAGACACCGACCGCGATTACTGGATGCTTCCGCAAGAAGCGGTAGGTTACGGGCTCGTAGGAAAGATCGTCCAAAGCGCGCGCGAGATGGGATGATTGCGCTAACGCTTAGGTTACTTTCCAGATACCTTGCGGTAATTTCGTCACACTAATCTCGACTTGGCCGGACAGCCAGGTCCTGGGCACATTTTCGCCCAAAGAATCGTTTGAGTCGCGCCTGCCGTTCCGGTGGGGTGCGGTGCAACAAAGAGCCGAGAGCCAGTTTCTCATTCCCGCGGGCCCCGCTTCGAGCGCCTGCCTGCTTCCCAAAACTCAATGAAAGGACACGAGCCGATGACGGCGACTCGCGATCCGCGCCTCTGTGAAGGCGCCCCAGTGCACACCGCCAATCCGATTGCCGCCGGCCTCATCGCGGGCGCACTCGCGCTCTGCGCCGCCGCGCCGGCGCACGCAACCGATATCGCGCCGCTCAACGCCGGCGCCCAATCGGAAGCGTCGCTTCAACTCGCCTCGATCGACGCGACCGATCTCGCGCGCGAACTCCAGATTCCCTATCAGGCCGCGATCGCGCCGCTCCCTGCCGACGAGTCGCGCCGGATCGAGCAAGACCAGGAAGTCCGCCTCGTCGCCTCGACCATCTACGCGGAAGCGCGTTCCGAAGGGCAGCGCGGCATGCGCGCTGTGGCGCACGTGATCTGGAATCGCGTGGGCTCGCGTTTTGGGGAGACGCTGCGCGAAGTCATCATGGCGCCGTGGCAATTCTCCGCCTGGAACCGCAACGACCCCAATCGGCGGATCGCTGAGAACCCCGAGGCGCACCTCAATTGCGACGCCGATCGCGCGGCCTGGGACGAAGCCCAATCGATCGCACGCGAACTGGTCGAAGGCCGCTCGGTCGACCCGACCAACGGCGCACTCTTCTATCACACGCGCTCCATCCGCCCGCGCTGGGCCGCCTATGGCGTGGGGCGCCAGCGCATCGGCCAGCATGTATTCTATCGCGACGTGCTGCCCCGCCGGCGGCGAGGCTAGCGGCCAAGCACGCGCCCAGCGACAGCGTCGAGCTTTGCGGCGAGGGCTCTGTCGCGTGCGTCTGGCGCGGTGATGAGGGCATAGTCGAGACACGTATCGGTGGGCGTCGGCGTGCGCGGCGTGCGCGCGAGGGTTTCCGCGAGGCAGCGCACGAGAGCCTTCGCCTTCTCCGCGTTCGCGCTCAGCACCTCCAGCACGTTGGTGACGCTGACCGCCTCCGTCTCCGCGCGCCAGCAATCGTAATCCGTCACCATCGCGACGCTTGCGTAAGGCAGCTCCGCCTCGCGCGCGAGCTTCGCCTCCGGCATGTTCGTCATGCCGATGACGTCCATGCCCCAAGCGCGATAGAGCTTCGATTCCGCAAGCGTCGAGAATTGCGGTCCCTCCATCGCGAGATAGGTCCCCCCTTCGACAACCGGCGCGCCCGCCTCGCGCGCGGCCGCGGCGGCAAACGATGAGAGGCGCGGGCAAACCGGCTGCGCCATCGAAACGTGCGCGACGATCCCATCGCCGAAAAAGCTCTTCTCACGGGCAAACGTGCGGTCGACGAATTGATCCACGATCACGAACGTCCCCGGCGCCAGCTCCTCGCGCAATGAACCGCACGCCGAGAGCGAAAGCACATCGCTCGCGCCCGCCCGCTTCAGCGCATCGATGTTCGCGCGGTAATTGATGTGCGTCGGCGAAAGATGATGCCCGCGCCCGTGCCGCGGCAAGAATAGAAGCTCGACGCCCGCAAACCGGCCGCGAAAGAGCGCATGCGAAGGCGTCCCCCACGGCGAAGCGACGCTCTCCCACGCGCCCTCAATGCCCGCGATGTCATAAAGACCCGATCCGCCGATCACGCCCAATCGCCACATGAAAATCCCCGCTTCGCTCTGTCGCATTCTGGATTAAGCAGCACGTCGCCGCCGGCGCGCAAGGGCGTGTTCCCGCAGCCGCGTGAGAAAGATCTCTCCGCGGGCTCGCATCACTTCCCTCCGTGTACGGAGGATGGGGGCGCGGACGTACGCGCCGAACAAATTGCGCCTTGGGCTTTCGCCTTCGACGCGGCTAGACGCGGACGCCCGCGCCCCCGGCGGATGTTGATCGCCGGCGCGGCGCACAAGACGGAGGTTTTAACTCCAGCGCCGTAGGCCGGCCGCGTGCGGGGCGGTTCAGATCCGCTCCCCGGAGATCGGCGGTTTTGACCCCGCCGGCCCTCACGCTCATCCGCCTCCCGCCGCCGATTTCGGTCTGATCCGGAACGACCTCCGCTTGCGGCGGGACGGGGCGAGTATGCTGGCGCGTAGAGTGGGTCGGATAGATTCGAGCGATTGTTTTGGAGATGCTTGATTCTGTTCCGGGATTGCGCTGCGGATAGGGGGATAGCCACGGGAGCCGGCATGCCGCGTGTGTTGAATGTCGGCGGCGGCAGCAAGCGCACCCCGCTGCCGCCGCACTACGCGGGTTTCGAGCATGTGCTGCTCGACATCGACCCCCGTGGACGCCCCGACATCGTCTGCGATGCGCGCACGCTGGCGCGCCTCGAGGCCGCGCAGTTCGAGGCCGTCTATTGCTCGCACAATCTCGAACATTATTACCGGCACGATGTGCCGCGCGTGCTGTCGGGCTTCCTTCATGTGCTGAAGGACGGCTGGTTCGCGCAGATTCGCGTGCCCGATCTCGCCGCGGTGATGCGCGCGATGGCAGAGCGTGAACTCGATCTCGAGGATACGCTCTACACCTCGCCCGCGGGCCCGATCACCGCGCTCGACGTGTTCTACGGCTACGGCCGCGAGATCGAAGGAAGCGGACAGGATTTCTACGCGCACAAAACGGGCTTCACCGCCGCCTCGCTGAGGCGCACGCTTGAGAAAGCCGGGTTCTCGCAGGTGCATTTGCGGGCGGCTGGCTACGAATTGAACGCGCTCGCCGTCAAGGGCGACCCCGATCCCGCCGCGCGGGCGTTGCTCAAGCTGCCGCGTCAATAGCGCCTTCGCCGCCGCCAGCGCGCCGCGTCGTCTCTTAGTGCTTCACGCCCCGCCAGACCTGACGATACGCCAGGTAAACCAGCACCGAGAGCACCACCAGGAAGATCAACACCTGAACGCCGAGCGCGTTGCGCCGCTCCATGTGCGGATCGGCCGCCCATTGCAGGAAGTGCGCGACGTCGGACGCCATCTGATCGACGGTCGCTTCGGTGCCGTCGTTGTAAGTGACGAGCCCTGCCTGCGGCAGCGGCGGCGGCATGGAGATCCAATGGCCGGGGAAATAGCGATTGTAGTGCTTGCCCTCGACGATCTCCGCGCCTGCCGGCGCCTCCGTGTAGCCGGTGAGGAGGCCGTGGATGTAGTCGGCCCCGTTGCGGCGCGCGAGCGCCATCACGGAGAGATCCGGCGGCGCCGCGCCGCCGTTGGCGGCAGCCGCCGCGGCCGCGTTCGCGTAAGGCGCACGGAACCGATCCGCCGCCCGCCCGGGGCGCTCGGTCGCTTCGCCCGTCTCGCGATCGATGTCGCGGATCATCGCGGCGGCGGCGATCGCCTGGACGTAGGGATTCTCCGTAGGCGGAACGAGATGGCCGCCGTGCCCGCCATGGAGCCCAAGCGTGATCTCTTCCTGGCCCGTCTCCTCGTTCATAACGCGATAGGCCGTGAATGGCCCGCCCGCCTCACCGAGATTGCGATACGAGAGATGATCGAGCGCATGGCAGCTCGCGCAGACCTGACTGTAGACTAGGAAGCCGCGCTGCACCGCGCCGCGATCATAGGTGCCGAACGGGCCCTCGAAGCTCCAATTTTGCGCGGGTGCGTGCGGCGCCTCCTCGGCGAACGCCGCGGGCGCCGCGGCGAAGGCGAGCGCGATGATGATGCGCTTCAACATCAAGCGGCCCCCCGGATGGATTTCGCGATCGTCTCGGGCACGCGATTGGGCGTTTCGCGCAAACCCAAGAGCGGCAGGATCACGAGGAAGAAGAGGAAATAATAGAGCGTCAGGATTTGCGAGAACCGCGTCACCGTAAATTCGAACGGCATGTATCGGTCGACTTGCGCGAACGTCGCGCCCGTCTGAGCGATCTGGCGCCGCTGTGTGGTGATCGCCACCTCCAGCTGATCGAGCGACGGGGCCTCGACATGCGCTCGCTGCAATTGTCCGCCGCGCACCGCAGTCAGCGTTGCTTCAGTCGGGGACGTGCGCTCAATCGAAACCAACTGGGCGCCCCCCTGACGCAGTTCCTCCGCTGCACTTTCAAAGCCCGCAACGGCATCGTCTGCCGAAGCGGCGCGCACGGTTTGGGTGGTCGACTGTCCGCCCTGAACCCAGCTCAAATCAGCGGTGAACGGCGCGCTTGGAATTACTGGTCGCGAAGGCGTTTGCCCGCCGCACCAGCCGAGCGCGATGCACACGATCACGAAGATGAAGAAGAATTGCCGTGCGATCGGGCGATAGCGCATCGAGCGCACCCGCGACGTATCGAGCCACGGAAGGAAGAAAAGCACCGCGATCGCCGCGAACATCGCGATGACGCCGCCCAACTTCGAGTCGATGAAGAGGATGTTGAAATCGATCGCGCGCAGGATCGCGTAGAATGGCAGGAGATACCATTCCGGCACGATGTGTGCGGGCGTCACCAGCGGATTGGCCGGAATGTAATTGTCCGGATGCCCGAGCGCGTCGGGCAGGAAGAACACGAAGACCGCGAAGAGGATCGCGAATACGCACACCGCGAAGAGATCCTTCATCGTCGCATGCGGTGTGAAGGGAACGGTGTCTTCCTTGTCCTTGGGCTCGACGCCTGCGGGATTGTTCTGCCCCGCGACGTGCAGCGCCCAGACGTGCAGCACCACGACGCCCGCGATCACGAACGGCAGGAGATAATGCAGCGAGAAGAAGCGGTTGAGCGTCGGGTTGTCGATCGCGAAGCCGCCCATCAGCCAGTTCCGCACCGCTTCTCCGACCCACGGGATCGCGCCGATGAGATTGGTGATGACGGTCGCGGCCCAGAAGCTCATCTGGCCCCACGGCAGCGAGTAGCCGAGGAACGCGGTCGCCACCATCAGCAGGTAGATGACGCAGCCGAGAATCCAGAGCACTTCGCGCGGCGCCTTGTAGGAGCCGTAATAGAGCCCGCGGAACATGTGGATGTAGACCGCCAGGAAGAACATCGAGGCGCCGACCGCGTGCAGCGGCTGGATGAGCCAGCCCCACGGCACGTCGCGCCGGATGCGCTGCACGCTTGCGAACGCATCCTCGACCGAGGACGTGTAGTGCATCGCCAGCACGATGCCGGTGACGATCTGCAGCGCGAGGCAGAACGTCAGGATCGCCCCGAACGTCCACCAATAGTTCAAATTGCGCGGCGTCGGGTACGCGACGAAGCTATCGTGCACGAGCCGCACGATCGGCAAGCGTGCATCGAGCCACCGCTCGAAGCCAGATTTCGGCTGATACGTGGAAGGTCCGGTCATGCTGGCTTACCCGATGCGGATCGCGGTTTCGCTTGTGTAGACGTAGGGCGCGATCACGAGATTGAGCGGCGCGGGCCCGCGCCGGATGCGCCCCGACGTGTCGTATTGCGAGCCGTGGCACGCACACATCCAGCCGCGATAATCTCCTGCCGCGAAAGTGGGGATGCACCCGAGGTGCGTGCACGCCGCCTGCAGCACGATGAACGCCGCGCGCCCCGCCTCTCCGTTCGCCTGCAGGAGGCGCGAAGCGTCGGTCGCGGGGTCCTTGAGGTTGGCGTAGTCGTCCCGTTGCGCGGCGGCGATCTCCGCGCCGGTGCGATGGCGCACGAACACGGGCTTGCCCTGCCAGATGACGACGATCTGCTGGCCTTCCTGGATCGAGCCCAGATCGACGTCCGTCGTGGAGAGCGCTAGCGTGTCGGCGGCGGGATTCATCTGGTCGATGAACGGCCACACGGTGGCCGCGGCGCCCACCGCGGCGAGCGACCCTGCCGCCACATAGATGAAGTCGCGCCGCGAAGGCTCATGTGCGCCGCCTTGTTCCGGGCTAGGCCCGTCCGCCGTCGTCTCGGCCACGCTTTCGCTCCTCGATGCCGTTTCCGCGCCCGCGCATTCCGCACGCTTGAACGGCGCCGGAAGCTAAAGGAGGTTGCCGCCCCCCGCGCGCGGCGTGACGCCGCACGGCCGGGGAGGAGCCGCCCCATGATTCAGCGCCGCCGGTCCTAACGTGCGCCTCGCCCTCTATCAACCGGACATCCCCCAGAATTTGGGCGCGGCAATCCGCGTCGCGGCGTGCTTCGCCGCGAGCCTCGATGTGATCGAGCCGGCCGGCTTTCCGCTGACGGATAAGGCCCTGAAGCGCGCCGCCTTGGATTATGGCCCGCTCGTGCCGATTGAGCGCCATGCGAGCTTCGCTTCCTTCCTCGCGCACCCGGCGCGAACCGAAGGCCGCTTGGTGCTGATTGAGACGGATGGCGAACATCGCCTCGACCGGTTTCCATTTGCCGCAGGCGATACGCTCCTGCTCGGCCGCGAGAGCGCCGGCAGCCCGCTTGAGGCGTATCAAAGTGCGGCCGCGACCGTCCGCATACCCATAGCCAAGGATGCTCGCTCCTTGAATGTCGCGGTCGCCGCGGCGGTGGCCTTGAGCGAGGCGATGCGGCAAACCGGATTGTATGAGACGCTGGCATGACGAAGCCCATGGACATCGCTGACGCCAGAAAGGCCCGCGCCAAGGCGTGGTTCGAAGAGCTGCGCGACTTGATCTGCGCGGCGTTCGAACGCCTGGAGGATGAGGCCGATCCCGTCCTCTATCCCGGCCCCGCGGGGCGCTTTGAGCGCACGCCTTGGACGAGGCAGACCGGCGAAGGCGGCGGAATCGCATCGCTCATGCGCGGCCGCTTGTTCGAGAAGGTCGGCGTGCACGTGAGCACGGTCTATGGCCCCCTCGCCAAGGATTTCGCCGCGCAAGTCAAAGGCGCCGATCCGGACAATCCCTTCTTCTGGGCGAGCGGCATTTCCCTCATCGCCCACATGCGCAACCCGCACGTCCCCTGCGCGCATATGAACACGCGCCATCTGCACACAACGGAATGGTGGTTCGGCGGCGGGGGCGATCTGACGCCCACGCAGGATTATCAGCGCGACCAGGCGTTTCCGGACGCGATCGATTTCCACGCCGCGTACAAAGCCGCATGCGATCGTCATGGCGATCGCTACGCGCGTTACAAGGAATGGTGCGACGAATATTTCTATCTGCCGCATCGTAACGAGCCGCGCGGCATCGGCGGCATCTTCTACGATCATCACAACACGGACGATTGGGAGAAGGACTTCGCCTTCACCCAGGATGTCGGCCGCGCCTTCCTCGACATCTACCCGAAACTCATCCGCCGCCGCATGGGAACGCCCTGGACGCCGAAGGACCGCGAAGAACAACTCATCCGCCGCGGCCGCTATGTAGAGTTCAATCTGCTCTATGACCGCGGCACGCTCTTCGGCCTAAAGACCGGCGGCAACGTCGAAAGCATCCTCTCCAGCATGCCGCCGGAGGTAAGGTGGCCTTAGGAGCGAAGCATGCGCGGATTTCGCCTCCAGCTCGAGGATGTTCGGCTCTTTCCTGTGCAAGCATGCTTCAATGCGCCGAGCGACGACCAGTTTCTCAAAACGATCGAGGGTCTCGCTGATCGGATCGGCTTCGGTTGGAACGACGCTGGATGCATTCCCTCAGGAACGCCCGATGGCGACGGCCCCGACTCAGGAGTCCTTTTCTATCTGCGCGGCTACCCAGACGTGATCATCTCGGATCAAGAGATGCTCGGTTTTTTGGCTCAGGCGCTGAGCGCTCATGCCAGTCGGTTCGAAGCGGATCGCGCACGGGCCGCCGCGATCTACAAGAGCATCGAGGCAGGTTGTTCAACGCTTTAGCTTGGGCACGCCCCAGGGCCGCCGTTAGGCAAGCCCTTGCGCCACCGCCTTGAGCCGCTCAACGATCGAGAGCTTGTCGTCGGGAAAATCGGCGTCGATCCACCAATCCTCCACCTCGCGCAGCACCCGCCCCACCTTCGGCCCCGCCGGCACGCCCGCCGCCATCACCTCTTCGCCGGTGAGCGGCAGCTTCGGACGTTGATAGACCTCCGCATGCATGAGGAGCGCACGCCATTGCGGCGCGTTCCCGCGCTTCTCATCCTCCGCCCACGCGATCTTCACCCGATCCTCGAACGCGTCGCGCCCAAGCCTGTAAAGCGCACGGCGAATTTCACGCACGGACATATAAGAGACGATCCGATCCGCAGGCTTGTGCGCGGCGCGCAAACGCGCGGCTTCTTCGTTCGACGCCTTCATCCGCTGCGCGAAGCGCTGCGCAGTGGTCTCGTCCGGAAGCGCCGCCGCGATCCGCTGCAGCGGGTCGCGCGCGAGGAAAAATTCGTTCTCGATCGCGATCACCTTGAGCGCGCGCGCCATCTCGGAAAGCTCCCCGAGCGCATGCGCGCGCACCCCGTTCACCTCCATCGCCGTGAGCGCCTGCGTCGGCTCCTCCGCCGCGAAGAGTTTCTTCGTCTCTTTCCAGATGCGCTCGACCGAGAGCCCGTCGAGCCCGCTCAAATGCCGCGCGCAGGCAGCGAGCCCCTCCCCATCCAGCGCGCCCTTCCCGTACCAGGCGCTGAACCGGAAGAAGCGCAGGATGCGCAGATAATCCTCTTTGATCCGCGCATCGGCTTCGCCGATGAAGATGACGCGCCCGGCCTTCGCATCCGCGACGCCGCCTTCCGTCGGATCGAACACGTTCCCCGCCGGATCGGCATAGAGCGCGTTCAAGCGGAAATCCCGCCGCTCCGCGTCGGCCTGCCAATCGTCCGTGAACTGAACGATCGCGTGGCGCCCATCGGTTTCCACATCGCGACGAAGCGTCGTCACTTCATAGGGCTTGTGATTGGAGACGATCGTCACCGTCCCGTGCTCGACGCCGGTGGGCACCGCGACGAGCCCCGCCGCCTTCGCCGCCGCCATCGTTTCATCGGGCGTGAGCACCGTCGCGATGTCGATGTCGTCGGCGTCGAGCGTCATCAGCGCATTGCGCACGCACCCGCCCACGAAGCGCGAGCCGCCCGGCCGCGCCGCCTCCAGCGCCGCGATCACCGCGCGCGTCTCCGCGCTCTTCAGCCACGCCGCATGCGCAATCGAAACGCTCATGAATAGAGCCGCTCATAAAGCGCGCGGATCATGCCCGCCGTCGCGCCCCAGATGAAATGCCCGTCGTACGGCATCGCGTAATAATGTCTCTTCTGCCCGCGCCACTCGCCTTCGCGCCGCTCGTGATTGGCGGGATTCATCAGAAAGTCCATCGGTGCTTCAAAAACGGACGCGACCTCCCGCGGATCGGGATTGATTGTGAAGCCCGGCGCAATCGTCGCGACAATGGGCGTGATCCGGTAGCCTGTGCCCGTTTCATAAGGCTCCCAGCCGCCGAGCGGCGTGAATGCAAAGCGCGCGACGCCGATTTCCTCTTCCGCTTCCCGGAGCGCGGCGGCGACGACGTCCTCGCCTTCCTGCACACGCCCGCCCGGAAAAGACACCTGCCCAGGATGGCTTGGCAAATCCTCGGCGCGCTCGGTGAAGAGCATCGTCCAGCCGGCAGGCCGCGTCACGATCGCGGCGAGCACCGCGGCGGAGCGAAGAACGCGCTCGGGCATCGGCACGTGCGGATTGAGATCGAAATCGCCGCGCCGCACTTCAGTCTGCAAGCGGTCGAGCGGATCGAGCTTCGTCTCGAGCCGCCGCAAGAGATCGGCGCTCATAACGCGGGACCGAGCGGAAAGAACGCGCCTTGGCTCCAGACGCCCATCTGCCCGTCCCGCGCTTCGGCCCAATCCGCCATCTCATAGAACGGCGCGCGCAGAATCCGCGCTTCGAGCCGCCCGCGCACCAGCACATAGGGGCGCGGCTCGCCCGTTTCCACATCACGCGTCACGCGGATCGGATTGTCCGGCCCAGCCGTAACGACATCCCCGACATTCGTGGTGAACGCGATCGCGGCGTCTCGGCCTTCGCCCAAGCGATCCGCCCGGATCGCAATGAACGCCGCATCCTCAACATCGACGCGGATCTTCTCGACCGGCGTGACGAGATAGGTCACGCCGTCCTCGTCCTTGCGCAAGATCGAGGCGAAGAGGCGCACCATGCTTTCGCGCGTGATGCGCACGCCCTCGTGCTTCCAGCTCCCGTCGCGCAGGATTTCAAAGCCCGCTTCGCCGCAATAGGCGGGATTCCAAAGGTGAACGGGCGGCAAGCTGCGTTTGGGCCCCGCTTCGCGCTGGAGTTGGGCGATCAAATCTGCAAGCGACGGAGATGCGATCGTCATGCCTTGCTTTCGCGCCCTAATTTCGCCCCCATGCGCCGGAGCTTGCCTCGCATGAACACGACCTCCGACATCATCGACGGCGCGGGCCCCAATCTCGCCGCTGAAGCCGAACGCGCCGGCGAAACGCTCGCCCGCGCCCGCGCCGAGATCGCGAAAGCTGTCTTTGGGCAGGAGCGCGTCGTCGAGCAAGCCCTGGCCTGCGTGCTCGCGGGCGGGCACGGCCTTCTGGTCGGCGCACCGGGCTTGGCCAAGACGCGTTTGGTGCAAGCCATGGCCCAAGTGCTGGGCCTCGATTGGGCGCGCGTGCAATTCACGCCGGATTTGATGCCCGCCGACATTCTGGGCTCCGAGGTGCTGGATCAGGACGAGGCTGGCAAACGTCACTTTAGGTTCGTCAAGGGCCCGGTGTTCACGCAGCTCCTGATGGCCGATGAGATCAACCGAGCCTCCCCGCGCACGCAATCGGCGCTGCTCCAAGCCATGCAGGAGCGGCAGGTTACGGTCGCGGGCGTCGCCCATGACGTCCCCTTCCCCTTCCACGTGCTCGCCACGCAAAACCCTATCGAGCACGAAGGCGCCTATCCGCTCCCCGAAGCGCAGCTCGACCGCTTCCTGTTGCAGATCGATGTTCCGTACCCGGACAGTGAGACCGAGCGGAAAATCCTCGTCGAGACGACCGGCCTCACCGAACAGGAGCCGCAGTGCGTGCTGGATGCGCAGGGGCTCGTCGCACTGCAAACGCTCGTGCGCCGCATGCCCGTCGGCGAAAAAGTGTTGGCAGCGATTCTCAATCTCGTACGCTCGGCGCGCCCTGGCTCTTCGAGCGATCCGCGCGTCAACCAGCACGTCGCCTGGGGCCCGGGCCCCCGCGCGGGCCAAGCGTTGATGCTCGCCGCGCGCGCCCGCGCGCTGCTGCGCGGAAGATTGGCCCCCGCGCTCGATGACGTCGCCGCGCTCGCGCGCCCAGCGCTCGTGCATCGCATGTCGCTCTCCTTCGGCGCGCGCGCGGAAGGCCTGGACATCGACTCCCTCGTGGACGATCTCGCTTCGAAAGCAGCGTGAGGCGATGGCGCCGGTCGATCTAGACCGCGCGGACGCCGCAGCACTTGCGGGCGATCTGCCGGGCATCTTGCTTGAAGCAAAGCGGCTCGCCGCCGCCGCGCCCGGCGTGCACGGCCGCCGCCGCGCGGGGCCCGGCGAAGCCTTCTGGCAATACCGCGATCACAGCGCCGAAGACGGCGCCAAGCTCGTCGATTGGCGCAGGAGCGCGCGCGGCGAACGCCTCTATGTGCGTGAGCGCGAACGCGAAGCGGCCCAAACCGCACTCTTCTGGCTCGATCCATCGCCCGGCTTCGATTGGCGCGCCGATCCGAACTTGCCGACGAAGCGCCGCCGCGCGCTCGTTTTGTCGTTGGCGCTTGCAACGCTCCTCGCCCGCGGCGGCGAACGCGTCGGCGTGCTGGGCGGCATCCCGCGCGCCGGCGCGCGCGCCGTCGATCGTTTGGCGATCGACCTCACGCAGCGCCAGCCAAGCGATCCGCCGAGCGCCACGCAGCGCGCCTGCGCGATCCTGTGCAGCGACTTCTACAGGCCCGTCGAGGAATGGCGCGCGCATCTGACCAAACTCGCCGCCGCCAACGCTTCCGGCGTGTTGCTGATGATCTGCGATCCGGCGGAGGAAGACTTTCCTTTCGAAGGCCGCACGCTCTTCCACGAAGTCGGCGGCAGACAAGAAGTGCTGCTCGGCCGCGCCGAAACCGCCCGCGAAACCTTCGCCGCGCGGCTTGAAACACATCGCCGCGACCTGCGCGAAATGGCGCGCGCGCTGGGCTTCCTGACGCTGCTTCACCGCACCGATCGCCCCGCGACGCCGACCTTCGCGATGCTCGCCGCTTCGCTCTCGGAGCGCGCGCGGTGACGATTGGGCCCATCGCGTTCGCCGCGCCCGCCGCGCTCTTCGCGCTTCTCGCACTGCCCATTCTCTTCTGGGTGCTGCGCGCCACGCCGCCCGCCCCGCAGCGCGCCGCCTTCCCGCCTTTGCGGTTGCTCCTGGACTTGCAAACCGATGAGCAATCGCGCGAGCGTGCGCCGCTCTGGCTCGTTCTGGTGCGCGCGTTGATGTGCGCGCTGATGATCGTTGGCTTCGCGCGCCCGAGCCTCGCCCCGGAAGCGACGGCGGCGGCGGGAAGCGCATCGCGCACGCTCATCGTCATCGATGACGGCTGGACGAGCGCGCCCTTCTGGGCCGAAGCGCGCGCCGCGGCGCTCGACGCCATCGCCGAAGCCGAACGCGCCAACGGCCAAGTCTTCCTGCTCCGCACCGCGCCAACGCGCCGCCCGCTCGATCCCGGCATCGCCATGCCCCCCGGCGAAGCCCGCGCGCGCATAACCTCGCTTGAGCCGCAAGCCTGGCGCCCCGATCGCGCCGACGCCGCGCGGCGCTTGAGCGCCGTCAGTCAGCGCTTCTCCCGCATCGTCTGGATCACCGACGGCTTGACCGACGCGGGCGCGGCGCAACTCAGCGAACTCCTCCTCGCGCGCGGGCCTGTCGTCGCGCGCATGCCGGCCATGACCGCGCGTGCAATCACGGAGGCAGCAGTCGGCGCCGACGGCGTGGCGATCGCTGTGCGCCGCGCGGAAAGCGGCCCCGCCGCGGGCGCCGTCACCGCCGAAACCGCGCAGGGTCGCTCGTTGGGCTCAGCCGAACTCGCCTTCACCGGCGATATCGCCAATGCGCGCATCGAACTCCCGCCGGAAATAGCCGCGCGTACGGCGCGCGTGCGCATCGTCGGCGAAGAAAGCGCTGGCGCGACGCGCTTGATTGCAGGCGGCGCGGCGCGCCCGGTTGTCGGCTTGGTCGATCCGGGCGGCGAAGGCCAGCCGCTCCTCTCCGATCTCTTTTATGTCGATCGCGCGCTCCAGCCTTACGCGACATTGCAGAGAGGCAGCGCGCGGGAGCTTGTCGAAGCGCGCGTGCAAGCGATGGTGCTGCCGGATGCGAGCCGCTTGGCGCCGCCGGACCGCGAAGCCATCGATCGCTGGATCGCGCGCGGCGGCTTGCTCATCCGCTTCGCGGGCCCGCGCCTCGCCAACGATGCGGACGATCTCTTGCCGGTTCGCTTGCGCCCCGGCGCGCGCACGATGGGCAGCGCGCTCTCTTGGGAGCGTGCGCAAACGCTGCGCGCCTTCGCGGCCGAAAGCCCCTTCGCGGGCCTCGCGATCCCAAACGATGTCGCGGTGCGCCGCCAAGTCTTGGCCGAGCCGAGCGCCGAAACCGAAAGCCGCGTCTGGGCGCGCTTGGCCGACGGCGCGCCAATCGTCACCGCCGCCCCGCGCGAACGCGGGCTCATCGTTCTCTTCCACGTGACGGCTGGTCCTGAATGGTCGGACCTCCCGCTCTCCGGCCTCTACGTGGAGATGCTTCGCCGCACGCTCGCTTTCGCCGGCCGCGCCGAAGGCGCGGGCGACCGCCCCGATGCGACCGGCCCCTACATCGCGACGCGCCTGATCGATGGCTTCGGCGCCTTGGCGCCGGCGGGCGCGGACGCCGAGCCGATCCAAGCCAACGCCTTCGCCTCGGCGCGCGCCGGCCCTCTGGCGCCGCCTGGACTTTACGAGCGCGCCGGCATCGCCGCATCCATCGACGCCGCCGCACAGAACGAAACGCTCGCGCCGCTTCAATTGCCGAACACCATCGCGCGCATGGGCCTGGGCGGCGCCCGCGCCCGCCCATTGGCGGGATGGTTCCTCGGCGCAGCGCTGACGCTACTTGCGCTCGATCTGCTCCTCTCGCTCTGGCTTGCGGGACGGCTTCGCTTCGCACGAACCGCCGCCGCAGCGATTGCGCTGCTCATCTTCGTTCCCGATGCGCATGCGCAAAGCGCCGACGATCCGACGCTCAACATCCGCTTGGCTTATGTGCGCACCGGCGATCCGGGTACGGATCGATTGTCCCGCGATGGCCTGCAGGGCCTCACCGACATCCTGATCGCGCGCACGTCCGTTGAGCCGGGCCCGCCTGTCGGCGTCGATCTCGCGCGCGACGATCTCTCCGTCTTTCCGTTCCTCTATTGGGCGGCGCCCCCCGCGCCGGCGCGCCTGAGCGATGCGGCCATTGCCAATCTCGACCGCTACTTGCGCCTGGGCGGCTTGCTGCTGCTCGACACCCGCGACGCGGGCCGCGCCAACACCGCGCGACGCCCCGCGCAGATCATGCTCTCCGGCCTTGACGTGCCGCCCCTTGAGCGCGTCGGCGCCGATCATGTCGTCGCGCGCGCTTTCTATCTGATGCGCGCCTTCCCCGGCCGCGCGACGAGCCCGACTTTGTGGGCCGAAACAGCGACGGCCGCGCAAATGCGCGACGGCGTCGCTTCGCTCTTCGTCGGCAACGGCGATTGGGCCGCGGCCTGGGCCTCGCTCGACGGCGCCAACATGTCCGGCGGCATGCGCCAGCGCGAACTGGCGCTGCGCTTCGGCGTCAATCTCGTGATGGTCGCGCTCACCGGCAATTACAAAGCCGACCAGGTGCATGTGCCCGCATTGCTCGAGCGCTTGGGCCGCGAGGGCCGGCGATGAATTTCGCCAGCCGCTTAGGCTTCGATCCCGCGCTCGCTTGGCCGCTCATCATCGGCTTGGGCGTGCTGTGCGCGATCGGATTGGCGATCTATGCGTGGCGCGGCGGCATGGCGCCCATCACCCGCGCGCTTGGCTTGCTCTTCATCTTAGTCGGCCTCGCGCAGCCGATGTGGGTGCGTGAAACGCGCGAGCCGGCTTCGGATATTGCTGTCATCCTCGTCGATCAGAGCGAGAGCTTGGCGCTGGCCGGCCGCGCCGACGCCGCACGCCGCGCCGCGCAAGAGCTCGCCAATCGGCTCAATCGCGAACAGAACCTCGAAGTCCGCATCCGTGAAACGCGCGGCACGGGCGACGGCACCATGCTCGTCACTGCGCTCGACGATGCCTTGGCCGATGTCGACCGCGCGCGCTTGGCCGGCAGCATCGTCATCACCGACGGCCAGATCGCCGACGCCGCCGCGCGTGAGCGCTTGCGCAACACGGGCCCAGTCCACGCAATCGTCATCGGCGATCCCAATCGCGGCGATCGCCGCATCGAACTCATCGCCGCGCCCGCCTTCGGCATTGTCGGCGAGCCCTTCACCATCGAAGCGCGCGTCGAAGATCCCGACGCGAACGCGTGGGTTCCGGTGCGCGTGACGATCGACGGGCGCGAAGTGCGCCGCATGAACGCGCGCGCCAACCGCCCCTTTCAGGTGCGCCTGACGACGCCGCGGCGCGGGCCAAACATGGTGGTCGTGGAAGCAGAGCGTGGGCCGAACGAAATATCGCTCGCCAACAACCGCGCCGCATTCACGCTTGCGGGCGTGCGCGATCGCTTGCGTGTGCTGCTCATCACCGGAGAGCCGCACGCGGGCGCGCGCGTTTGGCGCAACCTGCTCAAGAGCGATCCCGCCGTCGATCTCGTCCACTTCACGATTTTGCGCCCGCCCGAGAAGCTCGACTTCACCCCGCTCGACGAACTCGCGCTCATCCCCTTCCCGACGCGCGAACTCTTTCAGGATCGCCTGAACGAATTCGATCTCATCATCTTCGACCGCTATCGCCGCCGCGACATTCTCCAGCCGATCTATTTCGATAACATCGCGCGCCGCGTCGAAGAAGGCGGCGCGCTGCTGATCGCCGCCGGCCCTTACGACGCGACCGAAGACAGCGTCTATGCGACGCCGCTTTCTGCGATCCTGCCCTCGCGCCCGATCGGCGGCGTACTCACGCAAGCCTTCCGCCCCGCGCCGACCGCGTTGGGCTTGCGTCATCCCGTCGTGCGCGCGCTGCCCTCGCCGGAATCCTGGGGCCGCTGGACGCGCATCGTTCCCGCGCAAGCGAGCGGCGGGCAGACCGTGCTCTCGGGCGCGGGCCATCCCTTGCTTGTGCTCGATCGCGCCGGGCGCGGGCGCGTTGCGCAACTCTGGTCCGATCAAGCATGGCTCTGGGCGCGCGGCTACGAAGGCGGCGGCCCGCACGGCGAATTGCTGCGCCGCCTCGCGCATTGGCTGATGCAGGAGCCGGAGCTCGAAGACGAGCGCCTGACGCTCGATCCCGATGAAGCGGGCCTCGCCATCGAAAGAACCACGCTCGGCGCCGCGCCAGGCCCAGTCACCATCATCCCGCCCAACGGCCAACAGATCCAAGTCCCGCTCGCTGAAACCGAGCCCGGCATCTACCGCGCGACGGCGCCGGCGACAGCGCAGGGCCTTTACGAAGCGCGCTCGGGCAATCTGCGCGCGTACGCAGCCGTCGGCCCGCTCAATCCGCGCGAAGCCGCGGCGTTGAACGCAACGGGCGATTTGATCCGTCCACTGACGAGAGAGACCGGCGGCTCGCTCGTGATGGCGGGAGAGAATGGCGCCAATCTTCCCCAAGTGCGCCGCGTCGATCGCAACGCCGGCGCCTCGGGCGCGGGCTGGATCGGCTTCCGCAACATGGGCGCCTACGCCGTGCGCGCCGCCGCCGCCGAACCGCTCGGCCCCGGCTGGGCGTGGGCGGGCTTTGGCTTGCTGCTGCTTATCGTGGGCTGGCGGCGCGAGGCGCGCTGACTGGCCCGGCGAGATCGTCAAGCGCGCCGGGACGAAGCGCGAGCCACTGGAACCGCTTCCAATCGACAGGCCCCGGCATCAGCACACGCCCATGCGGAATGAGCGAGAAGCCGAATGGCTGAAAGAAGCTCGCCGCGCCCACGACGATGACGCCAAGCCCTTCGGCTTTGCTCGCAGCGAGCGCGGCCTCGACAAGATCGCCGCCCAAGCCGCCGCGCTGATGCGCGGGATCGACAGCCAACGGCCCGAGAAAAAGCGCGGGCTTCGCGCCCACCAAGATATCGTACATCCGGCAGCAGCCGACGGGCGCGCCGTTGACCAGCCCAACGCGAGAGAGATCGAGCCGGTGGCGCGCGCCCAACTCACGCACCCGCTCGCTGGTCTTCGCGAAGCGCCCAGGCCCGAACGCCGCGTCAAGCACACGCGCGAGCGCGTCCGCGTGCGCGGACGCTTCCGCCGCGATCTCGACGCGCAAGGCTTGGCCTGAATCCATTTGTCCCCGTCCTCGAAGGCGCGCGCCTATAGCACGCTTGCTCCGGCGCGAAAGTCATTGCGCGCGAACGCGGCGCGAGCGAGGAACGCGCCTCCCATGAGCGAGTCCGCCGAGCAGCAGCCCGCCTCCACCGCCGCCGCGCTGCTGCGCGAGCGCGACTATGTGATCTATTGGCTCTCCCGCGCGGCCGCGACCTTGGGCGTGCAGATCCAAGCCGTCGCCATGGGCTGGCAGATCTACGCGCTGGCGCGGCGCACCATGAGCGTGCCCGAAGCGGCGCTTCAGGTCGGCTTCATCGGCCTCGTCACCTTCCTGCCGCTTCTGCTTCTCGCCTTGCCCGCCGGCGAAAGCGCCGATCGCTACGAGCGCAAGCGCATCCTGCTCTTCTGTTTGGCCGGAGAGATCGCGACCGTTCTCTTCCTCTTCGCCGCAGCGCATTTCGGTTTCGCCAGCGTCGGCTTGCTCCTGTGCGCGGCGGCGTTGTTCGGAATCTCGCGCTCATTCTTCGCACCCGCCAACACCGCGATGGGCCCGATGCTGGTGCCGCGCGCTTTGCTGCCGCGCGCCATCGCGTGGAACTCTCTGGCCTGGCAATCCGCATCGATCCTCGGGCCAGCACTGGGCGGCATTCTCGTCGCCCGCTCCGTTGAGACGGCCTTCGCCGCCGCCGGCGCGCTCTATGCGGCGTCCTTCCTCGGCCTCGTGCTCATCCGCCGCTCCACCAAACCCGTCGTGCAGGCAGGCTCGCGCTGGACCTTGATCAAGGAAGGCCTCTCTTACGTCTGGCGCCAGAAGATCGTGTTCGGCGCGATCTCGCTCGACCTCTTCGCCGTGCTGTTGGGCGGCGCGACCGCGCTCTTGCCGGTCTTCGCACGCGATGTCCTGCACGTCGGCGCGGAAGGCTTCGGCGTCCTGCGCGCCGCGCCTGCAATCGGCGCAACGCTCGTCGGGCTCTACCTCGCGAGTTCGCCGATCAAACGCCACGCCGGGCCGATCATGTTCTGGGGCGTCGCCGTCTTCGGCGCGGCGACCATCGTGTTCGGCATTTCGCAGATTTTCTGGCTCTCTGTCGTTGCGCTCGCCGTGCTCGGCGGCGCCGACATGCTCTCCGTCTTCGTGCGCCAGACGCTCGTGCAACTCGTCACGCCCGATCCGATGCGCGGGCGCGTGGCGGCCGTCTCCACGCTCTTCATCAGCGCGTCGAACGAATTGGGCGAGTTTGAATCGGGCGTCGTCGCGCGTTTCCTCGGCCCCGTCGGCGCCGCGATCTTCGGCGGAGTCGGCGCACTGGGCGTGACGGCGCTTTGGGCGAAGCTCTTCCCCGACCTGCGCAAGGCCGATCGCCTCGAATGACGCACGCCTGATCGCCTGAACGCGGCGCACAACGCCCCGTTCAGCGTGCGCTCAGCGCCGATCCGTATTCTCCAGACCGTGGGACGAAAGACCCCCGGAATCTGGAGTGAACCGAAATGCACAAGTTCAAAGCCGCTCTCATCGCTCTCGGCGCGCTTGCAGTCGCGACGCCTGCGATGGCCGCGATGCCGCGCTTTGCGCCAGAGAATTTTCACCGCATCGACCGCCAGCAAGAATTCATGGTGCGCGCGGGCGTCCGCACCGGCGAACTCACCAACCGCGAACTGCGCCGCATCGCCGAGCTTGACCGGCGCAACGCGACCGCCATCCGCAACATGATGTTCTCCGACGGCCGCTTCACGCCGCGCGAGCGCGCCCGCGCCCACGCGCTCCTGCAGGAGGAGACCGATCTCATCCGCTTCCTCAGCAACAACCGGCGCGACCGCGACGGGCGCTTTGGCGGCCCTGGCCGCTGGTAGCTGATGGAGAAGGCGGCGCGGCGGATTCTCCCGCCGCCGCGCCGCCGCCCTTCTCCGCGCGTCATTCTCGACAGCGCGCGCTTGGCCCCTTAAGCGTGCCCGCGAAGATCGAGGGAGAAGCGCGATGGGCGTTCTGGACGGCAAGGTCATCATCGTCACCGGCGGCGGCAACGGCATCGGCAAGGAATGTGCGCTGCTTGCGGCCCGCGAGGGCGCGAGCGTTCTCGTCAACGATCTGGGCGGCTCCGTCTCGGGCGGCGATGAAGGCTCCACGGGCCCCGCCGAAGCCGTCGCCAACGAGATCAAGAAGGCCGGCGGCAAGGCGATCTTCAACTCCGACAGCGTGACGAATTACGACGCCGTCGTCGCCATGGTCGAGCAGGCCAAGAAGGAGTTCGGCGGCCTTCACGGCATCATCAATCCCGCCGGCATCCTGCGCGACGGCATGTTCCACAAGATGGACCCGAAGGATTGGCACGCCGTCATCGACGTGCACTTGACCGGCGCCTTCAATGTCTGCCGCGCATCCATCGAACATTTCCGCGAGCAGCAATCGGGTTCCTACGTCCTCTTCACCTCGACGTCGGGTCTCATCGGCAATATCGGCCAGGCGAACTACGCCGCCGCGAAGCTGGGCGTCATGGGCCTCTCGCGCATCGTTGCGATGGAAGGCGTGCAGAAGAACGTGCGCTCAAACATCATCGCGCCCTTCGCGTGGACGCGCATGATCGCCACCATCCCGATCAAGGACGAAGCATCGGCCAAACGCGTCGAGCGCATGAAGAACGCGATGCGCGCCGATCAGGTCGCGCAGCTCGCGGTCGCGCTCTGCGCGGACGGCGCCAAGGATACGACCGGGCAGATCTTCGCGGTGCGCGGCAACGAAGTGATCCTTTTCTCGCAGCCGCGCCCGGTGAAATCGGCCGCGGTGCTGGAGGGATGGTCTCCTCAACAGCTAATCGAGATTGCCTTGCCGGCGTTTAAAGCGAACTATCTTGATGCGGGGGCCACTGCGAGCGTCTTTCCTTACGATCCGATCTGACGAGGCTTTATGGTCCGCGCCCTCCTCGCTTCTCTCGCACTTCTCGCCGCCGGCTGCGCAACGGCGCCGCCCATGGACACAAGCGCGCCGAGCGGGGCTTGGGAGCTGGAGCATTTGGAGGGCGCGCCCGCCGATGCGCCGCGCCGCCCGACCATGGAATTCTCCGGCGATGGCATTGCCGGCTCCTCTGGCTGCAACCGCTTCAGCGCGCGCCGCCAGACCGATCCCAACGTCGCGGCCTATTTTCGCGAAGGCATCGCGCTGACGCGCATGGCCTGCCCCGGCCCGGCCATGGAGATGGAGCGTCTCTTCATCGCAGCCCTTGGCCGCACCGCCGACATTCGCGTCGAGAACGGCTTGTTGCGCGTCTTCGACGCCGCCAATCAGGAGATCATGCGCTTCCGTCCCGCGCCCGCCGCGAGCTGACACGCTTCTTGACCTCGCCTTGATCTGAAGCGCCCGGCAAGTCCTTGCGCGATTACTGGCCTTTGCTTGCTGTTGTCGCGTGCGTTACGCATGCGGGCGCGCAAGGCTTCATGTTTTCACACATCCGTGGACGGACAAATTCTTGCCGGCACGGCGGCGATTTACTTTCTGTTTGCCGGTTCTGCTTTGGATAGGCGTTCGCGTGTTCGGGCGGGCGCATGCAGCCATTGGCAAGCATTCAGACCTTGGTTGTCGATGACAACCGGCAGATGCGGTTTCTTGTCCGCTCGATGCTGCGCGCCGCCGGCTTCCTGCGCGTGGCGGAGGCCGAATCCGCCGACGACGCGCTCTCCCTCATGCGCCGCATCAGCGTTGATCTCATCATCGCCGATTGGTGCATGCGTCCGGTGGACGGCATCGAGTTCACCCGCATGGTGCGAATGAATCCGGCGAGCCCCAATCCTTATGTCGCGATCGTGATGATCTCCGCGCATTCGGAGCGCTCGCGCGTCGCGGCCGCGCGCGACGCCGGCGTCAATTCGTTTCTGGTGAAGCCCATCTCGACGCGCTCGCTGTTCGATCACGTCTCCGCCGCGCTCTCCGATGCGCGCCCCTTTGTCAGAAGCGAGGACTATTTCGGGCCCGACCGGCGCCGCGCGCAGATCGAATCCTATTGCGGCCCCTTCCGCCGCGCGAGCGACCGGGAAGGCCATGACGAATTCATCCTCGACGCCGCCGAGGAGGCGCGCTGAACCCCACGCTTGCCAAGCCCGCGCTTAAGGGGGAGCGTGCGCCCCGCTTGCGGGAGCCTTTCATGGCGCGATTGCTTCTTCTCTTGATTGTTCCGGCGCTGTTGAGCGGCTGCCTGGCCGCGGCCGCCGTCGGCGCCGCCGGCGCCGTCGTCGGCGGCACGATCAGCGCGGCGGGCTCCGTCGCCGGCGCCGGCATCGACGCGGTCACCCCCGGCGATGACGACGATGATGACGAGCACGACGAAGACGACGGCGATTGAGGCCGGACTCGCACGATTGTGAGTGGCCCCGAGGCGCCCGGCTGCGTCATGCTGCCTACATTGAGAGGCGAAGCCTCCTCTGGAGTAATCTGATGCGCCCTCGCACCCTTCTCGCAGCCGCCGCAATGACCCTGGCCATGACCGCCCAGGCCTGGGCCGATCCCGTGAGCCTCGCGCCCGTCCGGTTTTCGGAGGATCTCCAGGAGACGCTCGCCGAGGATTACGGCGCGCGCGAAGGCGCCTATCTCGAGGAACGGATCGGCCGCGCCTTGACCCGCGCGCTCGCGCGCGCCGGCGGCGAGGTGAGCCAAGGCGCTTCGGTGAGCATCGAGACCACAATCGTCGATGCGCGCCCCAACCGCCCGACCTTCCAGCAGCTTGTCGATGAGCCCAGCCTCGATTTCGGCCGCTCGATCTCGACGGGCGGCGCCGAGCTGGTGGCTGTCATTCGCGGGCCGGACGGCCAGCCATTGGGCGAGGTGCGCCACCGTTATTTCACCTCGACGCTTCAGGAAGTGCATCCCGCCGGCACCTGGAACGACGCGGACCGCTCCATCAACCGCTTCGCCCGCCGCGTCGCCGAGGAATACGCCCGCGTCGCGCACTAGGGGATGCCGATCAGCTTGTGCGTCTGCAGGCTGAGCCGCCAGCGCGGATTGGCCTTGCAGAACGCGACCGCCGCGCGCGTATTCTCTTCGCGCGCTGGCCCGTCCATCGGCTGCAGGAAGAAATGCGCGAACGCCAGCGCCTCGAAGCGCCCCGGCGGCGCATTCGTTTGCGGATAGACGAGCTTTAGTTCGTCGCCTGAGATCTGCTTGAGCGTCGCCTCCGCCTTCGGGCTGACGCAGATCCAGTCGAGCCCGGCGGGCGCTTCGATCGTGCCGTTCGTCTCAACGCCGATGGCGAAACCCTCCGTGTGCAGAGCATCGATGAGCGCCGCGTCGATCTGCAACAGCGGCTCGCCCCCGGTGCAGACGACATAGGGCGCGCCCGACGCCCCATCCGGCCAATTCGCTTTGACATGCGCCGCAAGCGCTTGCGCATCCGCGAAGCGCCCCCCGCCCGGCCCATCCATGCCGATGAAGTCCGTATCGCAGAATGTGCAGACGGCGCTCTCGCGATCCTCCTCGCGCCCGCTCCACAGGTTGCAGCCCGCAAAACGCAAGAACACCGCAGCGCGCCCGGTGTGCGCGCCCTCGCCTTGCAGGGTGAAGTAGGTCTCCTTGACCGAATAGCTCACACGCGCGCCTCCGCGCGCCACGCTTCAAAGCCTTTCGCGCGCAGATCGCACGCGGGGCAGCGCGCGCAGCCATAGCCCCAATCGTGTTTGTGCGTGCGGTCTCCCTCGTAGCAGGTGTGCGTCTCGTCACGGATGAGATCGGCGAGCGCGGCCCCGCCAAGCGCGTGCGCCAGCGCCCACGTCCGCGCCTTGCTCAAATGCATCAATGGCGTTTCCACAGTACACGGACGGTCGAGCCCGAGCGAAAGCGCGCGCTGCTGCGCGTCGATGGTCTCGCGCCGGCAATCGGGGTAGCCGGAATAATCCGTCTCGCACATGCCGCCGACGAGAACGTCGATCCCGCGCCGATACGCATGCGCCGCCGCGACTGTGAGGAAGACGAGATTGCGCCCGGGCACGAACGTCGTCGGCAGGCCGCTCGCCGCCATTTCGATCGCCCGGTCCGCCGTCAGCGCGCTTTCCGCGAGCGCGCCATAGCCCCTGAGATCGACCACGACGTCTTCGCCCAGCCGCGCGGCCCAATCCGGATCGAGCGCGCGCAGCGCCGCCAAAACCCGCGGCCGCTGCGAGAGCTCGATGGAATGGCGCTGGCCGTAATCGAATCCGATGGTTTCGACCCGTGCGTAGCGCGAGAGCGCCCAGGCCAGGCACGTCGCCGAATCTTGCCCGGCCGAGAAAAGAACGAGAGCCGCGTCGCCCATCGCGCCGATATAGCGCGTCGCGCGCGCAAGCGCCCGCGTCCGCGCTGAAGCTCTCTTCAGGCGGCGCGGGCCGGCAAATTCGGGATCGCCCGAGCGGCTATGAGCTGTCGGCGATTGCGACCGCCGCCGCGGGCGCGCCGTGCGAAGGCGCGATCGGAGCGGAGCGCTCCATCACGAGACGGGGCCGCGCGAGCCCGGCCGACATCCGCTTCGCGACCTTACGGACCGCCTGCGGGAAATTCGCAATGAGCGCCCAGAGCGCCATGAGCCTTTTGTGGGGGCCGCGCCTTCTGGTTCGGCGGATGAGGGCCCCGGCGGCCAGATCGCGCGCGCCGCGCTTGGGCCGCGCGAGCCGGATGCCGGGGGGCGGGCGTGGAACGAATTGCCGCTTGGGCCGGGAGACAAACCGTGTCGCCTCCAGAATGAGGAGCGTCCGCAACCCGTTTTCGATGATCCGGAGATCGGGCCTGAGCCCGAGAACGTGCAGGCAAGCCGCCCACCGGAGCAACGACAGCCGCATCCAGAGAAGGATGCGGCTTGTGTTGAGCGGTCTTCGAGGGTGGGGCGGCTGGTTCATGCCCCGCCAGTATCGGCTGGTCCGAGAGGTGTCGGATTGAGAAAATCCTCTATCCCCGCTTTCGAACCCGTGAGGCCCCGGCGCACGCCCATCGCGACCGCGAAAAGCCGCACGCCGCGATGAAAGCGGGGATCGACGCACGCGCCGCGGGCGCCCATTCTTCGCGCACGGCCATCCCCATATTCTTGAGTTTTGTTCATTGTTTCGATGGCAATTTATTCACAGAACCGTGACGGCCGGGGCGGCGCCGCTGCGGAAGTGTGGCCCTTAGGACGCGCGCCCCGGAGGATCGTTGACGCCCCCGTCAACGGCGATTGACTTGACCTCCGCCCGCGCGCGAATTGGGCCCCGGTTTTCGGAGATTTGCGGCGCGACGCCCAGGACACAAAGGGGCGGGCGAAGGCGAATCTTCAGCAAATCGCTTCACGTCTCGATTGACGCACGGCCGGAAGGCTTCGGGGAGGTACATGATGCAACGTAAGTCGGCTCTGGGATGGATTCTGCTCTCCGGAGCGTCTTTGGCCGCCATGACGGGCGCCGCCTATGCTCAGGATGAAGGCGCCGTCTCCGACGAGATCGTCGTCACCGCGACAGGCCGGGAAGCCGCCATTCAGGACGTGCCGATCGCGGTGACCGCCGTTGACGGCGAAACCATTCAGAATTCCGGCGTCGAGAACCTGCTCGACATGACCCAGCTCGCGCCTTCGCTGCGCATCGGCGCGGGCCAATCGACCTCGCTGGGCACCATCGCCCGCATCCGCGGCCTCGGCACCGGCGGCGACAACCCCGGCTTCGAATCCGCGGTCGGCTTCTTCATCGACGGCGTTTATCGCGCCCGCGCCGGCATCGCGCTGGCCGATCTTCCCGAGCTTGACCGGATCGAAGTGCTGCGCGGCCCGCAAGGCACGCTGTTCGGCCGCAACACCTCGGCCGGCGCCATTTCGATCTACACCGCCCGCCCGGACTTCGACGTCGGCGCCTGGCTTGAAGCCGGCGGCGGCGATCTTGGCTATGCGTCGGCTCGCGGCGGCGTGAATGTGCCGCTGGTGGATGACGTGTTCGCCGTGCGCCTCGACGCGTCGATCCGCGCGCGCGACGGCTTCTACGAAGACTTCATCACCGGCGAAGACTTCAACACGCAGAACCGCTGGCAGATTCGCGGCCAGGCGCTGTGGGACATCACGCCGGACGCATCGCTCCGCGTCATCGCCGATGTGGCTCAAACGGACGAAGATTGCTGCAACGCGACGATCCTGCGCTACGGCTCCACGCAAGCCGTGCTCGACGGCACCTATCGCTTCGCGCCGTTCTGGGATTTCGACGCCTACACCGACTTCGTGCGCGACAACTTCGCGCCAATCCTCAACAACGCGGCCAACACCGGCTTAGGCGTCAACCTGCTTCCAGGCGCCAATACGCTGCCGATCGACGCTGAAGCGCGCCGCGTGCTGACTTCGCCGAACCGCGATTTCCTCGAACAAGTCGAGGAAGCCGGCATTTCCGGCGAACTCAATTGGGATATCGGCGGCATCGATCTCACCTCGATCACCGCCTATCGCGATTGGCAGGCCGCGCGCGGCCAGGACATCGACTTCAACACCGTCGATCTCTTCTATCGCGACGGCCTCACGGTCGAGTTCCAGAACTTCTCTCAAGAGCTTCGCTTGCAGGGCGAGGCGGGCCGCCTGAACTGGCTGATCGGCGGCTTCTACTCGACCGAAGACCTCGATACGACGGACACGATCCGCTTTGGGCCCGCCGGCCAGGGCTACATCAACGCCAACATCATGGCGGCGACCGCGCCTGCCTACGCGGCAGGCGCCCTGCCCGCGATCTTCGAGCTTTTCGACACCACGGGCGGCGACGGCGACTTGCTTGGCGGCGACCCGATTCCGTCGGTGTTCAACGTCTTCGCCGACGGCGGCAACCCGCTCCAGTTCGCCAACGTCTATCTGAACCCGATTTCAGACGGGAACGGCCAGACCGCGGACCGTTGGCTCGTGGACACCGAGGAATTTTCGATCTTCACCCACAACGAATTTTCCATCACAGACAACACCGTGCTGACGGCGGGCCTGCGCTTCACGCATCAAGAGCGCGAATTGCAGGGCATTCTGAACGCCAACTTGCCGCCGTGCCAAACGCTGCAGGACTACGAAGACTCCGATGGCTTGGTCTCGACCATCATCGCCGCGGCGAACAATCCGCTCGATCCGCGCCAGGCGCTCGCGCAAGGCGTCTTCACGCTGATCTCGCTGGCGTGCTCGCCGCAGGCGAACACGGTCGCCAATTCGACGGCGTCGAACCCCTGGACAGGCGAGCGTGAAGAGAACGAATGGTCGGGCACGCTCTCGCTGGCCCACCACTTCTCCGACGACTTCATGGTCTATGGCGGCTATTCGCGCGGCTATAAGGCTGGCGGCTTCAACGCCGATCGCTCGGGCTTCACGGTTCTCTTCCCAGGCCTCTTCGACTCGAGCCTGATTGACGGAAACCAGCTCGGCTTCGAGCCGGAATTCGTGGACGCTTTCGAACTCGGCTTCCGCGCGACGCTGTTCGGCGGCTCGACGTTCTTCAACGGCACGATCTTCTATCAGCAGCTGCACGATTATCAGCTGAACTCCTTCAACGGCACGGCCTTCATCACCCAGAACATTCCCGAAGCGATCAGCCGTGGGATTGAGCTGGAGCTGCTGACGCGCCCGACCGAGAATCTGACGCTGCAGGCGGGTCTGAACTACACCGACGCGTACAACGACTCGACGGTGAACTTCCTTGAAGACTCGCTCGTCGCACAAACGCCCGCGGCGCAAGCGGCGAACACCATTCTCGAAGGCACGCCGCTTGTGAACGTGCCGGAATGGACCGCCACCGCGGCGATCACCTACGAACTGCCGATCACAGACGATCTCGGCATGCTGTTCTACGTCGATGCCCGCTACGACAGCGAGTACCCGACCCAAGCGCTCGGCCGCGATCCGATCTCGGACATGGACTCCACCGTCGTGTTCAACGCCCGCGTCGGCATCGGCCATCCCGATGGCGATTGGCGCCTGGAGCTCTGGGGCCGCAACCTCTCCGACGAGCTGATCTATGGCGGCTTCAACGCGCCGCTGCAGTCCGGCACGATCGGCGCGTTCACCAACGAGCCGCGCACTTGGGGCGTCACGCTGCGGGCGCGCTACTAAGCGCTTTCGTTTCGAGGGGAATGAGTTGGGAGCGCTGCCGCAAGGCAGCGCTCTCTTCTTTTGCGCGGCGCGTTGTGTAGCGCGCGCTCCGCACGCGCGCCGCGAAGGATTGACGCGCGATTAATCCTCTTTCGCGATCCTCCCCATCCGGATGCTCTCGCGCACGGCTCTCTCGGCGGTCGAACTGCTGCTGGTGGACGACAACGCCCACATGCGCGCGCTGCTGCGCACTGTGCTGCGCGCGGTCGGCATCTCACGCATCCGCGAGGCGAGCGACGGCGAGGACGCGTTGGCCGTTCTCAAGATCCGCGCCGCCGATGTCGTCATCACGGACTTTCTGATGGCGCCGATGGACGGCCTCACCTTGGTGAGAAAGCTCCGCCATGGCGCCAGCCCCGCGCCCAACGCCCGCATCATCATGCTCTCCGGCTATGGAGACCGTTTCCGCGTCGCCGCCGCGCGCGACGCCGGGGCCGATGAGTTCCTCGTCAAGCCCATCTCCACCCGCGCGCTGCTCGCCCGCATCGAAGCCGTGCTCACCAAGGGCCGCTCCATCATCGACGTGCACGAGTTCCGCGGGCCCGATCGGCGCCGCCGCGACGCGGGGCCCGCAGGCGCCGAGCGCCGGCTCTGCGATGACGCGCTGATCGGCGGTGACGACGAAGCGGCCTGAAATCGGCCTCGACCCGGCTCCGCATCGCCCTATTTGCGTGCTAGCTAAACGCGCGAGGGCCAAGGAGAGGATCATGACTCCCAACGAGAAATCGACGCGCCGCGCCGTGGCGATCGGCCTGGGGGCCGCCGCCGCCTCCGCCCTCGTCCCAGCCGCGCCGGCCCTTGCCCAACGCAATCGCGGCGATGGCTACACCGAAGACGAGATCGTCAATGCCGTGAGCCGCACCTTTGGCTTGGGCGCTGAAGCGGTCGCCTCCGCCGTGCGCCCGATCTTCCGCGATTTGGGACGCCCCGTCGGCTACGTGGACGGCTCGGAAGGCTCCGGCGCCATCGGCGTGGGCCTGCGCTACGGCGAAGGCCGCCTCTACATGCACGGCCGCAGCGAAACGACGAAAGTCTATTGGCAGGGCCCCTCGATCGGCTTCGACGCCGGCGCCAACGCCGCGCGCGTCTTCACCCTCGTCTATGGGATCACCGAGCCGCGTCAGATCTTCCGCCGCTTCCCGGGCGTGGAAGGCTCCGCTTACTTCATCGGCGGCATCGGCGTGAATTATCAGCGCGCCGAGGGCATCACCTTGGCGCCGATGCGCGCGGGCGTTGGCTTCAGGCTGGGCGCCAATATCGGCTACCTCGCTTATTCGGCGCGCCGGCGCATCCTGCCGTTCTAAGCCTCGGGATTGTCCCGCTCTTCCATGGAGGCGGCGTGCTTCTCGCGCAGCCGCCGCTGCTGCGCCTCGTGGCGCTCGCGAAACTCCTCGGCGAACGCGGAGGCGAGAATGCCCGTCGGCATCGCCACGATCCCGATCCCGGCGAGCGCGACGAGCCCCGCCGCGATCCGCCCGCCGACGGTTTCGGGATAGACGTCCCCGTAGCCCACTGTGGTGAGCGTCACGATCGCCCACCAGAACGCGCGCGTGACCGAGCCGAACGCCTCGGGCTTCTCCTCGCCCTCGATGAAATAAAGCAGCAGCGCCGCCACATAGACTTGCGCCGCCGCGACGCAAAGCGCCGCGAAGAGCGGCGCGCCCGCGCGCTTGACGGCGTTGCCGACAATGCCGAACGCCGGCACGTAGCGCGCGAGCTTGAAGAGCCGGAAGAGCCGAAGCGCCCTAAGCGCCGCGAGCCACGAGCCCTGCGCGTGCGGGATCGTCACCATGATGACGAGCTCGGGCAGGAAGGCCAGAATGTCCGCGATCGCGAGCGGCGTGCAGAGAAAACGCAGCCGCCCCACGATGCCGCGATGCGCGGGGTTCTCCCCTTCCGACCAGAAGCGCAGCAGAAACTCTGCCGCAAAGAGCCACACCACGATCGTGTTGATCCGATCGACCACGGCCGCGACCATCGGATCGAGCGGCGTGTCCGGCCGCGTGGCCTCGGTTTCGAGCGCCAGCGATCCAAGGCTGACGAGCACGAGCACCACGATGAGCGCGCTCAGCCAATTGAATTGCTCGACCTCGTCCGGCTCCAGCCAATCGTGGACGTAGCCGCGAAGCGTCGCGTGCTTGCGCAATGTGACGAGCGGCATGACGCCCCCTTGAGTCGATGCGAGGCTAGAGCGCGCCCGCGCCGCTAGACAAGCCGCCTCATCCCCGGAGCGAGGCGCCCGTCGCCTTCGCCACCGCGGCGACGATCCTGCCCGAGACGGCCTCGATATCCGCATCCGTCAACGTTTTCTCGCGCGGCTGCAGCGTGACTTCGATGGCGAGCGACTTCTTGCCCTCCGGCACGCCCTGCCCGCGATAGACGTCGAACAGCGAAACGTCCGCGATGAGCGCGCGCTCGGCCCCGATCGCGGCGCGCACGACGTCGGCGGCGGCCACGCGATCCTCCACCACGAACGCAAAGTCGCGTGAGAGCGGCTGAAGCGCGGCCATATCGAGCGCGGGTTTGGCGCGCGTCGGCTTCGCGCGCGGAGCGGGCAGCTGATCGACATAGATCTCAAACGTGAGCGGCGCGCCTTCGACGCCGAGCGCCGCCAGCGTGCGCGGATGAATCTCGCCGAAGCGCGCGAACACCTTGTTCCCAAGCCGCAGGAGACCCGCGCGGCCGGGGCGCTGCCAGGACTGATCCGCTTCGCCCGCCAAAAGCGAAGCGACCGGCGCGCCGAGCGTCTCCAAGAGCGAAAGCGCATCGCGCTTCACGTCGAAGAGATCGGGCGCAACCGCGCCGCGCCAATGGCGCGGCGGCTTGGGGAGCCACACCGCGGCGATTGTGCGGAATTGATCGGCTTCCCCGTCGCCGCTCCACGCCGGGCCTGCTTCGAAGAGGCGCGCATCGGCGTGCCCGCGATCAGCGTTGCGCTGCGCCGCGATGAGCAGGTTCGGCAGCGCCGATGGGCGCATGCAATCGAGATCGGCCGAAATCGGGTTGGCGATAATGAGCGCATCGGCCCCGCCGCCAAAGAGTTCCGCGTGGCGGCGCTCGCAGAAACTCCACGTGACGGCTTCACACCACCCCA
Organism: Hyphomonadaceae bacterium; assembly: GCA_050246475.1. Taxonomy (GTDB): domain Bacteria; phylum Pseudomonadota; class Alphaproteobacteria; order Caulobacterales; family Aquidulcibacteraceae; genus CADEEL01. Next base: position 554,653 of record JBFWVZ010000001.1, on the reverse strand, counting down.
TCGCCGCCATCGCGCGGCGCGCGACGCGCAGGCGGCTTTCCCCGACGCTCGCGGGCGGCGCGCGATAGCCCTGCGCGCGCGGCGGCGCCGCATCGAACAATTTGTCGAAGCCTTCAATGCGCGCGATCTCCTCGACGATATCGGCGCTGCCTTCCACGTCGCGCCGCCATGTCGGCGGCTGCACGGAGAGGCGCTTGACGCCGTCGCCTTCGGGCTTCGTCTCGAATCCGAGCGTCTTGAGGATTGCACGCTGGCGCGCGGGCGCGACCTCCATGCCCGCAAGCGTGCGCACGCGGTCGGGATCGTAGGAAATGACCGATGGCGGCGCGGGAATTTCACCCGCGAGCATCGCTTCGCTCGCTTCGCCCCCGCACAGATCGAGGATCATGCGCGTCGCGAGTTCGAGCCCGCTTGCGACGAAGCCCGGATCGACGCCGCGCTCGAAGCGATACTTGGCGTCGGAATTGATGCCGGTCGCACGCCCCGTCTGGAACGTGCGCAGCGGATCGAAATACGCGCACTCGACGAGCACATTGACCGTCTCATCGCTGCAGCCAGTGCTTTCCCCGCCGATGACGCCGCCGAGGCCCAGCACGCCGCTGTCATCCGCGATGACGCACATATCCGGCGTGATGTCGTAGGTCTCCTTGTCGAGCGCGAGAAAGCGCTCCCCTGCCCGGCCCATGCGCGCGCGCACGTCGCCCTTCAATTTGTCCGCGTCATAGACGTGAAGCGGACGCGCGCGGTCGAAGCACACATAATTCGTCACATCGACGAGGATGTTGCGAGGCCGCAGCCCGATCGCGCGGAGCCGCTGCTGCAGCCATGCGGGCGACGGCCCGTTCTTCACGCCGCGAATGAGCCGCCCAGCGAACGCGAGGCACGCTTCCGGCGCTTCAGTGCCCACTTTGATGGGCGAAACGAACGCGCCCTTGATCGCGGCGACCGGCTTCGTCTTGAACTTGCCGAGGCCCGCGGCCGCGAGATCGCGCGCAATGCCGGCAACGCCAAGCCAATCGGGGCGATTGGGCGTGACTTCGAAATCGATCACCGGATCGGAGAGCCCAAGCGCCTCCGCGACCGACGAACCGACGGCCAGATTGGAATCCAGCTCCAGGATGCCGTCCGCATCCGTATCGACTTCAAGCTCCGCGCCCGAACACAGCATCCCGTTGGAAACGACGCCCCGCACCGGGCGCGCTTCGAGCGTGATGCCCGAGCCCGGAATCGTCGTGCCGATCGGCGCGTACGCCGTCACCAGCCCCGCGCGCGCATTCGGCGCACCGCAGACGATCTCCTTCGGCCCGTCCTTCGTCTCGACCTGGCAGACCTGCAATTTGTCCGCGTTCGGATGTTTGGCGACAGAGACGATGCGCGCAACGGTGAAGGGCGTGAGCTTCGCGGCGGGATCGTCGACGTGCTCGACTTCGAGCCCCGCCATCGTCATCGCATCGACGAGCCGCGCGACGTCCGCATCCGTCTCCAGATGATCCTTGAGCCAGGAGAGCGTGAACTTCATAGCCCGTTCTCCTGGCGCGCGGCCTTTTGCGCGGCGAACTCCTCCACCGTCTTCTCCGCGTCCTGCATGATGTCGAAGCCGATGCGCCGCGCAGCGCCCGTCGCCTCGCGCTTCTTCGCCGCGACCAAGAGCACATTGAGCTGCGTGACGTGCTGCATGAGCTGGATCGGATCGCCAACGCCGTTGCGCCCGAAGAAGATCACCCAATCCGGCGCCCAGAAGCCCAGATTCTCCGCGTTGAACACTTGCCCGTCGCCGAATTGCACGAGGTGAAAGCCCACTTCGTGTTCGGCATCAAGCTTCTGTTCGAACGCCGTGATCGCCTGCGCAAGGCGCATATAGGCCCATTGCGCCGGAGAGATGTTCTCCAGCGGCGCTTCGACCTTCGCCGGCGTCTCCGGGCAATCCGTCAACGCCTTACGGACGCTGAGCGATACGGGCGGCCCCAAATCTTCCCGGATCTCGGTCATGACGCGACGCCCTGCGCGAGCCCCGGCAGCAGATAAGGCGAGAAGCCGTAATGCTTGAGCCAGCGCACGTCGTTGCCGAAATAGTCCCGCAGATCCGGCATGCCGTACTTCAAGCCCGCGAGCCGATCGACGCCCATCCCGAACGCGTACCCCTGGTGCTTTTCCGGATCGAGCCCGCACGCTTTGATGACGTTCGGGTGCACCATCCCGCAGCCGAGGATTTCGAGCCAATCGTGACCTTGGCCGATTTTGATCTGCCCGCCCGAGCGGTCGCAGCGCACGTCCATCTCCGCGCTCGGCTCCGTGAACGGGAAGTGATGCGGGCGGAAGCGCACCTCGACGTCATCGACTTCGAAGAACGCTTTGACGAACGCCATCAGCACGCCTTTGAGATCCGCCATCGTCGTCGTCTCGTCTATGACGAGCCCTTCGGTCTGGTGGAACATCGGCGTGTGCGTGGCGTCGCTGTCTTTGCGGTATGTGCGCCCCTGGCAGATCATGCGGATGGGCGGCTTCTGCTTGAGCATCGTGCGCACCTGCACGGGGCTCGTATGCGTGCGCAGCAATTTGCGCTCGCGGTTTGACGCCATCGTCGAAAGCACGCCCTCGCCCGCTGGATCGTTCGACGGCGAACGCCCGAGGAAGAACGTGTCGTGCATGTCCCGCGCGGGATGCTTCTCGGGGAAGTTGAGCGCGGTGAAATTGTTGAAGTCAGTCTCGATGTCGGGGCCTTCCTCGAGCGTGAAGCCCATCTCCCCGAAGATCGCCGCCATCTCCTCCATCACATGCGGGATCGGATGGATCGCGCCTTGATAGGCGCGCCTGGGCGGCAGCGAGACATCGACCGCTTCGGCCTTGAGCTTTGCTTCGAGCGACGCCTCCGCAAGCGTCGCGCGCTTGGCCGCGATCGCTTCGGTGACGCTCTCCTTGAGCTTGTTGAGTCTCGCGCCCGCCGCCTGGCGCTCCTCCCCGCTCATTTGCCCGAGCGTGCGCATCAGATTGGAGATCGCGCCCTGCTTGCCGAGCGCCTCCACGCGCACGGCTTCGAGCGCGGCCTCATCCGCCGCGCTGTCGATGCGCGCCGAGAGGTCACGCTCGAGGGCTGAAACGTCAGTTGTCATCGCGTCCATCGTATTCCCCCTGCTCCCCCTCGATGGGGGAGCTGTCACGCGAAGCGTGACTGAGGGGGTGGACCCTCAACTTAGCCGGTGAGCCGCATGTGGCTAATCCCGCGCGGTCGCGCCTCCACCCCACCCGTCGTCAGCTTCGCTGCCGACACCCTCCCCATCGAGGGGAGGGAAGGCGAAGCGCCAGCAATGTTTTACGCCAGCGCCGTCTTCGCCTTGGCGACAAGGCCCTTGAAGGCCGTGGGCTCGTTCATGGCGAGATCGGCCATCACCTTGCGGTCGATTTCGATCCCGGCCTTGGCGAGCCCGCCGATAAATCGGGCATAGGTCAGGCCCTCTTCGCGCACGGCGGCGTTGATCCGCTGAATCCAGAGCGCGCGGAAATTCCGCTTCTTCTGCTTGCGGCCGATATACGCGTAGACGCCCGCCTTCTCGACGGCGGCGTTCGCGGTGCGGAACGTATTCTTGCGCCGGCCCCAATAGCCCTTCGCGGCCTTGAGAACCTTTTTGTGACGGGCGTGCGCAGTCACGCCCCCTTTTACGCGCGCCATAACTCAGTTCTCCGTCAATCGAGGCCGTAGGGAATCCAAAGCTTCACGCGATCCGCATCGGGCTTCGCGAGAACGTCGGTTCCCCGGTTTTGACGGATGTACTTGCCGTTGTGGCTGATGAGGCGGTGGCGCTTGCCAGCCGCGCCGGCTTTCACTTTGCCGGACGCGGTGAGCTTGAAGCGCTTCTTGACGCCGCTCTTCGTCTTAAGCTTCGGCATTTGATCCTCCATGGGATTGGTCCACGCCCTAAGGCATGGGAAATGGCCGCCACGGCATGCCGTTTAGCCGGGCCGCCAAAGAGCGGGGCCGATAGCACGCCAGGGCCCCCAAACACAAGGTCCGCAAAGGCGCCGGCGCCTACCCGTTGAGGCCCCGCCCGGTGGGGTTTAGGGTCGGCCCATGCCCATCGCCATCGTCGAAAAGGCCAAGACCGAGGCCTCCGCCTTCAAGAACCGCATGCAGCGGGCTTGGAACGCCATCGTCGGCGCGCGCGTGACGGTGGCGGTCATGGCCATGTTCGCCATGGCCTTCGGCATCACCATCCTGATCGCGCCCTTCCGCCTGCCCCCGATTGGCGGACTTTCACTGGCGCAGGTCGGGCTGCCGGACCTGCAGCTCGGCGCTGAAAAGCAGATCGCCGGCGACATCGTCGGCGCCGCGGACCGGCAGGGCGGCGCGCAGGTCGTGCGCCAATTCTTCGACGCGCACCCCGAGCTTATCCCCATCGCCAATTGGACGGGGCTGGGCCTGGCTGTGCTGTTCCTGGTGCTGGCGATCGCGATTCAGATCCGCCAGTTCCGCCGGGGCGTCGAGCCGCTCTAATCGAAAGAGTTCCTTCTCCCGCCCGTGGCGGGAGAAGGAAATTCTAGCTTCGTGGACGAGCGCTCAACGCGGCGCGAGCACCATCACGACTTGCCGGCCCTCGAAGCGCGGCTCGTGCTCGACCTTGGCGATCTGATCGAGCTCCTCGCGCATCCGGTCCAGCAGCTCCATGCCGAGATGCGTGTGCGCCAGTTCGCGGCCCCGGAAGCGCAGCGTGACCTTCACCTTGTCCCCTTCCTCGAAGAAGCGGTGGATGGCCTTCATCTTCACTTCGTAATCGTGGTCGTCGATGTTGGGGCGGACCTTGATTTCCTTGAGCTCGACCCGCTTGGCCTTCTTTCGCGCTTCGGCCTTCTTCTTCTGTTCCTCGAAGCGGTACTTGCCGAAATCCATGATCTTGCAGACAGGCGGGACCGCGCCCGGCGCCACCTCGACCAGATCGAGGCCTGCTTCCTGCGCTGCTTCGAGCGCCGCGCTGAGCGGCATCTCTCCTTGTTTTTCCCCTGCTTCATCGATGAGGAGCACGCGGGTGACGCCCCGGATCTCCTCGTTGACGCGCGGCCCATCCTTGGTGGGCGGCGGCGCTGCGTAAGGACGTCTGACTATCTGAGCACTCTCCTGTGTTTCGTTGCGAGCCAAAATAGCCCCGGCGTCTCAGCCGGGGCCGATGAAGCAAGGAGCCTATATCGCTTCGCCGCTCGGCGCCATCAACCTCACTTCCGGATCGCGGGTTCGCGATAGGCCCCAAGATTGGCGAGCGCGCGATCCACCTCCTCGACCGGCAGATCGGCGAGGTTTTCCGCCACGATGGTGGCCGCGCCCCGCCGCCCGCGCGGCGCGCACCGCTCCGGATCGCTCTCACGCGAGAAGAGCACGAGGCACGGCGCGCCCGCGGCCGAGGCGATGTGCATCGGCCCGGTGTCGTTCCCCACGGCGAACGCCGCGCGCTCCGCCAGCGCCGCGATCTGGAAGAGATCGGTGCGCGAGACGAGGTTCTTGGCCGTCGGCTCGGCCTTCGCCACCGCCGCGCCGATCTCCTTCTCAGCGAGCGCGCCGATCACGACGGGAATGACCCCGCGCGACGCGATCTTCTTGGCGAGCGCCGCGTAATTCTCCTCCGGCCAGCGCTTCTCCGGCCGGTGCGCGGACGAGCCCGGAATAAGCATCACGAACGCGCGCCGGATGCCGAAAAATTCCGGCTGCAGGCGCGGCGGATCGCGAAGCGCGCGCCGCACCCAGGAGAGGTCGGGCAACGGCGCATCCCCGATCTCGTAGGATGGCGCGATCTTCGCGTAAGCAAGCTGATCGGCGAGCCGGTCGAGCGTGTGCATGCGCTCGCGCTCGGGATTGGCGTGGGGATGCGAGCAGCCCGCCGCGATGCCCGACCAGAGCGGCGGCTTGGGCCACAGCATCGGGAAATAATTGCTGGAGCGGCCAGACGTCTGCAGATCGTAGATCACGTCGTACTTCGCCGCGCGCAGCCGCGCGATGAGCTCCGCCGTCGCCTTGGCTTCGCGCGGGCGCCCATCCGCTTCGACGACATCGAAATAGGGCGCCTTCTCCGCGAACTCCTTGAAGGGCTCGGTGGTCAGCAGCGTGATGCGCGCGCCGAAATGATAGTCGCGGATCACTTTCGCGGCCGCGAGCGCCTGCACGAAATCCCCGAGCGCGCCGAGCTTGATCACCAGCACGCGCTGCGCATTCGCCGGCGGCGGCGCTAAATTCTCAGGCGCCGTGCGGCGCGACCCGTTCATGTCTTCGCTCCAATGAGCCGGCGATAGACGCCGAGCGTGGCTTCCTGAAGCGCCGCTTTCGCATAGAGGCTCCGCGCGCGCGCCTGGCCGCGCGCGCCCATCGCGCGGCGCGCTTCAGGGCCCATATCGAGCAGGGATTCGATCGCGGCCGCGAGCGCCGGCGCATCGCCGGGCGGCGTCAGAACGCCCGTCTCGCCGTGGATTGTGGTTTCAGCAAGGCCGCCATGATCGGCCGCGATCACCGGCAGCCCCATCGCGGCGCCCTCCGCGGCTGAGCGCCCGAACGCCTCAGGCTCAAGCGAGGGCGCGACCGCGACATCAGCCGCCGCGAGCGCGCCCGGCATGTCGCCGACATGCCCCGCGATCACGGCGCGATTGCCGAGGCCGTAGCGGCGGATCGCTTCGACGAGCTCGAGCCGGTAGCGCGCGCGGCCCTGATCGTCCCCCGCGAGCACGATGGAGATGGCGCCGCGCCTTGTCTCCAGCACGCGCGCGGCGGCCTCGATCAAGAGCAGCTGTCCTTTCCAGCGCGTGAGCCGCGCCGCAAGCAGCAGCACGAGGCCGGGGCTTGGCGCCAAGCTCCATGCGCGGCGCATCGCTTCAGCGGCGCCCGGCGCGACCTTCGCGGGATCGAAGCGATCGAGATCAACGCCGCGCGGAATCGCGATGACGCGCGCAGGATCGACATGATGCGTGCGGATGACGTGATCGCGCGTGTAGTGCGAGTTGGCGATGACGAGGTCCCCCTTCGCCATCACCGAATTGTACGCCATCTTCCACGGCGTCTTTCCGTTGTAGATGCCGTGATAGGTGGTGACGAAAGGCAGCGAAAGCCGCTTCGCCGCCCAATAGGCGCTCCATCCCGGCGCGCGCGACCGCGCATGAATGAGCGACACGCCGCGTTCGCGCGCGATCGCGGCCAATCGATCCGCATTGGCGCGGATGACGAACGGATTCTTCGTGTCGAGCGGCACGCGGATGAGTTCCCCGCCCGCTGCGGCGAGTTCGTTTTCAAGCCGCCCGCCGCGGCTCGCGACAAGCGCGCCCATCCCGGCGCGGCTCAGCGCCTCGGCGATCTCGATCGTCGTGCGCTCCACGCCGCCGGCATCGAGCGCCGGGGTGACTTGCAGCACGCTGGCCATCGCCCTTTCTTGCAATGCTTCGCCCCCGCGCGCACCAGAGCGCCGCATGAAAGGCGAAGAATCCGGAACGGTCGAACGGCGCGGGATCGCTTTGGCCTATAAGCGCCTCGAAGGCGCTGGCCCCACGCTCGTCTGGCTGGGCGGCTTCATGTCCGACATGGAGGGAACGAAAGCGCAGGCGCTGGCCGATTGGGCCGCCGCGCGCGGCCAAGCCTTTCTCCGCTTCGATTATGCCGGTCACGGCCGCTCCGGCGGCGCGTTCGCGGAGCAAACCATCGGCGCCTGGGCGGACGATGCCTTGGCGGTGATCGAAGCAAAGAGCGAGGGGCCTCTCATCCTGGTCGGCTCCTCCATGGGCGCCTGGATCGCGCTCCTGGCGGCGCAACGGCTGACGCGCGTCAGCGCGCTTCTGCTCATCGCGCCGGCTGTGGACTTCACCGAGCGGCTCCTGTGGGCCCGCCTCCCCGCGGAGGTGCGCCAGACCATCCTGAAAGAGGGCCGTTGGGAGCGCCCGAGCGCCTATGGCGAGACGCCTTATCCGATCACCAAGGCGCTGGTCGAAGAGGGGCGCGATCACCTGTTGATGGATGCGCCCATCCCCTTCGCCGGGCGCGTCATCATCCTCCAGGGCCAGGCCGATCCGGACGTTCCCTGGGCGCATGCAATGGCCGTGGCCGAGAAATTGACCGCCGCCGATGTGGAGATCACGCTCATCAAGGACGGGGACCACCGCCTCTCCCGCCCGCGCGATCTGGCGCTTTTGACCGCCGCCGCCGGGCGCCTCTCCAAGGCTTAATCCGCCGGCCTGTAGAGAAGCCTTGGAAAAGCCCGCGCCGCCCTGCATGGACAGTCCGTCCCGGCGGTGGTGGTATGCGCCTGGGCTCACAAGTCTACGATTTCATGCGGAGAATCCCATGCTCGCCGCTGCCGCTTTCTCGCTCGGCCTTCTCTTTGCGCAGGCCGCGACGCCTGCGGCCCTGGCCGAGCCGGCCCAATGGGGCTCCGCCCGCTTCCAGCAATGCGTCGCCACGATCGAATCCGATCCCGAGGGCGCCTACGAAAGCGCGATGGCGTGGGCCAACGAGGCGAACGATCTTGAAGCCTTCCGCTGCGCCGCGCGTGCGCTGATCGGTCAGGGCCGGTTCGATCAGGGCGCCCGGCGCCTGGAATCGCTTGGCACGGCCGCGGAGGGCCATGACGCCTATACGCGCGCCGGGCTCTTCACCGAAGCGGGCCACGCTTACTTGCAGGCCGACGATCCCTCCCACGCGCGCGGCGCTTTCACCCGCGCCATCGCGTCGATCGGCAACGACACGGCGAACCTGCCCGACTTGCTGATCGATCGCGCCAGCGCCTACGCCGAAGAGCGCGATTGGCGCAACGCCGAAGAGGACTTGAACCGCTCACTCGATCTGCGCCCGGACGATGCGGCCGCCTATCGCATGCGAGCGATGGTGCGCATGCGCCAGAACGCGCTCGATCTAGCGCTTGCGGATGCGGAGCGCGCCGTCGCGCTCGATCCGCGTAGCGTCGACTCGGCGCTCGTGCTTGGGCACGTCCGCGAAACCCGCCGCCTCGGGCATCAATTCGACGAAGAGAGCTAAGAGAGTTTCCTTCTCCCGCCATGGGCGGGAGAAGGTGGTCGCGCAGCGACCGGTTGAGGGGGGGGCGAAGTTTGAGACGCACCCCCTCATCCGTCAGCTACGCTGACACCTTCTCCCCCTCGCGGGGGAGAAGGGAGAGTTACGGCATTCGTCCTTACACAGACGATCTCACCGCGGCGCGAGCACGCAGGCCGCGCCGCCCGCGCCTTGCACGTGGCGCGCGCGCGCCATGATCCGCCCGGCCTGCCTGCGCACATAAGGCCCAGGGCGCACGGCATTATAGCGATTGGGGCTTGGCAGCACCGCCGCGAGCCGCGCGGCCTGCAACGGCGTGAGCCGCGCCGCCGAAACCCCGAACCGCTCTTGCGCGGCGGCTTCGACGCCGAAAATGCCGTCCCCGAACTCGGCCGCGTTCAGATACGCCTCCATGATCCGGCGCTTCGGCCAGAAGGTTTCGATGAGCACTGTGAAATAGGATTCGAAGGCTTTGCGCAGCCATGAGCGCGCGGGCCACAAGAAGAGATTCTTCGCCGTCTGCTGGCTGATCGTGGAGGCGCCGCGCAGGCGCCCCCCGTCGCGGTTCGATTCCATCGCCGCTTCGATCGCCTCGAAATCGAATCCGTCATGCGTGCAGAAATTCGCATCTTCCGAAGCGATGACGGAGCGCACGATATGCGGGCTCATCTCGTCGATTGAGACGGGGCTGTGGCGGATGCGTTCGCCTTCCGCGGCGCGCTGCAGCATGAGCAGCGTCGCGGGCGGGTCGATGAACCGATAGACGAGCACCCACGCCACCGGCACGAAGACGAGCGACGCAAACAGCACCGAGAAGACGAGCAGCGGCAGCCCGAAGCGCTTCACGCGCTTCACCTTGCGCAAGTGCAGATCGAGCGATTTCTGCCGCGCGCGCCCGCGCGCGAGTTGGCGCCGGTCTATCTCCTGCGCGGGATCGATCTCGCCGAAGAGCTGGTCGTTCTCCCCCGGCTGCGGATCGCGCGGCGCCGGGCGCGAGAGCGCGCGCGACGGCGGCGGCGGAACCGGCGGCGGCGGCGCGGCGGGATCGCCGAAGAGCGATTCCTCATGCCGGCGCGGCGGCGTGACGTTCTCCTCGCCGAACGCCTCATCTTCGCGCGCGTCCCGCTCCGGATCGTCCTCCGGCCGGTCTTCGTCGAACGGTCCCCCGCTCACGCGTCCCATTCCTCCCGCACCTGCGGCGCCGTTTCTCGGCCCGCATGCGCAAGTTTGAGGGCCTCGAACGCCGCCGCGTCAAGCAGGCGCTTGAGCGCCCAAACCGCCATGCCGCGCACAAGCGGCGAAGAATCAACAAGAAGGCGCTCCGCGAGCGGCGCAAGCGCGGCGTCCTGCGAGTTTCCCGCGGCGATCAGCGCATTGCGCACGAAGCGCGCGCGCCCCGTGCGCTTGACCGGCGTGCCGGCGAAAAGCGCGCGAAACTGCGCATCGTCGAGCGCCATGAGATCGCTGAGCGGGCGCTGCGCCAGATCCGCCTTGAGCGCGATGCGCGTATCCGCCGATTCCCGCGCGAACTTGTTCCATGGGCACACCGCCAGGCAATCGTCGCACCCGAACACGCGATTGCCGATCGCTTCGCGGAACTCCGCCGCGATCGGCCCTGTGTGCTCGATCGTCAGGTAGGCGATGCAGCGGCGCGCATCGAGCTGATAGGGCGCGGGAAACGCCTTCGTCGGGCAGATGTCGAGACACGCCCGGCATTGCCCGCAATGATCCGCATGCGGAGCATCGGCTTCGAGCGGAAAGTCCGTGAGGACGACGCCGAGGAAGAGCCATGAGCCGGCGCTGCGTGAAACGAGATTGGTGTGCTTGCCTTGCCAGCCGATTCCAGCGCGTTCGGCCAGCGGCTTCTCCATCAAGGGCGCCGTATCCACAAACACTTTGACCTCGCCCGCCGCCTCGCGCGCCAGCCATTGCGCGAACGTCTTGAGCTTGCCCTTGAGCGCATCGTGATAATCGCGCCGCGCGGCATAGACCGAGACGGCGCCCTTGCTCTTGTCTTCGAGCGCTTCGAGCGGATCGCGCGCCGGCGCGTAGGAGAGCCCGACGACGATCGCGCTTCGCGCATTCTCCCAAAGCGCGTTCGGATGTGATCGGCGTTCCGCATGAAGCGCCATCCAGCTCATCTCGCCATGGCGGCCTTCGGCCAGAAAAGCCCCGAGCCGCGCGCCCGCCTCCCACGGCGCCCGCGCATCCGCGATGCCCACAGCATCGAAGCCCAGCGCGCGGGCTAGTTCTTTGACGTTGTGTGCAGAAGGCCTCACGGCACTTCCGGCGCAGGCAGTTCCGGCGGGTTCGCGCTCCGGTCGGCGCATTCCTCGGGCCGAAGAAAATGCCATCTCGCGGCATGCGCATCAAGCGCATCTGCGTGTTGCTGAAAGTCGACGGCAGTATCAGCGACAAACGCGCGTCGGTCAGCTTCCAGCGAGCGCGCCGACACATCAAGTTGCGAAGCAAGCGAGCGCATTGCGTTTGTGACCGAGCGCGCATCCGCGATCAGCGAGGCGCGTTGCGAAACGCCGGTCAATGCCGCTATGCAGGCATCTGCGTGCAGCACTGCAAACAGACGGTCGTACGCAAAGAGCCTGATCGCCAGTCCTTGTTCGCTGTTCGGACCGAGAAGTAGCGCATCCGGCCCGCTCATGGACGCCCAGTGTGTCCAATCGACCTCCCGAAATACGAGCGCATTGGCCGCCGCGCGCCCAAGGCTCATCTCAATGTCTCCATTGATCATCCGCAAACGCACATCGCGTAGGTCATCGTTCATCGCGCCGAAGCGTGCAAAGGACTCCCGCTCGTGCTCACTCGCGAAGAGCCCAGCGTTACGTTGCAGTGTTTGAATGTGGGCCGCCATCACCTGATGCTCACGCTCGACGGCCGTGCGCATCTCTGGTCGGCGAGACGGATCGGATGGGTTGTACGCGTTGACCGAACTCGTCGCGATCGAAACGAGAAATCGTTGCGCTTCCAGCCATCGCGTGCGCTCAAGCGCCGCCGCGCCGGATGCAGTGACTTGCCCGCAGCCGCCAACAGCGAGTGCAGCCACAATCATCCACGTGCGAAGTGCGTGGATCACGTCGGGGGCGCCTGCATCATCCGCACCCGCCGTGCGATATCCTCGCCGCGCGCGGTGTCGAGCAGCCAGAGGCGCTCGCTCAACGCGTCGATCTCCGGTTCGACGGCGCGGTAGGAGGCGTTGCCGCGCAGCAGCGCCGCGATCCCGTCGAGGATCGAGACGATCTCCATCTCCCGGTCGAAGGAGCCGTCGAAGGTTTCAAGCGCCGCCGCGACGCGGCGCGCGATCGGCTGTTCGGCGGGCGTGAAACGCGAACCGTCGCCCAAATCGCGCGCCATCCCCTGCGCGTTCGACCGCCCGAGCGCGATCTGCCCGCGCATCGCGAGGCTCGCCGCCGCGACCCGCGCCGCGATCGCGGCATTGCTTTCGCCCCCGCCCATCAATTGCGCGCGCGTCGCCTCGCTCACCGCCAGCATCGCATCGTACGAATGCCCAATGGAGCGAAGATAATTGCGCTGCGGATTGTTCGCGCTGATGGCGTCGGCCTGTGCGAAATTCGTGTCGCGCAGCACCCGAACGAGCAGCAGCATGCCGTCCACGCCCGCGATCGCGAAATTGACCGCGGCGTCGTAATCGCCTTCCTCGAGCGCACTCAGCGAGGCGGCGTAGCGCGCCGCGAACGCATCCATGCCGTCGAGCATCTCGTTGAAGCTGTCACGCTGGAGCCCGTAGACGCTTTCCAGATTGGGCGGCAGGCCTTGCGGCAAGGTCTGCAGCGCGCGCGCCTCGATGCGGATCGCATCGGCTTCCGCGCGGAACCGCTCCGCCCACTGGCGCGCATCGCGCGACCAGGCGGCGCGCGCGCTCTCCGGCAGATCGGCGGGCATTTCCGGCATGCCGTCGAGCGCAGCGAGCAGCCGCGCCGACAAGGCCTGCTGCCGCTGCGCCCAGGAGAGCGCCCGCTCCAGCGTGACCGCGTCCTGCGCTGCGGCGGGCGCCGGCGCCGCGATCAGCATGAGCGCGCCGATCAGCGCCGCCGCGATCTTCCTCATCCGCCCCTCCCTTACGGGCCGGATGCGCGCCGGCCTTCGCTGAAATAATCATGCCCGTGCGGCTCGGCGCGGTCACCTGGGTCCGGGTGAATGATGACGTCCGCGGCCGGATAGGCCGCGCGGATGCGGTTTTCCGCCGCCACGATGATGCGGTGCGCCGCCTCCAGCGTGATCGTGGGATCGAGATCGGCGTGGAACTGGATGTGAATGATCGGCCCCGACATGCGCGTGCGCAGATCGTGCACGCCGCGCACATTGTGATCCTCCAGCGCCAACGCGCGAATCCGCGCGCGCTCCGCATCGGGCATTTCGCGATCCATCAGATGGTCGCCCGCGCCCTTCGCCACGCTCCAGGCGCCGTACACAAGCCACATCGCCACGAAGATGCCCGCCGCCGCATCGAGCCACGGCAGGTTGAAGAACGCGCCCGCCGTCAGCCCAAGGATGACGACGAGATTGGCGAGCAGGTCCGCGAAATAATGCGCGCGGTCCCCCGCCGTCGCGATCGAACCGGTGCGCTTGATCGCGCGTGACTGCATCCAGACGAGCCCGCTGGTGAGCGCGATGGAGATCACCATGACTGTGACGCTTTCCGCCCCGTGCGCGATGACGCGCGGCGTGAAGAAGCGCTGCACCGCTTCCACGAGAATGAGCGCGGCCGAAACCGTCACCAGCCCCGCCTGGAAGAGCCCCGCGAACGCTTCGGCCTTGCCGTGCCCGTAGCGGTGTTCGCGGTCCGGCGGCTGCGCGGCGTACCGCACGGCGTAGAGCGTGAAGAGCGACGCCGCGAGATCGAGCGTGGAATCCGCGAACGACGAGAGCATCGAGACCGAGCCTGACGCCAGCCACGCCCAGAGCTTCATCGCCGCCAGGATCGCGGCCACGCTGATGGAGAGCCGCGCCATGGATCGCGTGATCCGCGCGGCCTCCTCGGGCGCGAGCCGCGCCGTCACGGGAACCGAAGTCGAAGCCATCGCGCCTCATATAGAGCGCCGCGCCGCCTTTGCCCGCCGGAATCTCTGCGGCTGCGACGCGCTTTCATGGATGCGTTTGCGACGAACGGCGCCTCCAAGCCGCGCCCGCGCCGCATCGTTGGAGAAGCGGATGGAGGAAGCCATGAAATGGACAATGCGAAGCCTTGCTTGCGCGGCCGCGCTCGCCATCGCCCCGGCGGCGCAGGCGCTGGACCTGCGCATCGTGCCGGCCGGGGGCGTGATCGTGAACCAGGCCAACGCGCGCGGCTGGTCCGATGCGGTGGTGGCGGGCGTCGTCATTGCAGCTGGCCCGCGCGAGGCCGTGGAGGTCCGCGCCCTGCGCATCGAGCTTCTGCGCGATGAGGCTGTCCGCGAAACGCGCGTCATCGGCGCCGACGCGCTCGTCGAGGCGAGTGTGGGGCTCGCCGGCGCCGGTTTCCCCGAAGCCATCGCCGCGCAAGTGCTGAACCGAGAGGGCCTGGCGGGCCTCTTCGGGCGCGCAATGGTCTTGGGAAGCGATGCGTCGCTTTCGCCCAACGCCGCGCTCGTCGCCCCGCCGCAATATTTCGCATTCACCGGAGAGATCGATTCGGTGCGCGTCGTGCTCGACTATGAGATGCGCGGCCGCGCGCGCACGCAGAGCGCCGAAGCGCCCGCGCGCCGCCACGAAACGCCGTTGCGCTACACAGCGCCCGTGCGCGGCCTCTGGACCCAGCAGGCGACGCCGACCCTGCAGAGCCATCACCGCCTCAACGCCTCGACGGAATTCGCCGCTGACTTTTTCCGTATGAACGAGCGCGGCGAAATCTATGGCGGCGATCCGCTCGATCCGGAAAGCGCCTTCGGCTACGGCGAGCCCGTTTATGCCGCCGCGGACGGCGTTGTCGTGCATGTCGTCGCCGATGAGACGCAAGATCGCGCCGCCATGATGCGCCGCGCCGATGAAACGCCCCAGCAGGCCGGCCAACGCATCGGACGATACATGATGGAGCGCCTGGCCCGCGATTTCCGCCGCGCCGCCGGCGGCAATCTCATCGTCATCCGCCATGAGGCGGACGGCGTCGTGGAATATTCCTCATACGGACATTTGCGCGCGGGCTCTGTGCGCGTGCGCGAGGGCCAAAGCGTGCGCCAGGGCGAAGAGATCGCTGAAGTCGGCGACACCGGCGACAGCCCCGCCGTGCATTTGCACTTTCAATTGAATGCTGGCCCCGATCCGTTCACCTCGCCGAGCCTGCCGGTGCGCTTCACCGACCTGCGGCCCGCCGCTGGAAACAACGAGCTGGGCCGCGTCGTCGTCGCCGGGCCGGAATGACTATTCGGCAGCGACCGCGCCCGCGGCGCTGAGCGGCTGATCGAGCCGGGTGAGCATTTCCTTCGGGCACACCTGCCAGAAATGCGCGCGCGTGGCCGCCCAGTCGTCGAGGAGGCCCTGCCCCAGCACGGAGGACGTGCGCGCGGCGTGCTCTTCGATGAGGCCCTTGAGCACGCTTTCCCAATGCGGCGACGCCAGCCGCTGGAAGACGACCGTATCCGCGTTGACGCGCGCCTCGAAGCGCTCGCCTGGATCATAGACGAACGCCATTCCGCCCGTCATGCCGGCGGCGAAATTCGCATCGACATTGCCGAGCACGGCGACCGTTCCGCCCGTCATGTATTCGCAGCCATTGGCGCCGCAGCCCTCCACGACCGCTGTGGCGCCTGAATTGCGCACCGCGAAGCGTTCGCCCGCGAGGCCCGCGGCGAAGAGCTTCCCGCTCGTTGCGCCATAGAGGCAGGTGTTGCCGATGATCGCGTTCTTCGAGGCGGTGAGCGCGTGCGCGGCCGGCGGCTTCAACACGATGACGCCGCCGGACAAGCCCTTGCCGACATAATCGTTCGCATCCCCGACCACGTCGATGAGAATGCCTTGCGCGAGAAATGCGCCGAGTGACTGCCCCGCGGACCCCTTGAGCTGCACGCTGAGCCGCCCCTCGGGCAGCGCCATCAAGCCATATTTGCGCACCACCGCCGACGAAGACCGCGCGCCGATCGAGCGCTGCGTGTTGCGCACGGAATAGGTGAGCTCGGTCTTCTCGCCGCGCTCGAAAAACGCCGCGCCGTCGCGCAGAATCTGCGCATCGAGCGTATCGGGCACTTCGACCCGGCCTTCGCGCACGCAATAGGGCGTGTTGGGGCTGTCCACCCGCACCAGCAGCGGATTGAGATCGAGATCGTCGAGATGCTCGGCGCCGCGGCTGATCTGTTCGATGAGATCGGTGCGCCCGATAATCTCGTCGAGCTTGGTGAAGCCGATTTCCGAGAGCAGCTCGCGCACGTCTTCCGCGATGAAGCTCATCAAATTCACCACCTTCTCCGGCGTGCCGGTGAAGCGTTGGCGCAAATCCTCGCGTTGCGAACAAACGCCCACGGGGCACGTGTTGGAGTGGCATTGCCGCACCATGATGCAGCCCATCGCGACGAGCGAGGCCGTGCCGATGCCGAACTCTTCCGCCCCGAGCATCGCGGCCACGACGATGTCGCGCCCGGTGCGCAAGCCCCCGTCCGTGCGCAAACGCACGCTGTGGCGAAGATTGTTGAGCGTCAGCACCTGGTGCGCTTCCGCGAGCCCCATCTCCCACGGAATCCCCGCATACTTGATCGACGTTTGGGGAGAAGCGCCCGTGCCCCCGACATGCCCGGAGATGAGGATGACGTCGGCCTTCGCCTTCGCCACGCCAGCGGCCACGGTGCCGACGCCCGATTGCGCCACGAGCTTCACGCAAACTTCCGCATCCGGATTGATTTGCTTCAAGTCGTAGATGAGCTGCGCCAGATCCTCGATCGAGTAGATGTCGTGATGCGGCGGCGGCGAGATGAGCATGACGCCGGGCGTCGCGTGCCTGAGGCGCGCGATCATCTCGCTCACCTTGAAGCCAGGGAGTTGGCCGCCCTCGCCGGGCTTGGCGCCCTGCGCGACCTTGATCTCGATCTCGCGGCATTTATTCAAATATTCCGCCGTCACGCCGAAGCGCCCGGACGCGATCTGCTTCACCGCCGAATTCGCGTTGTCCCCGTTGGGCAGCGGTTCGTAGCGCGCGCGATCCTCGCCGCCTTCGCCTGACACGGAGCGTGCGCCGATCCGGTTCATGGCGATGTTGAGCGCGCCATGCGCTTCCGGAGAGAGCGCGCCGAGGCTCATGCCGGGCGTGACGAAGCGCTTGCGGATTTCGTTGACGCTTTCGACTTCGTGCAGCGCGATGGGCGCGCGGTGTTCGCGGATTTCCAGAAGATCGCGCAGCTGAATGGGCTCCGCGAGCCGGCGTGCGCGCACGGCTTCGGAATATTCCTTGTAGGCGGCGTAGTCGCCCGTGTCGCACGCTTTTTGAAGCTGGTGGATGAGATGCGCTTCGAGCGCGTGCCGCTCGCCGCTGGCGCGGTAACGGTAGAGCCCGCCCACCGGCAGCGCGATCACCGCATCGTCGAACGCTTTTGCGTGAAGCTCGGCCGCCTCCTGCGCGAGGCCGACGAGGCCGATCCCGGAAATGCGGCTGGTGAGGCCAGGGAAGAATTCATCGACCAGCGCGCGCGAAAGCCCGATCGCTTCGAAATTCAATCCGCCGCGATAGGACGAGATGACCGCGATGCCCATTTTCGAGATGATCTTGAGCAGGCCCGCTTCGACCGCCTCCTTGTAGTTCGCCGCCGCTGCTTCGAGCGAAAGATCGCCCGCAACGCCGCGCGCGACGCGGTCGCCGATTGTCTCGAACGCGAGATAGGCATTGACGGTCGTCGCGCCGCATCCGAGCAGCACCGCGAAATAATGCGTATCGAGGCATTCCGCGGCGCGCACCGTGATCGAGCAATAGGAGCGCAAGCCCTTCGCCACGAGATGGAAGTGCACCCCCGCCGTCGCCATGATCATCGGGCACGCGACGCGCCCATCGCCTTGCGCTTCGTCCGAGAGCACGACATGCGAGCGCCCCGAGAGCACCGCCTCCTCCGCTTCCACGCGGATGCGATCCATCGCGGCGCGAAGCGCGGGCCCCGCTTCCTCCGGCCGCGCCGGCGCTTCGAACGTGCAATCGATGTGCGCGACCGCATCGTCCCCCAACGCGGCGATCATGCGCGCATACATGCCGTTGGTGAGCACGGGGCTTTTGAGCACATAGACGTTCGTCTGCGTCTCGTCCTGCGCGAGAATATTGCCCAGGTTCTTGAACCGCGTCGCGAGGCTCATCACCCGGCCTTCGCGCAGCGGATCGATCGGCGGGTTGGTGACCTGGCTGAAATTCTGCCGGAAATAGTGCGAAAGCGGCCTATTCTTGTCGGACAGCACGGCGAGCGGCGCATCGTCCCCCATCGAGCCGATCGCCTCCTTGCCTTCCTCCATCATCGGCGCGAGCAGCAATTCGAGGTCTTCGAGCGTCAGCCCCGCGGCCGTCTGCCTACGGATCAATTCTTCCTTGGACGAAAAGAGCCGCGGTTCGCCCCCCGCGAGCTCCTCGTCAAAGTCGATGACGTGTTCGAGCCACTCTTCGTAGGGATGCGCGCCGGCCAGTTGATCGACGATTTCGTCGTGCCGGTAGAGTTTTCCTTCATGCGTATCGACCGCGATCATCCGCCCCGCGCCCACGCGCCCGCGTTCGATCACGCGCTGAGGATCGAGCGGGCACATGCCGGTTTCCGATCCCACGACAAGCAGCCCATCATCCGTGAGCGCAAAGCGCAGCGGCCGCAGCCCATTGCGGTCAAGCCCCGCGACCGCCCAGCGCCCGTCGAACATCGCCAGCGCCGCGGGGCCGTCCCACGGCTCCATCACCGCATTGCAATAGGCGTAGAGCGCGCGGTGCGGCCCGCTCATCGTGGTGGATTTCGCCCACGCTTCGGGGATGAGCAGCGCCTTCGCCATCGGCGCCGAGCGCCCCGCGCGCACCAGCACTTCGAACACGTTGTCGAGCGCCGCCGAATCCGATCCGCCGGGCTGAATGATCGGCTTCACATCCGAATCCGCATCGCCGAACGCATCCGACGCCATGCGGATCTCGTGGCTGCGCATCCACGTCGTGTTGCCTTTGAGCGTGTTGATCTCGCCATTGTGCGCGAGCATCCGGAACGGCTGCGCGAGGCGCCATTGCGGGAACGTGTTGGTCGAATAGCGCTGATGATAGATCGCCACGCACGAAACGAAGCGCTCGTCCATCAGATCGGGATAGAACGCGTCGATCTGCTCGGCCAGGAACATGCCCTTGTAGATGAGCGTCTGCGCCGAGAGCGAGCAGACATAAAGCTCAGAAATGTTTTCCTTGAGCGCGCGCTTCTCGATGCGCCGCCGGCAGATGAAGAGATCGCGGTCGACGTCCTCCTCGCTGCGCGCCAAGGGATCGTGAAAGAGCGCCTGCTCGATCTCGGGGCGCGTCGCGTTCGCCTTCTCCCCGATCGCGGCGATCTCAACGGGCACTTGGCGCCAGCCATAGAGCGAGAAGCCCGCGCGCAGAATTTCGCTCTCGACGATCGTGCGCGCGCGCTCCTGCGCGGCGAAATCGTTGCGCGGCAGGAACACCTGCCCGACGAAGATCGGCCCCGGCTGCACTTTGTGGCCGGTGCGTTCGACAATCTCGCGGAAGAAATCCTGCGGCGCATCGACGAGAATGCCCGCCCCGTCCCCCGTCTTGCCGTCGGCGTCCACCGCGCCGCGGTGCCACAGCGATTTGAGCGATTGCAGCGCGAATGTCACGACGCTGCGCCGCGGCCGCCCGTCAATGGCCACGATGAGCCCGACGCCGCACGCATCACGCTCATCCGCCGCGCGATAAAGCCCGTCCGCCTCAAGCCGCGCGCGCTCGCGGATCATGCGCTCGATCTCTAGGCTCATGGCTTTTCTTCCCGCGCCTGCTTGGCGTCGCGCTGTTCGCCGCGCGCATCGTTCGCGGCGCGCTTCTTTTTCCAGAGGGCGTCCTCGCCAAGGTCGGCGAGCCGGCGCTTCCTGTCTTCGCCCTCGCGGCGATCGTTCTTGCGGGGCATGGCGCCTACTCCGCCGCGATCCGCGCGGCTGCCGCGCGCGACGAGAGATCGGCGTGAATCGCGTCCGCCGCTTCGCGCCCATCCTTGATGGCCCAAACGACGAGCGAAGCGCCGCGCACGATGTCGCCCGCCGCATAGATCCCAGGGACGTTCGTTTGCAGCTTCCCATCGACGCGCAGCGTGCCCCAGCGCGTGACCTTGAGCTCCGGCGCGCCCCACAATTCCAAAATGTCCTCGGGATCGAAGCCGAGCGCCATGATGATGAGATCGCCGGGCGTCTCGAACTGCGAATCCGGAATCTCTTCCGGCGCCTGGCGCCCCGATGCGTCCGCGCGCCCGAGCCGCATGCGCGAGGCGATGACGCCCGCGGCCTTGCGCGCCGTGCCGAGGATCGCCTTCGGCGCGGCGAGCCACTCGAAGACGACGCCTTCCTCCTCCGCGTTCATCACTTCGCGCTGCGAGCCCGGCATGTTGGCGCGGTCGCGCCGGTAAAGGCATGTCACGCTCTTCGCGCCCTGGCGCACGGCGGTGCGCACACAATCCATCGCCGTGTCGCCCCCGCCGATGACGACGACGCGTTTGCCCTTCGCGTTCAAATGCGCGAGCGCGGAGACATCGTCGCCGAGCCCCGCGCGGTTCGACGCCGTGAGATAATCCATCGCCGCATAGACGCCCTTGGCGCGCGCGTTCGGCATCGCCGCTTCGCGCGCCTTGTAAACGCCCGTGGCGATCAGCACCGCATCGTGGCGCGCGCGCAGCTCCTCGAACGAGACGTCGCGCCCGATCTCGCAATTGAGCTCGAATTGAACGCCGCCCTCGCGCAGCCGCGCCT
Source organism: Hyphomonadaceae bacterium (assembly GCA_050246475.1). Lineage (GTDB taxonomy): Bacteria > Pseudomonadota > Alphaproteobacteria > Caulobacterales > Aquidulcibacteraceae > CADEEL01. The sequence goes on along the minus strand of JBFWVZ010000001.1, from coordinate 533,757 downwards.
CGCGCCGCGCGACGATCTCTTTCTCCAGCTTGAAGTTCGGAATGCCGTAGACGAGAAGGCCGCCGACGCGGTCGTAGCGGTCATAGATCGTGACCTTGTAGCCGCGGAGGCGCAGCGCTTCCGCCGCCGCGAGCCCGCCCGGCCCCGCGCCGATGACCCCGACGCTCTCGGCCCGCTCGCGGCGCGGCTTGATCGGCGCCACCCACCCTTCCTCGAACGCCGTCTCGGTCAGGAACTTCTCCACCGCGCCGATCGTGACCGTGCCGTGCCCCGATTGCTCGATGACGCAATTGCCCTCGCACAGCCGGTCCTGCGGGCAGATGCGCCCGCAAATCTCCGGCATCGAGTTCGTCGCCGCCGAAGCCGCGTACGCCTCCTCAAGCCGCCCCTCGGCGGTGAGCCGCAGCCAGTCCGGAATGTTGTTCTGTAAAGGGCAGTGGGACTGACAGAATGGCACGCCGCATTGCGAGCAGCGCGCCGCCTGCTCCTCCGCCTTGGCCGCGACGAACTCGCCGTAAATCTCCTGAAAATCGCCCGTCCGCATGTCGGCGGCGCGCTTGGACGGGCCTTCCAGCCCGACCGACACGAATTTCAGCATGCGCTCGGCCATGACCGTTCCAAAAGACGCGGGATTCGCGGAATGCCCTTGCCTTATGCCCGCGCTCCGCTTGGCTCTCAAGTGAAATAGCGTCAGTTATAGCAGCAATACTGACTTATATGCCCGCTTTTGCTCAGGCGCCCGGCTTGCAATGATCAGATTCGCGCCATTCGCGGCCGGACGGGGGATCGATGGACCTACTGAACCTGCTGAAGGCCGCCCTCTTGGGCGTGGTCCAGGGCCTGACCGAATTCTTGCCGATCTCATCCACCGCCCACCTGCTCTTGGGAGCGGACCTCCTCGGCTATGAGGATCCAGGCGGCGTCTTCACGGTGATGATCCAGCTGGGCTCGATCTTGGCGGTCATGTGGCTCTACCGCGCCAAGATCGTCGAGGTCGTCGTCGGATTGCCGACGAAACCGGAAGCGCGCCGCTTCGCGCTGATGCTGTTCCTGGCCTTCATCCCCGCGATGCTCGCCGGGCTCTTCGCCGGCGATTACGTCCGCACCGTTCTCTATGAGAGCCTCCGCGTCATCGCGGCGGCCTTCGTGCTCGGCGGCTTGGTGATGCTGGCGATCGAGCGCTGGGCGCCGAAAGTGGTCGTCCATCAAGCCGATCAGACGCCCATCGCGCGCGCCATCGGCGTCGGGATCATTCAATGCGTCGCGCTCATTCCCGGCGTTTCGCGCTCGGGCGCCACCATCGTCGGCGGCTTGCTGATGGGCTTGGACCGGCGCGCCGCCGCGGAATTTTCGTTCTTCCTCGCGATGCCGACGATGGTCGCCGCCTTCACCTATGACGTCCTCCAGATGCGCGATCATCCGTTGCCGACCGAGCGCCTCGCGGAAATCGGCGTCGGCTTCGTGATGGCGTTCATCGCCGCGGCCGTTGTGGTGAAGCCCTTCCTCGATTTCGTCACGCGCGTAGGCTTCGCGCCCTTCGCCTGGTACCGCATCGCGCTGGGGCTCATCATCTTCGCCGGGCTTGGCCTCGGCTGGTTCGCGTAAAGCCGCGATCAATCGGCCAGCACTTGGCCTTCGAGCGCACGCCCGCGCAACGCAGCGGCGAAAACGCGGAGGAGCAGCGCCAGCCAGAAAAGCGCCGTCGCCAGGCTCATCATCCGCGCGAAGCGCGCCGGATCGTTGAACGCGAGCGCGACAGAAACGAGCGCCAGGAAAGCCAGCGCCGCCACGATCCAATTCGGCCAGCGCCGCTTTAGGAGCACAAGCCCAAGCGTCACGCCCGAGAGCGAAAGAAAGAGATATTTCGCCCACGCGCCGATCTGCAGCCACGTCAGCAGATCCCCTGGGCGATCGATGCGCGGCGTGATCATGAGCTGCACGCTCGTTTCGAGCACGTCGGCGCCGAGCCCCAGCGCGAGGAACGCCAGCGCGGCGCGCGCAATGGCGCTCTTCCAGCCAGCGAAGAGCAAAATCGCGCACGCGAGATAGGCGCCATAGACGGGGATGAACACGAAAAGATCGAGCCGGTCCGCCGCGTCCATCGCCGCGATCATCGGCGCCCGGCACGCGCCCCCCGGCGCACTGAAGACGGCGATGAGATCGTCCACGCTGCGCGCCAGTTGAAAGCTCTGCAGCGATCCCGAATTGCCGCAGCCCGAAGCGATGGAGGCGCGCACGTCCGGCAGTATGAAGAAGCCGATGAAGACGGCGAGCGTCAGCAGGCCGAAGAAGACGGCGAACCAGGCGATCCGCCGGTCGAGCCCTTCCCCGCTCACGCCGCCTTCGCCTCGCGCGCTTCGAACTGCCCATGCGGCCGGAAGCGCCAGAGATAACCGGGCACGATCGCCTCGACGCTCTCAAGCTCGCTGACGCCGAGATCGGCGATTGTGCCGACGCCTTGCGCGGCCACGACACTGTCGCGCTTCAGCATGAGCACCTGATCGCCCGTCAGCGGCGCGTCGAAAAATGGAATGAGCTTGAACGTCCAGTCGAGCAGCATGCCCATCGGCTGCGCCATGAAAAAGGGCAGCGGAATGAGCGGCCGGCGCCGCGCGCTTTCGCGCAGCGTGAATTGCAGAAGCTCCTTGAACGTGTAGACGCGCGGGCCGCCGATCTCGAACACGCGCCCGCGCGCGCTTTCCAGGTCGAGCGCGTTGGCGATGGCTTCCGCCGCATCCTGCACATAGATCGGCTGGAACTTCGTCTTGCCCCCGCCGATGAGCGGCAGCGCGGGCGCGAACTTCGCCATGTCCGCGAAACGATTGAAGAACGTGTCCTCCGGGCCGAACACGATGGAGGGCCGCACGATCGCCGCGCTTGGCACGGCTTGGCGCACGGCCTCTTCCGCGTCGGCCTTGGTGCGCGCATAGCGCGACGGCGAACGCGCATCCGCGCCGATTGCAGAAACCTGCACCAAGCGCGTGATGCCCTTGGCGGCCGCTTCGCGCGCGATGGCCGCGGCGCCTTCCGCTTGCACTGCGGAAAAAGTCTGCGGCCCGGACTCGGACAATAGCCCGATGCAATTGACGGCGCCCGTCGCGCCTTCGAGCGCGCGTGCGATGCTCTCGGGGTAACGCACGTTCGCTTGCACGAGCTGGATCTGCCCGACATCGCCCAGGACGCGCAGCTCCGCGCCGAGGTGCGGGCGCCGCATCGGCACGCGTACGCGCTTGCCCCGCTTGGCGAGCGTGCGGACCACCTGCTTGCCGATGAAGCCCGAGCCGCCGAAAACGACGATCAAATCGCCCTGCATCAATCCCTCTTTCGCGTGTTCGGGTAGGCCAGTGCGCCGCCCTTGTCGAGGCGGCGGAACGCCCCGCGAACATCGCCCCTTCCCCTGAGGCGCGCCCTTCTTGCGCATGCCTCCCTTGAGCGGGCGGGCGCTGGCGCCCTCTCCCCGCGCGGCCTATCTTCCGCCTCAAGCTTGAGCGGGCGGCCGCTCTCAATCCAGCACAAGAAGGCGGCCGAGGCGGCTTTGCGCACTTACCTCGAATTTGAAAAATCGATCGCGGAAATCGAGACGAAGATCGAAGAGCTGTCCGCGCTCGTCGAGACGAGCGAAGCCGACACCATGTCGGTGGAGCTCACCAAGCTGAAGACGAAAGCGCAAAAGCAGCTTGAGGAACTCTACGCCAAGCTCGATCCCTGGATGAAGACGCAGGTCGCGCGCCATCCCGAGCGCCCGCGCTTCCGCGATTATTGCGCCGCCCTCGTCACCGACTACAGCGAATTGGCCGGAGATCGCACCTTCGCGGAGGATCCCGCGATCCTCGGCGGCGTCGGCAAATTCATGGGCCGGCCATGCGTGATCTTGGGCCACGAAAAAGGCCGCACCACGCAGGAGCGCTTGAAGCACAATTTCGGCATGGCGCGACCGGAAGGCTATCGCAAAGCCATCCGCATCATGGACCTCGCGGATAAGTTTCAGCTGCCTGTGGTTTCGTTGGTGGATACGGCCGGCGCCTATCCCGGCATCGGCGCCGAGGAGCGCGGCCAGGCTGAAGCCATCGCGCGTTCGACGGAGCGGTGTTTGACGCTCGGCGTGCCGATGGTGAGCGTCATCGTCGGCGAAGGCGGATCCGGCGGCGCGGTCGCGCTCGCATCGGGCAACACGGTGATGATGCTGGAGCACGCGATTTATTCGGTGATCACGCCCGAAGGCGCGGCCTCAATTCTCTGGCGTGACGCCGGGCGCGCGAAGGAAGCCGCCATCGCCATGAAGATCACCGCGCAGGATCTGATGGAGATGGGCGTCATCGACGCCATCATCGAAGAGCCGATGGGCGGCGCGCACCGGGCGCCGGAAAAAGCCGTCGCCTCTGTCGGCGCCGCCATCGCCAAGGCGCTCGATGCGTTGGACGGCAAGGATGCCGCCGAAATCAGAGCAAAACGCAAAGAGCGCTTCTATAAGATCGGCCGCCTGGAAGAAGCCGCGCCGAAGAAGCCCCGGCGCGCCAACTAATATTTGATCATCCGCCCATACGCGCGCACGTCTTCGACGAACGCGTCCGGCTTCTCCATCGCCGCGAAGTGCCCGCCTTCTTCGTGATCGCGCCAATGCACGACATTGTAGAGCCGCTCGACCCATGAGCGCGGCGCCATCTTGAAAACGCCTTCGCCCTTGAAGTTCGCAACGCCCGTCGGCTTGTCGAGCTTCGTGCCCGCCGGCAACACGAACCCGCCCTCTTCCACCCGCGCGCGATAGTACCAGACGCTCGTCGCGATCGACTCCGTGACGAGATAGATCATGATGTTGGTGAGCAGCTGATCCTTCGAATAAACGCCTTCGAGCCCGCCTTTGCGGATGTCGGACCAGCCGTGGAACTTCTCGAGGATCCACGCCGCCGTGCCGACGGGCGAATCCATCAGCGCCATCGCCAGCGTCTGCGGTTTCGTCGATTGCTCTTGCAGATAAGCGCCCTCGGCCTGCAGCGCCGCTTGAATGGCGATGAGCCAATCGGCCTCCTCGCTCGTGCGCGGCGCGGTGTCCGCCGCGCGGAGCGCCGCCATGTTCACATGCACGCCCACGCACGCATCGTGATCGAGCCCGAGATAGGAAGAGACCATGCTCCCCCAATCGCCGCCTTGCGCGATGTAGGCCTTGTACCCGAGCGTCTTCGTCATCAGCGCATCGAAGAGCTTCGCCGTCGCGCGCTGCCCGAGCGGCTTCGCGGGCTTGCCGGAGAAGCCGTAACCGGGCAGCGAGGGGATCACCAGATCGAACGCGTCCGCGCTTGATCCCCCGTGCTGTGACGGAAACGCGAGCTTCGGGATCGCTTCCCAGAATTCGTAGTGTGAGCCAGGCCAGCCGTGCGAAAGAATGAGCGGCCGCTTGCCGCCCGCTTCGCCCACGACGTGGAGAAAGTGAACCGTCTCGCCGTCCACATCGGCGGTGAATTGCGGATAGCGATTGAGCGTCGCCTCCGCCGCGCGCCAGTCGTAGCGATCGAGCCAATAGGCGCAGAGCTCCTTGAGATACGCGGTGTTGACGCCGCGCGCCCATTGATCGCCTTCATCGCTCGGCGCGGGAAACCACGGAAACGCACGCACGCGCGCCGCGATGAAATCGAGCTTTTCCTGTGGGATCGCGACGCGGAATTCTTGCATGAACGGCCTCCGCCGCCGCGCTTAGCAGCCGTGGCGGCGGGGCAGTCAAGCGTTGTTCAAGCGATCAGTTGAGAACGCCGAGGAACCACAGAATAAGAATGATCGGGATCGGAATCCCGATGAGCCAGAGCAAAAGCCCGCGAACCATGCGTCGATCTCCTTCGCCGCATGAACGGAGTTCCTGGCGCTTCGTTCCCTATCTGCGCTCGAAAGCCAGCCGCGCCGCAAGCCCAATGAGCGCCGCCCCGATGATCCCCTCGATCCAGCGATAGAGCGCACTGCGCCTGATGCCAGCGCCCGCGCGCGCCGCTGCGACCGCGATGCCGCCAAGCCAAACCGCGCCCGTCGCGTAATGGATGGCGATGAGCAACACGGCCCGCGCCGGCGCATCAGGGCCCGCGGGCACGAATTGCGGCAGCGCCGCCAGATAAAAGAGCGCGACCTTCGGGTTGAGCGCGTTGGTCAACAGCCCTTGCCGGAAAGGCGCACCGAGCGGAATCGTTTTTTCCTCCGTAGACGGACGGATGGCGCCGAAAATCATCTGCGCGCCGATGAAAGCGAGATAAAGCGCGCCCGCGATCTTGACCGCCATGTAGAGCCACGGCGTCGCCGAAAGCAGCGCCATCAGCCCAAAGTATGCGAGCGCGGCGTACCAGAAAAATCCGGCGATGATCCCCGCCGCTGCCGATAGCCCCGCGCGGGCGCCGGATTTGAGTGAATGCCCGACGACCAGCAGCGTATCCGGCCCCGGCGTGACTGTGACGAGGATCGCAAGCGTCGTCCAAGCCAGGAGCGACGCATCGATCATCGCGCTAGGCTGCGTTCTTCCGGCGCGTGAGCGCGGCGAAATCGTTGAGCAATTGCTCGGTCACGCCTGCCGGTTTGAAGTGCATCCCCGCGATCTCGCGCACCGGCGAGATCTCAGCGGCGCTGCCCGTCAGGAAGATTTCATCGAAGCCCGCGAGTTCGTTCGGCCAGATCGCGCGTTCGATCACTTCGATCTTGCGCGCGCGCGCCAGCCCGATGACGGTTTGCCGCGTGATGCCGTTCAAAAAACAATCCGGCGTCGGCGTATGGATGACTCCGTCTTTCACGAGGAAGATGTTCGCTCCGGTCGCTTCCGCCACCTGCCCGCGCCAATCGAGCATCAGCGCATCCTGAAAACCGTTCGCCTCCGCGCTGTGCTTGGAGAGCGTGCAAATCATGTAGAGCCCGGCCGCCTTCGATTGGCAGGGCGCCGTGTGCGGCGCCGGGCGCGCCCAGGGCGCCATGCCGAGGCGGATGCCGGCCATCTTGTCGGCGAAATAGTCCCCCCACGCCCACGCCGCGATCGCAACGTTGATCTTATTGTTCTGCGCCGAGACGCCCATCTTCTCCGAGCCGCGCCACGCGATGGCGCGCAGATAGCAGGAGCCGAGCCCCGAGCGCTGCACCAGCTCCGCCTTCGCGCGGTCGATCTCTTCGGCCGAATACGGCACCTTGAAGCCGAGCAGCTTGGCGGACGTGTGCAGCCGCTCGCTGTGTTCGCGCGATTTGAAGACGACGCCGTCATATGCGCGCTCGCCTTCGAACACGGCCGAGGCATAATGCATCGCATGCGTCAGCACGTGGAGAGTCGCCTCCCGCCAGGGTTTGAACTCGCCGTTCATCCAGATCCAGCCGTCGCGATCGTGGAACGGGGCGTCGCTCATGGGCAATCTCCTGCGAAGAGAGCGATCTATCAGAATTTCCCTACTGAGTTAAGCCGATCATCGGCAAGAACCGCCTTTTTTTGCGATGAAGCGCAGCATAGGATTGCTGGCAGGATCACGCCGTGAGCCCGATGCGCGCCGCCCAAGCAGGAAGCCCCGAACATCGTCTCTATTTGCGCGAAGAAGAACTCGACCAGGCGGTCGATCTTCTCTTCCTCGCCGCGCGGCGCTTTTGGCGCGCCGCGGAAGGCCCGCTTGCGGAAAACGATTTGGGTCCCGCGCACTATCGCGCCCTCGCCGCGATCCGCCGCAGCGAAGGGCTGACGGTGAGCGCGCTGCGTGAGCGCTTGAACGTAAGGAAGCAAAGCCTCGCGCGTGTGCTGGCGGAACTCGAAACGGCGGAGATGATTGCGCGGACCGCGGGCTTGCGCGATCGGCGCGAACGCACGCTCTCCCTCACCGAAACCGGCCGCGCCGCCGAACGCTCCGCGACCGCGGCATTGCGCGAACGCTTGGCGCTCGTCTTCCGCGCCGCCGGCGCGGAAGCTGTTTCCGGCGCGCGCCTCGTGCTCGCCGCGCTCGCGGAGACTGAGGGATGAGCGCGCCGGTTCTCGATGCGCTGACGCGCCCGCCGCACATCTTGATCGTCGATGACGATGACCGCATCCGCGAACTCTTGCAGCGCTACCTTGCGAATGGCGGCGCGCGGGTCTCAAGCGCCGCGGACGCCGCCAGCGCGCGCAAGCTTCTCGCCTCCTTCGAGTTCGATCTCTTGATCCTCGATGTGATGATGCCGCAGGAGGACGGCTTCTCCTTGGCCGAGAGCGTGCGCCGCACATCGAGCGTGCCGATCATTCTGTTGACGGCGCGCGGCCTCGCGGAGGACCGCATCAAGGGCCTCTCGCTCGGCGCCGACGATTACGTGCCGAAGCCCTTCGAGCCCGAAGAACTCGCGCTGCGCATCAACGCGATCCTGCGCCGCGCCGCGAGCCGTGCGGCAGAGCCGCCCGAAACGGTCCGCTTCGGCGCTTACGCCTTCAACGCCCAGCGCGGCGAACTCACACGCGATGAAAAAGCCGTCCGTTTGACCGAGGCGGAAGTCGCGATGCTGCGCGCTTTGGCGGCGAAAAACGGCGATGTCATAAGCCGCGAGGATCTCGCGCGCAAAACCGGCGCGGGGCTTGAGCGAAGCGTGGATGTTCAGGTGACGAGGCTGAGGCGCAAGATCGAGGCCGATCCCCGTGCGCCTGTCTTTTTGCAGACGGTGCGCGGCGTCGGCTACCGCCTGGCGATCGACTAGCGCTTCGCGCAGACGCTTCTAAAGCCGGCGGCCGCATAGGCGATCATGCGCGGCTCGAGCGCGGGCACATCGTCCGAATGGCAGAGCCCTTCGCTTAGGCGATCGATGCGGCCCGTCTCAGCGAGTGAGAGCGTCAGCGATCCCGAGAGAAAGTTGTAGCTCCAATAAAGATCTTCCTTCGTCGCATGCGGCAGCGCGATCTGGATGAGATCGATCAGGCGATGGATGACGCAGTCGAAATAGCGCGTCATCACCTCTCCGCCCCACGCGGTCGTTGAGTTCACCAAGCCGACAAGCGCGAAATAATTCCGCCAACCCTCGCCGCCCGTGTGCAGACGCTCAAGCACCGGGCGCAGAAACGCTTCGATCGCGCCTTCGACGGTGACGTTCGCGCCCGCCTTCTCGGCGTAGGCATCCATCGCCTCCATGCGCGCCTTGTTGACCACTTCGGCGCGGCGCATGAACACCGCATCGAAGAGTTCGCTCTTCGACTTGAAATAATAGTGGATGAGCGCGGTGTTGACGCCCGCGGCCGTCGCCACTTCGCGAACGGTCACGCCGTGAAAGCCGTGCTTCGAGAAGCGCGCCTCAGCGACATCGAGGATCGCTTCGCGCGCATCCTTCGCCCGGCTTGCCTTCTGCGGGCGCCCGACGCGGGGCCGTTTGATCGTGGTGGCGGTCATGTGCGGGCCTTTTCGCCTCTGCGATTTCGATCTGTGTCCTAAACGCCCCATGCTGCGCTGCACAAGCGATCTGGGCAATGCAGCACGGGGTTTTGCCGATTGACACTGTAGCAAATGTGCCGCGTTAATTCATCGTACGTATAAATAATTCCCTGAAGTGGGGAATGAGGGAGGGATGTATGCGGCGACTTCTGCGCACGACGATGCTGGCCGGCCTGGGCGCGCTCTGCATGACGGGCGGCGCATCGTCCGCCGCCTGGGCGCAGGACAGCGGCCAGACCGCGGTGGAATCCGAGGAAGTCGTCGTCACCGCGCGCCGGCGCGAGGAAAGTCTGCAGGACGTGCCGATCGCCATCACGGTGCAATCGGCCGAGCAGCTGGACCAGCGCGGCGCGGAAAACATCACGGTGCTGCAGCAGACGACGCCGAACGCCACCGTGCAGATCGCGCGCGGCTCGAACTCGACGCTCATCTCCTTCATCCGCGGCGTCGGCCAGCAGGATCCGCTCTGGGGCTTCGAGCCGGGCGTGGGGCTTTATGTCGACGACGTTTATATCGCGCGCCCGCAGGCCGCGGTGCTCGACATCTTCGACATCGAGCGCATCGAAGTGCTGCGCGGGCCGCAAGGCACGCTCTACGGGCGCAACACGATCGGCGGCGCCATCCGCTATGTCACCGCGCACCTCGATCCGGACGAAGCGCACCTGAGAGCGCGCATCAATGTCGGCTCCTTCAACCAGCTGGACACCATCATCACCGGCTCCGTGCCGCTGAACGATGAATTCGTTGTCGGCGGCGCGGTCGCGCTCTATTCGCGCGACGGCTTCGGCACGAACCGCTTCACGGGCGCGGAACAATACAACAAGGACGTCGACGCTTTCCGCGTGAGCGCGGAATGGAACCCGGCGGACAATCTCTCGATCCGCTTCGCCATTGACGGCGTGCAGGACGACTCAAACCCCCGCAACGGCTACCGCGAACAGGGCTTCCTTGGCGACGTCCTCACGCCGGAATATGAGCCGTTGGGCTCGATCTACGACACGCGCGCCGGCGCGGGCGACGAAAACCATGTCGAGACGTTCGGCTGGTCGGGCCATATCGATTGGGAGCTGAACGACGCGATCACATTGCGCTCGATCACCGCCTATCGCGACGGCGAAACGACCGGCACGATCGATTTCGACGGCACGGAGAACCCGACGCTCGATGTGCCGCTCTACATCGCCGACGATCAGTTCAGCCAGGAATTCCAGCTCATCTATGAGGGCGACCGCGTGCAGGGCGTCTTCGGCGTTTATTATCTCGATGCACTGGCCGAAGGCGCGTTCGACACCGTGCTCGGTCTTGGCGATTTGACGGTCTTCACCAGCGGGGAGATGGAGACGACTTCATTCGCGGTGTTCGGCGACGTCAGCATCGACTTGACCGAGCACTGGGCCGTTTCGGTGGGCGGGCGCTGGACGCGCGATGAGCGCACTGGAACGGTTTATCGCCAGAACTTCACCGGCATTCGCAGCCCCTACTTCGGCAACCCGGCCGCGATCCCAGGGCTCTTGCGCTCCGATCACACGACCGATCTGACGTTCGAGGAATTCACGCCGCGCTTCTCCGTCACATGGGAGCCGACCGACGCGCTCACCTTCTACGCGTCCTACTCGCGCGGCTTTAAGTCAGGCGGCGTGGACATGCGCGGCGACGCGGTGCTTACGCCCGATACGGTCAACGGCTACGATCCCGAATTCGTGACGACGACGGAATTGGGCTTCCACTCCTCCTTCTTCGAGGGCCGCTTCAATCTTTCCGGCGCGATCTTCCATTCCGACTACGAGGACATGCAGATCACCCGTCAGGAGCCCGCGCCGGGCCCCTCCGTCGCGAGCTTCGTCGATAACGCGGCGCAAGCGACGCTCCGCGGCGCCGAACTCGAAGGCCGCTTCCACGTGACCGACAACCTCACCGCCAATTTCGCGGTCGGCTACATCGACGGCGAGTTCGAGGAATACCTTTCGAACTCCGTCGTCCCCAACCCGGACTTCGATCCGATGCTGCCGGCGGGCCCGGCGAACCCGGCCACGATCGTTGTGCCGATCGATCTCTCCGGCCTCGCAGGTTTCCAGAACACGCCGGATTGGACGGCCTCGGCTTCGCTCATCTACGCGCTGCCGGTTGGCCCTGGCGTGCTGGCGATTACGCCCTCCATCGCCTATCGCGGCGACATGCAGATGTTCGAGTTCGCGACGCCCGCGATCGATCAGGAAGCGTACACGCTCTACAACGCGTCCATCACCTGGACGTCGAACGACGACCGCTTCCGCCTGGGCCTCCACGGCACAAATCTGAGCGAAGAAGAATACCGTGTCGGCGGCTACAACTTCCCGCTCTCCGCCGGCGCCGCGTTCGGCAATTCGATCATCGGCTTCTACGGTCCGCCGCGCCAAATCGTCGGCTCCGTCGAAGTCCGCTTCTAAGCACACGATCAGGCGGCGGCGCATTCTCCTCCCCGCGCCGCCGCTTTATCACTGAGCGATGAGCAACCCGTCAGACGCGCATCGTCCAAGCCCCGCACGCTTCACCGTGCTGGGGCTTCTCTTTGTCGTCTATTGCTTCAACTTCATCGACCGCCAGATCGTCGGCGTGCTGGCCGCGCCGATGCAGGAAGATCTGAATCTTACTGACACGCAGCTCGGTCTGCTCGGCGGCTTGGCCTTCGCGATCTTCTACACCGGGCTCGGCATTCCCATCGCGTGGCTCGCGGACCGCTGGAGCCGCACTTGGATCATGACCATTGCGCTCTCGGTGTGGAGCGCAATGACGGCGCTCTGCGGCATGGCGCAGAATTTCACGCAGCTCTTCGCCGCCCGCGTGGGCGTGGGCGTCGGCGAAGCCGGCGGCGTCGCGCCCGCTTATTCGCTCGTCTCGGACTATTTTCCCCCGCATGAGCGCGCCCGCGCGTTTGCGGTCTATTCGTTCGGCATTCCCGTCGGCAGCGCCGCGGGCGTCGCATTGGGCGGCGTTCTCGCGAGTTTGGTCGATTGGCGCTGGGCCTTCATCGCGGTCGGGCTCGCCGGCCTTCTCGTTGCGCCCGTCTTCCGCGCGTTCGTGCGCGAACCGGAGCGCGGGCGCTTTGATGCAAAAGTGGAGCAGCCCAAAGCCGCGACGCTTGGCGAACTCGCACGCACCATCTTCCCGAAGCCCAGCTTCTGGCTGCTTTCCTTCGGCGCGGCGTCATCCTCGATCATGAGCTATGGCGCCTTCTTCTGGATGCCGAGCTTTCTCATCCGCTCCTACGAGATGAGTCTGCGCGACGCCTCGCTTTTCTACGCGGCGGTCCTGCTCATCGGCGGCTTGATCGGCGTGTGGCTGGGCGGCTTGGCCGCCGACAAACTGGGCGCGCGCAGGAAGGGCGCCTACGCCGCGATCCCCGCGATTGCGTTCGCGCTTTCAGCGCCCTGCTACGCCGTGGGGCTGCTCGTCCAATCCCCGGCGATCGCGTTCGTCTTCTTCTTGCTGCCGACGGCCTTGGGTCTCGCCTGGCTGGGGCCCATCATCACCGCCGTGCAGCATCTGGCGCCCGCCACCATGCGCACGACCGCCTCCGCGCTCTTCCTCTTCATCAACAATCTGATCGGCCTGGGCGCAGGCACGCTCGTCATCGGCGCGCTTTCGGACGCGTTGACCGCGCGCTTCGGCGAAGAAGCGCTGCGCTACTCGATCCTCGCGGGCAGCGGCTTCTACATCATCGCCGCCGCGTTCTTCGGCGCGGCGGCGATGTTCTTGAAACGGAACTGGGTGGACTAAGCGCCCTTAGCGCGGCGCCATGCGGATGGCCCCGTCCAGGCGCACGTCTTCGCCGTTGAAATAGCGGTTGCGGATCATCTCGATCGCGAGGGACGCATACTCTTCCGGATCGCCGAGGCGCTTCGGGAACGGCACTTGCGCGCCCAGTGCATCCTTCACGTTCTGCGGCGCCGCCGCGAGCAGCGGCGTGTTGAAAATGCCGGGCAGGATGGTGTTGACGCGAATGCCCTCGCCCGAGAGATCGCGCGCGATCGGCAGCGTCATCCCGACGACGCCGCCTTTCGACGCCGAATAAGCCGCCTGCCCGATCTGCCCGTCCTCCGCCGCTACGGACGCTGTGTTGACGATCGCGCCGCGTTCGCCGTCCACCGCTTCGAGCGTCAGCATGCCTGCCGCCGACTTGGCGATGCACCGGAACGTGCCGACGAGATTGATCTGAATGATCATGTTGAACGCGTCGATCGGGAAGTGCTTGATCTCGCCTGTTTCCCGCGCGCGCGACGCCGTCTTGATCGCGTTGCCCGTGCCCGCGCAATTCACCAGGATGCGCTCTTGCCCGTTGGCCGCGCGCGCCTTCGCGAAGCCTTCATCGACGCTCGCTTCATCCGTCACGTTCACTTTACAGAAGACGCTGCCGGTTTCGGCGGCAGCCGCTTCGCCCGTCTTCTCGTTCATGTCGAAGATCGCGACCTTGACGCCTTCGGCGCGCAGCTTCTTGAGCGTCGCGAGGCCGAGGCCGGAAGCGCCGCCCGTGATGACGGCGGAGACGGACGAATTGAGCTGCATGCGAAACTCCCAAGTGAAGCGCGGACGAATTGGCGCGGCACTCTAGGCGCCGCGCCGCTCCTGTCGACGCTCACGTGGCGTCACTGCGTCATTCGCGCTGCGGACGCGGCCCATCGCGCCGCGCGCCGGGCTCGCGATCGCCGCGGTTGTCTCCAGGCGTTGGCGTTTCCGTATCCGCCGCGGGCGGCGGCGGCGCAGCGGGAGGCGACGGCGGTGTTGGCGGAGCGACGGGCGGCGGCGGCGCAACAGGCGGCGCGGGCGGCGAGATCACGGGCGGTGGCGGCGCAGCGGGTGGCGGGTTTGGAACAGGAATAGGCGGCGCCATCCCGCCGGGTCCGCCCGGCTGGGCGCGCGGCCCGCCGTCACGCGGCGGACGATCACGTGGCGGGCCATCGCGCGGTGGGCGCGGCGGCGGAGGCGGCGTCACGTTGGGCGGCGGCGGTTTGTAAACGGGCGGAGGCGGCGGCGTTGGCGCGGCCGCGCCGCGCAGCGCGCTGATGCGCCGGTCCGCTTCGTAGCGCCACTGCCCGTTCGGATGCGCGCTGCGATAGGCTTCGAACGCCGCGATCGTGTTGCGCGAGAGCGCCATCTGCCAAGCGTTGCGGTCCGCGTCGCGCAGCTGATTGATGCGGTACTCAGCGTCAGCGCGATGCGCGCCATCGGGCCTTGAGAGATAGCGTTCATACGCGTCGATCGTGTCGCGCCCGCGCGCATTGGCCCAATCCCGCGCATCCATCGCTTCAAGGCGCTGGATTTCGCGCCGCGCATCCTGGGTGTAGGCGCCGCCGCGCCAGCGGCGCAGATAAGCGCGATAGGCTTCGATCGTGCCGGCGCGGCGCGCGCGCACCCAATCGCCCTCTTCGCCGTTCCACAGCGTGTCATAGCGATAGCGCGCGTCGTTGATGTTGGGCCCGTTGGGCCAGCGATTGATGTAGCGCTCATAGGCTTGCAGCGAATCCTCGTTTTCGGCGCGCGCCCAATCGTCAGCCTCCTGCGCGGCGGCGCGTTCGGCGGCGAATTCCTGCTGGCGCCCGCGCGCTTCAGCCGCGTTCGCGCCCCACGGATAGAGCCTGAGATAATCCGTGTACGCCGCTTCGCTGTCGATCTCCGCCGCGCGCCGGAAGGCGTCTCGCTCCGCGGCAATGAGCGCCTCGACGCGCGCACGCGCATCCGCGGCGTGCAGCCCGTCCGGGTAGGTGCGCAGATAGGTCTCGTAAGCGCCCGGCTGATCGCTGCGCGCCGCATCGCTCCACGCGCGCGCCTCCAAATCCTCCGGCGTCGGCGTCGCGCACGCCGCCAGCGCCAACGCCGCGACGCCCGCCGCCAAGAGCCGCATCCGCTTCACATGATCCATCCTCGCCCCCGAATCCGATCTCAAAGCCCTCGCGGCCCATGGAAGTCGCGCCGCGATTGAAACGCAACTGGCTTTTGACGCATTGTGGGCGCGGGATGAGTTTCACGCATTTCTTCTTCGCCGCCGCCGCGCTCTCGCTGGCCGCCTCCGCCGCCTACGGCTTCTACTTCCTGACGAAACCGCCGACGCTCGCGCGCGCGTTCGTCAAAACGCTCGCCATTGTCGCGCTGGCGGGCGCGGTCTATGCGCTCGACGTTCACCCGCTGCTGGTGATCGTGCTCGCCCTCTCCGCAATCGGCGATTTCTTCCTCGCGCTGCAAAAGGGTTGGTCCCTCATCGCAGGGATCGTCGCTTTCCTCTTCGCGCAGCTTGTATATGTCGCGATCTTCTTTGCGCTTTGGCTCCTGGGCCAGCCGCTTGAGCCGTTGTGGGCGCGCCACGCGATGTTGGCCGCGCTTCTCATCGGCGTGCTCGTCTTTCTCTTCTGGCTCTGGAGCGAGAAGGCGCGCCCGCAAGGCAAGCCGCCCGCTTGGATCGCGATGCTCGCGCTCATTCCGCTCGGTCTGCTGCCGATCCTTTCGCTGCCGCTCATCGCCGCGATCCCGATGGGCACGATCGGCAATGTCGAATGGACGTTTTGGGCGGGGCTTGGCGGCGCGATCCTCGTGCTGGGCGCGCTTGTCTTCCTTCGCCGCGATGTCGGCGCGATGAAGATCGGCGTCATGCCGTACGTGATGACCCTGACGGCGATGGCGGCGTTGACGCTCTTCGGCTCCTGGGCCTCGTGGCCCGCCATGCTGGGCGCGGCGCTTTTCGTGATCTCCGATGCGCTCATCGCGGCCGAGTTCTTCAAGCTCGCGCCGGAGAGCCCGCACCGCAGATGGACCGCGCCGGCGATCTGGTGGACCTATTACGCCGCGCAGATTTTGCTGATCACAGGCATCATTCTGGGTTGGCGCTCGATGGCCTAGCGCTGACGCGCGCTTCCCGCCATGTGATGTAAAGCGTCGAGCCGATGACGATCGCCGCGCCCAGCATCGTGATCGGGTTCGGTATCTCCTGAAAGAGCACGAATCCGACGATGAGCGCGAAGATGAGCCGCGTGTAATCGATCGGCGCCATCGCCGCCGCATCCCCGATCGCCATGCCCTTGATGTAGCAGGTCTGCGTCGCGAGCCCCAGAACGCCCATCGCGACGAGCAGCATGAGATCGACGAAATTGGGCCAGCGCCACACGAAGAGCGCCGGCGGAATCGAGAGCACGAGCCCCAGCACCGCGGAATAAACGATGAGCGTTGTCGTCGTGTGATCGCGCGTCATGATCTTCATGCCGGTGATGGTGAGCGCGAAGAGGAACGCCGAGCCGAGCGCGGCAAGCGCGGCCAGCGTGAACGCATGCTCCCCGCCGGGCTGCAGCATCACCAGCACGCCGATGAACCCCACAATCGTCGCGCCGATGCGCACCGGCCCCACCGCTTCGCGCAACACGAACGCCGCAAGAGGTACGAGCCAAAGCGTGCGCGTGAAGGAGAGCGCGTTCGCCTCCCCCAACGGCATTTCCTGGTAGGCGTAGAAGGCGAGGATCATCCCGACCGTGCCCGCGGCGGAACGAAAGAGAAGGATGCCTGGGCGCGACGTGCGGAAAACGCCGACCGGATCGCGGATGATGAGCGGCAGCAGCACGACGAGCCCCGCCGCTTGCCGGTAGAAGGTCTGCAGCGCGGCGGGATAGTCGTCCCCGAGGAACTTGATGAGCGTCGTCATGGCCGTGAACGCCGCCGCGGACGCGAGCATCCACAGCGCGCCGCGCAAATTCGGCGGCCATGATCCGCTTGAAATTTTGGGAAGCCCCACGCGCGCCAGCGTGGGCCGCGCGCAGGATTGCGTCAACCGGCCTTGCGCGCCGCCGCCATCGTCGCGTTCATCGCCTGCATCTGCTCGGGCGTGAGCCCGAGGATATCCATCATCGGGCCGGAGGCTTCTGGGTCCCACGAGGCGCGCGTGCCGATGGTGAGCCCGCCATCGACGAGAATGCTCGTGCCGGTGACGAATTGCGCTGCGTCGGACGAAAGATAGACGACCGCTTCGCCGATATCGCGCGGCTGGCCAGCGCGCCCGGCGGGCTGAATCTTCGCCGCGCGCTCCGCCATCTGCGCGGCGAATTGCACAGCGCCTTCGCGCGTCATGCCGAGCGCGGAGCCGAAGATCGACGTCGCGATGAAGCCAGGGATGACGGCGTTCACGCGGATTTTGTGAATTGCGAGATTGGCCGCCGCGACCTTGGTGAAGTGAAGCACGCCCGCCTTGGCCGTAGAGTACGCCACCGGCGCATACCCCGATGCGAGTGCGGAGATCGAGGACGTGTTGACGATGGCGCCCCCGCCCCGCGCCTTCATGTGCGGAATGGCGAATTGCGTGCCCGCGACCACGCTGCGCATCAGCAGCGCGAACGTCTGATCCCACTCCTCAAGCGTGAAATCCTCAAGCCCGCCCGGCGCGCCCGCCGCGCCCGCATTGTTGTAGAGGATGTCGAGCCCGCCGAAATGCGAGGCGGCGAGATCGATCGCGGCCTTGATCTCGTCGGGCTTCGTCACGTCGCAATGCGCGTAGCGCACTTTGTCCTTGAAGCGCGCTTCAAGCTGCTTGCCGTATTCGTCCTGAATGTCGGCGGCGAGAACGACCGCGCCCTCTTCCACGAAGAGCTCGAGCGTGCCGAGCCCGATGCCGGAGCACGCGCCGGTGATGACGGCGATCTTATCCTTGAGCCGGCCGGCCATGAGCGATGTCCTTCCTAGTCGAACGTGACGACGAGCTTGCCGGTCGCCTTGCGGTCCATCAAAGCGCGGATCGCTTCGCCTCCCCGCGCCAGCGGATAATGCCCGGAGACGCGCGGCTTGATCTTGCCTTGCTCATAGAGCGCGAAGAGTTCTTGGATGTTGGCGGCGTTGCGGTCCGGATGGCGCCCGACGAACGCGCCCCAGAACACGCCAACGATCTGGCAGCCTTTGAGCAGCGCAAGATTGAGCGGCACTTTCGGGATGCCCGCCGGAAAGCCGATGACGAGGAAGCGCCCTTCCCAGTTAAGCGCGCGGATCGCGGGCTCGGCATAATCGCCCCCAACGCCGTCATAGACGACATCGATGCCGCCGCCGCCCGCCTTCTTGAATTCCTCCGAGAGCGCCTTTTGCGCATCGCGGTCCACATCGCGCGGATAGACGATGCCGGCGTCGGCGCCCGCCGCGATGGCGAAATCCACTTTCTCTTGACTGGACGCCGCCGCGATCACCTTGGCGCCCATCGCCTTGCCAAGCTCGACCGCCGCGATGCCGACGCCGCCCGCGGCGCCGAGCACGAGGAGGCTTTCTCCGGGCTTGATCGCCGCGCGATCCTTCAAGGCGTGATGCGAGGTGCCGTACGTCATCAAGAGCGACGCCGCTTCGTCGAACGGCATCTTCTCCGGGATCTTGTAGACGCGCCCCTTCTCCTGCGCGACGACCTGCTCGGCGAACCCGCCCCAACCAGTCGAAGCAAGCACGCGATCGCCGGCCTTGACGCCGCTGACGCCTTCGCCGACGGCCGAAACGATCCCTGCGACTTCCCCGCCCGGCGCGAACGGGCGCTGCGGTTTGAACTGATAGAGATCCTGGATCATCAGCGCGTCGGGGAAATTGACGCTCGCTGCTTTGACGTCGATCAGGATTTCGCCCTTCCCCGGCTTGGGCGCCGGCATATCCTCAACGACGAGGCTTTCAGGCCCGCCGACCGCCTTGGAGATGAGCGCTTTCATGGATCGCCTCGCTTCATTCGCTATAGGATGGTCATCTTAAGCCCGCGCCCCGCCGTCAAGGGCGGGCCCCAAGGGAAAAGAAGCGGAGAACGAGCGCGATGATGTCACGGCGCGGCTATTGGGTTCGCTTCGCGGTCTCCCTCGCGGTCGACCTCTTGGATTTCACGTTCGGGCGCATTCCGATCTTCGGCTCGGTCGGCGAGGGCTTGGGCGGCGTGCTGCTGACGATCCTCTGGGGGCCGACCGGCCTCCTCTATTTTGGCGAACTCGCCGACGTCACCGATCAGATCGACGGCTTCATCCCCAGCGCCACGCTCATCGCGCTCATCGTCGGCTGGCGAGACGGACACATCCTCCGCCGCCGCAACCCCGATCTCCCCGCGCCGCGCAACTGAGCTATAAGCGCTCCATGACGCAGGAAATCTGGGCGCTCGCGCTCCATGGCGGCGCTGGGCCGACGCGCGCCAAAATCTACGAGCGCGAAGAGGCGCACATGGCCGCTTTGCTCGATGAAGGGGCCGCGCGCTTGGGCCGGGGCGAAAGCGCGCTCGACGTTGTCGTCGCGATGGCGAAGGCGCTTGAAGCCAGCGGCATGCACATCGCCGGCAAAGGCGCCGCGCCCAACGCAAACGGCGAATGGGAGCTGGACGCGGCCTTGATGGACGGCGCATCGCGCAGGGCCGGCGCGGTCGCCGCGCTCAAGGGCTTCGCGTCGCCCATCGAGTGCGCGCGCCTGGTGATGGAGAAGACGCCCCACGTGCTCCTCGCCGGCGAAGGCGCCGAGAGCTTCTGCGCCGCGAACGGCATGGCGAAGATCGCCGATCCGAAAGGCTATTACACGCCCGCGTCCTCACGCCTCGTCGCGCCCGGTGAACTCGCGCACGGCACAATCGGCGCGGTCGCACGCGATACGGCCGGCCGCTTGGCCGCAGCGACTTCCACAGGCGGCCTGATCGGCAAGCAGCCCGGCCGCATCGGCGATACGCCGTTGATCGGCGCCGGCACATGGGCGGACGCGCGCTGCGCCGTCTCCTGCACCGGTCAGGGCGAACTCTTCATCCGCGCCAATGTGGCCGCGGACGTCTCCGCGCGCATGCTCTACACGCGCCAATCGCTGCACGCCGCCGCCGCCGGCGCATTGGCCGACATGGAAACGTTGGGCGGCGACGGCGGATTGATCGCGGTGGACGCGGACGGAAACGTCGCGATGCCGTTCGTCAGCGAAGGCATGAAGCGCGCGATGGCGACGAGCGCGGGCGTGCGCGACGTCAGAACCTTCCGCTGATGCGCGGCTATTTCGGCATCGGCGCGGAGCAGATCTCCAAACCCATGAATCTGGGCGCGCTCATGCGCACGGCTCATGCCTTCGGCGCGAGCTTCTTCTTCACGATCAACGCCGCGCCCAAGGTGCGCGAGGCCTACAACTCGGATACGTCCCGCACGTTCGACAGCGTGCCCTACCATCCCTTCGAGAGCCTCGATGACGTGCGCCTGCCCAAAGGCTGCGTGCTGGTCGGCGTGGAGCTCACAGACGACGCCGTCGAACTCCCCCGCTTCAAGCATCCTGCAGCGGCCGCCTACGTGTTGGGGCGCGAGCTGGGTTCGCTTTCGCCGGAATTGCAGGCGCGCTGCGCCCACATCGTCCGCATACCGACGAAATTCTGCGTCAATGTGGGGATCGCCGGCGCCATCGTCATGTACGACCGGCTCTTGAGCATGGGCGGCTACCCGGCGCGACCAATCATGCCTGGCGGCCCTATTCCAGAAATGACAGAGCGACCGCGCATGCGCAGCCGCTCTGAAACATGACGTTCCGTCGAGCCGCTAAGCCGCCGGCGGCGGCGATGCAGCGCGTGCGCGTTGTGCGACGGGCCAATCCGCGAATGCGAACCAGATGATGAGGATCAGGTTCACGAGCGGCACGAGCATCAGGAGCGCGAGCCAGCCGGAATAGCCAGCTTTCGAGAAAATCCGCCAATAAAGGAAGATAAAGAAGGCGACGATGACGAGCCAGAAAATGCCCATCATGCCCATCATGCCGGCAATAGCGGCGCTTGGATCGGTCGAATTGTAGTCCATGGGGTCCCTCCACGACGACGCGCGGGAGGGTAAACGCGCACTATGACGCGCGCAAGAAAAAGCGCCGCCGCGATCTTCGCACCTGCGAACTAGTGCTTGGTGAGTTTCTGCAGCGCGCCGAGCAACCCCGTGAACACGAGCGGCGCTTCGCTGACGGCGAGGTTGTAGCAGATTTCGCCTTCGTCCGCCTGCGGACGATGTGTGATCCCCGGCCCGGCGACCGCAATCTCGCCCACGCCATAACGCCCTCGATGATCGTGGAAAGAGCCTGTAAGCACGAGCGTGAATTCTTCGCCTTCATGTGTGTGCCGCGGCGCCGCAAAACCTGGCTCGATGCGGATGAGTTCACACCGCGCCTGATCCCCAAGGTCGAGTGAGAGAATCCGCAGGCCCGGCCCGCCGAATTGCCAGCTCTGCTTTGAAAGCGCCGCCTCCGCCGCCGCGCGCACCGGCGCCGGCAACAAGTGCATCTCGGCAGCAAAAGCATGGCGCGCGGCGCGCGCCTCGATCGTGCTCGCTTGCTCCTCTGCGCGCGCGATCCGCGCGAACACGCGCTCCAACGCATCGGCTTTGAGCGGCGTGGGCGCCTCACGCTCGAGAAATTCGCCCGCCGCGGCCTCCGCGATCGCCACGCGCGCGCCCGCACCTGCGCTCAACAGCGCTTGCGTCTCCGCCAGGAGCGAAAGCCCAGGTCCGAGCGCGCCGGCTGCGTAAGCGTCCGCCAATTGATCCCTGATCGCGGCCTGATCCATCACACCGCTCCATCCAAGCGCCCGCGCATCCGCTGGAACGCGAGCCGTATGCGCGATTTGACCGTGCCGAGCGGCACGCCGGTCTTCTCCGCGATCTCGCGATGCGAGAGCCCTTCATAAAAGGCCGCGCGCAAGAGCGAGAGCTGCTCCTCCGGCAAATCCTTGAGCGCTTCACGCACCCGCGCCTCGCGCTCATTCGCGCTCACAGCGTCGTCCGGCGCCGTCAGGTCCGCGGGCGCGAGCGTCGGCTCGTCGGGATCGAGCGCGCGGGCCTTGATCCGCCGTGCGGCATCGATCCGGCGATTGCGCGCGATGCGGAAAATCCAGGTGGAGACCGAAGCCTGCGCGCGATCGAAGAGCGCCGCCTTGCGCCAGACCGTGATCATCACCTCCTGCGCCAGCTCCTCCGCCAGCGCATCCTCCGCGCTCAAGCGCAGGAGATAGGATTTCACCCGCGGCGCGTAGAACGCGAAAAGCGCGGCGAAGGCGTCGCGATCCTCAAACCGCGCCACGCGCTCCATGAGATCGGCGAAATGCTCGCGGTCTGGCGGGCCCTCCGGCGCGGGCGCGGCGAATTTCTCCGGGGCCATCCTGGCGCGATCCCTCTCCACCAACCGCAAGGCCACCATAGGAGCTTCTCCGCCCCCGGCAATTGAGGGCTCACGCGAAGCGCGCTTTCGTCTTACGCGCCGCGCCCGGCCCTGGATGTGCCTCGACCTCCCGCGCGCGCACTTCTTCCCCGCATTCCGAGCAGGTCAGAACGGAGCGGAAGTCGTGCCCGCAGGCTTTGTGCCGATGGAGGATGGGCGCGCCCTTCGCCCCCGCATAATAGCGATCCCCCCAATGGACGAGCGAGAGGAGCGCGGGATAGAGCGCCAGGCCCTTCTCCGTCAGCCGATACTCGTGGCGGACAGGCGCTTCCTGGTAGGCGCGCTTCTCCAGAACCCCTTCATGCACAAGCAGCGCCAGCCGCTCCGAGAGCACGCGCCGCGCAATCCCGAGGCTCGCCTGGAAATCGTCGAACCGGCGCACTTTGAGGAAGGCGTCCCGGAGGATCATCAGCGTCCAGCGATCCCCCAGCACCGCAAGCGCGCGGGCGAGCGAGCAATCCTCGCGCGACAAATCCTCCCAACGCATCGGCACGCTCCATGAACCGCCTCACCATGCCTTGACATGAGTTCCGTTTCAAGACTTATAAGTCTTATTCCAAGACGGAGGGAGCCGATGGCGAAGCGAAACCGCACGGCCGCGATCATCGGAGCGGGAGATTTCATCGGCTCGGCCATTTGCGAGCGCTTCGCCGCGGAGGGCTACACCATCTTCGCCGGGCGCCGCACCGCCGATAAATTGGCGCCGCTCAAAGCCAAGATCGAAGCGTCGGGCGGCGAGATCGTCGCGCGCGGCCTCGATGCGCGCAAAGAGGAAGACATCGCGGCCTTCCTGAACGAAGCCGAGGCGCATGCGCCCTTGGAGGTCTGCGTCTTCAATCCCGGCGCCAATGTGAACTTTCCCATTCTGGAGACGACGGAGCGCGTCTTCCGCAAAGTCTGGGAGATGGCTTGCTATGGCGGTTTTCTCACCGGGCGCGAAGCCGCGCGCCTCATGCTGCCGCGCGGCAAAGGCTCGATCTTCTTCACCGGCGCCACCGCAAGCGTGCGCGGCGGGATCGGCTACGCGGCGTTTTCGAGCGCCAAGGCGGGCCTCCGCAACGTCGCGCAAAGCATGGCGCGTGAACTAGGCCCCCAAGGCATCCATGTCGCGCACCTCATCATCGACGCGGGCGTCGACACCGATTTCGTCCGTGAACGGATCAAGGCCGCGCGCGGCGAAGAGGCCCTCGCCAACCTCCCCGCCGATCGCTTGATGAACCCCAAGTCGATCGCTGAAGCCTATTGGGCGATGCACGCCCAAACCCGCGACGGCTGGACGTTCGAAATGGATTTGCGCCCCTTCGCGGAGACCTGGTGATGGCGAAAACGATCGAGTTCCTGTTCGATTTCGGCAGCCCCAACGCCTACATGGCCCATCACGTGCTGCCGGGCATCGAAGCGCGCACGGGCGCGAAGTTCGAATACGTGCCGGTGTTGTTGGGCGGCATCTTCAAGGCGACAGGCAATCAATCGCCCGTCATGGCGTTCGGGCACATCAAGAACAAGATCGCCTACGACATGCTGGAGATGCGCCGCTTCGTTGAGAAGCACGGCCTCGCGCGCTTCAACATGAACCCGCACTTTCCGGTGAACACGCTCCTTCTCATGCGCTTGGCGACGGCCGCGAAAATCGACGGCGTGCTGCCCGCTTATCTCGCCGCCGCCTTCCCCGCGATGTGGGAGAAGGGCTTGAAGATGGACGATCCCGAAATCGTGCGCGCCGAATTGGCCGCCGCCGGGCTTGACTCGGAAAAGCTGATGGCCCGCGCGCAGGAGCACGACGTGAAGGCCGCACTCATGGCCGAAACCGAGCACGCCGTGGCGCGCGGCGCCTTCGGCATCCCGACCTTTTTCGTCGGCGAGGATATGTATTTCGGCAAGGATCGCCTGCGCGACGTCGAGGAAGCGATCGCCGCCTGACTCTAGCGAAATGGCGCGATTTTCCCTATGAAGCGCGGCTCATGCCCGTTCTTCTGGACGCCCGCCCGGCCCAATCGGCCGCGAAGCCGAGCCTCGCCGGGGCGACCAAGGCCGAGCTGGCCGCGCGCCTTGTTGAGATCGGCGTGCCGGAAGCGAAGGCCAAGATGCGCGCCGAGCAGCTCTGGCGCTGGATCTATCATTATGGGGTGACCGATTTCGCCGCGATGACCAACGTCGCGAAGGACTTGCGTGCGCTGCTCGCCGAGCATTTCACGCTCGCGCGCCCGGAAGTCACCGCCCGCCAAGTCTCGAAGGACGGCACGCGCAAATGGCTGCTGCGCTTGGCGGACGGCGCGGAAGTCGAGTGCGTGTTCATCCCGGACGTCGGCCGCTCGGGCGCGCTCTGCGTCTCAAGCCAAGTCGGCTGCACGCTCACCTGCACCTTCTGCCACACCGGCACGCAGAAACTCGTGCGCAATCTGACCAGCGCCGAAATCGTCGCGCAGGTGATGGTGGCGCGTGATGACCTGGAGGAATGGCCGACCTCGAATGAAGATCGCCTGCTCACCAACATCGTCTTCATGGGCATGGGCGAACCGCTCTACAATCTGGAGAATGTCGCCGCCGCGATCGACGTCATTGCCGATGGCGACGGCATCTCCATTTCACGCCGCCGCATCACGGTGAGCACGGCAGGCGTCGCGCCGAAGATTCAGGAACTGGGCGAACGCACGGGCGCGATGCTGGCCATCTCGCTCCACGCGACGAACGACGCGCTGCGCAACGAACTCGTCCCGCTCAACAAGAAATATCCCCTCGAAGACCTCTTCGCCGCGATCCGCGCCTACCCCACGCTCGGCAACGCCAAGCGCGTCACCTTCGAATACGTGATGCTGAAGGGCGTGAACGATACGCCCACCGAAGCCCGCGCACTGGTGAAGCTCCTCAAACACATCCCGGCCAAGATCAATCTCATTCCCTTCAATCCCTGGCCGGGCACGAAATACGAGTGCTCGGATTGGGCAACGATCGAGAGCTTCGCTGCGATCCTCAACCGCGCGGGCTACGCGTCCCCCATCCGCACGCCGCGCGGGCGCGACATCCTCGCGGCCTGCGGCCAATTGAAGAGTGAAACGGTGAAGGAGCGCGCCAGCGCGCGCGTAAAGGCAACGGAGAAAGCATGAAATTCTACGTCCCCGGTGCGCAAAACGCCCAACAATCGGAGGAGCTCTACCAAGGCATCTGCAAATATATCGGCGCGCCGATCTCCGACCCGAGCGATCGGGTGTGGGGCGTCAAATGGCGTCACAACGATCACGAGCATCACGCCAAAGTCGATCGCACGCTCGACGGCTATAAGGATACCGAAACGGTTCTCGCGATCATTGAAGTCGGCGACGAATTCGCCGTGTGCACGCGCAGCCACGGCGTCTTGGAAGGCAAGCCGATGATGGCCCCGCGCCAGGACGTCATCGAGCTCTGGAAGTTCCACGTCTAGCCTACGCCTGGACAAGCGGTGCGCCCCGAGCGTCCTCAATCAGCGCCTCGGTGAAGCAACCGAAGCGGGCATCGTTGCGCTGACGGACGAAGGCCGCGAATTGCTGCGCGCCTTCGTGCCGCTTCTCGATTGGGCCGAACGCTGGGCCAAGCGCGACTCGTGATAGGGCCACGCGCATGATTGAAGATTACGCACGCCTTCTCGCCTTGGTCGCCGCGGGAATGGCGCTGGGCTGGACGGCGCTTTTCTCCTTCGTGGTCGCGCCTGTCTCTTTCAAGGACATGGATTACGGCCGCGCGGACCGCCATGTGCGGCGCATCATCAAAGCAGGCCATGGCGCGCTGGCCGCGCTTTGCTTCATAGCGGGCGCCTTCGCCCTGCTTGCCGGATCGATCGCGGGCGCGGTGATCGCGGCGATCACGGCTGTCTTCTACCTTATGTGCCAATGGACGCTCGCCCCGCGCGACGATCCCCGCCCGCCCGGCGGCAAGCGCAACATGAAGGGGCAGCGCATCGTCGCCTCGCTGCTGACGGCGGGCGGCATGCCGCTGATGCTGGCCTCGGCCGTGCTGACGCGGCTTGGAATCTAGGCGTTCGCCTTCGGGCGTGCGCCCATGCGCGCACGCTGAATGAGATTGGCCGCGTCCGCTTCGCTCGGCGGCGCCGCTTCGCCCCAGACCCGCCGCGCGCCCGCGATCCAATCGCGCATCTGCGAAGCGAGCGCTTTGGCGTCGGCTTGCGCGACGCTCTCCGCATCGCGATAGCCCGCGCCGACAAGGGCCTGCGCTTCGCGGCTCTTCAAATCCGGGATCGTGCACGCGAGCACGGCTTGCGTTTGCCAATCCGCGATGTCGATCGCGCTGATGTGCTTCACGTTGAGCAGCACCGCCGCCGTCGCCGGCTTGAGCGCGAGCAGATCGGAGACGGTGAAGACGCCGAGCGATGCGAGCCGCCGCGCGGTCTTGGGCCCGATCGACGGCGCATCTTCGATCGGGCTCGCGCCGAGCAACGTCAGCCCGCCCTCTTCGTTGAGCGGCTCGCCTTCTTCCACGCGCGCGGCGATCTTCTTCGTCAGCAGCAGAGGCGGCGGCGGCGGCTCCTCACGCTTCTCGACCGAGGGAAGCGCCGCCGATGCGTCAAGCGCTGCTGCCGCGCCGCGCTTGCGCTTCGGCGCCTGGGCGGACTCAGTCTCGACGGGCGCGGGCGGCGGAGGCGCTTGCGCGGCGGGCTGAGCGATGGGCGGAGGCTGAACGATCGGCGGGGGCGCGGGCGGGGCCGCTTGCATGACGGGCGCTGGCGCTGCTTGCGCCGGCGCCTGCGTGCGAAGGGGCGGCGGCGCCGGTTCGAGCGGCGCCGGCGAAGCGCGCCGCTGTGCGCTCTTGCGGCGCTTTTTGAGCGCGCGCGAACTGGGCTGATGCGCCGCGCCGATCTCGCGCGGCCATTGCGCATCGAGCGAGGAAAGCGGCGCCTTCAGCACCTCGGCGGCGTAAAGCGCGCGCACGGTCGTGTCGTCTTCGCTGAGAGTCGCGCGCACTTTGCCGGTGCGCTTGAATTCCTCGTATTGCGCCGCGACGACGGCGCGCTCCTGCACATCCTCGACAAGTTTGAGCACCGATTGAATAGGCGCTTCGAGCGCGAGGAAGTACCCTTGCAAGCCTTCGTCGATCTTCGGCGGCTTCTGCCCCGCTTCGGCGAACACGCGATCGAGCACGCGCCCCCAAACGACCGCCGCGCGCGCCACGAGTTTGGCGATCGTCACCCGCAGCGGCTGATCGAGGCCTTCCGCCGGCCGCTTGGCGCCGACCTCGAAATTGTAGTGATCGACGACGAATTCGTATTCCTTCGTCGCAAGCTGCGCGCCCTCGCGCACGATGCCTGAGAGCCAATCCTCACGCGGCGAAAGCTCGATCTGCGGATAGCCGCCAAGCTCGCCGTCGATGATCGTCTGGAACGCCGCGTAAGACTTGAAGAAACTCCATTCCACGGCGCGGTGGATGGTGTTTTCTTCTTCCGTCTGGTGCGTGTGGAAGGGCTGGTGCGGATCGACCACGTAATGGCTCATCACCCCCGCGCACCACGCGACATGCGCCCAATCCTTCGCCTGGATCGCGCGCGTCAGCCGCCTGCGCCATTCCTCGGCCGCTGAGAGCGCGCCGCCCCAATCGCCGTCGCGCACATGCAGCACGTGGTTCTTGAAGTCCTTGAATTCGGCGTCGGGCGCCTTGGCGCCCTTGAGATATTGCTCGTGATGGTAGAGCAGCAGCGAGCGCCAGCCCGCCGCGTCCGGCCCCTTCATGTGCCGCAAACCGTCGAGCGCGAGCCGGTGGTGCGTGGACCGGCAGCGTGTGGCGAACACCACGGAATAAAGCAGCGACATCGAAGCCCCATGATCGGCGCTCGCCTGCGCCGCCGCAAGGCCGGCGCGCCCCCGCGCCCCCCTGCTAGTCGGAGATTGCCGCCAGTTCGGGATCGAGAACAAGGCCCGCGTCCAGCTGAATCCCGAACGTGTTCAGCATCATAGAGACTTGCGTGTACTGCCCCGCCGTGAACACGACATCCATGCGCTGTTTTTCATCGAAATGCGCCGAAAGCGCCGCCCAGGTCGCGGGCGAGATGAATTGATTGTCATGCAATTCGTCGGCGGCGCGGATCAGCGCGGAATCGGCCGGGCCCCACCCCGCGCCGGCGCCGGCCTTGATCCGCGCAATCTCATCGTCGCTAAGGCCCACGCGTTTGCCGATGATGGCGTGCTGCGCCCATTCATACCCGGCGCGGCAGCGAAATCCGATTCGCAGGATCACGATCTCCCGCTCGCGGCGGGGCAGCGTGTTCTTGCGCGAGAGGATGTAATTGCCCCACGCCATGAAGGCTTCGAACGCCTCCGGATGGCGCGCCAGCGTCTTGAAGATGTTGAAGGGTTTTTCCCCGAGCGGCGCCAGCAAGGCGCGCTGCTCATCCGTCCACGCGTCCGCCTCCAACGGCGCGAGCCGTGCTTCCTTCAAGCGCATGCCGCCTCCCCCATGATCGAGGCGCTTAGCTTGGCACGGCTGTCCACGAAATGGCGACGGCGTTTTTGTCCGGAAACTCGACTTTCGCGCGCAGCTGGCGCGCAAGCTCCGTAATGAGCGGCGCATCGAGCTTGCGCCCGCTCATGCCGGGATCGTCATAGGCGACACTCACCTTGAGCTGCCCCAGCTTCTCTTGGCTGGGCGGCGAGAAGATCACCTGCGCCAGCAGCGGCGCCGGCTGCGCCGCGCCCGGATGCGCCGAGAGAAACACTTCCGCGACGATGAGCCCGAGATCGACGGCGTCGTCGATCGGCATCAGCCCCAGCTCGATCTCGGTGTTGAGCCGCACGCCGCGCGCCTGCCCGCCGAGCGCGGATTGAAGCTGTCCCGCGAGACGATGCAGATAGGCCCCGCCGTCCACGATGAGCGCCTCGTCCGGCGGGTTGACGGAGGAGAACGCCGACGTCACCGGCAGCATATTGGCGCCAAGTTCCGCGATCGCGGCCCGCGCAGCGGGATCTTCCGCGCGCCGCTGCGCACGATTCACCAGCGAAAGCAGCAC
The DNA here is from genome assembly GCA_050246475.1 of Hyphomonadaceae bacterium. GTDB lineage: Bacteria > Pseudomonadota > Alphaproteobacteria > Caulobacterales > Aquidulcibacteraceae > CADEEL01. Next base: position 504,222 of record JBFWVZ010000001.1, on the reverse strand, counting down.
CTGCACGTTGTTTTGCACGCGATGATGGATTTCGCGCGCGAGGATTTGATTGCGCTCGAGCGCGTCCTCAAGCTGCGCTTCACGCGCGCGCCCGGCGGCCGCCGCGTCGCGCAGCGTCGTGACGACCTGGCGGATTTCGCCGGGCGCGTCCTCCGCATCGATCGCGGAATCCTCGCCCGCGCGAAACGCATCGACCGCTTCCTGCAGCGGCTGCAGGCCGCGCATGAACCAGCGATGCACGACCACCCACATGATCGCGCCCGAAAGAGCGCCTACGAACGCCGTCCACAGAATGGTGATGAAGGGCTGGTCGGAGCGCAGCGCCGCGAGCACGCCCAGCGCCACGCCCGGAATGACGGCCGCCGCGATGACCGCGATCAGCGGCCGATAATCCGGGCCTCGTTCGTTCACATTCACCCCGCCCCAACGCGCGTCAGGCTTTCTCCGCAATCCTTTGCGCGTCGTCGACGATCGCGTCGAGCGCGTCCGCGGCCGGCTCGTCCGCCGCCGGCGGCCGGCCTGTCTCCATGATGTGCGCGAGCGCGGTGCGCGCGCGGTTCGTGCGGCTCTTGATCGTGCCGACGGCGCAGCCGCAAATCTCGGCTGCTTCTTCGTAGGAAAGCCCGCCCGCCGTGACGAGAACGAGCGCCTCGCGCTGCTCGTCCGGCAGCATTTTCATCGCGCGGCGCACTTCGTCGAGCTCGAGCGGCTGGTTCTGCGTGGATTGCTGATGCAGCCGCCGCTCCGCGAGATCGTCGTCCCACGCCACGGAGCGCCACGCGCGGCGCTTCTCGGAGATGTGCACGTTGCGCACGATCGTGAAGAGCCACGCGCGCAGCTGCGTGCCCGGCTGATAGGAGAGCCGCGCCTGCCACGCTTTGGTGAGCGCTTCCTGAGAGAGATCGTCCGCCGCTGCGCGATCGCCCATGCAAAGGAAGCGCGCGAACGCGCGCACCTGCGGGATGAGCTCGGTCAAGTCGCGCTTGAACGCGGCCATCTCGGCCGCAGTCCGCTCGGGGCGGGCTTCGGCTTCAACCACCGGTGCGCTCCTTCTCCTCGAGCTCGTCGAGCAGCGAGAGGAAATCGTCGGGCGTCGGCTCTTGCTCGATCTGGGTGAATTCCGCGCGCAGGCGCTCGCCCAGCATGCGCTGCCGCTCGATAATTTCGGGATCGATGGGTGCGGAGAAGTCGTCCTCCTCCTCGCCTGCTCTATCTTTATCCATCACCGTCACGGGACGCCGCCTCGTCTTGATATTAGGCCCTGATCCCGCCCAACGCACGGCTTCTCGCCTGGTTCCGAATTTTTCTCCATTTTGCGGAACTCGACCGGAGCGTGCGCGTTGTCGTAGGCTGGAGGGAGCGTGCGGCCGTTGGGGAGAGGCGCGCTCCACGCCGGGAGTTCTGCATGTCCGTCCGCGACCGCATCGCGCCTTACCTGCCCTTTTTGCGCCGCTACGCCCGGGTTTTGACCGGCGCGCAGCAATCCGGCGACGCTTATGTCCGCACCGCGCTGGAGGCTTTGCTGGCCGGCCGCCACGTGCTGGACGAGAGCCTGTCCCCGCGCGTGGCGCTTTACCGCCTGTTCCATCAGATCTGGCGCTCAGCCAACGGCATGGACCGCCCGCAGGAAGGCGCGGTTCAGGATGGCAAGAATCCTGAAGAGCGGCTGCAAGGCTTGCATCCGCAGACGCGCGAAGCCCTGCTGCTCTCCGCGCTCGAGGGCTTCTCCATGATCGAGGTTGGCCAGATCCTGGGCGTTTCGACCGCGCAGGCCGAGCAAGCCGCCGCCGAAGCGCAATTGGAGATCGAGCGGGAGCTCGCCACCGATGTGCTCGTCATCGAGGACGAAGCGCTCATCGCGCTCGACCTGCAGGACTTGACCGAGGAGCTCGGCCATCACGTCACCGGCATCGCGCGCACGCGCGACGAAGCCGTCGCCGCCGCCAAGCGCAACCCACCGGGTCTGGTGCTCGCCGACATCCATCTCGCCGATGATTCATCGGGCATTGACGCGGTGCGCGACATCCTCGCCCAGATCGATGCGCCGGTCATCTTCGTCACCGCCTTCCCGGAGCGTTTGCTCACCGGGGAACGAGTCGAGCCCGCCTATTTGATGACCAAGCCGTTCGATCGTTTGGCCTTGAAAGCCACGATCAGCCAGGCGCTCTTCTTCCACCGCAAGAAACAAGCAGCGTAGGCGGGAACTTTTGTCGCGGCCGCGGCGTTGAAGGCGCGGCGCGTCGTCGCCACATGCTGATTCATTGCGGGAGAATGTCATGCCTCATGCAGCCAACGGCGCCGCCCGCCGCGAATTGCGCGGCGCGCGCGCCAGCCTCGAAAACGCCCGTGATCACGCGATGAGCGCCCTCGACGAGGTCAAGGATGACCTGCGCGAAGCCAGCCGCAAGGCCACCCACGCGCTCAAGGCCGGTCTCGACGTCGGCGAGGAGCGCTTGCGCCACGCCGTCGATTCCACGTCCGACCGCATCGATGATGCGCACCGCGCGCTTTCCACGCGCATTCGTCAGCGCCCGCTGATGTACGCCGGCGGCGCGATCGGCGCAGGCCTCCTGATCGGTCTGCTGCTCGGCGCGCGCCGCTAATCAACTGCAAGACAAAAAACGTTGGGCCGCAGCGCACACGCGTTGCGGCCCTTTCATTTTGCAGCGCGGAACGCGCCGCATGCAGAAGCGTTTCGCCTTTTACGCACGCATCCGCGCGCAATGGGAGAAACACATGAATTGGAATCAAGTCGAAGGAAAATGGGATCAGTTCCGCGGCAAGGTCCAGCAGCAATGGGGCAAGCTGACGGAGAACGATCTTGAGCGCGTCAAGGGCGCGCGCACCGAACTCGCGGGCCGCATTCAAGAGCGCTACGGCGTCGCCCAGGAAGAGGCCGATCGCCAGATCGACGATTGGTTGAACCGGCACTAACCCGCCGGGGAACAAGCCGCGGCGCCGCGAGTTTCCTTTCCGACGCTTCAATCAGACTGGAGACGATGAGATGTTGTCTTGGGCTTTGATCTTCTTCGTGCTCGCGCTGGTCGCGGGCGTGTTGGGCTTCGGCGGAATCGCGAGCGCCGCGAGCGGCATCGCGCAACTTCTGTTCTTCCTGTTCATCATCCTGTTCTTGGTGAGCGCGGTGATGGGCGTGATCCGCGGACGTCCGCCCGCGGCGTAAGGAGAGAGCGATGCAAACGATGAAAACACGAATCCTTGCGCTCGCCGGCGCCTTCGCCTTTTGCGCGGCCGCCGCGGCGTGCGGCCAAGGCCCTGCCGAACAAGCCGGCGAGCGCGCCGACAGCGCCTACGAGAACGCCACCCAGGGCTACGCCGATCCCGCCGACGGCCCGCTCGAAAACACCGGCGAAAAGCTTGACGACATGGGCGTCTCCGCCGGCGCAGTCGCAACGGAGGCGCAGGAAGGCGCCGCCGCCGCCGAAACCGCCGTCACGGAACCGCCTGCGCAATAGCGCGTTCGTCCATTCTCGTTCTGTCGTGGTTCATTTCCGCCCATACCCGCACCACGGCAGCACTCTGGAGCGCTTCCCGACCGGGGAGCGCTCCACTTGTTTGACCCGCGAAGCGCGCTAGGTCCGCCACATGTTTGTGTTGCCAGATCTGCCTTACGACAAGAACGCGCTTGATCCCGTCATCTCCTCGCGAACGCTCGGCTTCCACTACGGCAAGCACCACGCCGCCTACGTGAAGAAGACGAACGAATTGGCCAAAGAGAAGGGCCTGGAGCAGGCCGCGCTCGAAGAGATCATCCGCGCCGCCGGCGAAGGCCCCCTCTTCAACAACGCGGCGCAGGCGTGGAACCACGCTTTCTATTGGCTCTCGATGAAACCCGCCGCCGCGCGCGCTGAACCAAGCGCTGATTTGAAGGCCGCGCTTGATGCGATCGACGGCGGCTTCCGCGCGCACTTTCTCGAACAAGGCGCATCCCACTTCGCCTCGGGTTGGATTTGGCTTGTCGCGGACGCCCAAGGCGCGCTGTCGCTCAGAACGACGAAGAATGCCGGCACGCCGCTGACGGATGCCGGCCTTCAGCCGATCCTCGTCTGCGATCTCTGGGAGCATGCTTACTATCTGGATCACCAGAACGACCGCAAAGCCTACCTTGAAGGCTGGCTCGATCGCTTGGCCGCGTGGGGTTTCGCGGGCGAATGCTATGCCGCCGCCTTGAGAGGCGAACCCTCTTGGCGTCATCCCCCGCCCGCCCGATAAGCGCCTCCGCGTGCCCACTCTGGAAGCGAGAATCGTAAGCGGCCTGAAGCTGCCCGCCTTTGTCGGGCCGCTGGCGATGGGCCTTGGCTTTCTGATTGTCGTCGCGCTCGCGGCCTCGACGCTTTGGCTGATCGAACAAAACCGGGTGAGTCAGGCCTGGGTCTCTCACTCTCTCGAAGTCCAGCGCGGACTAGCCACACTGCGCGCAGACTTGAACGCCGCCGAAAGCGCGCGGCGCGGCCTCTTGCTGGCGCCAAGCGAAACCCTGCAAACGCGCTATGCCGAGATGAGCGCGCGGGTTCCCCGTGACGTCGAAAACCTTCGCGCGTTGACCGCAGACAACCCCCGCCAGGCGGCGCGGCTAGCGCGTTTCGAAGAAGCGCTGGCGCCCCATGTGCGCGCGCAGGAAGCCTCGGTGATCGGTGTCGGGATTGGGGCGCGCGCACCCGCGATGCAAACCTTCGCCCGCGATGGATCGGCGACGCGGATACTGGGCCTTGAGGCCATTCTGGACGAAATGACCGCGCACGAAAGCACGCTTCTACGCGCGCGCATCGCACGCGACGAGACCAATCTGCGGCGACTTTTCTTCACCACCGTCGCGGGCGTAGCCGTCATTGCGCTGCTTGGTCTTCTCTCCATCGCCGCCTATGCGCGCGACGCCGCGGCGTTGCAGCGCTCACGCGCCGAGCTGAACGCGCTCAACATGGATCTGGAGGAGACGGTCGCGGAGCGCACGGTCGCGCTCGAGCAGGCCACCGCCGAGATTCAGCGCTTTGCGCACCTCGTGTCGCACGATCTGCGCGCGCCGCTCGTCAACGTGATGGGCTTCACCAACGAGCTCCGCCGCGTCCGCGCCGATTTGGACGCAGATCCTCAACCCCCAACCATGCGCGAAGACATGGATGAAGCCATCCATTTCATCCAGGCGTCGACCCAAAAGATGGATCGCCTCATCAACTCGATCCTGCGTATGGCGCGCGAGGGCCGCCGCACACTGACGCCGCAATCGATCGATCTCGAGGAATTGGTCAATGCGCAGATCGATTCTGTGCGCCACGCCGCCCAACAACGCCAGATCGAGATCGCGGTCGAAGGCGAAATGCCTGTGATCGTCTCCGATCGCCTGGCGCTCGAACAAGTGCTCGGCAATCTGATCGACAACGCCGTCAAATACGCCAAGCCCGACGTGCCCGGGCGCGTCACGATACGCGGGCGCCAGGCGGGCGGCTTTGTCGAACTGAGCGTCGAAGACACCGGCATCGGCGTCGCTGAAAAGGATCAGCAGCGCATCTTCGACATGTTCCGCCGCGGCGCCGGCGCCGATTCCGAACAAGGCGAGGGCGTCGGCCTCGCCTACGCCCGCCACATCGTGCGCCGCTTGGGCGGCGTCATGATCCTTCAATCGCGCTTGGGCGAAGGCGCCACGTTCATCGTGCGCCTGCCCAAGCGCCTCGTCGTCAGGGAAAGAGTGAACGAATGAGCGTTGCCGGAGAAGAAGTGACAATCGTCATGATCGAGGACGATGAAGGCCATCGCCGCCTGATCGAGCGCAACATCCAGCGCGCCGGCGTCAACAACGACATCGTCCATTGTGCGAATGTCGCCGAAGGTCTCGACTATCTGAACGGCGCGCGCGGGCCGAAGCTTGTCCTGCTCGACCTCAATCTGCCGGATGGATCCGGCATCGATGTTTTGGCGAAGATGAAATCAAGCGATGCCTTAAGGCGCACGCCGGTGATCGTATTGACGACGACCGACGACAAGGACGAGATCCAGCGCTGCTATGACCTGGGCTGCAATGTGTACATAACAAAGCCGGTCGATTATCAGGCGTTCTCGGACGCGATACGTCAGTTGGGGCTCTTCTTGTCAGTCATCCAAGTGCCGGACGCCAGCTGAACGGACTCCTGCTTGAACATTCTCTTTATTGACGACGACGAGGCGCTCGTGCGCCTGGCCGTGAAGGAGCTGCCGCGCCGCGGCATGACTGTCGCGGCCGCCACGTCCGCGGCCGAGGCGATGGCGCGCCTCGAAGCGGGCGTGTTCGACGCCGTCGTGCTCGATTACTTCATGCCCGACAGCGACGGCCTCGACACGCTTCAGCGCATCCTCGCTTTGCCCAATCGCCAACCCATCCTCTACGTCACCGCCGCCGATGACGGCCGCCTTGCGGTCGCCGCGCTCAAGGCCGGCGCCGCAGACTACGTGATCAAGAGCGTGGGCGAAGCCTTCTTCGATCTGCTCGCCGCGGCGATCGAACAGGCCGTCACGCAAGAGAAGCTGCGCCGTGAGAACGAAGCCGCCGAAGCCGCCGTCCGGGAAGCGCGCGACCGCGCTGAATGGCTGTTGCGCGAGGTGAACCATCGCTGCGCCAATTCGCTCCAGCTTGTCGGCTCGCTCGTCTCCATGCAGGCCACGCACGTGAAGGATCCCACCGCCCGCCAGGCGCTGTTGGAGACGGTGTCGCGCATCAACGCCGTCGGGCAGGTGCATCGCCGCCTCTATTCGACGGACGATGTGCGCACCGTCGAGATGCAGCCCTATCTGCAGAATCTGATCGACGAATTGGGTCAGGCGCTTTCCGCCGAAGGCCGCGGACACGCCATCAAGCTCGACGCCGATCCGTCGATCCGCATCCCGACCGACCGCGCGATCTCCCTAGGCGTCATCGTCTCGGAGCTCATCACCAACGCCATGAAGTACGCCTATCGCGACGGCGAGACCGGCGAGGTGCGCGTCACGCTCAAGGCCGCGGGGGCCGATGACGTGACCTTGACCGTGGCCGACGACGGCGTCGGCATCGGCGCGGAAAAGAGCGGCGCGAAGGGTCTGGGCATGCGCATCATCGCCGCGATGTCCGACGCGCTCAAAGGCGTGGTCGACATGGGCGGCGCCGAGAAGGGCGCGCGCGTGGCCGTGACGCTGCCCATCGGCGGCGCGCGCGGCGGCGAAAACGGCCGTTAACCGGCCGCTAACGGCCGCTGCCAAGCCACGAAGGCTTTACGCTCTCTGACGCATGGTGCGCGCGCGGCGCCCTGCCGCGCCGGCGGGAGCCATGGTCGACAGCATCGCGCTCAGTCTGTTTGGCGGAAGCACGGCGACGGGATCGTCGGGCATCAGCGGCGATCTGCTCGCCGCCTGGGCGCTCGCGCGCACGCAAAGCGCCGCCTCCGTCAAGGTGAGCACCGCCGACCCCAACGCGCCCGTCGCGCCTTGGGAGATCGGCTATCCGATGCCGGAGGACGAGGCGCTCGCCAACGCGGCGCTCTCCGGCGGCGCCTTCTTCGATCTGGCCGCCGCGCGTTACGCCGATCCCGGCGTCGAGGGCGATTACGCACGCCTCTTCGCGTTGCACTCGGGCCTGAAGACGCTCTCCGCGCTCACCACGATGCTCCAGAACGACAAGCTCAATTCTGTGGAGCGCGCGCGCATCGAGAAGACGTTCGCGCGGGGCCAAGCCGAGCTTGAGCAATTCTTCGCGACGCAGAAGTTCGAAGACGTCCGCCTCGCCATGGGCGACCGGCAGAATAGCGTCGGATCGAAGCTCGGCGTGCCGATCGTCTCGGAAGATTACATCACCGCGCCGCTTCATCGCGGCCGCCTCACCGACACGATCGCCGGCCTGCCCTCCGATGCGCAATTCGACATTGTCGTGAAGAGCGCCGCCGGCGCAACGCAGACGGTAACGATCGATCTTGCGCAAATGGGCGCGCTGCCGCGTTCTCTGGGCGGCATCGTCAACTTCATAAACGCTAGGCTCTCCGCCGCCGGCGTGCAAACGCGCATCGAAGCGCTCAACCAGGCGCCGAAAACCGTCGAAGTGAATGTCGGCGGCACGAATTTCACCCGCCCCTACACCGGCGCGGGCGAATATGCGCTGAAGATCGACGTCAAAGGCGGCGAGACGATCGCGTTTTCAGCGCCCGACACGCGACCGGCCTTCTACGCTGTGGGGCAATCCGCATCCGGCGCGCGCCTGATCAAACTCGAAGACATGATGGGCGCCGCCGGAGAGCCGGCCGTGCTTGCGCGACCTCCCGCGACCGCCGATCCGATTGGCGCCGCCATGGGCTTCATCGGCGCGGGCGCGCCCTATCAATCGGCGCCCGCCTCCGCGTGGGAAAAGCGCACCTTCACGCTGGTGGACGCCGCCCACGACACCAACACCGAAACCGCGCTCGCAAAAGCCGGTGATGCGCAACTCACCGTCCGCTTGGCGGATGGGCGAAAGATCACGGTCTCGACGGCATGGCGCGATGAAAGCCTCGAATCCTGGCGCGTGCGCGACGGCGAAAACGAGGATGTCGCGCGCCTGGACGATCTCGCCGAACGCTTGACGCAGCTCCTGCACGAACAAGGCGTCGCTGCCGGACTCGACCTTTGGCACGACGGCAGCACCGCTGGCCTCTCGCTTTTCACCAATGACGCGGTGCGCGTCGAGAAGCTGACCATCGCGGGGCGCGCGATCAGCTTGGAGAACGGCCGCGAACCGGAAGGCGGGCTCGAAGCCGGCCTGCGCGGCGGCGTCTTCACGAGGCGCTTCGAAACCGAAGCCGTCGAAGCCGCGGGCGAACTCTTCACCGGCAAGCAGGCGATCACCATCACGGCGGCCGGCGTCTCTTATCTCCTCTCCGTCGATGCAGGCGATGACGGCCTCACCGGCGACGATCTCGCCGCGCAATTCAATGAGCAGATCGCGCAGAAGGGCTTGGCCGCGCGCGCCGCGATCGTCACGCAAGGCGGCGATCAGATCCTGCGCATCGACGCCCTCCATGATGTGACATCCGTCTCGACGCGCTTGAACGAAGAGACGCACGCGGGCGTGCTCGCCGCGCCCGGCGCGTGGGCGTCGGGCGGATTGCCGATCGGCGCGTTGGGCGCCTTCACCAGCGAGCAGCGCTCGTACACCGCAACCGGCGGCGCGCCTCTCGCTTTGCCAGGCAATGACGGCGCACTCGAAATCGCGATCACAGTGGAGACCGGCGCGGGCGACAAGGTCGTCACGCTCTCCGTCAGCGCGGAAGACCGCACACTCTATCCCGATGCAAGCTCGGGCGTGTGGGACGATGAATTGCAGGCGCGCCTCGATGCTGCGTTGAACGCGGCGGGACTTTACGTCTCGAGCGCCAGCCTCAACGATTTCACCATCGCCGAAAGCTCGGGCCAGCGCTTGAAGAGCGTTGAGGTCAACGGCCAGGCAGTGACTTACGATGCCGCCGCCCCTGCTTCGCTCGGCGGCGCGTTCGATAGCGTGCGCAGCTTCTCCTCAGCAATTCTGGCGACGCAAACGAGCGACGTGACCGCCGCGCTCACCAACAACCCCAGCGTCTCCATCACGCTCGACACCATCTGGGGCGAGCGCGTCGTCTCCGCGTCCTTGGAGCCGGGCGACCCGCGCACGCTCGAATCCGCCGCGCTGCGCTTGAACGAGGCGCTCGCCGCCGCGGGCTATGACGCTGGCGTCGAAGCCGCCGATTTCTCCGGCGGCGCGGGCCTGCGCATTGTCTCAGGCTCGTCCTTCTCCGTGCGCGGAGTCGCGGGGCTGACGGTCGGCGACGCCGCCGCCGTCACGCTCGACGCCATCGACGCCGCATCGCGTGGGGACGATCCGCTCGGCGCGCAAACGGTGGCGCAGCGCGCCGCGCGCGGCGCCGGCGCAATGCTGACGCCTGCATCGACCGGATCGTCGAGTGCGCCGACGATCAACAATGTCGGCTGGTTCGCTGGCCGCGCGTTCGATGTGAGCTTGGGCGACGGCGCCAAAGTGCTCGCCGCGCGCGACACGGCCGTCGCGACGGATGGCTCCGTCTATGTGTTGGCCGACATCGCCAACCTCGCTGGCGATCAGCCGGTGAAAGGAACGAGCGACGTCGCGCTGCTCAAATACGATTCCGCAGGCGCCCTCATCTTCTCGCGCACTTTGGGCGCCGCAAACGAAGCGCAAGGCTTTTCCCTCGCGGTCGCGAGCGATGGCCGCGTCGCGGTCGCCGGCGCCGTCGAAGGCGGACTGACCGGAACGAAGGAAGCAGGCGCGACGGATTCCTTCGTCACCATGTTCGATGCCTCGGGGGCCGAGCTTTGGAGCGCCCGCCGGGGCGCTAAGGGCGACGACGAAGCAACCGCCCTCGCCTTCGCCGATGACGGCACGCTGATCGTGGCCGGGCGCACGAAGACGGCGCTTTCCGGCCAAATCGCATCGGGCGGTTGGGACGCCTATGTGCGCGGCTATTCCGCCTCTGGCGCGGAGCTTTTCACCAAGCAGATCGGCACGAGCGGCGATGACAGCGCGACAGCGCTCACGCTGCGCACGTCGGGCGGCGCCATCGAGATCACGACCGGCGGCATCGAGAGCGGCCGCGGCGTGATCCGTCAGTTCAGCTACGCCGCCGCGACCGGCGTGAGCGTTGGCGCAAGCCGCGACATCGGCGCGTTTCGCAATGGCGCCAAGATTGCCAGCCTCACCATCGATGGCGGCGCGCTCTATATCGGCGGCGCGGTCGAGGCCGATAAGCTGACCCTCGGCGGAAACGCGAAAGCCGCAATTGCGGGGCTCGATGGTTTCGTCGCGCGCGTTTCCACGAATCTCGCCTCCAACGCGCTCGACCGCACGACTTATCTGGGCTCCCCCGCCGAAGACTCGATCGCGGAAGTGACCGTCGTGGATGGCGTCGTCTATGCGGCCGGCACGATGAACGGGGCGATTGGCGGCGCGGCGCAAAAGGGCAAGGTGGACGCCTTCCTCGCACGCTTGGACGACGCGGGCGAATTGGCCTGGCTGCGCAACTTCACCACCACAGGCGGATCGCTGACGCTCACCGGCCTCGCGACGACAAACGCCGGCGCTTCCGTGCTCGATGTGCTGAAGTTGCCCACCGGCGCGGTCGAAACCGCGAACTCGACAAAACTGGTCGATGCATCGTCTCTGCGCGTCGGTGACGAATTCACGATCTCGGTGAACGGAAATCCCGCGAAACGCATCGCCATCACCGCGAACGACACGATGACGACGCTCGTTCAGCGCATCGAAACGATCGTCGGTTCCGCCGGCGACGCGAAGATCGTCAAGGAGGATGGCGTCGCGCGCATCGTGATTGAGCCGCGCCGCGGCGATTCCATCTTGCTCTCGCGCGGTGCGGCCGGGCGCGATGCGTTGGGCGGCTTGGGCCTGGCAAGCGGCCTCTTGGCGTTCAAGCCGGATGCGGACAATCCCGCCAAGAAGGGCGAGCTGCGCTCGTTCGGCTTGGGCATCCAGCCCGGCGACTTGAATCTCGATGGCGAAGCCGCGTTGAAGCGCACCAAGGCGGAAATCTCCGCAGCACTGTCTATTTTGCGCCAAGCCTACACCGCGCTCGCCGATCCAGCTGAGCTCGACAAGACGCCAGAAGAGCAATCGCGCGAGGATGCGCTGAATGGCGCCGTGCCGGAATATCTGCAAACGCAGCTCGCGAACTACACCGCCGCGCTTCTGCGCCTTGGCGGTTCGATTTAGTCCACGCGCAAACGCACGAACGCCATCGCGCCGGTCTGATCGCCGTCATAGGCAGCGTCGAGCGCGTCGGAAACGAAGTTCCGCGAAACGAGCGCGCCGAGTCCGATGGCGACATGATCGTGCACGCGCCAGTCGCGGATCGCGCCCGCGGAAAGCCGCGACACATCTTCGATATCGCCGTGATGGCCTTCAAGCTCATCCGTCTCGATCGCTTCGTAGCGCGCGAAGAACGTCCAATCGTCGTTCGGCCGGAGCGCCGCCTCCAAGAACCACGCATCTAGGGTGATATCGTCGCTGCGGTCCTTTCGCGCGAAAGCCGCCGTCGCGGAGAACCACCCTTCGCCCACGCGGCGCGTATAGATCGCGCTCGCGGACCAGCGCGTCTCATCTTCGTCTGGCTCGAGTTGCTCGGGGCTCTCCACATCCGCCCACGATGCTTGCAGTGACCAATTCTCGTTGGGGTTCCAGCTCACCCGCACGGCGGTTGAATCGAGGCGCGGCTCTTCGATGTCGTAGCGCTCTTCATCCGGCTCTCGCCCGCGGAACGAGGAGACTTCGAGCTTCCAGTTTCGATGCACATAGCCCGCCGTCAGCACGCCGAACGTGATGTGCGTGGAATCCATCCAATGATGTGTGATCGGCGCTTCCGGCGAATCCATCGCCGACAAGCGATGCATGAAAGCGGGCGGCCCGTACGCCGGCTCTCCGGGCAATCCGGCGTAGAGGAAGACGCTGTCCGCATCGCTCAAGCGATGAGAATACGAAGCGGATAGCTCCATGAAGAGATCGTGCGGATGCTGGCGATCGATCAGCGTGTTGACGCCGTCCGCCGTCTCGCCCGCCGCGAGCAACAACGGATAGCCCTCTTCGCCCATCAGCGGATCGGGGCTGAGCATCGCGCGGAAAGTGAGCGTGCCATGCGCGAAGTCGCGCCGCGCCGAGCCCATGACCATGCCTGCGAGAAAGCCCATCTCGTCGCCGCGCGGCCCGCCTTGATAATCGTAGACCGCGTTCAAGAGCGCATGCCCCATCAGCATCCATCCGCCGCGCTGTGCATGCACGCCGCCATGCTCGGAGACATCGGCTTGCCAAGACGTGCCGGAGCCATCGCGCCCCATTGGATAGGCGCCGAACAGACCCGTCATCGCATGCATCGCGTGATCCGCGGTCTCCGGCTGCGCGCTCATATCGTGATCCGCGTGCGGATCGGCCTGCGGCGGCTGCGCCGCGTGATCGCTATGACCGGCATGCGGATCGGCCTGCGCGGGCGCGCCATGCTGATGCCCTTGATGCGCCTCCTGCGCCAACGCAGGCGCCGCCAGAGAAAGCGCGATGAGCGCGCCCGTTAGAACTTGAAGCCTCATCTCATCCTTCTGCGCTTCTGCGCGTTAAGAGGCCTTCACCGCCGCGGGCTGAGCGTCAGCGTCCGCGATCCTCGCGGCGTTTCGCGCGGATCCCAATCGGTGCGGATCTCGAAGCCTTCGCCCGCGCTCCAGAGCGGCATGAGATCGCGGAAGTGCGGGCTCCACGGATGCCCCGATTGGCCCGGCGCGATTACATAGCGCGAGCGATCGAGATCACCGAGATCATAGACCACGCGCAGCCCCGCGCCGTGATAGCTGGTGTAGTCGCCTTCGCCGTTCGCATAGATGCCGACGGAGACGCTGTCGCTGTCGCCCCCGATCGGCGCGCGCACCGTGAACATGTCGCCCAGCACCGGCACATTGGTGAGCAGCGGGTGATCGAACACGGCTTGGTGCGCCGCGCCCCACGTCCACGCGCTCATATCAGCACCGTAGCGCTCCGCGAGCATCGCGGCTGCGCGATCAAGCGCGGGGCCTTCCAGCGACACGCAGGTCTCAACCGGCTGCGTGACTTGCACATCGCACCAATGGCCGAGTGCGCCCGTGAGGATCGCATCGAGGAATTGCATGCGCGGCCCGCGTGCGCGTTCGAAAAGTTCTTCGCCCAGTTCGTCGCTATAGATCGCTTGGCCGAGCGCTTCCGTCCACGCCGCGAAGATGAGCGGTTCGGCTGCGTCGCGGCTCATCGCGCCGTCCCATGCGCGCAGCCGCGCGAGCGCCGCCCGTCCCGCCTCGGTCTGCGGCTCGGCGGCCTGCGTCAGCACTGGCAGCAGCCGGCGCACATAGATCGAGGAAACGTCCCGCTGCAGCGTCTGCGCATCGCCAAGTGTTCGCACGCGCCCCGCGCGCAGCTGCTCCGTGATCCGCGCCACACGATAGACGGCGTAGGAGCCAGGCATCGGATGCGGATAGGAATCAGGCGTGATGAGATTGTTGGCTGTTGTCAGATAGCCCGCGACCGGATCGATCACATTCGGTTGCTCCGCCCACGGAACGCTGCCGGTCCAGCGGCCGTTGGCGTCGCGAAGCGGAAAGCGCCCGGTCGAGAGCAGCCCCGTCTGCCCGCTGCGCGAAGCCACGAGCACATTGGAGAAGGGCGCCGTCCACGGCTCGGCCGCGGCGATGAATTCCGGCACGCTTTGCGCGCGCGCCATCGCGACGACCGCCGTTGCGACGCCGTTTTCGCGGTAGAGCGCGGCGGACCGCAACGCCACCACACGCCCATTGAGCGGCTCGAGCGAGAACCAAGCCGGATCGAGGATCGGCCCATCCGGCGTGTCGCGCGCTTCGATCGTTTCTTCGCGCGCGGAGAACGGGCTCGTGCGCACGCGGATGCGCTCTTCTCGCGCGGTGACGTTCGCGAAGCCCCCCTCCGGCGCGTCGATCAAATCCTCCGCGTCGATCTCGTTTGTCGTGTTCGTCCATGCGAGCTCGCCATTGCGCCCGATGACGACAAACGGCGCCCCCGGCAATGTGACGCCGACAAGCGGCCCCTCCGGCAGCGCCAAATGCACGAGATAGAACGGCCCCGGCGCCGCGAACGGCAAATGCGGATCGTTCGCCAGGATCGGATGGCCGCTCTCCGTGAGCGCGCCCGAGACCACCCATCCGTTGGAGCCGGGCTGCGCGTCATCCTCCGCGCGCGCGCCGGGATTGGAAGCGGCGCCCGCGCTATGCAGCAAGTCGCGCGGATCGATGCTGCGCGGCGCCCAGCTTGGATAGGCGGGATAAAATTCGTTGAGCTGCGCCGCGCTCAAACGCGCCGCAAGCCGCGCTTCGTTGATCTCACGCTCGAAACCGCCGACGAGATTGTCCGTCATCGCGAGCGCGACCGCGGCGGTGTCCTCGATATCCCACTCTTCCGGCGACGCCATCAACAGCGCATATTCCGGCGACGGCGCACCGCGCGCGAGCCGCGCATTGACCCCGTCCGCATAGGCCTGAATGAGACCGCGCAATTCGGGAGAAAGCGCCGCCGCCTGCGCCGCCGCGATCTGGTTGAAGCCGCGAATGCGCGCTTGCGCATCGAAGCGCAGCGTAAGCTCGCCCACAAGTTCCGAGAGCCGCCCTTGCATGGAGCGGCGCGTCAGATCCATCTGGAAGAAGCGGTCCTGCGCGTGCGCGTAGCCGAGCGCGAAATAGACATCGCGCGCGCTCTCACCGAAAATGTGCGGTACGCCGTGTTCGTCGCGGATGATGCGCGCCGGCGCCGAGAGCCCGGCGACGCGCACATCGCCGGAGAGTTGCGGGCGCGATGCGGCGAATTGCCAAACGACCGCGCCGGCGATGATCACAACAAGCGCGATCAGCCCAAGCGCAATCCGCCCCGCCCAACGCAAAACCGCCCGCATCGCCTGCTCCTTTGACGTCAGGCGCCCCTTAGGCCCTTGCGCGGCGTTCTGGCAACCGGCTTCGCCTCCGCATCAAGAATCGGTCCGCTCTTCGATGACCTCGGCGGCCTCTTCGTTGAGCGCCTGGGCCTCGCGGCGCGGCACCGTGAGCGGCGCGGGTTCCGGAGTCTGCATATTGCCGCGCAGCAACGAGCGCCCGGCTTCGAACCCGCCCGCCATTTGCAGCGCGAAGCGCTGCGCGTCGCGCTCGCGCACTTCTTGAACCGTCTCCGCCGCGGCGTCTTCCTCGATGCCCAGTTCGGTCAGCACGTGTTCGCCGAACACCAGCGCGGATTCGAACGTCTCGCGGATTTGATAGTCGACGCCCGCCTGCACTAGCCGGATCGAATGCCCGCGGTCGAACGCGCGCACGAAGAGCTTGGCGTGCGGGAACTCCGATTTGACGAGCGCCACGATGCGGTCTGCCACCTCGGGCTTCTCGACGCAAACGAGAACGGCTTCCGCTCTCCCCGCCCCAGACGCGCGCAACACGTCGAGACGCGTCCCATCGCCGTAATAGACTTTGAATCCGAAATTCCCCGCCGCGCGGATCATCTCGACATCCGTCTCGATGAGCGAAACGTCGATGCCGCGCGCCAGGAGCGCCTGGCTCACCACCTGCGCGAAGCGCCCGAACCCGACGAAGAGCACGCGCGCCGAAAGACCGTCCGGATCGTCCACGCCCTCGCGCGATTCCTCCGCCGGCGGCATCGCTCGCCGCGCGATGAGCACGACGAGCGGCGTCAGCGCCATCGAGAGAATGACGATGGCCGTCAATCGCGCGCTCTCTTGGGGCGTCAGCACGCCCGCGATCAGCGCGGCGGCGAAGAGCACGAACGCAAACTCCCCGCCCTGCGCGAACAGCACCGCGCGCTCCAGCGCCTCGCGCCAATCCGCCTTGAAGACGCGCGCCACTGCGAAGATGGCGAGCGCCTTGATGACCATGAACGCGGCGAGCCCGATCGCGACGATCTGCCAATCGCGCCACACCACGTCGAGATCGAGCGACATGCCGACGCTGATGAAAAAGAGCCCCAGCAAGAGCCCGCGGAAGGGATCGATATCGGCCTCGAGTTGATGCCGGAAGGTCGATTCCGAGAGCAGCACGCCCGCCAGGAACGCGCCCATCGCCATCGAAAGCCCGCCCCATTGCATGAAGAGCGCCGCGCCAAGCACGACGAGCAGCGCCGCGCCCGTCATCACCTCGCGCGCGCCGAAGCGCGCGAGCAGCGCGAAGAACGGATTGAGCAGCCATTTGCCCGCCGCGATCACAAGCGCGATGGAGCCGAGCCCGATCGTCACCGCGAGCCAGAGCGGGCGCGCCGCCTCCGCCGTCGCCGGCGCGGTCCCGTTGAGCGCGGCGAAAACCGCGACGAGCGCCAGGAGCGGGACGATTGAGAGATCTTCGAGCAGCAGGATGGAGATCGCGCGCTGCCCCGCTGGCGTCGCGGCCTCGCCGCGATCCTCGAGCATTTTCATGATGACGGCGGTGGACGAAAGCACGAAGCCCATCGCGCCGATGATCGCCGCTTGCCACGGGAAGCCCATGAGCCACGCCGCGCCGGAAAGCAGCACGCCGCACGTCAGCACTTGCGCCGCGCCCAGCCCAAAAATCTCGCGCCTCAGCGCCCAGAGCTTCGCCGGGCGCATTTCAAGTCCGATAATGAAAAGGAAGAGCACGACGCCCAGTTCGGCGACGTGGAGGATGGCTTCCGCATCCGTGACCACACGCAGCCCGAACGGGCCGATCGCCAAGCCCGCCGCGAGATAGCCGAGCACGGAGCCCAAGCCTAAACGCAGGAAGAGCGGCGCGGCGACCACGCCCGCCGCCAGCAGCGCCACCGTGTGCCCAAGCTCTAGACCCGCCGTCGCTTCCGCCGCCGCCATCGCTCACCTGCCCAAAAGGGCCAGATGGCCGACACGCGCACGAAGCGCAAGCGCGCGAGCGTCGGCATCAGCTTTCGATGAGGACGTCCGCGATCCGGTCGAGCGCCGCATAAATCTGGGGGCGAAGATCGCCTCCGCCCGGGGATTTCTCCAACGCGCGCACGAGCGCATGAAGCCCGCCGGCCGCGCGCGCCTCGCCGCGATGCTCGGCCAATTGCGCGAGCGCGCGCGTGCGCGCGATGAAATCCCTCATGCCTTCGTCGCGGTCCGCGTCCAGCACGCGAACGCGCAATTGCCGGAGCGCCGTGGCAAGCGCCGGGGCGTGGCTCGTCTCGTCA
The DNA here is from genome assembly GCA_050246475.1 of Hyphomonadaceae bacterium. Classification (GTDB taxonomy): domain Bacteria; phylum Pseudomonadota; class Alphaproteobacteria; order Caulobacterales; family Aquidulcibacteraceae; genus CADEEL01. The sequence continues at coordinate 486,521 of JBFWVZ010000001.1, read as the reverse complement.
TGCTTGCGCCGGTCGAGCAGACGCCGCGAGCGCTTGCCCCGCCGGTCCGGCCCGACATAATTGCGTTGATCCACCCAGCGCACGCCGCCCTCCCGCGCGCGACGATCACCCTAAACGCTTAACAAGCGCGATACGTCTTTTTACACGCGCTTTTAGCGATTGATCCGCATACAGCGCATCCAAACGCCGCGCCTCAGCCGCTTTTCGATCCTTTGCGCCTCGTCGGGCGCGCGCCCGCGCGCTCCGCGCAGATGGCGCGGAAACCCGCCGCCATGAACGACGCCATCCGCTCCTTGACCGCTTCGTAGTCGTCCGATTTGCAGAGCCCGCCGGAAAGCCGGTCGATGCGGCCGGTTCGGGCAAGCGTGAGCATGAGCGCGCCGGTGACGAAATGATACCCCCAGAAGAGATCTTCTTCGGCGGCCTCCGGCATCGCCTTCTTGATGATCTTGATGAGGCGCAGCACGACCGGGTCGAAGTGCATGTCCATCAACTCGGCGCCGTAGGGTGTGTTTGACGATTGCGCGCCCATGGCGCCGTAATTCTTCCAGCCCTCGCCGCCCTGGATGTAGAGGTCGAGGTCGGTGTCCAGAAAGGCGTGCAACGCCCCTTCGACCGTCGGCTTGCCTTTGCTTTCGGCGTCGTACTTGTCGAGCGCCTGCATGCGCAGCGCGCTCGTCACGCCCGCGCGGCGCGCGATCACGGCGTCGAAGAGCTTCTTCTTGTCGGTGAAATAATAGTTGAGCAGCGTGTGATGGGCGCCGACGCGGCCCGCCACATCCTTCAGCGTGACGCCGTAAAGCCCGTGGCGCGCGAACAGGTGCTCGGCGGCGTCGAGTATCTGCTCCATCTTGTCGGCGCGCTGCTGCACTTTCGTCGTGGCGCGGCGGCGCGGCTTCGCCTCCTCCTGCGGCGCGTGCGTGCGTGCGCGCGCTGCGGACTTTGTTCGCGTCGTCGAATTCGGTTTCGGCGCGGACATATGCGTGACCTCTGATCTTCCAAGTGTCTCCCCGCCCGCCTTCAGCATTGCGTCGCCGGAGGCGGAAGCGGTGGGGAGATGAGCCCGACGTTCCAGTTCCACGGAACGCCGCCCTGCGCGCGGCGGCGGCAGACGACTTCCTCGTGCAGTTCGAACATCCCCGGCATGAGATGCACGCGCGGCTCGGGATTGTCCACAAACGCCATATAGGCGCGCGAAGCCGCATAGGGCGCCCAATGCGGCAGACCTTCGACATTCGGCTCTCCGCCCCGCGCGAACGCCGCCCAATAATTGGTCATGGCGCTCGAAAATGCCGCTTCCTCTTGCGTGTCGGGGATCGCGGGCCAACGCGGCGGCGTTGCCCGCCAAGTCCCGAAGATGAAGGGAAGCTCCGCGGCGTGAAAGCCGTGCAGGCCGGCCGTGCTGGCCGCCGGATAGGGATGGTCGAAATAATAGAGATAGGCCGGCGCCCATCGGCTTTGACGCGCCGCGAGACGCTCCGCCGTCCAGCCGTAGAAGGCGTCCCGCGTGCCTGCCAGAATGCTCTCGGCGCGGTCTCCCGCCGGATAGAGCGCGAGATAGCGATCCGCGAGTTCGCCGTAGCGCGCACGTATCTGAGCGACATAAGCGCCGTCGTCGCCCGGCGTGGGCGGCGCGAGGAATCGGAGCGAGCGGATTTCGCCGCTGTTGAAGCCCGCCAGCAGCGGCACGCGGGCTTGCTCGCCGCGATCGAACACGTCGATCAATTGGCTCGGCAGGACGCGTCCATCGATCGTCAGGAACGGAAAATATTGCGCGCGCGCCGCGCCGGCGACAAGCGCTTCGCCGTCCATGGAGCGCAACGCCCGGATGTCAGCCGCGCCGATCCGCGACGCGACCGCCGCGCCGATCGTCTCGGCCGGATAATCCCCGAACGGGCTCGTCCGCAGCTCTGGCGCCGAGATCATGTAAGCGCTCTGTGCGATCGCGCGCGCGAAGAGCCCGCGCGCGTCGGGCGCCGCCATCAGATAGATGACGCTGAGCGCGCCGGCGGATTCGCCCGCGATGGTCACGTTCGACGGATCGCCGCCGAACGCCGCGATGTTGCGGTTGATCCAACGCAACGTCTCGATCTGGTCGAGAAGCCCGTAATTGCCGGAAATCCGTTGCCGCGATTCCGCGCTCAAGCCCGGGTGCGCGAGATAGCCCAGAATGCCGAGCCGGTAGTTGATGGTGACGACGATGAGCCCGCGCCGCGCCAACGCGGCGCCGTCATAGAGCGCCTCGCTGCCCGCGCCCGTTGTCAGCGAGCCGCCATGGATCCAGACGAAGACCGGCGCCGCGCGCGCGCCGGCGGGCGCCCAGATGTTCAGCGTCAAGCAGTCCTCGCTCATCGGCGGCGGTTCGTTTGCGTAGATGCTGCCGGAGCGATGCGCGGGCTGCATGCACGCGGACCCGAAACTGAGCGCATCGCGCACGCCGCGCCAGCGGCGCATCGGCGCCGGCGCGCGCCAGCGCCGCCACCCAACCGGCGCCGCCGCATAGGGAACGCCGCGATAAATATTGAGTTCGCCCGCCGCTTCGCCGCGCAGCGCGCCGGCCGGCGCCTCGACAACGGGCGCGGGCCGCTGCGCGTTGGCCGGCGGCGCTCGGCAAAGTGCGAAGAGCGCGCAGGCGAGGAAGACCAGGCGCGCGATCATGCTTGCGCCTCCGCACTGTCGTGCGCCTTGAGCGCGCGCGCCAGCCAGAAGAAGAGCGCGATCGCCAGCGCGTAGAACGGCAGCAGCGCATAGAATGCGAGCTTCAGTGAATTTTCCGGATGCGTGGGACGAAAGTAATCGCTGACGAAACCCACATAGGTGGGCCCAAGGCCGAGACCGACCAGGTTCATGACCAGCAGCAGCAGCGCGCCGCTGAGCACGCGCTGATTGGGCCTCACTTCCTCCTGCACGAGCGCGACGGCCGGGGAAAGGTAGAAATAATTGAGCGCCGTCGGCAGCGCGAGGAAAGCCAGCGCCAGCGGCCAGCTCGGCGCCCAGACAAAGCCGACGAAGAGCGGCACGGCCAGGATCAGCGCAAAAGCCGGCACGTAGGCGTAGGCTGTTTTGGATCTGAGCGCGAGGCGATCGACGAGACGGCCGGAAACATACATCCCCGCGCTCACGAACGTGCCGATCAGCAAGGCATACCAGAGCGCGACCTCGCTGAGCGTCATGCCCTTTTCGCGCATCAGGAAAAGCGTGGTGAAATTGAGCACGCCGTAGGTGACCAATTGCGTCGCCGCGCACGCGATCGAGACGCGGAAGAGCACCGGATTCCGGAAGAACATCCGGCACGTGGCCCAGAGCCCCGCGGGCGCGGCGTCGCTGCCCGCCGGCGCGGCGTCGCGATCGAGCCCGCCGCGCTTGGGTTCGCGCACGACGAGCCAAACCACCAGCGCCGTCGCCACCCCGATCGCGCCCACCACAAGAAATGCCGACCGCCAACTGAACGCGGCCGCCACCGAAGCCCCGAACGCAACGCCGAGCGCCTGGCCGATCGGCGGGCCCAGATTGAAAAGCCCAAGCGCGGTCGCACGCGTGCCGGAGGGAAAATAGTCGGAGATGATCGCGTAGGACGGCGGCACGCCGCCCGCTTCGCCCACGCCCACGGCCATGCGCGCGGCCACAAGCTGCGGATAGTTCGCCGCGAGCCCGCACGCCGCCGTGGCCGCGCTCCACAGCGCGCATGCGAACGACAACACGCGCACCCGGTTTGTGCGGTCCGCCAGCCAGCCGACGGGAATGGCGAGCGTGCAATAGAACAGCGCAAAATAAAGCCCGCCGATCATGCCGAGCTGGCCGTCGCTGACGCCGAGCTCTTGCTGGATCGGGTAGGCCAGGATCGACAGCAATTGGCGATCGAGAAAATTCAGCACATAGACGAACGACAACAGCGACAGCGCCGTCCACGCGCCGGCGCCTGGACGCAGGCCGGCGCCCGCGGCGTGCGCCGCGGGCCGCGACTCATCGATCGTCACGCTCAGAACTCGTATCCGATGCGCAGGCCGAGCGTGCGCGGGCGCAGCACGGCGTAGCGGCTGGCGATGAAGGCCTCCGGATGCACGTAGGTCACCGAGCGGTCGTCGAACATGTTCTCGACATAGGCGCCGACGGTGAACTGATCGAAGGCGACCGCGAATGTCGCGTTCACGAACGTATATTCGTCGGTGAAATCGTATGTCGTGCTCGGCACGCCCGGCTGGCCCGGCACATTGGGGAACGATCCGGGGAACGAGCCAACGTGCGTTGCCACGAGCGAGAGGTTCGCCTGCGCCTCCTCGAACAGCGCGAAATTGTAGTTGAGGAAGATCGAACCCTGCACTTCCGGCCCCGCCAGCCGCGCGCCCAATACGGCGCCGGAAATCGCGGCTTCCTGCGGCGTGAGATCCGTCACCTCCGCCTCGTTGAATGACGCATTCACCCCGATGGTGAGCCCATCGAACGGCATGGCGGAGAACTCTATCTCCACGCCGCGCGATTGCGCGCCGCCGATATTGGTGGCGAACTGCACGGAATCCGACACGCGATTGGCCTGAACCTGAATGTCGCTCCAATCGATCTGATAGATCGCGATGTTCGCGTTCAGCCGCCCATCGAACCAGCGGCCCTTGAGGCCGATCTCGTAATTGATCAGCTGATCGGAATCGGCGCCGAACGGAATGACGATGTCGGTGGGATCGACAAGGCTCACGCGCCCGGCGAACGCATTCACCACGGGCGTGCGGAAGCCCGTCGCCACGGCCGCGTAGGCGGTCAGCGAAGGAACTGGGCGATAAGACATGCTGAACCGGTAGGAAGGCCCTGTCTCCGTCGCCTCCAGGCCTTCGGCCGGCGCGATCTCGGTAACCGTCAGCGGGCCCGGTATGAAGAAGAGCGCGTTCGTCAGGTAGTTGCTGGCGTAGCCGCCTTCCGTGAACCCTTGCGCGCTTGTCGTGCCGTAGCGCAGCCCGCCGGTGACCCAGAAATCTTCGTTGAAGCGGTAGGTGAGTTCGCCGAACGCTGCCAGTTCGGACGCAAAGAAGTGCGTGTACTGGCGCTGATAATATTCGTCGGGCAGGCCTGTGATGCCGCGCAGCGCGAGGAATTCCGGCGTCGAGCGATAGAAATAATCCACGTCGTGGCGCCGGTCGAGATAGAAGCCCCCGATCACCCAATCCCAGCTGCCGCCTGGATCCGAAGCGAGGCGCGCTTCTTCCACGAACGTGTTTTGATAGCCGTACGCGTCGAGACCGAAAGCGATCGCGCCGCCGAACGTGCCCGCGAGGTCGACCAGGAATTCCTGATCGAACTCCGAATACGTTGTCGAGCTGGTGAAGCGCGCGCCGTCGAACTGATAATCGATCGTGACATTGTGGCTGGTGAGTTCGCCCGCGAAAATGTCCGGCCGGTCGGATATGCGCCGGTCCATCCCGAGCAACGGGTTTATGAGCGAGGAATCCTCCGGTCTGCTGTTTTCGTAGGATGTCAGCAGCCGCACCGAGAACCGCTCCGTCGGCTCCACAAGCAGCAGCGCGCGATAGCCCCAATCCTCCAGCGTGTTGGAATGCTCTATGCCGGTGCCGAGATTGTCGACATAGCCTTCTTCGTTGCGCGAGAAGGCCACCACGCGCAGCGCGGCCTCATCCTCGATGATCGGGATGTTGACCATGGCGTTGTAGCGTTGGCGCAGCGAATCCTCGCCGGTCATGCCTAAATCGACGAGCGCGGATGCCTCGAAGTCGTCGAGATCGGGGCTCCGCGTGAGGATGCGCAGCGCGCCGGAGAGCGACCCTGACCCGAACAGCGTGCCCTGCGGCCCGCGCAAAAACTCCACGCGCTCGACATCGTAGAGGTTGGGATCGAGCACCGTCGTGTTGCCGATCGTGGAGATCGGCAATTCGTCGATATAGATCGCCACCGGGCTCTGCAGGTTGGCGCCATAGCCGTTGGTGGCCACGCCGCGCGCGGTGAAATTGTTGAAATTCGCAGTCGCGCGATTGAGAACGACGCCCGGCGTCTCCTGCGCGAGGCCCTCATAGCCGACGATGCCGCGCGCCGTCAGTTCCTCCTGCGAGAACGTGGAGATGCTGATCGGCACGTCCTGCAAGCGCTCTTCGCGCCGCGTGGCCGTGACGATGATCGCATCCGACGTTGTGCCCCGTTGCGCCGCCTCATCGCCCGGCGCCTCCGCCGCTTGCGCCCAAACCGGCGCCGCCATTGCGCAATGCGCCGCCGCGCACGCCGAAGCGAGAAGCCATCCCCTCATCATTTTCCTCCCCTGCAGGCCGATCTGACGCCGCCGCTGCGGAAGGGAGACTGAAACGGCTTTCGCCGCGTGTCAACACTCACTCACTCGTGCGTGAATATCATCAAGGCGCTCGGCGAAGGAGCTTCCAAGCGCCTGGGCTGCGCCCTGAAGGGGTCCGGCGATGATGCCGATCTCACGGTCCGATGGGCACGCGCGCGCGCATGGCCGAACTGGCTCAAATCACATTCAGGACAGACGTCCTATTACTTGGATCGACTCGCGCGGCGCCATTCGCGCATACTCAAGCCGGACGAAACCCGAGGACGGAATGGCCGCCAATCCCGCCCCCAGCAAACTTGCGCCCCAAGAGCTCAGTCCAAATCAACTTGCCAAGCGCCAAGCCATCGTGAGGGCCGCCGCGCAGCTCATGTCGAACCAGGGCGTGCATGCATGCACCTCGCGCGCGATCTCGCAGGCGAGCGGATTCTCGACGTCGGCGCTGCACTATTATTTTCGCGACATCGATGAGATTTTCGATCTCGCCATCCGCTCCGTCATCGACCGCTTTTTGTCCAACATGCAAAACGCGGCTGACGCGGAGGCCGATTCGATCGATGCGTTGTGGGCGGCGTGCACGGCCTATTTCCAGCACGGCAGCGACTGGCGCGACGGCAAGAAGCAGCGTGCGCGCGCGCCGATGGTGTGGTTCGAATATCAAGCTGAGAGCCTGCGCAAGAACGATCTCGACACCGTGCGCGAACTTTCCCAGCGCGGCCTGGAGTTCATCGAGCGTTTGGTGATTGCGGCTGGTCTGCCGCGTCCGGAAATGACCGCGCACGCTCTCTATCTGGCGCTGATCGGCGCCGTGGTGCGGGACAATCTCTTCCACCGCGACGTGACGATCGTCTTGGGAGAGTTGTCCGCGGCGCTCTCGATCCCGCCCTCCGCGAAATATTGCGATCTGAAGGCCGCCAGGCCCCGCTGACGCTTGCGTTCTTGATGCTCTGTTGCGCGTCGGAGCACGACGGGACATCGGTGGTGGAGCCAAGGTCCACCTAACTCCATGTTCGCATTGGTCCGCATACGTTCGCAAGCGTCTGTCTAAGTGGATAAATTTGCTCAGAATTCCAGATGCGCTAAAATGCGCGCGTTCGTTCTCATTCGCCCACAATCGAAACATCGCGTGGGTAGGATGTGGGTAGAGAGAAGGCGTTGACGGCGTAATGCCCGGCATTCACAGGCTCACCGCACGCGCCGTAGCCAACGCAAAGAGGCCCGGCCTCTACGCAGACGGCGCCGGCCTCTATTTGCAGGTGACCCTCCGAAAGGATGGCTCCGCCCGTCGCTCATGGGTTCTGCGCTTCACCGCGCCCGACGGCCGTCGGCGCGAGATGGGACTCGGCGCCGCCGCAATGGTTGATCTCGCAACGGCGCGTGAGAAGGCGCTAGATGCGCGAAAGAGTGCTGCGGCGGGCGAGGATCCCATTTCGGCGCGCGGACGCCTTCGTTCACCATCCCGTGCCGAACCGAAAATCGCGATGACATTTCGCCGCTGCGCCGAAATCTACATCGACGCCCACGCGCCGGCATGGCGCAACGCCAAGCATCGATGGCAGTGGCGCAATACGTTGGAAAAGCATGCCTATCCGGTCTTCGGCGATCTTGACGTCGCCGCAATCGATGACGGGCTGATCATGCAGGTCCTTGATCCGATCTGGCAGACCAAGAACGAAACCGCCTCGCGTCTGCGCGGGCGCCTTGAGGCGGTCTTGGATTGGGCGCGCGTTCGGGGTTTCCGATCAGGCGACAATCCCGCCCGCTGGCGCGGCCATCTGCAGAAGGCGCTGCCGGCGCCGCGCAAGAGCCTGCGCGTCCGTCATCATCCCGCGATGCCGTACGCCCAGATCGCGGAATTCATGACCGCGTTGCGCGCCAACGGCAGCGCATCCGCGCAGGCGCTTGAATTCACGATCCTCACGGCCGCCCGCACGGGCGAGGCGATTGGCGCGGATTGGTCCGAGATCGATCTCGATCAATGCGTTTGGACGGTGCCCGCGGAGCGCATGAAGGCAGGGCGAGAACACCGCGTGCCACTTTCCAACCGCGCGATCGAAATTCTTCGAGCGCGCGCCGCCGTCCAAAGCGGCGGTCCGGTCTTCGCCAATCGCCGCGGCGAGCCACTCTCCAACATGGCCCTGCTTATGCTGCTTCGCCGATTGACTGGGCGCGATTTCACCGTTCACGGGTTCCGGTCCAGCTTCAGGGATTGGGCCGCAGAGCAAACGGACTTTCCGCGCGAAGTCGCCGAGGCAGCGCTGGCGCACACGTTGGAAGACAAGGTCGAAGCCGCCTATCGGCGAAGCGATCTCTTTGAAAAGCGGGCCGCGCTTATGGCGGCGTGGACGGATTTCTGCGATTCACCGCGGCGGAAAGCGCCACGAGGCGGCCGCCTAGCGTCGGCTTGATCCCACTAGCGGACTCCAGCCTCGCGCTTCCCTAAAGCGGACATCAGCCGAGAACGGGCGGTGGAAGATTGGAGATTTCCTCGGGCCATCGTATCGATCGTCCCGGCACATGGGAGCGCCGAAGCCGTTGGAAGCTCGAAATCGCACATTCCTTGGTTCGTTGAAGGTCCTCTTCGCCGCCAAGGCTCCAAAGGCCGTGATCCTGCGCCGCGGGCCCCGGTCCCACTTCCACATGATCGCTTGGGACGTCGAGACCGACACGTTTCATCGTGGCCAGTGGATGCGCGGTCTGGTGCGTCTGTGCGATCTGTCGCCGGACGGTACCAAATTGCTGTATTGGGCAGCCCAGTATCACCGACCGCGACCCGCGCCGAGCTCGGCGTGCGAGGCAATCCAACCCCCGCCGCCAGCCGCGGTCATAGAAAAGTCCCGCGCTACATGCGCGAGCAAGAGGTCCCGCCAGCTCTCGTTCCGGACCTGACGGTCCCGATCTCGACTTGGACGGCGATCAGCAAGCCGCCCCATTTCACCGCGCTGTCGATTTGGCCTTCCATGGGAACTTGGACTGGCGGGGGCTTCTTCGGCGACGACGGCTCGATTCATTTGCGTGAGTCCAACCTCACCCCCATCGCCAATGCCGGACCGCCGGACGTCGCCGTGCACGGCATTTCGCGGACTGCTGAGATCAATCGGTCGGCTTCGTTCGGGAGCGTCGAGAGCGATGCCAAGCAAAGCGAGCTCGCCATCGCGCTTACCTTGGCGGGCGCGAACCGCATTCATTGGATCGATTTGGACAAGCGCCGCGGCACGACCTTCGCTTGCGACGGGTGCGTGTACAGGCTTCGCCAAGACGCGGCGCTGGAGGATATCGGACTTCAGGCAGAGCTTATCGCAGACTTCTCAGATCTCCGCTTTGAGCAAGTCGCGCCAACGTCAGCTGCGCTGCAATGGTAAGCGGGCCGACTGCCGAAGCTCTGCCCCGAGCGGCTCGCTCGCGCCAATCTTCTTGAAGTTAAGGCGAGCAGCGAGGTCACTGCGACCTTGCTTGGGCGACGGTGCTGGTCGAATGTCGGCTCTTGGCCCGGAACGGACTTCGCCCTCGAAGGCAGCGGATGATAGAAAGTGCTCGAACACACAGAGATGGGCGTATGGATAGGGCCACAGCAGAGCGCGTGGAGCGCCTAGGCAGGGATGCAAATGCCGCGCTCAACGAAGCGTTGGTTATTGCCCAGGAGACGTGTTCGACAGAGGAATTCGTCAAACTGCGCACAGTCGTTGGCCGGATCATGGGCTCGGTCGTCATCGACGTCTTGCAGCCGCTGTACGCCGAGTATCCAGAAATCATCCCGCCCGAGCTTCGATAGCCCTATGTCCGCACTCGGCGAACTGCGGCCGTTGCCGCTCTTGGCCCGGAGCAGACGTTTTGACGGGACATTGAGCCCGCTCCGGCCACGCCGCGAAACAATGCAAGGGATGTCGGCGCCTTCTAGAACCAACGTCTCCATTTCGCGATCGTGAAAAGCGCCGCCGGCGCGAGGATCATCAATGCAGCGGCGGCCCATGGTCCCCACGAGGAGCGAAACCAGGTCATCGCCTCAAAGTTCATGCCGAAGATCGAAGCTATCAAGGTTGGCGGAACGAAAGCGATTGTAGCGAGTGAGAGCGCTTTCAACACGTTTGTCTGAGACGCGTTGATGAGGCCGAGTGTGGCGTCCTGCAGAAACGCCAGCCGCGGCTGCAGCGCTTCCACGACGCGCTCAAGCTCTGCGGCATCCCGGGCCAAGGCGTCGATGCGTTCAACGTCGAGCGCATGCCGTTCCCGAACCACCCGAGCAAACGCCAGCAGTCGCTTCAGGCTGGCGAGGCTGTCGTGAGTCAGCGCCGCCAACGTGCCAATGCGGCCCAAGTCGCGGACGATCTCACGAGGATCGGTCGCCGCGGCGCGGTCGAAAATACGGGTGGAAATGAGGTTAGTCTCGGTGACGTTGTCGGCGATCAGATCCGCTAGTCGCTCAGCGGCCCCCTCTAGCAACGCAAACAGCACGTCCGCTCCTGAAGCCGCGGACCTCAGACGCGCTGAAGCGCGCCCTTCGCCCACGTCGAATGCGCGTGGGTTAATCTGGCGCACGGTCACGAGTCTTTGCTTGGTGAGTATGAACGTGACCGGACCAGACACCGCGGGGCCTTCGTTTCGCCTGCCGAGCAAAGTGGCTGTGAGGAAGAGCGCCCCGCCTTCTTCGTAGAACCGCGAAGACTCCTCGAACGCGGCGCGCTCGGCGGGCGTCGGCACGTTTATTTCGAGCGCCCCTTCAACCTCCTGCTCTTCCGCCTCTGTTGGCGAGAGCAGGTCGAGCCACACCACGTCAGGGTCGGAGCAAAGGGCGGCCGCAACGCCGCCGCGGACAAACTTGCGCAACATCGCGCTGCACTGCCAGGATGGCGCACGCAACGCCAGCGCGTTTTGCCCTGCTTCGAACTCACATCACCGCCATGGCCCCCCTGGCTCTGTCGTCGCGCGATATGCCTCTTCGGTCCGATTGACCTCTGTCAATGCTATCGAAGACCGGTCCGTCAGCATACAGGTGCGGAGTATGTCATGAGCGACGCGGACTGGTGGTGGATCGGCCACGGCCTTGCGGCCGTCTTTCTTGTCGCCGCAGTCTTGGCAATAGTGGTCGCCATTCAAAACGACAAGAATCTACGAGACTCAAAAGGGCGGGAGCCGTAACCCGCTAGCGCGGCAAAACGCTTGCGTTTCAACAGCCCAGCATCCTGTCCAATTGCTTCCCCGCCGACGGCTTGAACTAGCGCAAAGCTCCGGCGAACCTTTAGCGCGCGCGTTCGATGAAGGAGGCGAAGCTCAGCACGACGCCAAAGGTCGTGAACGCTTCAGCGTCGTTTCGCGGCGACCTGGGCTCAAACCGCTAAGCCCTGGGCTCAAGCCAATCGTGCTCCAGCACTTTGAGACGTGAGGTCACAGAGAAAAGAAACGCCGTCGACCATGCAAAGAGGATGACGCCGTTTGCGGCTTCGATCGCCGAGAGCACCCGCCAGCGCGTTGAGAGCACGATGTCACCGTATCCAAGTGAGGCGAACGTGACCGTCGAGAAATAGAGCGCCTGCTCGAAGGTGTGCATCTCGCCAAGAAAACGATAGAGCGCCGCATAGGACCAAATCTCTACGGTGTGGAGCGCGAATATCCCAAACACCACGATGAGTATGAGCGCAGCGCGACGCAGATGACTTTCATGCGGACGCAGCCGCCCACCTGCGCCTCGCAGCGCGCGCGTGAGCAGCAGCAGACCCCAAAAGTGCGTCAAAACCGTCGCTGAGACCATTGCGCTTGCCAGTGCGAGATTGGCGGCGAGCGCGTGAAGCTCGGCCTCGCTCAAGCGCGGGCGCGCGCGGCGCAGCGCGGCTGGTCGATGGCGTTGATGGGCAAAGCCGATACATCGCGTGCGCCAAGTTTCAATGGCAACCTCGTCACTTCGGCCTCCGAGGCTCTGTCTATCTGCGCCCCGCACGCATCCCTTGATTCACCTCAAAGCCCGCAGCGCCTCATCGGCGCAGTCGGCGTATGCGTTTGTCCTTCTTGGGCGGTTCTTCTGGGTAGGATTCTACCCTTCGCGCAGTTGACCTGAATTCGCAGCGCACTTTGATCCGGCGCAAGGCGCGGAGGATCGGACTGGGGGCTTCGTCGGGGCGCTATGGACCCGCAAATCAAAGCTCTGATCCTCGACATCATCGCCAAGCATCGCGTCATGACTGTTGCTACGCTGCGACCGGATGGCTGGCCTCAAGCGACAACGGTTGGCTACGCAAGCGACGGCATGACGCTCTACTTTCTCTGTGGCGCCGACAGCCAGAAGGCGGCCAACCTTTCGTCGTGCAACAAGGTCTCGCTTACGATTGACGACGACGCCGACCAGATCATGGAGTTGAAGGGTGTGTCGATGGCTGCGACAGCCGAGTTCGTCTTAGATCCGGCCTTGGTCTCGAAACTCTATACGATGCTTATCGCCAAATATCCGGGCGCAGAGAACCTGCCGCCGCCAGACCCCGCGACGGTGCGCTATGTGCGTTTGACGCCGAAGGTGATTTCTGTGCTCGACTACTCCAAGGGCTTCGGCCACACGGATTTGGTCGCTGTCGAGCCCGATGACCTGCGCAGTTAGAGGCGCGTCCGAAGTGATTGTCATCGTGTCGGTGCAACGGCAGGACGTTGTGATCGAACGCGATAGCTTGGTCCTTGCTAGGCGCGTGGCCTCTCGGCGTAGCGCGGCCGGGAGAAGAACATGAGCCGTTTTTCGTCGCATCTTGAGCGGCATGTCATCGAGCGTATCGGTTGGTTGCGCGCCGCCGTGCTCGGCGCCAATGATGGTATTGTCTCCACGGCTAGTCTGATCGTCGGCGTAGCGGCGGCCTCGGCTTCGCGCGCCGACATCATGCTCGCCGGCGCGGCCGGGCTGGTGGCTGGCGCCATGTCGATGGCCGCGGGAGAGTACGTATCTGTCAGTTCCCAAGCCGATGCCGAGAAGGCCGACCTTGCCCGCGAAGCGAGAGAGCTTCGAGACGATGCTGCCTTCGAGCGCGACGAGCTCGCAGCGATCTATGTCAAGCGCGGCCTGACGCCCGACCTTGCACTGGAGGTTTCTCGGCAATTGATGGCCAAGGATGCGCTTGGAGCGCACGCGCGCGACGAGTTGCACATTTCCGAGTTCACTACGGCGCGGCCGCTGCAGGCTGCAGCAGCCTCTGCAATCATGTTCGCCGCAGGCGCGCTGTTGCCTTTGATCGTTGTGCTGCTTTCTCCGGATGATGTGGTCGCCGCTGCGGTCTCATTGTCTTCGCTCGGATTCCTTGCCTTCTTGGGCGCGGTGGGAGCCCGAGCGGGCGGAGCGCGTGTCGGCGTCGCCATCACGCGGGTCGTATTTTGGGGTGCCTTCGCTTTGGCTGCCACCGCAGGGATTGGGCGTTTGTTCGGTACGATTGTCTGAGAAGTGCGAATGTCCGCTCTTGGCGATTAGCCGACGAAAGCGAGTCAGCCGCCTCGACCTCGACGCTCAAGTACCGCACGGTGCTGTCGACGTGGTCTGGTGCACCCCGAAGCGATAGGCGATGGCGCGCCTGGCGGCTAGTTGCGCCGCCGCGGCGGCACGGGCGCAGGCGGCGACCACTGATGGACGGTGAGCGTCGACGGCCGCAAGGGCCCTTCATCGCTGGTGCCGACCCAGATGTCGTATTGGCCGCGCGGGGGATCGTTGATCTCTATGTGCGGCGAGGGCAGCCCATAGCTGCAACGCCACCCGCCGTTTGCGTCATTGATGAGCAGCATCACTCGGTGCTGCGAATTGACCGTGAACTCCAGCGGCCAATTCTGGGAGCCTTGCCAATGCACGCGGAAATCTGGCGCGCGCGCGACCCAGCCGTAGCAATTTCCCACGGGCACGTTGTGCGCGCCGACCGGGCCGCCTGCCATGATGTGCCTGGTGACATTGTTCGCGAACGTGAGACGCACGCTGCCATAGGCGGGCGTGAGCCTGTAGTTTGGCAGCTCCGCCGCACGCAGCGGCGGCTCGACAGGCGGTGGCGGCGATTGCGCCGTGTTGATGTGCGTCGGCGCGCCTGTGATGCGGATCGTGACGGGTAACGGCGGGCCCGGCTGATAGCGCCCAATCCACACGTCGTAGGTTCCGTTCATTGGAACTTGGCGTGTGATTGTCGCGGGGGGCGGGTTAGCTTGCGCGTGCGGCGGCGGCGTGGGGTCGCAATAAAAGGCGCCTCCGGGTCCGCGCACGATGAGCGTCACCGGCTGGGCGCGTCGTGACCCCTGACTCCCCGTCGCGCTGATCGTGAGCGGTTGGCCGCCGGCCCGGTAGTGTATCGTTAAGTCCGGCATGCCGCGTTCGTAGACAAATCCCAAGCAATAGCGGCTGAAATGATCGTAGACGTCCTGGTCGCCGCCCGCGATTGTCCTGTGGACGTGCGGATCGGGCGCGAACGGCGCGTCGAGGCTGATCGTCCGCTGGTGCACGGGAAGCGAGCCGGGCGGCACATCCTGCGCCTGCACGCTTGCAGCCATCAGAAGAAGGGCGCCGAGCGCCGCTAGGGTTCGAAACGCTGCCATAAGAGCCGCCCCTATGTGATCCCCGCGCGTGGAGACTTGCATTGCGCGCCTGCGCTGTCGAGGGCCATCGGAGGCGCTTCTATGGTCGTCGATCCGGCACGCGCTCAAGAAATTCAGCTCATGAACATCGAGAGAAATGATTGCACGATCTCCAGACGACACGATCGAGATCCGAGACCGCTAGCGTAAGAGCTTGAGTGCACGGTCGGATCGAGCAACGTCCGCCTCACCAGGGCCCTTTCCTGCTTCCACACTTCGGAGAAGCCGTCGCAGCGTTGGCGCACACAGTGTCCGCTCCCGGCGAATAACGGAAGGCGCCGGCCGCCCCGCTTCGGCCGGCAGTTCGCTAGACGTCAATACTCTCGGCAATAGCGAGCGCGTCCTCGACTTCAACACCGAGGTACCGCACAGTGCTGTCCAACTTGGTATGTCCAAGCAACAATTGCACGGCGCGGATGTTCCCGGTCTTTCTATAGATGAGCGCCGCCTTAGTGCGCCTGAGCGAGTGCGTGCCATAGACCGCGGGAGAGAGGCCGATCGCGGCGATCCATTCATCGACCAAGCGGCCGTACTGGCGCGTCGTCATCGGCTTTCGCCGATCTGCTCTGCTCGGGAAAAGCCAATCTGATGGCGCAAGCGCCCTGCCCCGCACCCAATTTGCGAGAGCGGATCGCGCCTGCTCGGTGATTTCAAACTGGACGGGCGCGCCTGTCTTGCGCTGCGAAATCAAGGCTCGGGTTCTCACCTGATCCGCCTGCATGATGTCCTCGACCCGCAAATGAACGAGATCGCAGCCGCGCAGCTTGCTGTCGATCGCAAGATTGAACAATGCGAGGTCGCGAACGCGGTTTGATATCTGAAGACGAACACGGATCGCCCAAACCTCCCTGGGCTTGAGTGGAGGCTTTTGCCCGGTCACTTTGCCTTTGTTCCAAGGCACGAATCTTGTGGGCGCGAGGTCTGCGGTATGCGTTTCCATAAGTGTCCTCCTTCGCTGGAGGACCGGAGCAGCGACGCTTGAGCGCTCAGCGGTTCAAATCAATTCGCCCGCTGCCGTGCAATCCCATTATCGGACGTTCGCTTACTCCATCTCAAGCAGACGACGCTTGCGCGGCCGCGCAAACGTTAGCTCGCCCAGACTCGCGCTTCTTTTGGGATAAGAGTTAAGGCTTCTCTTGGGGCGAGCGATTGGGCCACGGTGTGGGGGACGCGGACTTCGATTGCGGCACCGTTGGCCAATTCGCAATAGACGCGGCCTTCGGGGCCCGCGGACATGACGCTCTTGACGCGCGCGACGAGGCCCTGCGCTTCACCGTGCGCAATATCGAAGCCGTTGGGGCGCAAGCGCGCGATAGCGGGTCCATCGCCGGGCGCATCGCCAAGAATATTCACCGACGCTCCCGCGATGAAAGCTTGTCCATCGCGAACCTCGCACGGCAATTCGATGTGATCGCCGAGGAACTCGAACACGAACGGGTTTGCTGGCTCGTGATAAAGCTCCTCCGGCGTGCCGACTTGCTCGACTTTGCCGTCGCGGAGAAGCGCGACGCGATCGGCGAGTTCGAGCGCCTCCTCCTGATCGTGCGTGACGAAGATCGTTGTGAGGCCCGTTTGCTCGTGCAGGGCGCGCAGCCAGCGCCGGAGTTCGCGCCGCACCTGCGCATCGAGGGCGCCGAAGGGCTCATCGAGCAGCAAGAGCTTGGGTTCGATCGCCAGCGCGCGCGCCAGAGCCACGCGCTGACGCTGGCCGCCGGAGAGCTGGCTCGGAAACCGGCCGCCCAGGCCTTCGAGCTGGACGAGCGCCAGCAATTCCTCGACGCGGGCTTTAACGGCGCGCGCGTCGGGACGTTCGCGCCGCGGCTTCGCGTTCATGCCGAAGGCGATGTTCTGCGCGGCGGTCATGTGGCGGAAGAGCGCATAGTGCTGGAAGACGAAGCCGATGCCGCGCGCGCGCACGGGCTTGGCGAGGATATCTTCGCCGCGAAACTTGACCTCGCCGCCATCGGGCAGCTCAAGGCCGGCGATGACGCGCAGCAGAGTCGTCTTGCCTGAGCCAGAGGGGCCGAGCAACGCCAGGAATTCGCCGTCCTCGGCGAAGAGCGAGACACTGTCGAGCGCCGGGAAGCGCCCGAACTTTTTCGCGATGTTGGAGACTTCGAGACTCATCTCAACGCCATCGCTGCGCGGCGAGTTCGCCGGCGAACTGGGATTCAAGGAAGCTTTTGACCGCCAAGGTGACGAGTGCGAAGAGCGCAAGCAGTGAGGCGACGGCGAAAGCGGCGACGAAAGAGTATTCATTGTAGAGAATCTCGACCTGCAAAGGCATGGTGGTGGTGAGGCCGCGGATGTGGCCGGAGACGACGGCGACCGCGCCGAACTCGCCCATCGCGCGCGCGGTGCACAGCAGCACGCCGTACATCAGCGCCCATTTGACGTTGGGGAGCGTCACCAAGAACAACGTGCGCCAAGGCCCGGCGCCGAGCGTGGCGGCGGCGGCCTCTTCATCGGCGCCCTGCGCCTGCATGAGCGGAATGAGTTCACGCGCGACAAAGGGGAAGGTAACGAGCACCGTCGCCAACACGAGGCCAGTCACCGTGAAAATGATCTCGATGTCGAGCGCTTCGAGCACGGGTGCGAACCAGCCGTGCGCGCCGTAGAGCAGCACATAAACAAGTCCGCAGATCACCGGCGAGATTGAGAACGGCAGATCGATGAGCGTGACGAGCGCGCTCTTGCCCCAAAATTCGAACTTGGTCACAGCCCACGCTGCGGCGAGGCCGAAGACGGTGTTGAGCGGCACGGCGATGCCCGCAACCAGCAGCGTCAGGCGGATCGCGGCGTGCGCGTCGGGATCGGAAAGAGCCGCGACATACGCGCTCCAGCCTTGGCGAAACGCTTCGATGAAGACCGCCGCAAGCGGCATGAGCAGCACAAGCGCCATATAGACGACAGCGAGCGCGATCAGAGCCAGAACGATTCCCGGAGGCTCGCGAACGGTGGTGCGCGCGCTCATCGTTTGCCCCGCCGCGCCAGTGCGCCTTGCCAGGCATTGAGGGCCAAAAGGATCG
The DNA here is from genome assembly GCA_050246475.1 of Hyphomonadaceae bacterium. Lineage (GTDB taxonomy): Bacteria > Pseudomonadota > Alphaproteobacteria > Caulobacterales > Aquidulcibacteraceae > CADEEL01. The sequence goes on along the minus strand of JBFWVZ010000001.1, from coordinate 468,635 downwards.
TGAAGGAGATCGCCAACATTGTCAGGCCGACAGCCGCAGCGCCGGCATAGTTGAACTCTTCAAGGTGGATGATGATGACGAGCGGCGCGATCTCCGAGATCATCGGGAGATTGCCGGCGATGAAGATGACTGAGCCGTACTCACCGACCGCGCGCGCGAACGCGAGTGAGAAGCCAGCGATGAGCGAAGGGGCAAGTGTAGGAATGATGACTTTCGTGATCGTGCGCCAGCGCGAGGCGCCGAGCGTGGCGGCCGCCTCCTCCATCTCCTTGTCGAGATCCTCAAGCACCGGTTGGACGGCGCGCACGATGAACGGGAAGCCGACAAAAATAAGCGCGATGAGCACGCCGAGCGGCGTATAAGCGATGCGAATATCGAGCGGCATGAAAAGCGCGCCCACCCAACCGTTGGGCGCATAAATCGCGGCGAGCGAAATGCCGGCGACGGCAGTCGGCAATGCGAAGGGAAGATCGACCAGCGAGTCGAGCAGCTTCTTGCCTGGGAAATCGTAGCGCACCAGCACCCACGCCGCGATCGGCGCGAAAATGAGGTTGATCAGGGCGGCCAGCAGTGCTGCGCCGAAGCTCAATTGTAGCGCCGCCACCGTGCGCGGCGCCGAGATCACGCGCCAAACGCCGTCGAGGCCAATCTCCCAGGGGCGCAGCGCGAGCGCGGCGAGCGGCAGCAGCACAAAGAAGCTCAAATAGACGAGCGTAAAGCCGAGCGAGGGCCAAAACCCCGGCAATGCGCTCCATTCACGGAAGCGCCAGCGGCGCGGCGGTGCAGAGATCGCCGCCTCGCTCATCCGCGCTCCTCCACATCGTCCCTGGCCAGCATGATCTGATCGAACGCTGCGCCGGATGCAAAGTGCGCGGCGTTCGCCGCCTCCCAGCCGCCGAACGCGCTCTCGACCGTCACCAGGTCCATCGCGGGATATTGCCGTGCGGCGAGAGCCGACGCGTCGGTCGGCCGGAAATTGTGTTGCGCTGCGATTTCTTGCGCCGCGGGCGTGTAGAGGAAGCGGATATAAGCGTCGGCGAGTTCCGTCATGCCGTGCGCCTCGGCATTGCGTGCGATGAGCGCGACAGGCGGCTCGGCCCGGATGGAGAGCGAGGGCGTCACGATCTCCAGGCGCCCCTCACCCGCAGCGGCAAGTGCGAGATAAGCTTCGCTCTCCCAAGCGATGAGGACATCGCCGATATTTCGCTGTGTGAACGTGGTCGCTGCCGCGCGCGCCCCGGAATCCATCACTGGCGCATTCGCATAGAGACGCGTGACGAAGGCGTGTGCTGAATCTTCTCCGCCCTCGCGCGCTGCATAGGCCCACGCCGCGAGATAATTCCATCGCCCGCCGCCGGACGTGTGTGGGTTCGGCGTGATCACGGATACGTCTTCGCGCACGAGATCGTTCCAATCGCGGATGTTGCGCGGATTGCCAGCACGAACGACAAGGACAACAGTGGAATAGAACGGCGTTGCGTTTTGCGGGTAAGCGCCCGGCCACTCAGCGTTGACAAGGCCGGCCTGCGCCAAACGATCAATGTCATACGCGGAAGCGAGCAGCGCCACATCCGCGCGCAAGCCCGCGAGCACGGCGCGCGCTTGCGCGCCCGACCCGCCGTGAGACATCGCAATGCGCGCGCCGGGATGCCCTCTGGCGAACGCTTGGTTCAGCGATTCAAAAAGTTCTCGCGTCGCATCGTAGGAGACGACAACCAGAGTCTGCGGTGTTTCGGCGGGCGCCGGCGCGCGCCGCGCAAGCAGCATCGGCGCGAGGAAGATCGCTCCAGCCGCGATGGCGACGCCGACAATGGCCCAGACGAAACGCGGCACCCGAACTCCTCAAGGCCCCTACTGAACGCCCACGTCTCGATCGGCCCCCGAACGGGGCGCGGCGGACGAGGAGAGCGCCGCGCCCCTGACGCCGCCCCGTCGGGCCTAAGCCGTCCGAGGCAACGTGATAAAGCCGATCGCGTCAATGTAGATTAGGTCGCCAGTCGTTCAGGTCCACTCAAGTCCGGCGTGCGCCCGTAATCTGATCGAAAATCGCGCCGTCAGCGAAGTGGGTGCGCGTGGCCGCGGCCCAGCCGCCGAATTGCTGATCGACCGTCACGAGCGGGATATCCCGGAAGATCTGGCGGTTTTGCTGCAGGAGCGTGGCGTCACGCGGGCGATAATAATTGCGCACCGCGATCTGCTGGCCGGTCGAGGTGTACAGATAGCGCAAATACGCCTCCGCATAACGGCGCGTTCCGGCGCGATCGACGTTGCGGTCCACGACCGCGACGGAGGGCTCCGCCAGAATGGAGACGGAGGGATAGACGATATCGACTTGCCCCGCGCCGAGTTCGCGCACGGCGAGATACGCTTCATTCTCCCACGCGAGCAGCACGTCGCCGATGCGGCGCTGCACGAACGTCGTCGTGGAGCCCCGCGCCCCAGTATCGAGCACGGGCACTTGGCGGTAGAGCTGCTGCACGAACGCGCGCGCGGTTGCGTCGTTGCCGCCGGGCTGGCGCAGCGCCCACGCCCATGCCGCGAGATAATTCCAACGCGCGCCGCCCGAGGTTTTTGGATTGGGCGTAATGATTTGCCGGCCTGGCCGGATGAGGTCGCCCCAATCGCGGATGCGCCATGGGTTGCCGCGCCGTACAAGGAAGACGATCGTGGACGTGTAGGGCGCTGAGTTGTTCGGCAGGCGCGATTGCCAATTGCGCGCGATAAGACCGCGCGCTGCGATCTCATCGATATCCTGCCCGACAGCGAGCGTCACGACATCGGCGCGCAAGCCATCGATCACGGAGCGCGCCTGCCGGCCCGAGCCGCCATGCGATTGATTGATCGTCAGGCGTTGGCCCTCATGATCGCGCGCCCACGCGTCGATAAAGACGCGATTGAATTCCTCGTAGAGCTCACGTGTCGGATCGTAGGAGACATTGAGGAGTGTTGGGCCCCGCGCCGGCTGCGCCAATGCGCCGGAAGCGGCCGCAAGCGCGCCCGCGCCCAAGCCTGCCGAGACCGCGCGGCGTGAAAACGTTTTCGTCATCGTCCGACTCCGGATTGCTAGAAGGAAAGCTGCGAACGCAGGGAGAGAACCTGATAGTCCTGGCCGATCTGGGCGCCGTTGACCGGTGTTGTCGTGAAGATCAAGGCGGCGGGATTGAGCCGGTCTATCGAGACGAACTGATAATCGAGCAGGAAACGGATGGCTGCGTTCGGGTACCAATTGAGGCCGAGCGAGGTGATCTCCTGCTCGCCGCCGCGCACGCCGCCGGCCGATGGTGCGAAGCCTTCGAGCCCTTCGTTGAAATTGAGATCGAGCGCGGAATAGCGCGCCGCGATTTCGAACGCGCCCCAATGGCCTTCGCTTGGATTGAGCGGATTTGTCGGGCGCACGCCTGCAAAACCGCCGCTCGCCGCACTCCAACGCCGTTGTTCACCCGTCAGAACGTAAGACGTCTGCACGTACCAACCGGAGAAATCCGGATCAGCGAGCGCGCCCGGGCGATCAACATCAATGTGCAGCCATTCGCCGGTGGCGAGGAAGCCGCGATATTGCGTGCCAAGCTCCAGCCCATAGGCGAGCACGCTGTCGGCGGAGAGATTGCCGGTATCAACGAGGCGCGTTCCATCCACGCGCAATTCGGGACGCTCCCGTAAACGAATGACAGCACTCGAGCCTGCGCCGGGCGCAGTCGTGTCGGGGAGTTGGAAAATGTTGTGCACGTTGGCGCCGACGTGGACGCCGTAATTTTCACCGCGCAGCGGCAAGAACGCGATTCGCCCGATCGCGGCGGTTTGCTCATCGAATTCGCCCGTATTGCCGACAAGCGCGCCTGTCAGCGACAGCGACGCGTTCCAGCGCGCGCCGTTGGCGAAGAGCCCCGCCCCTGTGCGGCCATCCCCGCCGGCGAGGCCGCGCACGAGTTCAGCCGCCGCGGCGCGCTCAGGAAACACTGAGTCTGAATTCGACGTCGCGTCTTCAAGACCAACCGGCCACGCATAGGCGCCGACGCGCGCACGCAGCGGATTTTCAAGCCCAAACGGGCGCCAGCCCGCGTATTCGATCCACGCTTGCTGGAGCGACGATGCTTCCGTGCCGCTGCCGCCGGCCTCGTATGTGATGGCATAGTTCCAATCGCGAAAGGCGGTGCCTTCAAGCCCGATGCGTGCGCGGCGGAAATTGAGGCCCGATGAGAGATCGCGCGCCGCGGGCCCTTCAGCGGTCGTCGCGCCGGCGCGGCGATTGTCTGGGCCCGACGGATCGTCTTGCAGGTAGGACGCTGCATCGAGCTGGAAGAGCCCGCGAAATGCTGTACGGAAGCTGCCGTCCGCTGAAGCGATCTGAGGGCGGGCATTGTTGATGGTGACTTGCGGCGCTTCATTCACGATGCGGCGCACATCGTCCGTGCTGGCGGCCGATCGCTCGGCGAGATCGCCGATTTGCGCTTCGAGCGCCTCGATGCGCGCGGCCAGATCGCGAATGAGCGCGTCGCGTGGATCCTCCGCGGCAGCAGCGGGAGCAGCACCTTGCGCCGCGGCCACGCCGGTCAACGCAAGCCAGGAGGCCCCCATCAGAATTGCGGCCCGTGTGCGAAAAGCCTTCATCACCCTCTCCACCGGCCACGGCTCATGTGGCGCTCACGCGGGGAGGGTAACGCGCTCCGTCCCGTCGCTTGGAAAGGTTAAGTCCAGTAACTCGACTAATTCAATCGAGATTATGCTAAAAGAGCTTTTAGGCGTCCTGCGTCCCCCGCCGCGGAGGCTAAAGTCACTCCTTCCAGGATCCCGGCGGTCGCGTCCCGGACGTTAAGCAGCACGCGGCGGATGGCGCAGGTCGCCTCGTCCTTACAGTCCTCGCAGCGCTGATAGGCCGTGCGGCTGGCACACGGTGAGAGCGCCAGCGGCCCGTCCATCGCCCGGATCACCTCGGCGAAGGAAATGTTCTCCGGGGGGCGGGCAAGCGCGTAGCCGCCATTTTTGCCGCGATGGCTCACCACCAGCCCGTGCTTCCTGAGTTCGAGCAGGATGTTCTCCAGGAACCGGCGCGGGATCTCCTGGCGCGCGGCCACATCGCCAATAAATGCCGGCCCTCGATTGGCGTGAACCGCCAGATCGATCATCGCCCGCAGCGCGTACTTGGCCTTGCTGGTGAGCATCCTTTGCCAGGTAACCCCAGCCGCCCCATTGCGCCAGTGAGAACGCTGGTCGCGCGCACAGTTCCGCCTGCTGGCGAGCGAGGCGCGATCTCCTGCGAGATGGCATATCCATTGTCAGTCAGGCCATTGGATACAGGCTCAGGAAAGAGAGAGGAGTGTACATCGCAATCCACTCGTCCACGTCCCCCTGCACGCGAACGTCCGCTTCCTCGCGCGGGGCGCGCAAGGACCCCGTCCGCTATTGCCCCGAAACAGACGATAGGTGGAGGCACTCTCCGCCAAACGGACGGCTTGCTTGAGATCCCTACGATTGCAGAGGTTCGCCTTGGTCAGGTCGAGCTGCGAAATCGCTATCCACATCCCTACCCACTCAGCTCCCGGCGTCGACGTTCGTTCGACGAGCATCTTCGGCCAATGGCGCCTAACGCTGTGTTATATACAAATGCATTGATGCATTATGCGAATACGGCAACCCTGAGACAGCCATTGTGGTCAGTAATGGATTGAATTTATTATATTTTTCTGTCTTTGGTGAGGCTGATTGATTATGCTATAATCTGCTTGGTCAGGCTAGGATCGGCCATTAGCTTCCGCTTCACCTCGGGGACACGAGGACGGGAGGGAAACATGCGGACGAAGCTAGGCGCCGGGATCTTGTTTGCGAGCGCCTCACTCGGTGCGTTGATGAGCGTCGCATCGGCCTGGGCTCAAGAAGCGCAACAAGGTGCGGTTGGCGAAGAGATCGTCGTCACCGCACAGCGGCGCGACCAAAATATGCAAGACGTCCCCGTCACGGTGACGACGTTTGGCGCGCAAGAAATTCGCGATGCCCGGATCCAGGCTGTGCCCGACGTCGCCGCGCGCACGCCAGGCCTCAACTTCGACGCCTTCCCGTCGGGCCAGCCGCGTCTCTTTGTGCGCGGTGTCGGTTCTTCCGATCGCGGCGCGGCGGGCGATCCGAGCGCGGGCGTCTTCCTCGACGAAGTCTATCTCGCACGCCCGACGATGATCGCGTTCGACGCGTTCGACGTTGCGCGCATCGAAGTGGTGAAGGGCCCGCAGGGCACACTCTATGGACGCAACGTCGTGGGCGGCGCGATCAATGTGATTTCCGCCATGCCCGATCCGGGCGCGTTCGACGCTTCGCTTGAGGGCAGCCTGGGCAATTATGAGCGCGCGGATGCGGCCGGCTTCGTCAATGTGCCGCTTGGCGATGCGGCGGCGATCCGCGCGAGCGGCGCGATCCGCACGCACGGCGGATATGCGGACAATCTGACAACGGGCGGCGAACTCTCCGATCAGGATACGCGCAGCGGACGCGTGCAATTCCTGCTTGAGCCGACGGAGCAGCTGCGCTTCTCTATCGGCGCCGACGTTACGACCGATCGCGCTAACGGCCCTGCGCAATACGTCGTCGCGCTGGACGATACCGATCCTCTTTCGGGCTTCTGGAACGTCAACACGGACCGCGATTCAGCGGCATCCGAGTATGACGGGCGCCAGGATCGCGACACCTGGGGCGTGCGCGCGCAAGCGATTTGGGATCTGCCGCACTTCACGCTCAACTATCTCGTCGGTCATCGCGAGGTGAATTACGAGGTCGATTACGATTTCGACGGCGGGCCGCGCGATGAAGCGTCTCGCATCAGCATCGGCGGCGGCAATCTGGAAGACAGCTCCTCCACGAGCCACGAATTGCGCCTCCTCTCCCCCGGTGGCAGCGGGATCGATTGGGTCGTGGGGCTCTATGCTTTCAACGCCGACACGCGCCGCGACGACAGGCTCGATCTCGCGATCCCGGATTTCGACGGTGTTTTCGATTTCAGCGACGGCGGCACCGAGGGCCTGCTTCTAACCGAAATCTATCATCAGCGCGCCGAAGTGGAGAGCCGCGCGATTTACGCGGACGCGACCATCCCGCTGACGGAGCGGCTCAACCTCACCGCCGGCATCCGCTACACGGAGGACGAAAAGACCTATCACGTCGACAATCTCGACAGCGACGCCACGTTCCGCGCGGAAGAGGATATCGACGCGACGAACACGGCGAGTTGGGAGGCCGTGACGTGGCGGGTCGGCGTCGACTATCATTTCAGCGACGAGCACATGGCCTACGTGATGATTTCACGCGGCTTCAAGAGCGGCGGCTTCCAGGAGACGCCGGAAAATCAGCTCGATGCGTTGACGCCGTTCGATCCCGAATTCGCCACGCAATACGAGATCGGCACGCGCAGCAGCTTCCTCGATGGGCGCCTCATCTGGAACAACACGTTCTACGTGATGAACTATGAGGATCTGCAAGTTCGCGAGACGAGCGGCCTGAACATCTTTACGGCAAACGCGGACGCCACGATCTACGGCTACGAAACGCTGCTGCGCTGGGACATCGGCGCCGGCTTCCGCCTCGACGCGAGCTACGCCTATACCGACGCGACGTTCGACAGCTACGTGCTGCCATCCACCGACTATAGCGGCAACAATCTGACGCGCGTGCCGGAGAACAAGGTCGTGCTCTCGCCGTCCTACACGCACACGTTCGGCTCCGGCGCCGAACTCGAGTTCGCGGTCGACTATCAGTACGAGAGCTTCATATGGGATGACGCGAGCAATGTGGGCAATGAGTTCCGCGATCCCACGCACTTCGTCGATGCGCGCGCGGTGTTCACCAGCGCGGAGGGCGATTGGTCCCTCTCGCTTTGGGGCCGCAACCTCACCGACGAGGTGACGCGCACACACCAGGCGACGTTCATCGGCGCGACCTTCGCCTCCTTCAATCCCCCGCCGACCTACGGCGTGACCTTGCGTTGGAATTATTGAGCCTCGACGCAGACCTCCGTGCGCCTCAACCGCCAGCGGCCCGCGCGCCGCTGGCGGCTTCTTTCTTGGCGGGGCGCGTCTGATGCTGGCGCTCATCGGCTTCGCGATGATCGCGGCGTTCATGGTTTTGATCATGACGCGCGCGCTTTCCGCGACCGCTGCGCTCATCCTCGTTCCCATCGTTTTCGGATTGATCGCGGGCCATGGGCTCGGTCTGGCGGCGATGGCGCTTTCGGGCGTGACCGCGCTTGCGCCGACGGCCGTCACGCTCGTGTTCGCGGTGCTTTATTTCAGCATCATGATCGATGCGGGGCTCTTCGATCCGCTGGTGCGGGGCGCGGTGCGCTACGCGAGCGGCGATCCCCAGAAGGTCGCGCTCGCGACCGCCGCGGTGGCGACAGTCGTTTCGCTCGACGGCGACGGCGCAACGACCGCGATCGTCACAATCGGCGCGTTTTTGCCGATCTACCGGCGCATCGGAATGAACCCGCTCATCCTCGCGGTGCTGCTTGGATCGGCGAACTCCATCATCAACATGGCGCCGTGGGGCGGACCGATGGCGCGCGTCTCCTCCGCGCTCAACGTGCCGATGATGGATATTTTCCTGCCGCTCATTCCCACGATGCTCGCCGGCATCGCGGGCGTTTTCGTCATCGCGTTCGTCCTGGGCGCGCTTGAGCGCAAGCGGCTCGGCGTCGTGCAGCTGGAGACAGACGCTTCCGCGGCGCTCTTCGAACGCGAACAGGGCGCGGAGCGGCCGCGGCTCTTCTGGATCAATCTGGCGATGACGCTGGCGCTGCTTGGCGTCGCGATCGCCGGGTTTGTGCCGCTGCCGCTTGCCTTCATGATTGGCTTGGCCGCGGCGATGCTGATCAACTACCCCCGTCTCTCCATGCAGCGGGACCGCATCGCCGCGCACGCGGGCAATGCGCTGCCGATCGTGCTGCTCATATTTTCGGCTGGGATTTTCACCGGCATCCTTGACGGCACGGGCATGGTCGACGCCATGGGCCGCAGCCTCCTGGCGCTAGTGCCGCCCCAATACGGCGCCTATTTCGGCCCGCTCGTCGCGCTCACCAGCGGCCCCTTCACGTTCGTGATGTCGAACGACGCATACTATTTCGGCATCGTGCCAATCCTGGCCGAGACAGCCGGCCATTTCGGGGTCGCGCCGGCCGAAGTCGCGCGCGCCTCGCTGCTTGGGCAGAACATTCACGCTCTCAGCCCACTCATCGCGCCGATCTATCTCGTCGCGGGACTGATGAAAGTCGAGGTCGGCGATATGCAGCGTTTCGCGCTGCCGTTTGCGCTAGCGCTCTATCTGTTCATGATCGTTGTCGCCATCGCCACGGGCGCGGTTCCGCTGATGGCGTCTTGAGGTTCAACCGATGACAACCACTCCGCCCTCGCGCGCAACGGCTTCGGAAACGATTGTCGAGCATGTGATCCAGGCAATCCGGGAAGGCATCCGCCATGGCCGCTTCGCGCAGGGCGAGCGCCTTGTGGTCGCCGATGTCGCGCAGCTCTACGGCGTGAGCGTCGGGCCGGTTCGCGAGGCGATCCGGCGGCTTACCGGCGAAGGGCTATTGGAGTTCATGCCCCATCGCGGCGCCAGCGTGCGCGCCTACAGCGAGCGCGACATTCGCGAAATCTTTCAGTTGCGGGAAGCGATCGAAGGGTATGCGGCCAAGCTCGCGGCGGAGAACATTCATCGCGGCGATTACGCGGAGCGCTTGCGCGCGTGCCAGAAGCGTCTGCACGAGTCCGCGGGCGGCACAGCCGAGGAGTTGGCCGAGCCGCGGCAACACTTCCACGATCTGCTCTACGAGTTCGGCGCCAATGGGGCGATCAAGGAAGCGGCCGAGCGGCTTACCTTCCCGTCGAACCGTTTGATGTTCATCGGGCTCACGGGGCCGAAGCGCGCGGCGGCCTCGCTGCGGGAGCACGACGATATCATCGAAGCCATCCTCGCGGGCGATGCGCTGCGCGCGGAGCGCTTGATGCGCGTGCACCTGCACAATGGCGCGATCGCGGTGTGCGAAGTGTTGGAAGAATCCAGGCATGCGGCGCAGAGCGCCAAGAAGAAGGTTTGAGAATGAAGGACGCGATCAAGATCATCGTTCCGGTCGGCTCGCTCGGCGCGGGCGCGCGCGCGGATGAGGTCCGCCGCGGGATCGAACGCGGCGCGCACGCCATTGCGTGCGACGCGGGCTCCACCGACAGCGGCGCGGCCTATCTGGCGCTCGGCATCTCCAAGAACAATCGCGGCGCCGTGAAGCGCGATCTGACCATTCTCATGAAAGCGCAGACGGAGGCGCGCATTCCCCTCCTCATCGGCTCATGCGGGCAAGCCGGCGGCGATGCGGGGCTCTACTGGACGCGCGACATCGCGCTCGAAGTCGCCAAGGAGCTTGGCCTCACGCCGAAGATCGCAATCATCTCCTGCGAGCAGGACAAGGCGACGCTCAAAGCGAAGACCGCGCGCGGCAAGATCAGGCCGCTTCCGCCGCTCGGCGCGCTCAGCGACGAAACAATCGACAGCTGCGATCACATCGTCGCCGCGATGGGGCCGGAGCCGTTCATCGCCGCGCTTGAAGCGGGCGCCGACATCGTGCTCGGCGGGCGCACGACGGATACGGCGGTCATCTGCGCATTCGCGCTCATGAAAGGCGCACCCGCGGGGCCTGCGTGGCACGCCGCCAAGATCGCCGAGTGCGGCGGGCAATGCACGGTCTATCCGACACGCGGCGCGGGGGTGCTTATTTCGATCGGCGCCGGGGGCTTTGAGGTCGAGCCGCTCCACCCCGACAATCGCTGCGATCCCCACAGCGTGTCGGCGCACATGCTCTACGAGAACGCCAATCCCTTCCTGCTCACCGAACCCGGCGGCGTGCTCGATGTGACGAACGCACATTATGCGTCCAATGGCGAGCGCAGCGTTTCCGTCACCGGATCGGTGTGGACGGCAGCGCCTTACACGATGAAGCTCGAAGGCGCCGCGAAAGGCCGCTTCCAAACGATCATGCTCGTGGGGATTCAAGATCCCGCCGTGCTTTCGCGCCTCGACGAGTTTCACGACCGCATGCTCGCCGCGCTCAACGACCGCGTGAAGAGCGCCATTGGCCCCGCGGCTGGAGACTTCGACATCTCGCTTCGGCTCTATGGATGGAACGCCGTCTCCGGCGACAAGCCCGCGCCGGGCACGCCGGCGCCGCGGGAGGTCGGCGTGCTCTTCGTCGCGACGGCGGAGACGCAGGCGATGGCCACGCAGATCGCCAAAGCCTGCAACCCCTATTTCTTCCACTTCCCGATCAATCTCGACAAGGAGCTGCCGAGCTACGGGTTCGCGTTTTCCCCCGCCGATATCGAACGTGGGCCCGTTTACGAGTTCAAGCTCAATCATGTGGTCGAATGCGAACCGCTTGAGCTTGTGCGCACCGAATGGATCGATCTCGCGAACAGGGAGGCGGCGTGATGGCGACGGTCAAAGAGGTTTGCCATCATCTCCGCTCGAAGAATGCGGGCCCCTTCTGGGTCACGATCGATCTTTTCTTCGACGGCGACGCCAGTTTTGAGAAATACGCCGAGAGCCCGAGGCTCGGGCCGGCGCTCTTCGCCGATCTCTACGGCGCGGATCCCGCGCTGGTGAAACGCTTTCCTGTTGCGTCCCTGCACATGGTCAAATTCTCCTATCCGCGCACGAGCGCGCAAGGCGGCGAGATCGAGCGCGACATGCACAGCGGCCAGCAATTCGTCCGCCTGCTGGACGTCGAGCTGGATTGAGGGCGTTCGTTGCGTTGCGTTCTATTGCGCCGGGCGCGCCACGCGCTGCCACAACGCCTCCGCTGCCGGCGATTGGCGCGCCTTGGCGCGCCACAGACGGATCTCAACCGGCACTTCGTCCGCCGCGCTCCCCGCATGCACGAGCGTGCCGCTGCGCAAGTCCTCCTCAACCAGGGAACGCGCCGTCCATGCGACGCCGCGCTTGTCGCGCGCCATGGCGGTGAGGACGCTTGCAAGAGGCGAAGCGAACGCCGGCTGAACAAGCGCGCGTTTGCCAGCCGCCGCCCACGCCGCCGCGAGAATGCGGCCCATGCCGGATTCCGCTGTGAAGCAGAGCTGCGGCGCGCGGGCCATGCTCTCGAACGCGCCCGGCGCCATCACGGGCAGCAAAACATCCTCACCCACGCGGACCGATCGAAACGCGCTGTCCAAGCGCGTGGCGGCGGCGTCGTGATGATGACACAGCAGGAATTGAACGCGCCCCTCCACCATAAGGCGCTCGCACGCGATCATGGTGTCGGCCGTCAATTGGATCGTGGCGTTCAGCGGCCGCTCAGCCTCCAGCTGACGAAGCCATGTCGCGAAGAACGTGAGCGAGAGCACGTGCGTGGCGGCGAAGCGCAACGTCTCCGCCGCCGACTTGGAGGTGGCGCGCACCTCTTCTCGCCCGAGCTCCAGCCGTCGCAGCGTTTCCTCCGCCAAGAGACGGAAGCGTTCGCCCGCGGCCGTCAAGCGCATCGTATGCGTGCTGCGATCGACGAGAACGGCGCCCACCCACTCCTCAAGCGCGCGAATGCGGCGGCTGAAGTTTGGCTGGCTGGCGCCGCGCTTCTCCGCCGCGCGCGAAAAGCTGCCGCACTCGGCCAGCGCCAGAAAGTCTTCGAGCCACGCGAAATCCATCGCCTGCATTGTGTGCGGCGCAGCTCCACGCGACAAGACGCAGCTATTGTGAGGCGAGCGCAGCGCGGGAAAGCGCCCTCATGAAGCATCCCACGCGACGCATCGTCATCACACAGCGCTTCTTCGGTGAGGAAGCGATCGCTTATCTCGAAGCGCGGGGCTGCGAGGCAGTGATCGCACCGCTCGCGCCGGGCAAGGGCGACGGGGATTTCAGCGAAGACGAATTGGCCGCTCTCCTCGCCGGCGCGGCGGGCTGGATCGTCGGGCATGCCCACGTGACGCGTGCATTGCTCGCGCGGCTGCCGCAGCTTCAAATTGTCTCCCGCCGCGGCGTCGGTTTCGAACGCGTCGACGTCGCCGCTGTTCGCGATCTCGGCAAAGTCGCGTGCATCGCCGTGGGCGGCAACGACGCCTCGGTGGCCGATCACACGCTGGCGCTGATGCTGGCTGTCGGCCATCGGCTGCGCGAAACACAGGCGAACATGCAGGCCGGCAATTGGTCCATCCTGCTTGGGAATGATCTTTACCGCCGCACGGTCGGCGTGATCGGCCTTGGGCGCATCGGCCGCGCGGTCGTGCAGCGGTTGCGCGGCTTCGAAGCCGAAGTTCTGGTGCTCAACGCCACGCGCGACGAGGCCTACGCCGCCCAGCAAGGCATCGCTTACGCGGACCTCGATGCGCTGCTTGCCAAGAGCGACTACGTCACGATCCATGCGCCGCTCACGCCCGCGACGCGCCACATAATCGGTGAAGCCGCGCTCGCGCGCATGAAGCCGACGGCGTTTCTCATCAACACCGCGCGCGGCGGCCTGGTGGACGACAGGGCCCTCCTCGCCGCGCTCGAAGGCAAACAGATCGCCGGCGCGGCGCTCGATGTGTTCGAGAGTGAGTCCGATTCCACGCTGCGCGCCGTGACGAATGCGCTCATCGCGCTTCCCAACGTCATCGCCACACCGCACGCCGGCGCCTCCTCGCACGAGGGGCTCGCACGCACGAACATGATCGCGGCGCGCAATGTTGTGGCCGTGATCGAGGGCGCAAGCCCGCCGGAAGCGTGCGTGGTCGCCGATGGGCGCGCGCGCGAAGCGATCGCCTCATGAGCCGCAAGCATCGCATCGCCGTCATTCCCGGAGACGGCATCGGCAAGGAGGTCGTGCCCGAAGGCCTGGCGGTTCTCGAGGCCGCCGCCGAGAAGTTCGACATCGGCTTTGCGTTCGATCACTTCGCTTTCGCCAGCTGTGACTATTACCTCAAACACGGCGCGATGATGCCGCTCGATTGGAAGGCGCTAATCGGCGGCCACGATGCGATCTTCTTCGGCGCCGTCGGCTGGCCGGAGACGGTGCCGGATCACATCTCGCTATGGGGCTCGCTCATCCAGTTCCGCCGCGAGTTCGATCAGTACGTCAATTTGCGGCCGGTGCGTCTTATGCCGGGCGTGCCAAGCCCGCTCGCCAACCGCAAGCCGGGCGACATCGATTTCTACGTCGTGCGGGAAAACACCGAGGGCGAGTATTCATCGATCGGGGGCGTCATTTTTCCGGACACAGAGCGCGAAGTCGTCGTTCAGGAAACGGTGATGACGCGCGTCGGCGTCGATCGCATCCTGCGCTATGCGTTCGAGCTGGCCGCGCGGCGCGAGAAGAAGCACCTCACGTCGGCCACCAAGTCGAACGGCATCTCGATCACCATGCCCTATTGGGATGCGCGCGTGGAGGCGATGGCGGCGCACTACCCCAATGTGCATTGGGACAAGTTCCACATCGACATCCTGACCGCGCATTTCGTTCAGCATCCCGATTGGTTCGATGTCGTCGTCGCGTCGAACCTCTTCGGCGATATCCTTTCCGATCTCGGCCCCGCCTGCACGGGCACGATCGGCATCGCGCCCGCCGGCAACATCAATCCGGAGCGGCGCTTCCCTTCCCTCTTCGAACCCGTGCACGGTTCGGCGCCCGATATCGCTGGCCTTGGGATCGCCAATCCCATCGGGCAGATCTGGTCCGCGTCGCTCATGCTTGAGCATCTCGGCGAAACGGAAGCCGCCGATGCCATCCTGCGCGCCATCGAGGCCGTGCTCGCCGATCCCGCGCACCGCACGCGCGATCTCGGCGGCGCGGCGGACACACGCGCTTGCGGGCAAGCAGTGGTCGAGGCGCTTGACCGATAGGTCCGCGAAACGGCTTCGCTCCTTACAGACATATCTTCCAGTTCTATCGCGCGCCTTATGTCGTGGAGATGACCTCCGCCGAACCGCTTCGCCAAGTCTCTAATTTCGTTGCGCTTCGCCGCGTTCGAGCTGTGCCGCGACGCCCCTACCCACGGCTCTACCCACGCGCCGGGTCCGGCCAGGTGAATTTGCCCGCATGGCTTGAAGCTGCAGCAAAGTCGAAAGCGTCTTCTCGAACTGGCGATCGAGCCGCGCGTCGATTGCCAGCAAACGCTCCATGCGGTCGGGATCGAAGCTTTCGCCCTGCGCCTGCAGCCTCGCCGCGGGGCGCGCAGCCAAAGCCCGGACAAGCCGCTCGTCCTGGGGCATGACGCAGTCTCGCAGAAACCGAACGAGATCCTCTGCAGTCGCCGCCCAAACGTTTTCCTCGTCGAGATCGCCTGACAGCGCATCTTCCCACCAACCAAGCGTATCGGGATGAAGGGCTGCAAGGGCGCGCTCATAGGCGCCCTCCCCGCCTCTTTCGAGACGCTTGAGCGCGACCTTTGTCGCGCGTTCGTCGGCGTTTCGGCGCGCGCGTTCTTCCTCATCATCCGGCTGCAGAACAATCTCGGCGAGGTTGATGCACTCGCGCACGTCACGGGTCCGCATCCCGCTGCGTTCTAGGACGCGGGCGCCGTCGTCAAAGCGCGCGGCAAGCGCGGCCATATGCGTGGCGCGCTCGGCAAGCTCCAACCTCTGCCGGCGCCACGTGATCCAAATCAGACGATCGACAAGCGCACACTCGGCCGCCCCGCACGGACCGAGGTCTGCGCGAAAGCGGGTGGCGTGGTTTGCAAAGGCCGTCGGGCACTCCCATGGCAGAAGAAGGCCACCCTCGGCGCCGGCTATTGAAATCGTCGTCATCGCCAAAACTCTCGCCGCACCTGGCGCGAACGCGCCATCATCCGCCCCACAAAACCCGCAAGCTCCTCCATCGAAAGGGCTTCCCGCCGCTCAATCTCGGCGACGATCCGCTCGTAGGTTCGCACGCGCATGCCCTTTGGGCGTTGGCCGAAGAGGCTTTGACAGCCCGCCTCGCCTCCAAGTTTGCGCCGCAAGCGATTGGCCGCGCGCAAATGACGGTCGCGCGCGCGCTCGCGCCGCGTCGCGTACGTGAGCCTCGCGCACGTACGGCAGCGGAAGCGTCCGTTTGTGAGATGCAAGTTTAGGATCATCCGCCCGCATCCCGGACAGGTGAAGAAGGGACGCACGCCGCCGAACCTGCACGGTCGCCACAGAACGCGGACTCGATCATCGACATGCTGGCGCGCCTCGCCGGTCCCGACAGCGTAGACTAGCCTCAGGCCGTCCTCGGCGCCGCGCACGCCAATGCGCGCGATCTCGCGCTCGCCAATGCTCCAGCGCCACACCCGATAGGCGCCCGCATCCAACACGCCGGCGCGCCGCAATGCAGGCAACGCCAACGTGGGCGTTTCCTGCACCGTCGATCGGCCGGATCGATTCCAACCGCCGCTGCCGAACCCGCCCATTTCTTTTGCCGCCGTGTGTTTTGTCGAAATCGCCTGGCCAGTTTAGCACAGGGTATGTGAGGGGAGGATAAGGAAGATCTGCAAGCCTTTGACAGTGAAAGAGTTGCACCGACCGTCGCCGAAATGCGCATACACGGACATAACCGCCTTCCATCACACTACAGAACCAAGAAACGCGCGTGCGCGTGGTTTAGAGCGAGAGACCTGCAACCTTTTCACTTTCAACGATCTAGAGCGTGCGTGACCATCACCGCCTGTCACCGATCGCGTCGATGACCGAGTTTGAGGCCGACGAACTCCGCACGCGTCTTTGTGCGCCGGTACGAGAAGCGCTTTTCGCTCAGTGAGTTCGTGCGTTGTGTGAACGCTGCGTGCGGCGGTGGATCGCGATACCCTTCGCTGTCGGCCCATTTTTGAAATGCGGCGTACGCTTCCTTCGTCGCGGTCAGTGCGCCGTCCGCGAACTGCACAGCACTCGGATCGTTGAGCCAGCCGGCGACGGGATCGGCGCCGATCATCCATTCGCGCGCCGCGACGGCGCAACATTCGGGCTCGTCGAAATCGCCGCGCGCCGCGACACGGCGCGCGCCTTCGGCCGCCCAAGCCAAGAGCAGCTCCCCCTCCTCCCGCGCGATGCGTTCGGCAATCCAAGGAATGCACTCGGCCGGGGAGATTGTCGTGCTCATGGGAATCACGAGCACCCGGCGCCGCATCGCGCCGTCAAATCCGAAGCGAAACGCGGGAGGCGCATTGCAGGCGAAGAGGTGGAGCGCGGTCGGCGAGAACGTGACGGCGCTCTGATAGACGTCGCGCCCGGTCACGGGCTCACCCGAAATCACCTGCTTGAAAAGCGCCGTGTCGATTGCCGCGCCGCCGAGCTCGTCGACAGCGTTGAGCGCTTTGCCGTGAAGGTGGATAAGCTGCCGATCGTCATTGAAACGGCTCGGATTGATCCCCGAGTGCGCGTCCCTCGCTATAAGCGCGCGCGCCAGTTCAAGGATGGCGCTCTTGCCGGTGTGCGTGGGGCCAAAGAGGATGATCGCGCGGCGCTGCGCGAGCCGCGGCGCAAGAGCAAAGGCTGCGGCGCCGACGATCTCCGCGAGGAGCGGCTCGATGACGCTGTAGCTGGCGAGCATCCGGCCCAACACCGATCCCGGGGGCACGACGCAATCTGGCCGCCAGCGCGCCTCGAAGATGGTGCGCTGCCGTTGCTCGGGTGCGTGCGGAGCGCTCTCGGTCTCTCCCCCTGGTGAGATCGTCAAGAAGCCTGAGCCGCAGGCGAAGCCGGGCGGCTTCGCGGCGAAGAAATTCTCGTTCGTTCGCATCGCGCGCAATTCATGGAGTACGCCGTCGATGGCGCCCTTGGTCAGCGACACGCGCTTGGATCGCCGACCGTCAGCGACTCCCGCGCCGTCAAAAGTGTGCGCCGCTTGCCGCATCGCCGGATCGTCGAGTGCACGCCAACGCGTGCTCGCCCAAACCCAAAATGAGCTTTCCGCGAAGACTAGGCCGCCGTGCTCTGCGTCCAATTTCTGTGCGAGAACGCGAGCTATCTCTACGTGAGAGCCCAGGCGAAGCGCCGCGGGCCCCTCTTCGCACGCATGTTCGACGCGGAAATGCTCTTCAAGACCAATCCAAGAGATGACCGCGCGCGCGATCTTTTCGCCGAAGCGCTCCGCGAACGTAGGAAAGCCGCGCAGGCTCTCGCCGCCCGCAAGCCGTCGCGCCGCGTCATCCGCGGTCGCGCGGCGTTTCACCGGATCCGGATCGCCCCCGCCAGCGCCGGCGACGCACGTGAGAAACCACGCGACGCGATCCACGCTCCAGCCGCCGCGCGTCAGGACGGCCGCGAGCGTTAGTTGCGCATCATGCCGGCCGCCTTCGCCGGGCCAATGGCGCGCCAACAGCGCCGCCGCCGCCAACGCGCCGACCGCGTGCGCGAGATTTGCGCCCTCGATATCTTCCGGATCACCGCCCTGCTCCCAGTCGATCTCCTCACCGCTCACATGAAGACTCGGCGGAAAGACGGTCTGCGCGCCATCGGCGCGCAGCTCGACAAGCATTGCGCCTGTCTCGGGATCAGCGAACTTCCGCGTCGCGTTCCCGGAAGAGCGATAGAGCCAATGCGATCGCGGCTTGCCGGCGCGCCCGAAGATGGCGCCGGTCTCCGGCAGAAAATGCCCCGCCAGTGTCGCCGCCTCCGGCGCGTCGAGGTCGATGTCGACAAGCCCGCCGGAGGCGGCGCCGAGCAGGACGCCGACGTTCAGCTGTGTCGACCCGAACCAGCGAACGATGTCTTCTTCAGTCGGGCGCAGATCCTGCCAGCGTCGCCCGCCGGCTGCGTCGGGATTGAAAGGTCGCTTTTCGCCCAGCTTCACCGGCGTCACCGCCCAGGCGCGCCGCGTGTAGGCGAGCGCCGCCTCAAGCGTCGGATTGCGCTCCGGCCGCGCCGCCTCACGCGGCATGGCGATCGAGCCACGCTTCGAGGTCGACCATCTTGATCAGCCGCCGCGCGCCAATCTTTAGGCTGGGCAGTTCACCGGACGTGATCGCCTCATAGAGGCGTGTTCGGCCGAGGCCCGACATTCGGGCCGCTTCGGCAGGCGCCACCGCAAGGGGCTGGGGAAGAGACTGTTCACGCGGCATCGGCGGCCTCCGGATGACATGGGGCGGATGCGCAGGCATTCAGATGAATTGAAGAGAGACAAAACGCGAGACAAAATGCTGTCTCGCGTATTTTGTCTCGCGAGCTAGCGTGCGCCGCGCCGCGCAACGAATTTTGCGAGCGCCACCGGTTTGGGGAGCGCTTTGCCTGGCGCGGCCCATGATGGATTCGCCAGCAGATAGCGCGCCTCGTCGCTAGGGCGCGGCAATCTCGCCCCTGTCCGCAGGCGTTCATCGATCAGCGGCACGAGGTTTGGATGTTCGTACGGCGCGCCATGCTCGCCCACATATCTTCGCTTGAGGCCAAGCGCGCGTTCCGCTGCAGCATGATCAATTCTGATCGCCCCTTCCGCTGAAATCGACATGATCTCATCGAGCGAGGCGATCCTGAGCCCCCTCGGGAAAAGGCCCAGATCGACGAGCGGACGCGCGCCGCACACAATCAGCCCACACCAGTCCTTGAATCGCTTCGTAGCCGCGGCGATCTCCATCACGCGCCGGGGATCGTTCATCTCGCGCGCAACTATTGGCAGAAATTCTCGATCGCCAAGGCGCGCCGTTCCCAACCGCCAACACACCCCTTCGATCAGCGTTTCCGGCGCCGCCGCAACGCCAATCTCCGCAGCGGCCGCGGTGAGCAGCGCGCGGTGATCAAACTCGTAGCGGCGCAAGCTTTCGGGATCGACGGCCGCCCAGCCGGCGCCTGACGCACAAAACCTGCCAAGCGCCCCTCGCATTGCGCTCCGCTCGACGCGCACCCAGTGCGCCGCGCCGCAATCGGTGCAGAGCACATCCCGCACAGGCGCGACCGCGTGAAGAAGTCCTCTATCGACCAACGGCTCAAACTCAGCGCCGCAAAGCGCCTCCAGGTCCGCGCGCTCGAAGGCCGCGCTGGGCGCCGTTTCGAACAAGCGCGAGAGCGTCGCCGCGTTCACCGATCCCGCGCCTGACGTTCGCGCAGCGGCCGCAGAAGTCCCCAACGCTTGATGTAGTGGCCCCGCACGAGTTCATCCTCATTTCGCCCGCCCGGATGGATGCGGCAGGAATTTCGTCCCGAGAACTTGATGGACACGCAGCGGGGGCGCTTGCGCGCTCCGCCCTCACGAAACTGCACGCGCATCCACCCCCCGATGACGCGCACGAGATCGCGCTCGGCGGGGGGCACATCCATCATCGCCTGCCGGCGCACATCCTCCGGATCGCGCCCGGAGCTCTTGTTGATTTTGACGATGCTACCCCAACTGGGGGATCTGAGTTCGAGCCGCGTCACGATCGGCGGATCCATGAGGTGCGCAGGATCAGTGGCGAATGGAGCCGGATCCAACAAGCGCTGGAGATTGTACTCAGCGAGCGGCAGCCGCGCGAGTTCACCCTCAAGCCCCAGCGCGTGCTTGGCGACGGCGTGCGCGATCGCTGCACGGCCACGCGGGCCGCCGCGATCGCTGACGACCGTGAGCCCGCCCTGTTCAATCATGATCGCCGCATAGTGCACCATCGGGCTCGCGGAGGAGCCGAGCGCGCCGTCCGCCTGAAAGGCCGGCTTTGCAGTCCAAAAGCCCTCATAATGAACCGAAAGCAGCGTGCGCCCGTCGCCGACGTCGAACGTCTCTATTCTTACGTGCGGCCCTTCCCCGAATTCTTCAACGGCGCGCTGCGCGAACCAAGTTTGGAGGGCCGCGAGATCGTCAGCCAGGCTCTTGGCCTCCGCAGGCAATTCAAACGCTGACGCCCAGTGTCCTGCCTCCGAATGCGCGTCGTAGAATCGCAGCGCGCCCGCCTCTTCGAAGGCGTCGGGCTGGTGAACGCGCATCCAGGCGGCGCGCTCTTCGTCGGCGCGCATCGCGGCGAAACGAGCCACCGCCTCTTCTGATCGGCCCGCCGCTTCCAACAGCGCCTGAACGCCCAGGTCGTTTGCGAGTGCGTCGATCTCCGCGAAGAGCGCGTAGAGCTTCCCTCGCCGGGCGGCGCTTAAGTCGTTCGCGGTCTGGTTCGCGAGCGCGGCCTTCTCCTTGTCCGTCATCTCGGGCAGGAAGGGGACGCCCTCCTCGCCGGCCAGGCCGAAAAGCGCTTGGAGCGTGTCGGGGGCGCAGAGGCGATAGAAATGCTTTGGGCCGCGCGGCATGGCAATTCCCCCACCGCGCGTCCAGCACTAGCTATAGCGGGCTGATCGTTCTTGTACCGCAATATCCAGTGTCCGTCGAATCCCCGCGAGCGAGGACGAGCCGGTGAGGAACGCGGCGGACGGCGGGCGGCGCACGCCTCGGCGCTATTATTGATAGAGCCGCGGCTGGAAGCTGACGAAGGCGCTTCGGATCGCCCCCACTCCGCCCAATTGAGCCGCGGCGTCGCCGACGGCGCGGTACTTGAGGGCCAGCAGGTTCGGCAACTTCTCCGTCTCCAGCTCTTCGACGCCGACTTCCACATATTGATCGAGGACGAAGTCGAGAAACTCGCGCAGCTTGGCGCCATAGGAACCCAGGATCTCCTCGCGGCGCAGGGCGGCGCGATCGGCGCGGCTGACCGGCGCCGCAGCGAAGGCGATGTACGCCAACACGTCAAAGACGTCGCTCGCCTGCGCTTCGATAAGCTCCTGGATATCCGCCAATTGCTCCGCGCCGTAGCCGCGCTCGGCAAGTTCGGAGAGCAGCGCCTTGCGCGTGGCCGGATCGCCCCACAGCTGGCGAAGCTCGGCCTCGTCCTGGAAAAGCGCGGGAAGTTCGCCGAAGAGCCGCTCGATGAATTCCTGCGCGGACATGGGGCGGCCGTCGGGGCCGTAAAACAACGTCCGCGCCATGTGTTTGATCGTGCGCGCCTTGCCGTCCGCGAGTTTGATCCGCACGCGTTGTAGCGGCGCACGCGGATCATCATCGCTCTCGAAGCCGCCGCCCTCCCGCTCGCCGGTTCCGCCGCGGCGGCGCGGCGCATCGGCTTCCGGCTCGACGGGATCGCCATCCCACTCCGGGTCTTGGAAATGCTCATGCGCGCGGACGAAATCGTAAATCGTGAAATAGTCCTTTCCATCGTAGAGCCGCGTGCCGCGTCCGATGATCTGCTTGAACTCAATCATCGACTTGATCGGCCGCATAAGCACGATGTTGCGGACGTTACGGGCGTCGACGCCCGTTGAAAGCTTGTGCGACGTGGTGAGGACGGTCGGGATCGTCTTGTCGTTGTCCTGAAACGCCCGGAGATGCTGATCCCCGATCGCGCCGTCATTGGCGGTGACACGCACGCAATAGTTTGGATCGCGGCTCGCCTTGCTCTGGTTGATCAGATCGCGCACGGCGGCGGCGTGAGCCTGGCTGGCGCAGAAGACAAGCGTCTTCTGCGTCTGATCCATTTCCTCCATGAAGAGGCCGACACGGTGCGCCTCGCGCTCCAT
This sequence comes from Hyphomonadaceae bacterium, assembly GCA_050246475.1. Lineage (GTDB taxonomy): Bacteria > Pseudomonadota > Alphaproteobacteria > Caulobacterales > Aquidulcibacteraceae > CADEEL01. The sequence goes on along the minus strand of JBFWVZ010000001.1, from coordinate 446,228 downwards.
GATCTCGATGCGCCGATTGAAGTCGCCTTCGTCGAAATGGTCGCCGGCTTCGACCTCGCCCTCGAGAACCAAGTCGTCCGGCGTGTACGTGTAATCGTCCATTGTCGTGGAGAACTCACGGATCTTAAACGGCGTCAGGAAGCCGTCGTTGATCCCCTCCTTGAGCGAATAGGTGAAAACCGGCTCCCCGAAATAGCGGTATGTGTCGGCGTTGCCTTGCCGGCGCGGCGTGGCGGTGAGGCCGAGCTGCACGGCGGGCGCGAAATACTCCATGATGCCGCGCCACGCGCCTTCGTCATTGGCGCCGCCACGGTGGCATTCATCGATGATGATGAAGTCGAAGAAATCGGGCGGGTAATCGTAGAAGTTTGGCGCGGGCTGACCGCTTTCATCGGCGCCCGACATGAATGTTTGGAAGATCGTGAAGAAGATGTTGGCGTTCTTCGGCACGCGGCCGGTTTTGCGGATCTCGTCCGGCGAGATGCGGGCGCGGGCGTCCTCCGTGAACGCGGAGAACGCATTGTAAGCCTGGTTCGCGAGGATGTTGCGGTCGGCGAGGAAGAGGATGCGCGGGCGGCGCGTCGGTTCGCCCGAGAGATTCCAGCGCGCGTGGAAGAGCTTCCAGGCGAGCTGGAAGGCGATGAATGTCTTGCCGGTGCCGGTGGCGAGCGTAAGTAGGACGCGCGTGTCGCCGGCGGCGATGCGCTCGAGTACGCGCTCTATCGCGATGTCCTGATAATAGTGCGCGGACTTGCCGCCGTGATCGGAAAGCGGCACGGCAGCGAAGCGGTCGCGCCACGCGTTTTCCTCGGCGAAGGTGGCGGCCCAGAGCGCATCGGGTGTGGGGAATGGAGCGATCTCGCCTTCCGCGCCGGATTGCATATCGACTTGATAGAAGCCCCGTCCATTGGTGGAGAACGCGAAACGCGCTTGCAGCTTGCCAGCGTAGACTTTGGCTTGGCCGAGCCCTTCGGTGAGCGCCGCATCGCGTTTCTTGGCTTCGATGACGCCGAGCGTCTTGCCGCGATAGATCAGCACGTAATCGGCGGTCGTCGGCTCGCCGCGAAGCCCCGCGCCGAGCAAACGGCCTTGCGTGATGCGCACCTCGCGCGCGAGCCGGCAATTCTCGACCACGCCCCAACCAGCCGCCCGCAGCGCGGGATCGATCAGATCGGCGCGTGTCTCAGCCTCGTTCACGCGGCTAAGCCTTTGGTTGCGGTGAGCTGACCGGAGAAGGCGCGGGCGAGGATGGATTGCTTCAGACGCTCAACGCCCGCAAGCCGGTCCCGATAAGCCTCCGCTTTCGCTATCAGTGCCTCCGAAGCGTTGTCCAGAATTTCTGCTACGCGGCCTTGTTCGGCGAGATCGGGCTTTGCGAAAACGAACGCAGCAATCTGACCACCGCTGATGTGTGGAACGCCTAGACCGCCCTGGATGCTCAGCACGTACCGTTCGAATTGCCGGCTTCGAAGTAAATGAAACAAGAAGCGATGATTTAAGTCATGCCGGCACCGCAATCGCGCAACCCGCTGCACCAACAGACACGGCAAGTCCTGCTCTGAAAGCTGAGCGAATTTGACTCCCGCCTTCACCCAGGTCCGGTCCATCGCGATGACGGTGTCGTTGGCTCGAAGGAGATAGTCAGAGTAAGGTTTGACGTCGCCTTGTGGCCAGCGCTTCGCGTCCTCCCACCGCAAGGCGCCCTGAACAATATTGTCGCCCCGCAGAAGGGTCACGCCCTCGGGCGCGTCGGTATACTGCCTGCTCTTGAAAGCAAAGCCGACAACCATATCCGTTACATCGCCAATCGACGATTGGACATCACTCGGAAGGTCGCGAAGAAAACCCTCTATCAATGCGACATCCAGCTCGCGGGCGTTGGCGAGGTTCTTTTCGGCGTTGGCGGTCGCGATCCTGATCCCCTCGAACACCTCGTCCAGAATGGCGACGATGCGCTTTTGTTCGGACAGCGGCGGGAGAGTGAGCGGGAGATTCCGCAGATCGTCTGTCGACAGTCGGTGGACTGTAGCGGCGCGCGACACGCGCGCCAGCAGTGCGGGCTCAGATGCCAGGAGAAAGTAGAAGAGGAAACGCGGCAAAATACGCGGGCCAGGGCAGAGCGCCTTGATGTCCTGGTTCACCGCGAGTGGACGCGTAGTCACACCAACGGGAACGGTGCGAGCGAGAATTCCGGAACGCACGACCGCCAGCACGGCACCCGGAGGTATGAGCGACGCAGCGCTGTTCTCAATCGCGTCCAGCGTAATCCAATCCGCGGAGGTGCTAATCTCGTCCGACTTCATATCCTTTGGAGAAACCCATGGAATGTCGCCGTTCCAGAATCGGGGCTCATCCGTGGCAGGCGTTCCACCGCCTCGAATCTCCACGACCGCCCCGAGAGTCGTTAGTTCGGACGGCATCACACCAGCTCCCGAATGCCGCGCAAAATTTCCGCGCTCTCGGCGTCCAGCGCGAGCATTTCGTCGATGATGTCCTTTGGATCGCGCAGCGGCGCTTCTTCGGCCTTGTTCGGGTTCTTCACCGAGAGATCGCAGGTTGCTTCGTCGAGCGTGGCGACATCAACGCGCCACGATTTGGCGCTGTCAGCGAAGCTGGCTTGCAGCGCAACGAAATCCGCCATGTCGTCGTCGTTGAGCGGATTGGTCTTGCCGAGATTGCGGCCGGGATCGAGCTGGTAATACCAGACGTTCCGCGTCGGCGCGCCTTTCTCGAAGAACAGCACCACCGTCTTCACGCCCGCGCCCTGGAACACGCCGCCGGGGCAATCGAGCACGGTGTGCAGGTTGCAGCTCTGGGTTAGCTCCTTGCGCAGCGCGATGGCGGCGTTGTCGGTGTTCGAGAGGAACGTGTTCTTGATCACGATCGCGGCGCGCCCGCCTGCCTTCAGCGACTTGATGAAATGCTGCAGGAAGAGGAAGGCGGTCTCGCTCGTTTGGATCGGGAAGTTCTGCTTCACCTCCGCCCGCTCGCTGCCGCCGAACGGCGGATTGGCGAGGATCACCTCGTACCTGTCGCGCTCCTGAATGTCGGCGATGTTCTCGGTCAGCGTGTTGACGTGCAGGATGTTCGGCGTCTCGATCCCGTGCAGGATCATGTTCATCAGCGCGATGACGTAAGCGAGGCTCTTCTTCTCCTTCCCGTAGAAGGTGCGCTTGTGCAGCGTCTCCAGGTCCGCCGCCTTTTTGGCGAGGGGCCGGAGATATTCGTAGCTCTCACAAAGGAAGCCCGCCGAGCCCGCGGCGCCGTCATAGATGCGTTCGCCGATCCTCGGCTGCACGACCTTGATCATCGCGCGGATAAGCGGACGCGGCGTGTAATACTCGCCGCCGTTGCGGCCGGCGTTCCCCATCTTCTTGATCTTGGCCTCGTAGAGCAGCGAAAGCTCGTGCTGTTCAGCTTGGCTGCCGAACTTGAGTTCGTCCGTGTGCTCCAGAACGTCGCGTAGATTGTAGCCGCTCGTGAACTTGGATTTCAGCTCGCTGAAAACCTCCCCAATCTTGTATTCGATCGTGTCGGCGCTCGCGGCGCGCTGCTTGAAACCGCGGAGATAGGGAAAGAGATCGTCATTGACGAACGCGATGAGGTCATCGCCCGTCAGCGCGTTGTCGTGATCGAACGAGCCGTCCGGTTTCTTCGGCGCCGCCCAGGCCGACCAGCGATGCTTCTCATCGATGATGCTGGCGTAGGACTTGCCCGTCAGCTCCGCGCTCATCGCGCGCTGGGCTTCGAGATCGTCCAGGTATTTGAGGAACATGATCCACGACGACTGCTCGGTGTAATCGAGCTCGGTCGTGCACCCAGCCTCGCGCCGAAGCACGTTGTCGATATTCCGGAACGCCTGCTCGAACATGCCCTGCCCCCTCGGGGGCTGCAGCATGGACGCAGTCGTGCGGCGCCCGCAACCTCGCGGGAGACCGTTACCCTGTCGCGGGGAGTTTCAAGCGGCTGCGCCACCGATAGACCGTTGTGGATGGCAGACCTGTCTCCCGGATGATTGCTGCGGGCGGGAGCCCGAGCTCGTGGGCTTCCACAAATCGCTCCCAGCGACGCGGATCGCGGGGTCCGCGCCATCCATGGGCGGCGTGGGAATGCGCTTCGGCGTGCGCGGGCACCGAATGGGAAACTGGCTCAAACGGGAATTCCGTTGCTGGCCCGGCAGCTTCTGCCGCGGGCGCCATTGCCAGCGCCATCGCTGACGCGGGCGCCGCCACCAAGTGCAGGGCGCGGCGCCGCGCGTCCGCATCCTGCTGACGAATCTCCCGCTCCGCGGCGGCGTCGCGCATTTCGCGCTCTTCGGCCCGCTCGTCCACGGCTTGCATCGTTTTGAGCGCCTCCACGCCATAATTCATGGCGGGCTCGGAGAAGGCGACGAAGAGGAAGAGCGCGCTCATCAGATCGTCGCGCGGCAGAGGCGCGCCGCCCGAGTTGACCTTCACGAACTCCCACGCGCTGTGCAGACCCGACATGGAAAGCAGCGCGAAGCCGATGAAGCAGAGCGTGAAGAACGCAGCCGGAAGGCGAAAGCCTTTCCCGCGCTCCCATGCGCGCCGCGCGTTGGCCGCCATGCAATTGGCGAGCCCTTGGGAATTCCCATAGAGCGCCGCCATCAACGCGCCCGCAGCCAACGCCGCGATCCAGGGCGCCGTGGGAATGTGCGGCGCGAGCGCGCCCCACGCGGAAAAGGCCGCCACGGATATCGTGAGTCCAACGGCAAAGCGCCGTGTCCATTTCCACAGGCGATGGGAGTCGCTCATGGGAAACGCTCCGCGCGAAGGATGATCAGAAACGGCACTAACATCTCCGGATCAGCATGATCGGAGCGCACAGTGCCCGCCGGAAAAGTTATCGAGTGCTTAGCGGTGCGCCGGACGCAACGCGCATCTCCAACACGCCCGTTCAGTAGCGAACGCGAGCGCGCTGCTACGGTCATTGAAAATAATCTTGTGAGCCTCCGGCGCCCGCCCATTTGAGAATTCGCGTGGGTAGAGGCGTGGGTAGAATTTCGAGCCGCACCCTGCGTGAGCTATTTTCTTGCATAATATCAGAGGGATGAGAAAGCGCGGTGGTGGAGCCAAGGGGAGTCGAACCCCTGACCTCTTGAATGCCATTCAAGCGCTCTCCCAACTGAGCTATGGCCCCGAAACCGATGAGAGCAGCGTTTGGGCGCGCCGCCGTTTTAAGGCGCGGAACCTACGCTTGGCCCCGCGTTCGTACAAGGCGCTCTAACGGTCGTCGCCCTCGCCTTCGTCGGGCAATTCGCCGATGTCGTCCTCGTTGAATTCTTCTTCGTCTTCGAGGAGCGGCACGCCGTCATCGTCCTCGCCGCCCGCTTCGTCCTCGAGTTCGCCGTCGTCCTCGGAGAAGCCTGGCGGAATCTCCGATTCGGGCTGCGCTTCTTCTTCGTCGTCATCGTCGGAGAGAACCGGCGGATCGTCCGGCGTTTCGACGTCGAGTTCAGCGGTTTCCTGGACTTCTTCCTCGTCCTCGTCGCCGTCCCCTTTTGCGGCGGCGCCTTCGGTTTCTTCTTCGTCTTCGTCGGTCGCGGCGTCGTAATTGGCGATGCGCCCGCGCGTGCGCTTGAGCTTCACGCCTTCATCGGCGGGATCGAACGAAGTGGTGCATTTTGGGCAGACGGCCGGGCGCTTGCCCAGATCGTAGAATTTCGCCCCGCAATTCGGGCAAACCTGCTTTTCCCCAAGTGCGGCTTTGGCCAAGAGCGTCTCCCCGAGGCGCGCGCGGACGGCCCCAAATTCGGGGCGCTCGCTTGCCACCAACCGGGCGCCCTGTCAAAAGCTTTTGCCGCTGATTTTCCAGCCCTCTCCGGACCCATCCGATGCAGCTTCAGGCGCGCCCGTCCGGCCCGCTTTCGGGCGCCGCGCGCCCGCCCGGCGACAAGTCCATCTCGCACCGCGCCCTCATTCTTGGCGCCATGGCCGAGGGCGTGTCGGAGATCGATGGCCTGCTTGAGGGCGATGACGTGCTGCGCACGGCCGATGCGGCGCGCGCCTTTGGCGCACATGTGGAGCGTTTGGGCGGCGGCCGCTGGCGCGTGACGGGTAAGGGCGGCTTCACAGCCCTGAGCGGCGTGATCGATTGCGGCAACTCCGGCACGGGCGTGCGCCTGCTCATGGGCGCCGCGGCCGGCTTTCCTATCAGCGCGACATTCACTGGCGACGCCTCCCTGCGCGCGCGCCCCATGCGCCGCGTGCTCGCGCCGCTCGGCGAGATGGGACTGAGGTTTGCTGACGGCGATGGCGAGCGGCTGCCTCTGGCGCTCCAAGGCGGCGGCCTCCGCGCCATCCGGTATACGCTGCCTGTCGCCTCCGCTCAGGTGAAATCCGCGATCCTGCTCGCGGGCCTCAACGCCGAAGGCGAAACCGAGGTGATCGAACCCGAGCGCACGCGCGACCACACAGAGAAAATGCTCGCAGCCTTTGGCGCGGAACTGTCGATCGAGCCAGAGGGCGCGGGCCGCCGCATCCGCCTGCGCGGCGGCCAAAAACTGAAGGCCGTTCCGGTTTCCGTTCCCGCCGATCCCTCTTCCGCCGCCTTCCCGATTGTGGCCGCGCTAATCACGCCAGGCTCGGACATCACGCTTGAAAGCGTCCTTCTGAACCCGTTGCGCACCGGCTTGTTCGACACGCTCGTCGAAATGGGCGGCGACATCACGATTGGGAACGAGCGTGAGAGCGGCGGCGAACGCATCGGCGACGTGCGTGTAAGAGCGAGCGCGCTCAAAGGCGTCGTCGTGCCCCCCGAACGCGCGCCCGCGATGATCGACGAGTATCCGATCCTGGCCGTGGCAGCGGCCTTTGCCGAGGGCGAGACGATCATGCGCGGCATCGGTGAGATGCGCGTCAAGGAGAGCGACCGCATCGCGCTCACGGTCGCGGGCTTGCGCGCCTGCGGCGTCGAAGCCGAGGAGGAGCCCGAAGGCATGATCGTTCGCGGAACGGGCGCGCCGCCGGCGGGCGGCGCCAACGTCTCGACCTCCGGCGATCACCGCATCGCCATGGCGCACCTCGTCCTGGGCCTTGCCGCCCGCGCGCCGGTGATTGTCGATGAGGCTGGCATGATCGAAACGAGCTTTCCCGATTTTCCCGGCTTCATGCGCGCGCTGGGCGCAGATATCGCCCCCGCCTAGCGCGCAATGAGAACGCCGGGACCGGCCAAGCCTTCCTCTGTATGCTGAGCATGGAGGCATGAAGTGAAATGAGCGTCGCCGCGCCGGAACCTGTGGCGCCAAAGCCAACGCCCGCGCCTGCGGGCGCGCCGCTCGCGCGGCTTTTGAAGCCCTACGCCTATATCGGCGCCTACTACGCCGCGATTGCGGCTGTGATCATGCTGGCGCTGATCGCGTGGCCCGGCATCGTGCGCTTCCTGCCCGTCGGCGGCGCCGCCGAGTTCAATGCGGCGCTTTCGGGCAACGAGTTCGAATCCGTCGCCGTCAATGTGCCCGCAGGCGTGGAGACGCTGGCCGAGGGCGTGAAGCTGACGCTCGCCATCGTCGCCTCCTTCCTGCTCATGCTGCCGGTGACATGGATCTGCATGGGCGCTCGGCGCAGGAAGGACGTGAGCCAGTCCTTCATCCACACCATCCTCATTTTGCCGATCGTCATCACCGGCATCGTGCACGTCGTGCACAATTCGCTCGCGCTCGCGTTCAGCCTGGCCGGCATCGTCGCGGGCGTACGCTTCCGCCACACGCTGAAGGACAGCGCCGACACCACCTATCTCTTCACCGCTATAGCCGTCGGCGTCGCATGCGGGATCAATGCGGTGGAGGTCGCCGCCATCGTCTCGATCTTCTTCAATTATACGGTGCTCGGTCTCTGGGCGACGGGCTTCGGCGAAAGCAACACCGGCCGCGCCATGTTCTCCCGCGAATGGATGGCCAAGGAAGACGAGCGCGAAAAGAAAGAGAAGCGCCGCGACCGTGAAGAGCGCGAGCGCGCCAACGACGATGACGACGATTAAAGTGCGCGCCGCGGCGTTGGCGCTTTTGGCCGTCACTGGCTGCGATATGGAGACGCCGCCTCCGCCGCCGTTCCACACCGGCGAGTCTTCTTTCGCATTGCTGCCGAGCGCGCGATGGCGTTTGCCCGGGCGCTTGAATGAAATCTCCGGCCTGGCGCGCGCACCGGACGGCCGCTTCTTCGCCCACGGCGACGAGCAGGCGATCATCTACGAGATCGGCCCTGACGAAGGCCGCTTGTTGAGCGCGTTCGCGCTGGGCGATCCGGTGCTCCGCGACGACTTCGAAGACATCGCCGCCGCGCCCAACGGCGATCTCTACGCGGTGACGAGCGGCGGCCTCGTCTTCCGGTTTCGCCCTGGCGCGGACGGCGCGCGCGTCGATGCGCAGCGCTTCGACACACGATTGAGTGAAACGTGCGAAGTCGAGGGCGCGGCCTTCGATCCGCAATCCGGGAGCCTCATTCTCGCCTGCAAGCAATCCTACGACCGCGCCATGCGCTCAACGACCGCGCTCTACGAATGGGCCCCAGGCCAGGAACGCGCCACGCTCTGGCGCGAGTTCCGCGAGCGCGACTTGGCGCAGGCGGCGGGCGTCGAGAACTTCCACCCCTCCGCGATCGCCTTCGATGCGCGAACCGATCGCTGGCTCCTCCTGGCCGGGCGCGAGCGCGCGCTCGTCGAGTTTGACAACCGCGGCCGCATCCTCGCGGCGCGCACCCTCGAGCGCGGCCACCGCCAGCCCGAAGCCATGGCGCTCACAGCCGAAGGCGCGCTGCTCATCGCCGACGAAGCCGCCGGCGAACGCGCGCTCCTCACGATTTATCCGCGTGCGGATCAATGAAACTTCTCGCCGCCATCCTCGCCGCGCTGACGCTTTTGGGCGCGCCCGCCTTCGCCCAATCCGAATGGGACGGCGTCGAGCGTGTGGTGACCATCGCCGATCTCGAGGGCGATTACGAGCGCTTCACGGATTCGCTTCAGAATGCCGGGTTGATTGACTCGGCAGGCCGTTGGACCGGCGGGCGCGCGCATCTGGTGCAGCTGGGCGACGTGCCCGATCGCGGCCCCCACAGCCGCCGCATCATGGATCATCTGATGCGCCTGGAGCGCGAAGCGGCGCGCGCGGGCGGCCATGTCCACGCGCTCATTGGCAATCACGAGACGATGAACGTCACGGGCGATCTCCGCTACGTGCATCCCGGCGAATACGAAGCCTTCGTCACCCGCAGTTCTCGGCGCGAACGCGACCGCTATTGGCGCCAAACCGTCGAGGCGCTGCGCAGCCAGCCCAACCCGCCTGTCATCGACGACGCCTTCCGCGCGCAATGGGAGACGACGCATCCGTTGGGCTATGTCGAACATCGCCGCGCCTGGAGCGTTGAAGGCGAATACGGCCGCTGGATCGCGCGCCACAACGCCATCATCCGCATCAACGACACGCTCTACGCGCACGGCGGATTAGGCCCGGCCTTCTTCTCCTTCGATCTTGAGGCGATCAACGAAGCGATCCGCCGCGCGCTGCGCGAAGGCGAGCAAACCGAAGGCCCCTTCGCTGGCATCCTCACCAGCGATCAGGGCCCGCTCTGGCATCGCGCTTATGCGCTAGGCGAAGAAGCGGCCGAAGCCGGCAATCTCGACCCGCTGCTGGCGCGCCATCGCGCACAGCGTTTCATCGTCGGGCACACCAAGCGCGCGCCCTTCGTTTTCCCGCGCTTTGGCGGGCGCCTGATCATCGCCGACATCGCCGAGCCCGCAGGCTATCCCGATCCGCACGCTTATGTGCTGCAGGAGAACGGCGCGATCTTCGCCGTGCATCGCGGCCAGCGCGTGCCGCTCATCGCTTCAACGCCCGCGGAATTCTGCGCCTATAGCGCCGCTATCCTGGCGCTCGATCCGCCAAGCTCACCCATCGCAAATTTCCGCGAGGCCTGCGCCGCCTAGCCTCGGCAGCGCGAGACGACTGAGCGCTCGAACCGCGCCGGATCGTCGAGGATGGCGTAGAAATCTTCGATGTAGCGCGTCGCGCGCTGGCGGAGATTCTGGGAAATCCGTGTTTCGTTGGCGATGAGCGCAAGCATCGCCGCCCGCTGCGCGCGAAACTCGCCCACGACCGCCGGAAGCTGTCCATTGTGCGTGCAGAAGCCGCGATAAAGCCGTGTGCGCACATGCGCGACACCCACGCCCGCCGGCGGCTCAGCATAGGGCGCGGAGACGAAGCCTGAATTGTCGAAATCGTAGGGCACGACCGCGAGCGGCGCGCCCGCCGCACGCGCGATCGTGCGCGTGTTGTGGCAGCACTCGTCGGGCTCGGGCCCGTCGATCAGAGACCAATCGAGATTGCCGATCATGTAATTGAAGAGCGCCACGCGCGCGGCCTGGCGCGGTTCGAGCGAAGCGAGCGGCACGCGCCCGCTCGACGTGTCGTTCTCCCGCCCGCCATTGCGGCGCGCCATGTCGTCCACGTCCTCGATCAGAAAGCCAAACCGCGTAACCTCACTGCGCCGCCCCTCGCGATCCCGATAGGTGACGGTCGCCGGGCGCACGCGATAGCTCTGCGGCGTCAGCGTGTTGAACAAGCGATACGCGAGATATTCGAGGACGACATTTTGCTCGTAGGCGTCGGTCGCGCGGCAATGCGTGACGAGCTTCAGGCGGTTCTGCCCCGCCATCAGTGTGCCGGTCATCGCGCTGCGCTGAAAATCGAGCCGGAGCGGCGGGAACCCGCAATAATCCCGCGTGCGCCGCGAAAGGCCGCGCGGCGAAACCTGAAGGTCGACGGGCGCGGCGGCCGGATTGGTGAGCGTGAACGAGGCCGGCTGCGGATCGGTGCTGCGCGCGGCGGTGCGCAAGAGCGTGTCGAACGGTGCTTCGATTGTGAACGCGATCGGATCGTTCGATTGAAAGAGCGGATTGGCTTGTTGGGTCTGGGCGTGGGCTGCGCCGCCGAGGAAGAGCGCAAGAGCGGCGAATAGAGTGTGCTTGAGCATGGCCCCGCCCGTCAGCCCGCCAGGATCGGCGGGCCATTGTGGCTAAGGATTAGAGGCTTTGCACGCCCATCGCGATCAGCGCCGCCGGCAGAACCAGGCTCGTGCCGATGCAGATCATGAAAACGCCGACGCCTTGCAGGTTGGTCCAGGCGGTTTGGGCGAAAGTGCGGGTCATTGGCTTAGCTCCTTCGGCCGGGGCTCTTCATCCGGCCGCGGAACAATGGATAAGCGACCCCCGCCTGGGTCGCTGTGCCCTAGGTCACACCGCGTGCGCCCCCTTCCGCCGCCTGGCGGGCGCCCCTAAACCCCGCCCGCAATGATCATCGCCATCGACGGACCCACCGCCTCCGGCAAAGGCACGATCGCCAAGCGCGTCGCGGAGCATTACGGCCTGAAGCGGCTCGACACCGGCGCGCTCTACCGCGCCGTCGCGCTGGCCTTGCTGGACGCCGGCGCCGATCCCGCCGATCGCGCCGCGGCCGTCCGCGCCGCTGAAACGCTCGATCCCGCTGCGATCGACGAATACCGCATCCGCTCAGCACAGGTAGGCTACGCCGCCTCGATCGTGGCCGCCATGAACGAGGTGCGCGAAGCGCTGCGGCAGCTGCAACTGCGCTTCGCCGCCGATCCCGCAGGCGCAGTCCTCGACGGGCGCGACATCGGCACCGTCATCTGCCCCAATGCGGACGTGAAGCTCTTCGTGACCGCGAGCCTCCCTGAGCGTGCGCGCCGCCGCTGGCTGGAGCTTGAAGCCAGGGGCGAGCCCACCGATCTAGAGGCTCTCACCGCCCAGATCGAAGCGCGCGACCAGCGGGACATGAATCGCCCCATTTCGCCGCTCGTTCAGGCCCCGGATGCGCACTTGCTCGACACCACCGGCCTCACTATAGACGAGGCCGTGGCGGCGGCCCGTCGCATCATCGACGCGGCCGTCCAGCGTACGCGCGCCTGATCTCATTTATCTCGCGCACGCCTCTGGCCTTCCCGTCACTTCAAGAAACGAAGGGAGCGTCGGCGCAATCCCGCGCCGCTCGGGCCCTTGAGACCGCCGGATCCAACCGGCCGGCATTCACCATCGAAATGTTGGAGCAGTTATTTAGCATGAGCCTTTCCCAGAACCCCTCGCGGGATGATTTCGCCGCTCTCCTCGATGAGAGCTTCACCTCGCGGGGCATGATTGAAGGCCGGGTCGTTCCGGCGACCGTTGTCGCCGTTGAGCATGACTTCGTGGTCGTCGACATCGGCCTCAAAACCGAGGGCCGCATACCTCTCAGAGAATTCCTGATCGACACGGACGGCGCGGGCCCCAAGGCCGGCGACATCGTGGAGGTCTATCTCGACCGCATCGAGAACGCGTTGGGCGACGCCGTCGTCTCGCGCGAGAAAGCGCGCCGCGAAGAAGCCTGGACGCGCCTCGAAAAGAGCTTCGCCGCGCAGGAAGCCGTGAACGGCGCGCTTGTCGGCCGTGTGAAGGGCGGCTTCACCGTCGATCTCGGCGGCGCCAACGCCTTCCTCCCCGGCAGCCAAGTGGACATCCGCCCGGTGCGCGACGTCGGCCCGCTGATGAACATCGTGCAGCCCTTCGCCATCCTCAAAATGGATCGCGCGCGCGGCAACATCGTCGTCTCGCGCCGCGCCATCCTTGAAGAGAGCCGCGCCTCCGAGCGCGCCGAAATCGTCGGCCAGCTCCAGGAAGGCGAAGTGCGCGAAGGCGTCGTCAAGAACATCACAGACTACGGCGCGTTCGTGGATCTAGGCGGAATCGACGGCCTCCTCCACGTCACCGACATGAGCTGGAAGCGCGTCTCGCATCCCTCGCAAGTGCTGAACGTGGGCGACACGGTCAAAGTCCAGATCGTCAAGATCAACCCGGATACGCAGCGCATCAGCCTCGGCATGAAGCAGCTGATGAGCGATCCCTGGGACGGCGCGGAAGCCAAATACCCGGTCAACGGCAAGTTCACCGGCCGCGTGACGAACATCACCGACTATGGCGCCTTCGTTGAGCTCGAAGCAGGCGTCGAAGGCCTCGTCCACGTCAGCGAAATGAGCTGGACCAAGAAGAACCTGCACCCCTCGAAAATCCTGAGCACGTCTCAGGAAGTCGATGTCATGGTGCTCGACGTGGACGGCGAAAAGCGCCGCATCTCGCTCGGGATCAAGCAGGTCCAGTCCAACCCCTGGGACGGCTTCCTGGCCGAACACCCGGTCGGCAGCGTGATCGAGGGCGAGATCAAGAACATCACCGAGTTCGGTCTCTTCGTCGGCCTGACGCCGGAACTCGACGGCATGGTCCACCTCTCCGACATCGCCTGGGACGCGCAGGGCGAGGAAGCCCTTGCCCGCTACAACAAGGGCGACGTGGTGCAGGCCCGCGTCCTCGATGTGGATGTGGAGAAGGAGCGCATCTCGCTTGGCATCAAGCAGGCGGGCGACGATCCGATGTCCGGCGCGGAGTTCCGAAAGGGCCAGGTCATCACGGTCGAAGTGGTCGAAGTCTCCTCGGGCGGCTTGGACGTGGCGTTCGGCGAAGGCAATTCGCTGCGCTCCTTCGTGCGTAAGAGCGATCTCTCGCGCGACCGCTCCGAGCAGCGCCCGGAGCGTTTCGCCGTGGGCGACCGCATCGATGCGATGGTCACGAACTTCGACAAGGCCTCGCGCCGCGTTTCGCTTTCGGTGAAGGCGATGGAGCTCTCCGAAGAGAAGGAGGCGATCGCGCAGTTTGGCTCCTCCGATTCCGGCGCATCTCTGGGCGACATCCTGGGCGCGGCTCTGAAGGAAAAGCAGGGCAAGAACTAAAGCCCGCGATGACGCCGCCGTCATCGAACTGTCAGAATTGAGAGGGCCGGCCGCTTCTGGGGCGCGCCGGCCCTTTCTTCGTTCTTTGCTTTGATTTTCTTTGCGTTTGGCGAAGCGCGCGGCATGATCGCGCCTCCGATTGTGAAGGAGTCGTGGCGATGCTGCGGTCCGAACTCGTCTTGGCGCTGCAAAACGAAATGAAGCACCTTAAGGCTTCGCAGGTGGAGGCTGCGGTCGATGCGCTGTTTGACGGCGTATCGCAGACCCTCGTTGAAGAGCGGCGTGTAGAATTGCGCGGCTTCGGCGCTTTTTCCGTGCGCATCCGCGACGCGCGCACAGGGCGAAATCCGCGCACGGGCGCATCCGTCAAGGTCGCAGCCAAGAAGGTGCCCTTCTTCAAGCCGGGCAAGGAATTGCGCGCCGCCGTCGATAGCGGCCAGGGGGATTAGAGCCGCATGAGCATCATCCGTGAGTTCCGCGAATTCGCTCTCAAGGGCAATGTCGTCGATCTCGCCGTCGGCGTGATCATCGGCGCCGCGTTCGGCACCATCGTCACGTCGCTCGTGAACGACGTGATCATGCCGCCGATCGGCTGGCTGACGGGCGGCATCGATTTTTCCGAACTGGCGATCACGCTTCCGCCCAATCCCACCGCGCCCGCGGACGCCGCGCCTGTGACGATCAATTACGGGCGCTTCATCAATGCGGTGATCAGCTTCGCCATCGTCGCCTGGGCGATCTTCCTGATCGTGAAAGGCATCAATTCGCTCCGCCGCAAGGAAGCCGAGCAGCCGGCAGCGCCCCCCGCGCCCACCAACGAGGAAAAGCTCCTCATGGAAATCCGCGATCTGCTGAAGAACCGGAGCTAGCCGCGCGCGGCGCCATTGTGCCGCGCAAGGCAGGGGCATAGATTCCGCGCCATGCCGGCGGCGAAAATCTGCGGCCTTTCCGATCGATCCGGGCTCGACGCCGCGCTCGCGGGCGGCGCGCGCTATGTCGGTTTCGTCGTCTTTCCCAAAAGCCCCCGCCACATCGATCCGGCCGGCGCCGCATCGCTCGCCGCCCACGCGCGGGGCCGCGCCGAGACAGTCGCGGTGCTTGTGAACCCCTCCGACGCCGATCTGGCGGCCCTGACCCCGCTCGCGCCGGACTGGATCCAGCTCCATGGGCACGAGAGCCCCGCCCGCGTTGCCGAGGCGCGCCGCCACGCGCGCAAAGGCGTCATCAGGGCCCTTCAGGTCTCGGCCGCCGCCGATCTCGACGCCGCCAGGGCCTACGAACCCGCGGCCGACATGCTCCTGTTCGACGCCAAGGCCCCGGCCGGCGCGGACCGCCCAGGCGGCCATGGCGCGGCCTTCGATTGGCGGATTTTGGCCGGCAGGCGCTTTTCGCGTCCCTGGTTTCTTTCCGGCGGTCTCACCCCTGAAAACGTCGCCGAGGCGGCGCGGATCAGCCATGCGCCCCTGGTGGACGTGTCCTCTGGCGTGGAGGCCGCCCCCGGCCTAAAGGACCCCGCGCGGATCGCCGCGTTTCTCGCCGCCGCCCATTCCACATTAGAGCCAGCCTGAACCATGGACGCGCGCCGCAATTGGCAGGACCTGCCCGACGCCCAAGGCCGCTTCGGCGACTATGGCGGGCGCTACGTAGCCGAGACCTTGATGCCGCTCGTGCTCGATCTTGAGCAGGCCTATTACGAAGCCAAGAACGATCCGAAGTTTCAGGCTGAGATCGACGAATTTCATCGCGACTATGTCGGCCGTCCGAGCCCGCTCTATTTTGCCGAGCGCCTGAGCGCGCACCACGGCGGCGCAAAAATCTATTTCAAGCGCGACGAGCTCAATCACACCGGCGCGCACAAGATCAACAATTGCCTCGGCCAGATCCTGCTCGCCCTGCGCATGGGCAAGATGCGCATCATCGCCGAAACCGGCGCGGGCCAGCACGGCGTCGCCACCGCCACCGTCTGCGCGCGCTTCGGTTTGCCCTGCACGGTCTTCATGGGCGCAACCGATATCGAGCGCCAAAAGCCAAACGTCTTCCGAATGCGCTTGCTGGGCGCCGAAGTGCGCCCAATCACGTCGGGCGCGGGCACCTTGAAGGACGCGATGAACGAAGCGCTCCGCGATTGGGTGACCAATGTCGAGAGCACGTTCTACATCATCGGCACCGCCGCTGGGCCCCATCCCTATCCCGAACTCGTGCGCGATTTCCAAAGCATCATCGGCAAGGAAGCGCGCGCGCAAATTCTGGAGAAGGAGGGACGCCTGCCCGACGCGGTGATGGCCTGCATCGGCGGCGGCTCGAACGCCATCGGCCTCTTCCATCCCTTTTTGAACGACGAAAACGTGAAGCTTTACGGCATCGAAGCGGCAGGGCACGGCATCGACGATCGTTTCGAGCATTCCGCCGCGATCAATGGCGGCCGTCCTGGCGTGCTGCACGGCAACCGCACCTATCTTTTGCAAGACGAAGACGGCCAGATCCTCGAAGGCCATTCGATCAGCGCCGGCCTCGATTATCCCGGCATCGGCCCCGAGCATTCCTATTTGAACGACATCGGCCGCGCGACATACCTCTCCGCCACCGATGACGAAGCGCTCGCCGCGTTCGAACTCTGCGCCAAGCTCGAAGGCATCCTCCCCGCGCTCGAGCCGTCGCACGCGCTCGCGCGCGTGGGTGACATCGCAAGAGAGATCGGCAAAGACGGCCTCATCATCATGAACCTCTGCGGCCGCGGCGATAAAGACGTCTTCACCGTCGCCGAAGCGCTGGGGACGAAGCTGTGATGCGCCTCCGTTTCTTACCCTCCCCCTGGTGGGGAGGGTCGGTTGCGGAGCAACCGGGGTGGGGGGCGAGCAAGCACGCGTGCAACGCCTCTTCCTGCACGCCCCACACCCCCAACCCCCTCTCCACCAGGGAGAGGGGGCTTTGAGCGCACGCCTCTCCGCCCGCTTTGCGCAGTTGAAGCGCGAAGGACGCGCCGGCCTCGTCGCTTACGTCATGGCCGATGATCCGAACCCGGACATTGCCTTCGAAATCCTCCGCGCACTGCCGAAAGCCGGCGCCGACGTCATCGAGTTGGGATTTCCGTTCACCGATCCGATGGCGGATGGGCCATCCATCCAGCGCGCCGGCCAGCGGGCGCTGAAATCGGGCGGCTCCTTGAAGCGAACGCTTTCGCTGCTCGCGCGTTTCAGAAAGGAAGATCGCGAAACCCCGGTCGTCCTCATGGGCTATGCCAACCCGATCGAGCGAATGGGCTATGCCGATTTCGCCGCCGCCGCGCACCAAGCAGGCGCGGATGGCTTGATAGCGGTCGATATCCCGCCGGAAGAAGATCGACCCCTCCGCGCCGCTCTAGGCAGCAACGAAATCGCGCTCATCCGCTTCGCAACGCCGACAACAGATGAATCCCGCTTAACGACGATCCTCGATGGCGCCTCGGGCTTCCTTTATTATGTGTCGCTGACGGGCGTGACGGGCGTCAAAGCCATCGGCGCGGAAAGTGCGCGGAGCGCCGTGAAGAAGATCAAGAAACACACCGATCTCCCCGTCGCCGTCGGCTTCGGCGTGCGCGATGCGGCTGCCGCAGCCGCCATCGCTGCTGACGCTGACGCCGTCGTCATCGGCTCCGCGTTCGTCGATGAGATCGCGCGCTGCGTGGAAGAAGAGCGTATGAGCGATGCGCCCGCCGCCGTTGCGGCCAAGGTGCGCGTCTTGAGTGAAGCGGTGCGCAATGCGCGCCAACTAGAGAAGGCGTGAAGCGATGAATTGGCTTTCCAATTTCGCACGGCCCGGCGTGAAGAAGGGCAAGGACGAGAAGAAGGAAGAACCCAAGCGCGAGACGCCGGACAATCTCTGGATCAAATGCCCGCTGACGGGCGAGCTGATCTTCCGCACCGATCTCGAAGCCGCCCACTGGGTGACGCCCGCGGGCTTCCACATGCGCATCGGCCCCGAACCGCGCTTCCGCTCCCTCTTCGACGATGAGAAGTGGACGAAGATCGCACTCCCGGAAGTGCAGCAGGATCCGCTGAAATTCAAAGGCGACAAGCGCTACACCGATCAGCTGAAGAAGGATCGCCTGAAGGTCGAGCGCGAAGACTGCATGGACGCCGCCTTCGGCAAGATCGGCGGGCGCACCTCGGTCGTTATCGTGCAGGACTTCGCCTTCATGGGCGGCTCGCTCGGCATGGCCGCGGGCGAAGCTTTCATCACCGCGGCCGAAGAAGCCGTGAAGCGCAAGGCGCCCTTCATCTGCGTGACCGCGTCTGGCGGCGCGCGCATGCAGGAAGGCACGCTTTCGCTGATGCAAATGCCGCGCACGACGCTTGCGATTCAAGAAGTGCGCGACGCGGGCCTGCCCTACATCGTCATCTTGGCCGATCCCACCACGGGCGGCGTCGCCGCTTCGTACGCGATGCTGGGCGACATCCACATTGCCGAACCCGGCGCTCTCATCGGCTTCACCGGACCGCGCGTCATCGAACAGACCATTCGCCAGAAATTACCGGAAGGATTCCAGCGCGCGGAGTTCCAGCTGGACAAAGGCATGGTCGATATGGTGCTCGACCGCCGCCTCATCAAAGATCAGCTTGTCATGTTGCTCGATGTGCTGATGGCCAGGCGCGCCCAGCCGTTGGAGCTCGAATTGGTCGAGAGCGAACCCGCCCCGCCCCAGGCGCTCCCCGCGCCCGCGCCATCGCGCAAGAGCGCCGCCAAGCCCCGCGCCAAGGCCGCTGAGTGATCGAGAACGACGCCGTCAAACGGCGTCTCGACGACCTCTTCGGCGATGAATTCGCGCCCGGCGGCGCGTTTGATCTGAGTCCGTTGCGCGATGCGCTCCACGCGCTGGGCGATCCGCACGACAAACTGCCCCGCACGATTCATATCGCCGGCACAAACGGCAAGGGCTCGACGTGCGCCTTTCTCCGCGCGATCGCCGAAGCACAAGGCGTGCGCGTGCATGCTTTCACCAAGCCGCATTTGCTGAAGACGCGCGAACGCGTGCGGCTTGCCGGCGCGCTTGTCTCAGACGATGCTTTCCTCGCCGCCATCGATCGCGTCGCGCAAACAAAGGCGCCGCTTCGCCACTTCGAGGCGCAGCTCGCCGCCGCCCTCCTGCTCTTCGCGGAAACCCCCGCCGATCTTCTCATCCTCGAAACCGGCGTCGGCGGAACACACGACGCGACAAACGTCATCGCCAAACCCGCAGCGACAATCGTCACGCCGATCGCCGCCGATCACGCCGCGCTGCTGGGATCGCATATCGCGGAAATCGCGGCCCACAAAGCGGGAATATTGAAAAAGGGGGCGCACGCGATCGTGACGCGGCAAACCGGGGAGGCGCAAAGCGCCATCGAAGCCCGCGCCGAAAAAATCGGCGCACCGCTTCTCCGCGCCGGCCAGGAATGGGACGCGTTCGCGCAGAACGAGCGCCTGATCGTGCAGACGCAGCGCCGCCTCTTCGATCTCCCGCTCCCTTCGCTCCCCGGCGTGCACCAGATCGAAAACGCCGGCGCGGCCGTTGTCGCCCTCGATCAGATCATTGACCTCACCGACGAAGCCGCCGCGAAAGGCGTGACAAGCGCGCGCCATCCCGCGCGCATGGAGCGCCTCCCTTCGGAGCGCGGCGAACTCTGGCTCGACGGCGCGCACAACCCGCACGCCGCGCTGGCGCTCGCACGCACGCTTGACGATCTCGCGCGCCGCGCGCCGCGCCATGTCGTTCTCATCGTCGGCATGCTTGCACGCAAGGACGCGGCTGGTTTTCTCTCACCCCTCGCGAGCAAAGCCGATTCCATCCTCACGACGCCCATCGCGGGGCAAGACTCGATCAGCGGAGAGGTCCTCGCGCGTCTCGCCGCCACGAACGCGCAACCCACGGCAAGCCTGGAGCAAGCTCTAAACGAAGCGCGCGCCCGGAGCCCGGACGCGCGCATTGTTGTCTGCGGATCGTTGGCTTTGGCTGCAGAGGCCTATCGCCTTTATGGCCTGACGGTCGATTAGACCGTCTCGTTCAGCCACTCGACAATTCTGGATTTGGGCATCGCGCCAACCTTCGTGGCCGCGACCTTGCCGTCCTTGAACACCATGAGCGTAGGGATGCCGCGAACGCCGTAGCGCCCCGGCACGCCAGGATTCTCATCGATGTTGATCTTGGCGACCGCGACGCGGCCGTTCATTTCGGCGGCGATCTCCTCCAGCGCCGGGCCGATCTGCTTGCAGGGTCCGCACCACTCCGCCCAGAAATCGACGAGCACCGGGCCGGACGCCTTCAGCACATCGGAATCGAAACTGTCGTCGGTGACCTTCACGCTCGCCATAATCTGCTCCTTCGTCCCCCAAACGTCGCCCCAAGATGTGGGGCCTTTCGCGGTGAGCTTCAACCGTTCGTGAGCCCCGCCAACGCCGCGTCCATCTGCGCGCCGGAGAGCGCCACAAGAAGCGGTTTCTCCGTCCAGATGAGCGCGCATTTGACGCCGCGATTCGGAAAAATCTGCTGAAGCACCGCACGGTAGAGCGCCATCTGAAGCACATAGCCCTCGGGCGCCTCCTCGGCGGTCTCCGGCGCCGGGCGATCGGACTTGAAATCGATGATCTCTACTTCGTGATCGGAGACGACGAGCCGATCGACGATGCCGCGAACGGAGAGCCCGGCGATGCGCCCCACGATCGGCGCCTCCGCGCGCGAGCCCTGCCCAAAAACATGCGCGAACGCCGGCGCATCGATGACGGCGAGCGCTTCACGCACGAGCATGTCGGCGTTCTCCACGCCTTGCCGCTTGAGCCAAAGTGCGCCTGCCTCCGCGCGCCGCGGCGGTTCGACCTCCGGCAAGCGCTGCAGCAACCCATGCAGCAGGAGTCCGCGCCGGAAGCGCGCCGTGCCGTCGCCGCGCGGCGAGAGCGCTGCGCCTTCCTTCTTGAGTTGCGACGGCGCCGCGGCGCGCGCGGCTTCGACGGAGTCTCGCACGCGCTTCGCCCACGCCGGCAGCGGATGCGCACGCTCCCGCGCGCTCTCTTTGCTCTCCGCATAGAGCACGCGCCCAAGCGCGAAGCCCTTGCCAAATGGAGTATCAATCTCTTCGCCGATGCGCGCCATCGCATCGCCCGTCATCTGATGCCATGCTTGCGCCTGCGCGCCGCCCGTGTAGCGCCCGTCCGCATAGCCGCACAGAATGAGCCGGTCGCGCGGGCGCGTCATCGCCACATAGAGCAGGCGCAGATACTCGCCGAAATTGCGCGTCTCCCAAGCCGCGCGCGCGGCGGCGGATACGGGATCGTCCTCCTGCTTGTTGGCCGAAAAGACCGGGCCCGCTTCCGTCATGAAGAGATCGGGGTCGCTCGGGCGCAGCTTCGGCCCTTGCGACATATCCGGCAGGATGACGACGGGCGCTTCGAGCCCCTTGGCGCCGTGCACCGTCATGATCCGCACCGCGCCGCCCGCTTCCTCCATCTCGCGCTTCACTTCCGCCTGATCGCGTTCGATCTGCGCGAGGAACGAAACCAGTGTCGCCGGTCCGCGCCTATTGGCGTTGAGCGCGCGCGCCAGCAATTCCTCCACCGGATCGCGCGATTCCGGTCCAAGGCGCGTGAAAAGCTTCTCCCAGCCCGAACGTCCCTGCGCATCGAGCCGCTCCAGCGCCCAAGCAAGCAAGCGGTCGGGCGTCTCGGCGCCGCGCAACGTCAGCGCACGGACGAAATCTTGCGCCTCCGCGTATTTCCCGTCGTTTGACGCAAGGAGACGCGAAAGCAGCGTCTCGCCCTTCGCGCGCACCCACGCGAGCGGAAAAATATCCGCGTCGTCATCCGTCAGCCCGAGCCACGGACTCTTAAGCAGGCACGCGAGCGAATAATCGTCCTCCGGATCGGCCGCGACGCGCATCAGCGTGAGGCAATCCTCGACAGCGATCTCATCCTTCAAGATCATGCGGTCCGCGCCCGCGACCGGAAGCCCCGCGCGCTTGAACGCCTTGATCAGCTGTCGGAAGAGCTGCCCGCGCGAGCGCACGAGGATCAGAATATCGCCGGCCTGCATGGGCCTGAGCGCGCCTTGATCCCAGACGCCTTGCTTCTCGCCGATCCAGCGCTTGGCCTCCGCGGCGAGCGCGTTGGCGATGAGCACTTGCGAGGAATCCGCCGGCTCCATGTCGAGCGGCGCATCCCAGGCTTCAGGCGCCGCGCGTGCTGGCCGGGGCGCCAGCGGCCACCACTCGACGCGCCCTTCTTCCGCGTCGCGTTTCGCATCGTGGCGCATCGCATCGAACGCGCCGGGGACGTCGCCCGCGACCGCCAGATCCGCGAATGCCGCATCGACAACCCTGAGCACTTCGCGCGTCGAGCGGAACGACATTTCGAGGCTTGGCGAGATAAAACGCTTCCCGGCCGCATGCGCGCGCGAATCGAGCGCGGTCAGTTCATCGCGGAAGCGCTGCGGGTCGGCGCCCTGGAACGAATAGATGCTTTGTTTGGGATCGCCGACCGCGAACACGGTGCGCGCTTCCTCTCGCGCGCCTTCGCCGGCGAAGAACTCCGTCTGCAACGGCTCGATGAGCGCCCATTGCGTGGGACTTGTATCCTGGCCTTCATCGATCAGGATGTGATCGATGCCGCCGTCGAGCTTGAAGAGCACCCATGCGGCGGCCTCCGCGCTCGTGAGCAGCGCGTTGGCGCGTTCGATCAGGTCCGCGAAATCGAGCGCGCCCGAGCGCGCCTTCGCCAGTCTGTAGCGTTGATCGAGCGCCTGCGCCAAGGCAACCGCCGCCGCGGAGTCGGCCGCGCGCTCGGCGGTTTTCCACGCACGCAGCGCGCTCAACGACTTCGCGGCGCCTTGGGAGAAGAACGTCTCCAGCCAAGGCTCAGCCCTCGCGAGCTTCTTTGTTGGCGCATCCTTGCGCGGTTCGTGCTTGTCGGTGAGGAAGATTTCGGCCCATGCGACGAGCGCCGCGCCGCTATCTGCTTCCTTGAGCGAGAGCGCCGCTTCGATCTTGAGCGCCGCTGCCTGATCCCGTGCGCTGCTGGCGGCGAGCGCGTCGCGCGCGCGCTGCAGCTCATGCCAATCGATTTCCGCCAAAACGCCAGCGACCACAGCCTCTGGCTCGCCCGCGTCATGGCGCGCCTTGATCGCATCGCGAGCGTGCCCGGCCATCTCGCCGCGCTGTTGCACGATGAGATTGAGCAATTCCCGGAAGCGGTCATCATGGAGCCGCGCGCCGAAGCGCGTGATCGCGGAAGAGACGTCCGCCTCGCCCGACAGCACGGCCGCGCGCCAGGCCTGCGCCAGCATCTCCCGCGCGCTCACATCGTCCGCGATTTCAAATCCGGGCGGTACGCCCGCTTCGAGCGGGAAGCGCGCGAGCAAACGCTCGCAGAATGCATGGATGGTTTGAATTTTGAGCCCGCCCGGGCTTTCAAGCGCCCGCGCGAAAAGCGCGCGCGCTCCCGCAACCGTCGCGTCGTCGAGCGGCGCGCCCGTCAGCGCTTCGAGCTCGCGCCGCAAATCCCCATCGGCCGCGACGCACCACGCGCCCAGCCGGTCGAACAGCCGCCGCTGCATCTCCGCCGCCGCCGCCTTCGTGTAGGTGATGCAGAGAAACGAAGAGGGCTTCACGCCCTTCAGCAGCAGCCGCGCGATCCGGTCGATCAGCACCTTCGTCTTGCCGGAGCCAGCGTTCGCGGTGACGAACACCGAATACGCGGGATCGGCCGCGATCTGTTGGCTCTGCGCCGCGCGTTCGTAGGCGTTCATGGATCGTCACCCGTCGCGTCGAGCCACTCCTTGCGCCGCGCGAGGAGATCGTACTCCTCGTATGGCTTGATGAATTTGGCGCGGGGTTTGGAGAGAAACGCGAGCCGCGGATCGGCGTAGCGATCGAGCAACGCATTGAGCTTCGCAAGCGCATCGTCCGCGGCTTGCTCCACGCTTGTTTCCAGCGCGACGGTGTTCGGCCCCGCGCCGCTGCCGCTGAACCGCCAATAGATAAGTTCGTGCGTGATCGCGGGCGGCGTGTCCTCGAAGGCGCCGCGCTTCAGCATCGCTGCTTCAAGCAAGAGCTGCGGCGCCAAGCCCGTCTTCACCTCGCCGTCGCCGGGCGGCGCACCGGTCTTATAGTCCACCACAGCGGCCCCGCCGTTCGGGAATATCTCGATCCGATCCGCGCGCGCCGACAGCGTGCGCCCGTTGTCGAGCGTTAGCTCACCTTTCTTTTCGATGAATTCACGGATGCCTATCGCGCGCCGCGCCGCCAGCCATAGGACAAAAGAGGCGCTCGCTTCCAAGAGCCGCGCCCGGTCGTAAGCACGCTGTTCGTCAACGACGCCCGCGAGTTTCAATTCCTCATCGATCAAGCGCATCAGCGCATCAGCGCCATCGCCCGCCGCGATGCGCTCGATCGCGCGGTGAAGCGCCGTCCCGCGCCCACGCGCATCCGGCGCCGTCCCGATGGCATCGAGAACCTCAAGGCCGAGGATGCGCCGCGCATAGACGGCGTAAGGATCTCGGATGAGCGTCTCGACCTGCGTAGCGCTGATGCGCGAGAGCCGCGCTTCGCGTGGCGGACGCGGGCGCGGCGGCTCAAGCCGCGTGAGCGCGCCCGGCGCATCAAGCGCGCGCGCCCACTCTTTCGCCTTCGAGGCCTCGCCCTGGATCAGCAAATGCTCGCGCCCCGCCGCGCGCAGCAACGTCTTGAGCCGCCAGATCCAGCGTGACGCGAGCGTCGGCGCGCCGTTTTGCTTCAAGGCGCGCGTCATGACGACCTCGCGCGCATTGGTAAGCTGGGCAAAATCATGCGCCGCAAGCCCCAGCCGCACGTCGAGCGACGGCAAGCCGATCGCTTCGCGCATGCCGCGCGAGAGAAACGGATCCTCGCGCACCGCGGCTGGCCAAACGCCTTCGTTGAGCGCGCCGAGGATGACGCGGTCGCGCTGCGCGAGGCGCGCTTCGAGCGGTCCGAGAATCGCGATGCGCTGATCTCCTTCACGGATGATCGGTGCGTCCTGTTCCGAGAGCGCCTGCGTGAACGCGCGCGCGGCTTCGAACTTGGAAAGCAGACCGAGCTCGCCGCCATGTTCGATCAGCCCTTGCAGCAAGCGCGCCGCCGCGGCGCCCTCGCCGCCCGCCCAAACGCGGCGCGCGCCCGCGATCATCGGCGCGTCAGCGGCGCGCTCCGCGCATTCCGTCAGCGCCTCCGCGAACGCGGCCAACGTCGTCTCCTCGCCAAGCGCATCGAACGGCGCGAGCGCGCGCATCAGACGGCCAACGAGCTCGCGCGCTTCGACCGGCCCTTGAGCCGCGAGCGATGCGAGATCGGTATGCTTGCGCGGCCCGCGCAGCGCGTCGCGCTCCAAATGATGCGCGGCGCGCTTCAGTGCATCGGCGTCCATGCCAAGCGCCGTGAACGGATGCGCGATGAGCCCCGCAAGATACGCCGGCTCTGCCGTGTCGTCCGACAAGCGTCCGAGCAGCGAGAGGAAGACGCCCACAGGCGTTGTCTCCAGCAAGCCTGCTTGCGTCATCAGCGGCTTGACGCCCCAGCGCGCGAGCTTCATCGCCACGCGGCGCGCAAGCGTTGCGTCGGGCGTGACGAGCGCCGCGTTTCGATCGCCCTCCAAACTCTCGCGCAGGAGCAGCGCGATCGCAGCGGCCTCCTCCTCTTCCGTGTCGAGTTCGACGAGCGAAAGACCCGATGCGCCAGCTTCGGCGAGCGCCGCTCCGCCGGCTTCCTCAAGCCGCGTCACCCAGTCCGCCGTCGTATCGGCGGGGACGAGCGCCTCGCGGATCAGCACACGCCGCGCCTTCGCGGCGCCTTCGTCATGCGCGGCGCCGATCAAGCGCACCTGCCCGCGCGCCATACCGAGATGACCAAGCGTTTCCTTGAGCGCATGCTGCGGATGCTGCGGCCCCGCTTGCATCCACGCCCGTTCATCCAGATCGACATCCAAGCCGGGCAGCAGCACGGCGCCCTTCTCCAAGCGCGCAACGGCGTTCATCAGCACCCGCGTCGCCGCGATGGACCCCGTCGAACCAGCGATCACGATGGGCGTCCGCGGCGGCGCAAGCTCCCATTGCGCAGCCAGAGATATCAGCAGGCGCGAACGGCGATCGCTTGCATCGACAAGGCCGTCCGCTTTGAGCCGTTCCGGCCAATAGCGCGTGATGATCTGCAAGAATTGCGCGTTGCGCGCCCAATGCGCGGCGTAGGCGCGCGTTTCGGTGAGATCGTCGAGCTTCGACCACTCGATCGGATCACCGGCGTTCGCGGCGTCGAGCAGACGGCAGAGCTCGTCCGCGAAGGCGAGCGCGCGCACGGGATCGGCCGCGCCGCCCTCCGCCTCGTCGCGCTTGCGGATGAGCGCGGCAAGCTCCAGCCGCCGCCGCAACGGATCGATGGCCGGCGCCAGATCGAGATCAATCGCGCCCGCGCCCCAGACGTCGGGATCGTCATCAAGATCGCCGAGCGGGCGGATCGCCGGCAGGAGCGCGGCGCCGCCCAGCGCCTTCGCGAACGCGTCCATCAATCCGTTCGCGGCGCGCCGGTTGGGCAAGAGGATGAGCGCATCGGCAAGCGCGAACGGGTCGTCGCGCCCAAGCGCGGCGATCATTTCCTGAACGAAGACGTCGAGAAAAGGCGCAGAGGCCGGCGTCGCCAGAACGCGCGGCGAAGGCCCGCTAAACAATCCGTGGTCTGACGATTGGCTCACGCCCGCGCCGCTGCGCCCGCCAAGCGCGCTTCCGCCGCCTCCCGCGCCGCGGGATCGCCGACATGCATCCAGAACCCGTTGAGCGGCAGGCCGTAAAAGCGCCCGCCGGCAAGCGCGCGATCCCACGCGCGCCGCAGGGAGAAGGGTTCAAGCGGCTCGCCATCCACGAGCGTTGGATCCATCACCTGCACGCCCATGAACGCCCAATCGGAACGCGCCGCCGCGCCGCGCCACGCGAGCTGGCCCTGCGCGTCCATATGAAAATCGCCCGGCGTCTCGAAGCCAACGCAA
Organism: Hyphomonadaceae bacterium; assembly: GCA_050246475.1. GTDB lineage: Bacteria > Pseudomonadota > Alphaproteobacteria > Caulobacterales > Aquidulcibacteraceae > CADEEL01. The sequence goes on along the minus strand of JBFWVZ010000001.1, from coordinate 419,454 downwards.
TTGTTCATCGCCGCGAGCATGAGAAGTGCTGACATCCGCGAAGGGTCGTAAGCCGCGATGAGCCGCGCAACCGCGCTCGTCTGCTCCTCCCAGACGGAATCGATGTTGGCGACGACGATCGGCCCGTCTCCCAAGAGCGCACGCGCCTGCTTGACGCCCCCGCCCGTCTCCATCAGCAGCGCGCGCTCGTCCGAGATGACGATTTCCATGTCGCGGCGCTTCTTCACATGCGCTTCGAGCATGTCCGCGAACGCATGCACGTTCACCACCGCGCGCGTGATCCCGCCCGCGATCAAACGATCCAGCACGTGGTCGATGAGCGCCTTGCCGCCGACGTTGACGAGCGCCTTCGGGCGATCGTTGGTGAGCGGGCGCATGCGCGTGCCGAGGCCCGCGGCAAGCACCATGGCGGTTGTGATCGTCACGCCGCTTCCTTCACGTATGCGGGCGCGACCTGCGCCATGAACGCCGCCATCTCCGCAAGTGCGGGATGGCGAAGCGTGCGCGCCAGATGACCCCACTCGCGTGGCATGAAGGCCGCGTATTTCTGCTTCTGGTCGCGCGAGACGAGCCGGCAGAAGAGCCCCAGAATCCGCAGGGTGTTGAGCGCGCCGAGGATCGCGAGTTCGCGCTCGAACGGCGCCTCGCTCGCGCCCATTTGGGTGAGATAAGCGCGGATCGCGGCCTTGGCGGCCTCCGGCGAGACATCCCGGCGCGCATCGTGCAGCAGCATCGAGAAATCCCATGCGCGCCAGCCGCGCACGGCGTCCTGAAAGTCGAGCAGCCCAACGCGCCGCACACCGTCGCGTTCAGGCAGCCAGATCAGGTTTTCGGCGTGATAGTCCCGAATCGTAAACGCGCGCGGGAACGTAAGCGCCTCGTCGATCAGCGCGTCGCGCGCGCGCTCGAACTGCGCGCGCTCGGAATCGGAAATGAGCACGTCGCTCGCGCGCGGCAGCCACTCGACGAAGAGATCGACATTCACCTCCATCGCCAAACGGTCATAGTCGAGCAGCGGCCAGCGCCCGCCGGGCCCCTCGAGCGAAAGCGGCAAGGGCGCGCTGTGCACGCGCGCCAACACATGCGCCGCCACCGTATAGAGGCCGATTTCATCGGCCCCCGCTGGGATGACACGCGCATAGAGATTGTCGCCCAAATCCTCCAGCACCGCGAAGCCGTGCGCGACATCGACGCCATAAATCTGCGGCGCTGAAAGGCCCCATGCTGAAAGCTGCTGCGCCACCGCCGCGAACGCTTCGACGCGTGAGGCGGCGAGTCGCGACGTTGCGTTCCAGCCCATGCCGCGCCGCTCCGCTTCGCTGGCTGCTGGCGGACACGGCGCATCTTCCATGAGCGGCGCGTCCATCAGCACGGCCGTGCGCTCCGGCAGAACGAGGCGCGTGTAAGAGCGCGTGGACGCATCCATGGGAAAGGGAACGCGCGTCGCGCGATCAAACCCCGTCTGCACCAGAAGCGCTTCAAGCGCGGCAGCCCGCTCAGAGCCCATGAGCGCGCTCCCGCCAGGCGCCATGCGCAATGACATGCGCACGCCGCTGGGCGCCTTCCGAGGATAGCGCGATCTCCAACCGGTCCTTCGGCAGCGCGCCCGCCAGACGCTCCGGCCACTCGATGAGGACGGCCTCACGGCCGAATGCGTCGATCAACCCGATCTCCTCGGCCTCGTCCGGCCGCTTCAAGCGATAGAGGTCCGCGTGCAGCAGCGCGCCCTTCGCGCCTTCATAGACCTGCACAAGCGTATAGGTGGGGCTTGGCGCCTCTTCTCCCGAGCCCGTCCACGCCGCGATCGCGCCGCGCGCCAGGGTCGTTTTTCCGGCGCCCAGGTCTCCCGAGAGGCAAACTACATCCCCCGCTCGCATAAGCGCGCCCAGGCGGCGTCCAAGCGCCTCCGTCGCCGCCGGATCGGCGAGCGCGACGCTCAGCGAATCATCGGTTCCCGCAGCGGCCATGGGGCGCGGAGGTTGGCCCACGCGGGCGTGCGCTTCAAGGCCGCCTTGCGCTGCAGCCCCCGCCCCTCCAAAAAGCCGCGATACTTGGCTTTCGGGGACCTTGGCGTGGCGGAAGGCGCGAGCGGGCGCGTGGTGATCGTGGGCGCCGGCCAGGCGGGCGGCGAGGCCGCGCAGCGCCTGCGCGCCGGCGGCTATGCCGGCGAGATCACGCTCATCGGCGAGGAGCGCTACGCCCCCTACCAGCGCCCGCCGCTCTCCAAGAAATACCTCTCCGGCGAGGTCGAGGCTGAGCATCTCTTTTTGCGCCCGCCTGCTCTTTTGGAGGAGGAGCACATCGCCTTCCTGCCCTCCACGCGCGCGGTGTGGATTGATCGCGCCAACAAGCGACTCCGTCTCGAGGCCGGGCGTGAGCTGGGCTACGACACGCTCATTCTCGCAACGGGTTCGCGCGCGCGGAAGCTGCCTTTGCCCGGCGCCGATCTGCGCGGCGTCCATCTGGTGCGCACCATCGCCGACATCGACGCGATGAAGGACGCGTTCACGGAGGACGCAAGGCTCATCGTCGTCGGCGCGGGCTATATCGGGCTGGAGACAGCTGCGGTCGCGCGCAAGAAGGGCCTGGACGTCCTCGTGCTCGAAGCCGCGGTGCGCCCCCTCGCACGCGTGACGAGCCCCGAGATGGCCGGCTTCTTTCTCGATGAACACACCGCCCAAGGCGTGCGCTTCGCGCTCAATGTGCAGCCCGCCATCATCAAGGGCGATGTGAAGGCGCGCGCCGTCGGCCTGGCGGACGGAACCGAGATCGAGACTGATATTGTCGTCGCCGGCATCGGCATTGCGCCGGAGACGTCGCTCGCGCAGCACGCGGGGCTTGAGGTGAATGACGGCATCGTCGTCAACCGCTTCATGCAAACTTCCGATCCAGCGATCTACGCCATCGGAGACTGCACCCGCCGCCCCCTCGTCCACTATCCCGGCCGCACCGCGCGCCTGGAAAGCGTCCACAACGCCGTCGAGGGCGCCAAGATCGCCGCGGCCATGATCCTCGGGCAAACGCCGCCCACGGAGGAAGCGCCGTGGTTCTGGTCCGACCAATACGATCTGAAACTGCAGATCGCGGGCCTTTCGCAAGGTTATGACCGCATCGTCGAGCGCGGATCGATGAAGGATCGCGCTTTCGCGCTCGTCTATTATCAAGGCAACCGGCTGATCGCCGTCGACGCGGTCAACCGACCAGCCGAATATCTGGGCGTCAAGCGCCTGATCGAGAAAGGCGCGAGCCCGCCGCCCGAGCGGCTTGCTGATCCAAATCAAACCATGAAGGAAATCGTCGCCGCAGCGTGACGCGAGGAGCACCCGCAGGAATGCCGAAAATCATCTACATCGAGCACACCGGCAAAGAGCACGAGATCGACGTGCCGGAAGGCCAATCCGTCATGGAAGGCGCCATCAAGCACGGCATCCCGGGCATCGACGCCGATTGCGGCGGCGCCTGCGCCTGCGCGACCTGCCACGTCTATGTCGATGAGGCTTTCCTCGATCGCACCGGCGAAGCCTCCAGCATGGAGCAATCCATGCTCGACTTCGCCAACGACGTGGAGACGAACTCGCGCCTCTCCTGCCAGATCAAGGTGACCGCCGCGCTAGATGGCTTGCGCGTGCGCATGCCCAAGAGCCAGCACTAGGCGCTTAAGCCGCCTTCTTGCGCGAGCGCGTCGTCTTCGGGGCGGGCGGCGCCGTCGGCGGCGAGACAGCGGCCGGCGCGACGATCGGGAAATGACAGGTGACGGTCGTGCCCTGCCCGGGCTCGCTCGACAGCGCCACCCATCCCCCGTGCAGATCGACGAACGAACGCACGAGCGCGAGCCCAAGGCCCGCGCCGCTCTTGTCCGGGCTTTGGAACTTGTCGAACACGATCGCCTGCTGCTCGACGGGAATGCCCCCGCCTGTGTCGGAAACGAAAAGCGTGGCGCCGGTCTCGCTGCGGTTGGCGCCGATCGTGACGCTGCCGCCCGCCTTGGTGTGCCGCATCGCGTTCGAGACGAGATTGAAGAGGATCTGCCGCACGCGCTTCTGATCGGCCTCGATCGCGCCGATCTTCGGATCGCACTCGATCTCGACGCGCACTTCCGCATCCTCGGCCTTTGTCATCGCCGTTGCCGCGGCCTCATCGATCACGCCGTAGAGATCGACGCTTGAGAGATCGAGCTCGGCTTCGCCCGCCTCCACGACCGCCAGCTCCAGAATGTTCTCGATGAGCTTGTCGAGATCTTGCGCGGCGCCGAGCATGCCGGTGACGTGATCCTGCTGGCGCTCGTTGAGCGGTCCGAACAATTCCCGCGACAGCATGTCCATGCCGAGCAGCACGCCGTTCAACGGATTGCGCAGTTGATGCGAGACGTTCTGGACGAACTCGGTCTTCAGCCGGTCCGCCGCTTCGAACGCTTCCGCGCGGTCGCGCAAGGCTTCCTCCACGCGCCTGGCCGCACTGATGTCAAGGAAAGCGACGAGCGTTTGTCCGTCCGGCAAGGGGCGCGTCACGAAAATCAGCACGCTGCCGTCCGAACGGCGCATTTCGCCGCTGAATTCCTGCCGCGCCTGTGGGCTTGGATCGGTGATGCGCGCGCGAATCTGCGCCCAGACGCCGCGATCGTGGAAAAGGCCTTCGACCGCCTCGATCACCGTGTCGAACGGAGCGTCCGTCTCCGGAGCATCGGGGCTAAGCTGCCAGATCGCCTCGAAGGCTGCGTTGCGAAGTTTCAGACGCCCGTCGAGCCCGAATACGGCGACGGCCTCGTAGAGCTTGTCGAGCGCGGCGCGCTGCACCGCGACGAGCGCATTGTATTGGCTGCGCAGCGTGAGTTCGTTGGTGATGTCGCTGAAGACGACGAGCAGGCCGCCAAGCGGATGGCGCTGCCGCGCGACCCGCAGCGTGCGTCCGTCCGGCAGCACCCAAAGCGCTTCCGGCAGATTGTCCAGCTCCTGATAGAGTGCGAGTTCGCCGGCGCGCCATTCGGGATAGTTTGCGTGCGCCGGCAGCCGGCGCTTTTCCTTCAAATGATCGAGCCACGCCGCGTGTGAGGGCCGTTCCATCAGGAAGGCGGGATCGAGCTCCCACATTTCTTCGAACGCGCGGTTATGGAAGACGAGCCGTTTGTCGGCCCCGAAGACGGCCACGCCCTCGGCCAAATGGTTGAGCGTTTCGTCGTGCGCTTTGGCCTGCCGCGTGAGCGCGTCTCGCGCGGCCTCGCCTTCGGTGATGTCCACCGCGACCGCGGCTGCGCCCCCGCCCACCGGCCCCATAGCGATGCGCAGCGCGCGCCGCTCGCCCTTGATGACTGTGTAGCGCACCTCGTCGATCCGCTCGCCCGTTTCGATCACGCGCTTGGCTTGATCGGCCGCCGCGGCATCGAGCGAGAGATTGCGGTCGATTGCGTGCTCCAGCGCCTTTTGCTCCAGGGCCTCCAGATATGCACCGTTGGCCCACTCCAGCTTCAGCGCCGCGTTGACGCGCCACGCCATGAACGGCGAACCGGAAAGCATCTCCAAGAAGGCCGCCGGATCGCGTGCAATGACCTGGCGCGCCTCCTCAAGCCGCCCGCGCGCGCCGCTTTCCTCGACGCCGCGCACGCTTGCATCGAGAATCCAGACGATGACGCGCGCGCCCGCCGTACGCCCATCGACTTCGATGAACACGCCCGTGGGCGTCGAAACGGTGAGCGAGAAAGGCGCCCCGTCGCGGCGCAGACGCGCCACCGCATTGGCCAGCCGCGTCGTCGCGCCCGTTGCGTCCTGCGCTTCGAAATTGGAAAGCCCCTGAACGATCCGCACCCCGGAATCGGCCGAAGCGGTTGCGTCGGAGAAGCGCAGCAGGCTCGCCAGCGCCAAGGGCGCGCCATAGAGCCTGGGCGCCCCCCAATCGGTGTCGTCGCGCGGCGGCTGCGCCTCCTCCCACACCAACACCACGCCGGGATGCGAACCGAGAATGGCGTCCGCCCGCGCCAGTTTGTCTTCCAACTCGCGGATCCGCTCCTTCGCCAGCGCCAGCGCCCCGCGCGCGCCGTCGGTCACCCGGATGGCCCACAGAAGCGCCGCCAGCCCGATCGCGGCCGAGCCCGCGGCGGCCATGAATGCAGCAGAGCCGACGTCCATAAATCCCTCTTCGCGCCCGCGAATCGCGCACACGGCGCGCGGCATGGTCCCGCACGCGGCGGACAAAGGAAACGGGCCGTCCTTAAAGGACGCTCATCCCTCTTGATGTCTGGTTAAGCGTGACTTTTCAGGCGCGCTGGCGCATCCGCTCCACCGCCCCGGCCGCGGCTTCGAGGATCGGGCGCTTGGGCCGGGCCTTGGCGCCCGCGTCCTTGATCCCGGCGGCGCCAGCGATGCGAAACACGAACGGAATCCGGTAGGTTGCGCCGAACCGGGCGTCCGCGCCCCATTTGAGCTCGAACCGCGCCTCGCCGAGCGCCGCCGCGGCCGCACGATAGAACACGTCGCTCGGCCAGACGTCGGTGCAGGCGAGATTTTTGGCCCGCCCATCTGCTGAGATCTCGAACTCGACGATCGCGACGCCCTCGATCCCCAGCGCCTTCGCCGCCTGTGGGTAAATGATGCGAAAATCGTCCCGCGCCGTCCACGGCATGTCGAATGCGCCCGTGACTTCCCCGGATTGCCCGCGCCAGACCACACAGCACGGTCCATCCGGCAGGCCTTGGGCGGAGCGCGCCTCTTCAAGCGCTTCCGCCCGCGCGCGCGCCGCCGCCTGCAAGCGCCAATTGATGAGCAGCACGACGCTGAGAACCAGAAGGCCCGATAGCCCGAGCGCCAGCCCAGCAGGCAGGCCCGCCGCCCTGAGCCCGCTGGTGAAGCCGGTCTGCAGCACCACGACCAGCACGAAGAGCCCGGCAAGAATGAGCGCGCGGGCGACGGCTTGCGGCAGTCTTCGCGTCGCCCAGACGAGCATCGAAACCCCTAACGGTCCGCGCTTCCCCAAGCGCGCAATGATTGTGCCGCAACTGGCTTTCCCCGCCTAGCCGCCGGCCTCATTCGCCCTCGCCGAACCTGTCAGCAACGAGCCGCGCGATGGCGTCAAGCGCCTCTTCGGCCTGCGGCCCCTCCGCTTCCACCACGATCTCGGCGCCGCGTCCCGCGCCGAGCATCATGAGATCCATCAGCGACGTAGCGTCGGCCTCATCCTCCTCGCGGCGTATCGTGATAGCCGCGTCATAGACGATGGCGAGTTCGGCAAGCTTGCGCGAAGCGCGTGCGTGCAGCCCGCGCTGATTGACGATTTCCAGCCGCCGCGTTGGCACCTCAGACGCCGCTCGCCAACTCCGCGGAGGCGATGCGGATGTAGTGCCGCCCCGCCTCCTGCGCCTGCATGGCCGCCTCTTCCAGCGACGCGCGGTCCCGCACTTCGCCGAGTTTGATCAGCATCGGCAGATTGACCCCCGCGATAACCTCGATGCGCCCGTCGCCTTCATAGATCGCCGAGATCGCAAGGTTGGAGGGCGTGCCGCCGAACATGTCGGTGAGGATGATGACGCCGGAGCCGTCATCGACGTGGCGCACGGCGTTCAGAATCTCCGCGCGCTTGGCCTCCATGTCGTCATCGGGGCCGATGGCCACCGCGCGCATCTGGCGCTGCGGCCCTAGGACGTGCTCTCCGGCGGAAAGGAATTCCTCCGCCAACTGGCCGTGCGAGACGACCACGACGCCGATCATCGGCAGCTCCCCGAGGCGCTTCGTGAGGCTGGCGCGATCTCCCGCCGCGCGCTTGCCGTTTGCGTAAGCATAGTCTTTTGCATATGCGAAAAAAGCAGTCTTGGGCAGCGGGTGTGACCGATTGGCCCGCCCCACGCCAATCAAAAGTGCGGGCGTGCGCTTCCCGCCACAGGCAGCTCCACCACCAACCGGGCGCCGCAAGGGCGCCCGCTGGGCCCGGAAATGTTCTCCGCCCAGATGCGCCCGCGGTGCTGTTCCACGATTCCGCGCGCAATGGAGAGACCGAGCCCTGAATTGCCGCCGAAGGCGGCTCCCTTGGGCCGCTCGGTGTAGAAGCGCTCGAAAATCGTCTCCAGATTCTCCCCCGGTATGCCGGGGCCCTCGTCCTCCACCGCCGCGCGCGCGAAAGCGCCTTCGCGCCGCCGTTCGATCGAGACCTTGACCCGCACCGCGCCGTCCGCCGGGCTGAAGGAGCGCGCATTGTCGATGAGGTTGCTGAACACTTGGCCGAGCGGCCCCGTTTGCCCCCGCACGACGGCTTCACCCTCGCCGGAGCCTTCGAACAGCACCCGCACGCCGCCTTGGTCCGCCGCGCCGTCATTGTAGGCGCGCGCAAGGTCGCCAGCGAGGCGCTCTAGATCGACCCGCTCGAACTCGGCGCGCGCCGTTTCCGCGTCGATGCGCGTGGCGCGCGCGATGTCGGTGATGAGCCGGTCAAGCCGGTTGGCGTCCTGCGCGATGATCGCGAGCAGCCGCGCCTGCTGGTCGGGATCCTTGATCGCACGCACCGTATCGACGGCCGAGCGGATCGAAGCGAGTGGGTTCTTGATCTCGTGAGAGACATCCGCGGCGAAGCGCTCGTTGAGATCGATGCGGTCGGCCAGCGCCTCCGTCATCTGCTCGAGCGAGAGCGCCAGATCGCCGATCTCGTCCTTGCGATTCGTCGCCTCAGGCAGGCGCAGCCGCGTCGCCCCCGTTACGCGCAGGCGATCCGCCGCGTAGGCGAGCTTGCGCAACGGATTGGCGATGAAGAGCGCGAGCAGCGTCGATGCAAGACAGGTCACCAGCGCCGCAGCGATCACGAACGGCAAGAGCCCCAGCCGCTCGGCAAGGAGAATGCGCTCCACGTCCGCGCTTTCGAGCGTGACGAAGCCGAGCACGGCTTGCACGCGCCGGAGCGGCACCGAGACGAGCACAACCCGCTCGCCGCGTTCGTTGAGCATTTGGCCCTTGCCGGCTTGGCCGCGCAGCGCTTCGCGCCGCGCGTCTTCGAGGCTGATGGTCGCCCGCCAGGGCGTCAGCCGGAGCGTTTCGATATTCCGCGTCGCCCGCTCGACCGCGCGGATCGAGCCCTGCACGCCGGCCCGCTCCTCAAGAGGCGCCAATTCGCTCTGATCGACGATCCCCGCGAGCACGTCGGTGTCGGCGATGATGCGCCCGTCCGCTCCAAAGAGCCGCACGCGCGGCGCATCGTCCCCACCGCCGCGGCGCGCCTGCTCGGCCAACACGAGTTGGTGGAGCACATTGCGCGCGTCCGCCTCCAGCACGACGGGTTCGGGATCGCCCGGCAAGGTCGCCGAGGCCACGAGGATGTTGGCGATGAGCTCGCCCTGCCGCTGCAGCGCCTGATACTGCGCCTGCGTGAGCCGCGTGCGCGTTTCCGAGAGCAGCAGCGCCCCGATCAGAAGCACGAAGAGCCCGATGAAATTGCAGACGAAGATGAGCCGCGTGATGCGCGAACGGAAAAGCCCGCGCGTGCGCTGCACGAGGCTCGCACGCTCGCGCGCCGTCTCGGTTTGGCTGGGCGCGCCCGCCCCGGCCTCAGGCCTCGTTGTATCGATAACCGACGCCATAAAGCGTTTCGATTGCGTCGAAGGATTCGTCCCGTTCGCGGAATTTCTTGCGCAGGCGCTTGATGTGGGAATCGATCGTTCTGTCGTCCACATAGACTTGGTCGTCGTAAGCCGCGTCCATCAATTGATCGCGGCTCTTCACGTAGCCTGGCCTCTGCGCGAGCGCCTGAAGGATGAGAAACTCGGTGACGGTGAGCCTTACGGCCTCCCCTTTCCACGTGCAGGCATGGCGGTTTGGATCGAGCGTCAGCTGCCCGCGCACGATCGTCTTCTTGTCGGCGTTTTCGCCGGGTCCCGCCGCGCCGCCGCGCGCGCGCCTGAGCAGCGCCTTGACGCGCTCATTGAGCAGGCGCTGCGAGAACGGCTTCGTGATGTAATCGTCGGCGCCGACATTGAAGCCGACAACCTCGTCCATCTCGTCGTCCTTCGACGTGAGGAAAATGACCGGCATGTTCGATGTCTGCCGCAGACGGCGCAACACTTCGACGCCGTCCATCCGCGGCATCTTGATGTCGAGAATGGCCACATCCGGGGGCGTCTCGGTGAGCGCCGTGAGCGCGGCCGAGCCGTCGGTGAAGCTGCGCACGGTGTAGCCTTCCGCCTCGAAGAAAATCTTCAAGGAAGCCAGGATGTTCTCGTCGTCGTCGACCAGGGCGATGGTGGGCATCATGCTACTTGGAGAGAGGGCGCCGATCACGGCGGAACTGGGGCCAGATATAGCGGTTTGGGGCGGCGCATCAAATCCCTTGGGAGGAAGCGCCAAGTGCGTCTCGCTCTTCGATGAGCGCCGCGACATCCGCGCGCACGCCCGCCCACGCCCCCGCCATGGCCGGCGTCCACGATTCTCCGAGACTCTCCTCCAAGGCGTCCGCGATGGCGTCGAAGAAGCGTGCGAAGAGATGAGCGGGAACCTGCATTTGCTGGTGATTGACGTATTCGGACGCGATCCAGTGCGGCGCATAGGTTCGCGCCCCCGCGAGATCACGCACCGCTTCGAGCGCTTCGTAGAGCATGTGGCCCCGGACTTGGCCCGACGCGTCGCGCGCAAAAAGCGCCTCCGTCTCCGGATGCGCGGCGAAGAGCTTGGCATAGATGAGCGCGGTCGGATCGCCGCGCGCCGAGACCGCGTCGATGCTTGCCTCGATGGCTTCGAGCCTTACGCCGCCTGCCCCGCCGCCCATCCGCTCGCCCACGCCCATTGAAAATTGTACCCGCCAAGCCAGCCCGTGACGTCAACGGCTTCGCCGATGACGAAAAGGCCGGGCACGGACTTTGCCGCCATTGTCTGTTGCGAAAGCGCGTTCGTGTCCACGCCGCCAACGGTGACTTCAGCCTTTGCGTACCCCTCCGTGCCGATTGGACTGATCCGCTGCGCCTTGAGCGAACGCGCGGCCTCAATGAGCGCTTGGTCCTTCAGTTCGCCAAGCGGTCCCTGCGGCGCCGCCGCCGCCAGCGCCTCCGCAAGCCGCGCTGGAATGAGCTCCGCGAGCACGGTCTTGATGAGCGCCTTGGGGCGCGCGCGCTTCTTCTCCGCAAGCACGCTCTCGTCGTGATCCGGCAGCCAATCGAGCGTGATCGCTTCCCCTTCGCGCCAATAGGAAGACGCTTGCAGGATCGCCGGGCCTGAAAGCCCGCGGTGCGTAAAGAGCGCGGCTTCACTGAACGACGCGCCGCCCGCACGCGCGATGACAGGCGCCGAGACACCCGCCAGCGGCTTCATCCAGGCGAGATCGCCCGCGCCGAATGTAAGCGGGACGAGGCCAGGCCGGGGATCGACGATCGGCAGCCCGAATTGCATTGCGGCCCGGTGTGAAAAATCGCTCGCGCCCATCTTTGGAATCGAGAGCCCGCCGCTCGCGAGCACAAGCGCGTCGCATGTCATCGCGCCCGCGCTTGTCTCCACGTGAAACCGATCCGCTTTCGACACATCGTCGACGCGTATGCCGGTTCGCACATGAACGCGCGCTGCCGCACACTCATCGAGCAGCATGCGGACGATCTTCTTGGCCGCGCCCGCCCCTTCGCAGAAAAGCTGCCCAAGCGTCTTTTCGTAGAGGCCGATGCGATGCTTCTCGACGAGCGCGATGAAATCCACCGGCGTGAAGCGCGTCAGCGCCGAGCGCGCAAAGTGCGCGTTGGCGGAGATGAATCGCTCCGGTTTGGCCGCATCGACATTGGTGAAATTGCAACGCCCGCCGCCGGAAATCAGAATCTTCGCGCCGGGCTCGTCATTGTGCTCCAGCACCAGGACGCGCCGCCCGCGCCGCCCCGCGTGGATCGCGCAGAAGAGCCCTGCCGCACCCGCGCCGATGATGACGACATCGTAGTGCGAAGGCGTCACGCTGGTTCTGGCGCGTGTTCGAGCTTCGCTTCGGGAATGAGATCGCGCACGCGATTGCCGAACGAGATGAGGCACACTTCGTTGGGCGAAAGCGGCCCGGATTCATAGCTCGAGGAACTCATCCCCTCCTGCACGCCCGCGATGAGCGCGGTGTCCTCCGCGTTCACCTGGCGATTGATGCGCCAATTGAGATAGCGCGCATTGCGTTCCTCGCGGCTGGCGTTGGGGCGCACATAAGCGATTTCGCGGATCATCGTCTCCGTCGGAGAAATCGGAATCCACTGCATGAAATCGACTTGATCGGGGTAGATGTCGAACGCGGTGTTCGGCCAGAGCTTATAATAGCACCAGAGCTTGCGCCGCTCCGGCGCGATATGATCGAAGCCCGAAACGAGCTTTTGATACTGCCGCTCCGCCCAATTCGATGAGGGCGCGTCCTGGATGACGCCCCACATCTTATCGACCCATTCTTTTGCTTCGATCTGATACGTGCCGCCAAAGAGACGTGAGAGTCCCGGATGCGCGACCGGAATGTGCATGCCGTCGGAATAATTGTCCCCGACATTCTTCCAATTGACGCTCCGTGGGCGGAGCGTCACGCGCCCGTTGGGCACGAGGTTCTCCAAATCGAACGCGACGATCTCATCGGCATAGGGCGCCATCATCTCGGCGATCGACGGCAGGCCCTTCTCGAACCGCACGAAGATGAAGCCTTGATAGATTTCGTGTTCGACGGGGCGCAGGCCGTTTTCCTCGAGATCGATCTCGAACCCTTGCCACTTCGGCACGCCCTTGAGCGATCCGTCGAGCCCATAGCTCCACGCATGATAAGGGCACACGAGCCGCTTGCCGCATGACCCGCGCGGTTCGCTGGCGAGCTTCCCCGCGCGATGCCGGCACACATTGTGAAAGCTGCGGAGCCTCCCGTCCTCGCCGCGCAGCGTGACGACGCGTTCGCCCAACACATCGAGCGTCACGTAATCGCCCGCGTTCGGCGCGTCGCTGACGTGGCCCATGATGTGCCACGCCTGGCGAAAAATCTTCTCCTTCTCCAGCGCGAAAAAGCGCGGATCGGTGTAGAGCCAGGCGGGAAGGCTGGTTGGTCCGTTCACGGATGATCCTAAAGGCCCTAATGCGCCGTGGCCCAATTCTTCGCCGCCTTCGCTTCGACATCAAGCGGCACGGAAAGCGAGACAGCCGGCAAGGGCGCCGAACTCATGACTTTCTGCGCTAGAGCGCAGAGCGCCTCGGCCTCTTCCTCCGGCGCCTCGAACACCAATTCGTCGTGCACCTGCAGAAGCATCCGCGCCTTCAAATCCGCCTTCGCCATTTCGCCCGGCAAGCGAATCATCGCGCGGCGGATAATGTCGGCCGCGGCGCCTTGCAGCGGCGCGTTAATCGATTGCCGCTCGCCGAACGCGCGCTCGGCTTGGTTCTTCGAGCGGATGCCCGGCACATGGACGCGCCGTCCAAACAGCGTGACGATATAGCCGTTCGCCCGCCCGAACGCCTTCATCGCCTCCATGTAGTCGCGGATGCCGGGGAAGCGTTCGAAATACTTCTTGATGTAGGCGGCCGCCTCGCTCTGCTCGATCCCCAGATTGCGCGCGAGCCCGAAGGCGGAAATGCCGTAGATGATCCCAAAATTGATTGCTTTCGCCTGCCTGCGTGTGTTGGCGTCCATCTCTTTGAGCGGCACGCCGAACATCTCCGACGCCGTCATCGCGTGGATGTCCAGCTTGTCGGCGAACGCCTTCTTGAGCTGCGGAATATCCGCCACGTGCGCGAGCAAACGAAGCTCGATCTGCGAATAATCGGCGGAAATGAGCACGCGCCCCTTCTCCGCGACGAACGCTTCGCGAATGCGCCGCCCCTCGTCCGTCCGCACTGGAATGTTCTGCAAGTTCGGATCGTTGGAAGAGATGCGCCCCGTCGGCGTCGCCGCCAGCGCATAGCGCGTGTGCACGCGGTTCGTTTGCGGATTGATCGCTTCGCGCAACGCCTCCGTGTAGGTCGAGCGTAGTTTCTGGAGCTGGCGCCAATCTAGGATCACGCGCGGCAGATCGTGCCCCTGCGCCGCGAGATCTTCGAGGATGGACGCGTCCGTGGACCACGCGCCCGTCTTCGTTTTCGTCCCGCCGGGCAAACTCATCTCGTCGAAGAGAATTTCGCCAAGCTGCTTGGGCGAGCCAAAATTGAAATCGCGACCCGCGAGCTTGCGCGCTTGGTCCTCATACCCGAGCATCCGCTGTGCGAAATCGCCCGAAAGCCGCGACAGCACCTGCGGATCGACCCTAATCCCCGCGATCTCCATGTCCGAAAGCACGGCAACGAGAGGCCGCTCGAGAGTCTCGTACGTATTGAGCAGGCGCGCTTCGTAGAGTTTGGGCTTCAGGCGCCGCCACAAGCGCAACGCGAGATCGGAATCCTCCGCCGAATAGCGCGCCGCCGTCGCGATAGGCACGCGTGCGAACGAAACCCGCGCCTTGCCCGTTCCCGTCACGTCTTTGAAATCGATCGGCGTGTGTCCGAGGTGCTTCTCCGCGAGCCCCTGGAGCGAATGTTCCTCCTGCCCCGCGCCTTGCGTGTAGGAGATGAGCATCACGTCATCGATGGGCGCCAAACGCACGCCTTCATGCGCGAACGCCTGCACGCTGCTCTTGATGTCGTGCCCAATCTTCAGGAGCGCGCGATCCTCCAGCACCGGCTTGAGCAGCGCCATCGCCTCTGCGAGCGCAATCTGCTTCGGCGCGTTCGCTTTGGCGCCGTCGCCGAAAAGATCATCCTCCGCATGCGGATCGACGTGCCGGAGCGGAACGTAAGCCGCCTCGTTCGCGCCAAGCGCCAGCGAGACGCCCACAATGCGCGCCGCCGCCGGATCGCCGCCATTCGTATGAGCGTTGAGCGCCAGAAAGCCCTGCGCCGCGGCGCGCGCCAACCACGCCTTCAGATCGGCTGCTTCGTCGATCACCTTATAGGCGTTGAAGTCGACGGGCGGCTCTTCCTCGGCCGCCGGCGCATGCGCCGGGCGCGGCGCTTCCTCGCCAGTCTCCTTCGCGAACGCCTCGCGCACCCGCCGCGCCAGCGTGCGGAATTCCATCGCGTCGAGGAACTTGAGCAACGTGTCCGGATCGGGATCGTCCGCGACGAAGGTGTTGTAGTCCTCAAGCCCCGGCACGGCGTCGCAGAGCGTCACCAATTCTTTGGAGATGCGGATTTGCTCCGCATGCTGCAGTAGCGTCTCGCGCCGCTTCGGCTGTTTGATCTCTTCCGCGCGCGAGAGCAGCGTTTCGAGATCGCCATATTGATTGATGAGCTCCGCCGCGGTCTTCGGGCCAATCCCAGGCGCACCGGGCACGTTATCGACGCTGTCGCCCATCAGCGCCTGCACGTCGATCACCTTGTCGGGCGTGACGCCGAACTTCTCCATCACCGCGTCGCGCCCGAGCGGCTTTTGCTTCATCGGATCGAAAAGCTCGATGCGTCCATCCTCGATGAGCTGCATGAGGTCTTTGTCGGAGGAAACGATTTTCACCGTGGCGCCCGCGCGCGCGGCCTCGCGCGCGTAAGTGGCGATGATGTCGTCGGCTTCGTATCCGTCGATCTCGATCGCAGGCACGCCGAACGCGCGCGTCGCTTCGCGGATCATCGCGAATTGCGGCACGAGATCTTCGGGCGGCGGCGGGCGATTGGCCTTGTACGCGGGATAGCGCTCGGTGCGGAACGTGCTCTCTGATTTGTCGAACACGACCGCGAGATGCGTCGGCTTATCGGCGCTCTTCATGTCCTCCAGGAACTTGTAGAGCATGTTGCAGAAGCCGGAGACGGCGCCGACCGGCGCCCCGTCCGACGCGCGCGTCAACGGCGGCAGCGCATGATAGGCGCGGAAGATGTAGCCCGATCCATCCACCAGATAGAGGCGCATGGCCTCGCTCTTGGTTTTGGCGGCGGCTTTGGTTTGCGTGTCGGCCATCGAGTCGAGAATAGGCGCTCGCGCGCCTCAATTCTACGCTGGCGCGGCCGACCGCTCCACTTGCGCGTGAATCTCAGCGACGAGCCCCGCGTCGAGATTGAGCTTCTGCGCCAGCGTCCTGAGATAGGCCGTCTCCTCCGGCCCCTGCGCGCCGATCACCATGACCGAAGCGGCATAGACCTGAGACGCGATCTGAGGCGTCTGCGCTTGGCGCGCCAGATCGTCCACATTCGCCGGGCGTCCGATTTCCTCGAGCAGGTAGGCCTTTTCTTCCTGTGTCACGTCATGGGCGGCCATTTCCTCGAAGATGCGCTTGGTTTCATCCGCATCGATCTGTCCATCGGCCTTCGCCGCATAGATCATCGCGCGCACCAGGAGCGCGCCGAGTGAATCGCGCGCCGCTGCGTCTGACGCGGGCGGCGTAAAGCCGCTGTCGGCCGGCGCTGGCGTGACGGGCGTTGACGTTTGCGTTTCGGCCGGCGGAGAGGGCGGCGCTTGCTGCGAGCGCCGGTTTTGATACGCGCGCCACGCCGCGTAGGCGAGCCCGCCGATCGCGGCTAGTCCGCCAACCGTCGCCGCCGCCGTCCCGAAGCGCCCGCCCAAGCCCGGTGAGTTTGGCCGCGCTTGGCCGTTGCGTCCGAAAATGCCGCCGAGCCCGCCGGGCAAGCCTGTAGTCTGCGCTTGGCCGCCGCGTTGGCCCGCCCCGCGCGCCGCGGCTTCCTTCTGCGCGATGATGCGCGCTTCTTCCTCGGGCGAGAGATCGCTCTGATAGGCGTCGTCCGCGCCCTTCTTCTTCTTGAAGCCGGCGCCCTTTTCGAACGTGTCGCCGCCGCTGCCTTTGGCGCCGAAATCGCCCTGCGTCGCGCGCGTGCGCCCCGGAACCGGCGCCTGATAGCCGCCCTTGGACGAGCCGGATTCCCAGCCGGGGCTGCCGCCCTTGAACATCTTGTCCAGCACGCGCGATTTATCGACCATGGCGGCCTCCTCTGGGGCCTTTCTACTTGAACCACGCATTGAAATCGATGACCGGCCCCGCGGCTTTGGAAAGCGCATCGCTGTCGCCGTCAGCGAGAAAGCTTTCCGCGAGCGCCTTCATCGCGTTGTAGGCGCCGCGGCTCATCGCGGTCGCGGCGGAGAGCCGCTTGACGCCCGCCTCCGCAAGCGCGGCCTTGCCGGGCACCCCCGGGCGCGCCATGACGTTGAGCGGCAGCGCAACCTCCGCCGCGATCGTGCGGAAGAGCGCGATGTCCGTCGGTCCCGGCAGGAAGAACCCATCGGCGCCCGCTTGCTTGTACGCATTGCCGCGCTTCACGCTTTCCACGACCGCCGCCTCGCCTTCCGCAAGCCGCTTCAGATAGACGTCGCAGCGCGCATTGACGAAGAAATCGACGCCCTCTTGCGCCGCCGCCGCACGCACGGCTTCGATCTTGCGGCAAAGGAGATCGGCGCCGTCCGCGCCGTCCTCCAAATTCATCCCGATCCCGCCGGCGCCGATGATCGCGCGCACGTTCTCAGCCACGCCCTTGGGATCGTCCGCATACCCCCGCTCCATATCGACGCTGAGCGGCAGCTTCGTTACACGCGTGATCTCGCCGACCGCCGCGATCAGCGTTTCGACCGGAAGATAATGCCCATCGGCGCGCCCATGCGCCCACGCCACCGCCGCGCTCGATGTCGCGAGCGCCTTGGCGCCCGCCTCCTCGATGATCCGTGCCGATTGCGCATCCCAGCAATTGGCGAGCACCAGCGGCTCCTTGCCGTGATGCAATGCGTGAAACGCCTTGGCGTGATCGGGGCGCGCGGCCATGTCTTGCTCCGTGTTGATTTGAAGACGCTTCTAGCACCCAAAACGTGACAAGCATGCGCCGGATTCGGACGCCCTCACCCCCTCAGGCGCGCTCCACCGCGAAGACGCGCCATTCGCCGGGCACGCCCTTGAGCGCATGCGCGCCGCGCTCCGCAAAGCCGATCCCAGAGCCGGTGACCAAGTCCTTGACCGTGCTCGACGTGAGAATCTCGCCTTCTCCCGCCATCGCAGCGATCCGCGCGCCGATGTGCACGGCGATGCCGCTCACCTCGTCGCCCATGAGTTCGATTTCGCCGGCGTGAAGGCCCGCGCGCATGGAGAGCCCCAGCCTCGCCACGCCTGCGCGCAGCGCCGACGCGCAGCGCACCGCACGCGCTGGGCCGTCGAACGTCGCAAGCACGCCGTCGCCCGTCGTCTTCACAAGACGCCCGCGCGCGCGATCGATCTCGCGCCGCGCCAAGCTCGCGTGTTCATCCAGCATCCCGCGCCAGCGCGCATCGCCCATCGTCGCGGCGTGCGCCGTCGAGTTTACAATGTCCGTATAAAGAACAGTTGCAAGGACGCGATCGGGTTCGGGCGCGGCGCGTGCGCCGGTGAGAAATTCCTGCGTCTCGTCCGAAAGGCGATCGGCGTTCGCGCCCACCCATGGCAGATGATCCGCGCCGGGCAGCACCACGAGCCGCGCGCCCTTGACGTGTTCGGCGATATATTGTCCCGCCCCGAGCGGCGAGATGAGGTCCTGCTCCGGATGCAGCACCAGCGTCGGCGCCGAAATCGTCTTGAGCGCGTGCCGGACATCGATCTCCGGATAGAGCGACATGAGCGAGGTCGCGGCGCCGGGGCTCGCGGCCATCTTGAGATAGCGCGGCCACCACGCACGGAACGCCGGATCCTGGCGCATGCTCGGCGCCCAGAACTTGACCGACCACGGCGTGCCCCAGCGCTCAACCATTCGGCCGTTGAACGCGTCGAGGAAGGCGCGTTCGAAGCCGGCTGGATGATCCTCGCGCGGCGTGACGGTCGTGTATCCCCCGAAGATGATGAGCGCCTGCACACGCTCCGGATAGGTCGCCGCGAAAAGCAGGCTCATCGGCGCGCCTTCCGACACCCCGAGGATCGCGGCGCGTTCGCTCCCGACCGCATCCATCACCGCGCGCACGTCGTCCATGCGTTCTTCGAGCGTCGCCACGACCTGTGCGCGATCCGAAAGCCCGACCCCGCGCTTGTCGAAGAGGATCAGCCGCGAGAAGGACGCAAGCCGGCGCAGCATGCGCGCCAGCGGCGGATGCTCCCACATCAGCTCAAGGTGCGTCGCGAAGCCAAGCACGAGGACGAGGTCGATCGGCCCCTCGCCAAGCACCGCATACGCTATGTAAGTGTCCCCGTTCTTCACATAGCGTGTTTCGGGAACGTCCATGGGCGGCGTTTCAGGGGTGCTTCAGCGCGAATCGCCGGTCGCAATAGAGGCAATCGACGAAACCTTCCTCGCCGATCTCGTAGAAGACACGCGGATGCCCAAGCGCGCCGCCGTCCCCGTTGCAGGAGACGCGGTGATCCGTGACCAGGATCGTCTCTGGGGGCGGCAACGCGTCAGCGTCCTGCGGGCTCGATTGATCGGTTTCCATGCGCGTCCGGTTGCGGTTGGCTCAAGGCGTTCGTACCTAGAGCGCATCGCCGGGCCGATCAACGCCGCGCCCCGCCGCCAGGGAAATCGAGACCTTCATGCCGCACGCGCTGCCGGAATACGCCATCTCCGCGCGGGGATTGGACAAGACCTACCGCGGAAACGCCAAGGCGCCGCCCGCCCATGCTTTGAAGGGCATCGATCTCAACATTCCCCGTGGCAGCTTCTTTGGTCTTTTGGGTCCGAACGGCGCGGGCAAATCGACCTTCATCAACATCCTCGGCGGGCTCGTGGTGAAGAGCGGCGGCCAGGCGTCGATCTGGGGCTATGACATCGACGCCGAGCCAAGGAACGCGCGCGGCGCCATCGGCATCGTGCCGCAAGAACTCAATATGGATCCCTTCTTCTCGCCTATCGAGAGCTTGGAGATTCAGGCCGGCTTCTACGGCGTGCCCAAGCAAGAGCGCCGCACCGAGGAAATCCTTCGCGCCGTCGGCTTGTGGGACAAGAAGGACGCGTACGCACGCACGCTCTCCGGCGGCATGAAGCGCCGCCTCCTCGTCGCCAAGGCCATGGTGCATGCTCCACCCGTTCTCGTGCTCGACGAGCCGACGGCTGGCGTGGATGTCGAATTGCGCCGCCAGCTCTGGGACTATGTGAAGCGCCTCCACGCCGAGGGCGTGACGATCGTCTTGACCACTCACTATCTCGAAGAAGCCCAGGAGCTCTGCGACACCATCGCCATCATCAATCATGGCCAGGTGATCGCGTGCGAGCCGACCGCGCGTTTGGTCGGACGCCTCGATCAAAAGACGCTCGTCGTCACGCCGCAAAGCGAACTCGCGCAGATTCCTCAGGGTTTTGATGATGTGGCGCCCGTCCTGCGCAAGAACGGCGCGATCTCTTTCACCTACCGCACCAGCGAGCACTCGGTGGAGGAATTGCTCGATCGCGTCCGCGCCAAGGGCGTCGCGATCAGGGATCTCTCCATCGAAGAGCCGGATCTGGAAGATGTGTTCGTGGCCATGACGAGCGGAACCCAAACGCGCGCCGCCGGTTAGGAATTGAGTGGTCACGCGCCTCGAAGCCATGCGCCGTTTCAGCCGCCCGCGCCCGCCGGATGCGGGGCGCGAGGCGCGCAGGCGCGACATCGGCAATCTCTCCGATCTGCTTGACCGCTTGGCCGAACACGCCCGGACGGGTGCAACGACGACCTTGCGCGACGTGCTCGCCGCCATCGGCCACCGCTCCTATGGGCCGCTGCTTCTGCTCATCGGCATCATCGCGATCTCGCCGCTGACCATCGTGCCCGGCATGACATGGCTGGCGGCGGCGCTGACTCTGGTCGTCGCCGCGCAAATGCTCGTCGGCGCGCATCGCATCTGGCTGCCGAAGAACGCGCTCGACGCACGCATCGAGGGCGCAACGCTTGAACGCACGATCGAGCGTGCGCGCCCTTGGGCCCGCCGCATCGACGCCATCCTGCGCCCGCGCTTGGCGTTCCTCACCCGCCCGCCTTTGGTGAGCCTTGTCGCCCTCGCAGTCATAGCCGCCGCGCTCGTCACCTTCCCGCTGGGCCTCATCCCCTTCGCGCCCTTGGCGCCGGGCGCGGCCATCGTCTTCTTCGGCTTGGGCATGACCGCGCGGGACGGCCTGCTGATCGGCTTGGGCCTGGGCGCATTGGGCCTTGCTGGTGCGCTTTTCTGGCCAGCCTTCAACTAAGCAAGACAGACGGGCCGCATCGTTGACGCCGCCCGCCCCCTCCCTTACATCGCGCGCCTTGAGTGCCCAGATGGCGGAATTGGTAGACGCACTAGTTTCAGGTACTAGCGCCGCGAGGCGTGGAGGTTCGAGTCCTCTTCTGGGCACCATCGCTTCTAGCCCGCAGATCGCCGCCGCCGCGGGCGCAGCGTTTTTGACCAATGCGCGGCCCAGGCATCGAGCGCATCTTTCTCCGCCAGGCCGAACGCCGGCTGCCCGCGGTCGATTGAGACAAGATAGAGCAGCACCGGCCCAAACACGAGAAATGCGAACGTCGTCGCATTTTCTTTGAGGCCGGCGCGCCTCAGCGCGTGCGCGGTCCACGGCACGATGTCTTGCCGCGCCAGAGTCATATTGGCCCTGCGCAAGACGGCTCGCAGAGCCGGAAGCTTATGAGCCTCGCGCTGCAACAGCAGCCGAAGGTCGCGATGCTGCGCCGCGTGCGCGAGCAAATGTTCCGCGATGAAGAGGAGCTCCCGCTTCACGTTGCCCTGCGCGAGAATTTCGGCGAGCCGTATCTCCGCGGTCATCGCACGCGCCATCGCGCGCACGCTTTCGATCAGCACAGCCTCTTTCGATTTGAAGTGCCGGTAAAAGCCGCCCGCGCGGCGCGTAAGGCCGGCCGCCTCCTCGATGTCGCCTACGCTGGTCTCGCGAAATCCCCGTTGCGCGAAGAGAAGGATGGCTGCCTCCGCCACCGCGTCGCGGGAAGTCTTCGTCATGGATTGCCATGCTATCGGCAAAGATGTAATCAATCGATTACTTTTCTTGCGGAGACGATCATGCAGACGCGCACTTTCGGCGTCGCGTTGATCGGCGGCGGGCTGCTGACGCTGATCGCGAATGCCGTCTTCTTGCCGATGCTGCCGGCGGAGGCGCCGTTCGCTGCGCTGGCGGGCACACAAGTGTTCCTATGGCGCCTGAGCCTTGCCGCCGCCGGACTCATTTTCGTGCTGTTCGGGATGATTGGGCTCTACATCCGCCAGGCGCAGAAGCCAGGCTGGTTTGGAGCATCAACGTTCCCGCTCGCGTTCGTTGGCGCAGGCATGATGATGGCGCACGAATGGGCGCAGGTCTTCTTCATCCACCACACCGCCAGGACCGCGCCCGGCGCGCTGGACGCGATCGAGAACGTCGCGGGGCCAAACTTGTTCGACGCGGAGGCCGTCATAGCGGTGAGTGCGTTCACGCTGGGGTGGATTCTCTGGTGCGCCTCGCTCCTGGTGGGACGCGCATTTTCCTGGCCCGGACCGGGGCTTGTGTTGCTCGGTTTGCTTGGCGCCCCAGCGCTTGCTGCGGCGGCCTCCGCCCTCGGATTCGACGCCAGCGCCGGCATGGCGGCCGGCGCCGTCCTCTTGTCGCTCGGCTGGATCGCGCTCGGGCGCGCGCTGCTGAAGCCAGCCTGAAGCATCCGCGTGATCGCGATCGCTCTATTTGTCCCCGCCCCCAACGCGCGCTAGACCGGCGCGATGACTCGCAAGCTTTCTTTGACCGTGGACGGCAAGAACGTCGTCGTGCTGGTGCACAAGGGCGATCTGCCCGCCGACGTGACGTTCAACGGCCCCATCGCGGTCGATAGCGAAACGATGGGGCTCTCGCTCATCCGCGACCGCCTTTGCCTCGTGCAACTGTCCGACGGCGGCGAGCACGCGCACCTGGTGCAGATCCAGAAAAACGTCGAGCCCGCCAATCTGAAGCGAGTGCTTGGCGATATCGGCGTCCTCAAAATCCTGCATTTCGCGCGTTTCGATCTCGCCATGCTGATGCGCGATCTGGGCGTCGTGGCGCAGCCCGTCTATTGCACCAAGATCGCCTCGAAGCTCGCGCGCACTTACACCGACCGTCACGGGCTGAAGGACGTCGTGAAGGAATTGCTGGGCCGCGACGTCTCCAAGGAGCAGCAATCGTCCGATTGGGGCGCCGACACGCTGAGCGACAGCCAAATTGCCTACGCGGCCTCGGACGTGCTTCACCTTCACGCGCTCAAGGAAAGGCTCGACGCGATCTTGGCGCGCGAAGGGCGCGACGGCATCGCGCAGGCCTGTTTCGACTTTCTCCCCACCCGCGCCGCACTCGATCTAGCCGGCTGGGAGAACGCCGACATCTTCTCGCATTCCTAGCTAGATCAGGAAGCCGCGTGGATTGGGCACGGGACGCCGCAGCCCCGCGAGCACGAAGCCGATGAGTGCGCGCAAGCCCACCCAAAGCGCCACGATGATGTGAATCCACGGCGTCGCGACGCCCAAGCCGGGGATGAACGCCAGCAATGATCCGAGTGTCCACGCGACGGCGCCGATAATGATCGTGCGTGTCGCCTGTTCGTGATGCGTAAGCGCCCACGGCATGCCCTCGTGGCGGTTCGACGCCGCGATCGCCACCGCCGCGATCCCAAGCGCGAGCCCAATGTAAGTCCAGGGGGTCGTGAGCAAGAAATAGATCGCGAACGCCGTGAGCGTCAGGGCATGCACGAGCAGCACTTTGCCGCGATGGCTCCGGAGCGGATTGGAGGGCTCCGGCCGCGGTTTGGGGCGGCGGCGGAAGGGCGTGACGTTGTCGCGTGGCATCGGGTGAGAACTTAGCGCACGCTCAGAGATTGAGAAGCGCTGGATCGCCGCCCTGCGCGGCGATGTTGACCGTAATCGTCCGCTCGTGCGCGAAGCGCGGGAGGTAGTTCGGCCCGCCCGCCTTTGGTCCGGTTCCGGACAATCCTTGCCCGCCGAACGGCTGCACCCCGACGACCGCGCCGATCATCGAGCGGTTGACGTAGAAATTCCCCGCCGGAACCGCGCGCGCAACCTGCGCGGCGAAGCTGTCGAGCCGTGAGTGCACGCCGAGCGTGAGCCCATAGCCTTTGGCCGCGAGCGCGCCGCCGACCTTGCCGATCTCATCTGGATCGTAGCGAACCACATGCATCACTGGCCCGAACACTTCGCGAGAAAGCAAATCGAGGCTCGGCAATTCAACGATCGCAGGCCCGAAAAACATGCCGTTCAAGCCAGTGACATCCCGCTGCGCGACAACCTTCGCTTCAGACTTCATGCGCGCCATGTGCGCCTGCAGTGCATCGCGCGCTTCCGCGTCGATGACAGGACCCACATCGGTGCGCGGATCGGCGGGATCGCCGATGCGTAATTCGTTCATCGCGCCGACAAGTGTTTCGGTGATCGCGTCCGCCGTTTCGTGCGGCAGAAAAAGCAAACGCAGAGCCGAGCAGCGCTGTCCCGCCGAGCCGAAGGCCGAGAGGATTGCGTCATCGACCACCTGCTCCTTGAGCGCGCTGGTGTCGACGAACATCCCGTTGAGGCCCCCCGTCTCCGCGATGAGCACGGGGATCGGCCCGTCGCGGGATGCAAGCGAGCGATTGATCTTCTGCGCGACTTCCGTGGAGCCGGTGAAGCACACGCCCGCGATGCGCGTGTCGGCGACGAGCGCGGCCCCGACATCGCCAAGACCGGGGCACAATGAAAGCACATCGGCTGGTAGGCCCGCTTCGCGGAAAAGCCGCACGGCTTCCGCCGCGATGAGCGGCGTTTGCTCCGCCGGCTTCGCGACGACCGCATTGCCCGCCGCGAGCGCCGCCGCGATCTGCCCTGTGTAGATTGCCAGCGGAAAATTCCAGGGTGAAATGCAGACGAAGACGCCGCGCCCAGAAAGCTCGAGCGCGTTCGTTTCTCCCGCCGGCCCTGGCAGCGGCGCGGGCGCGCCGAACAAACGCTCCGCCTCGGCCGCGTAATAGCGGCAAAAATCGACAGCCTCGCGCACCTCGTCGATCCCGTCTTGGAAGGTGCGCCCGCCTTCGCGTGCTAACAACGCGATGAGCTTGGC
Source organism: Hyphomonadaceae bacterium (assembly GCA_050246475.1). Classification (GTDB taxonomy): domain Bacteria; phylum Pseudomonadota; class Alphaproteobacteria; order Caulobacterales; family Aquidulcibacteraceae; genus CADEEL01. The sequence continues at coordinate 394,576 of JBFWVZ010000001.1, read as the reverse complement.
TTCGTTCGCCTGCAGCGCATCGCCCATACGCCGCAGTATCGCGGCGCGCTCCACGCCGCCGCGTTCGTTCCAAGATGGAAATGCGGCGAGCGCGGTCGAAACCGCGCGTTTGCACTCCTCCGGCGTCGCGTTGCGCACCGACCCGATCGTGCGTGCAAGATCGGCCGGGGCCTTCACCGAATCGCCGCCGTCCGTGGATGGAGCATCGCCGATCATCGGCGCCGCGTTGACCGCCATTGCGTCGAGCGCCGCGACCGCCGCGACGAGATCGGCGCGCTCCGCCGCGATGGAGAGATCGGGGCCCGTCGAGTTGCGCCGGCTGGCGCCGTAAAGCGCCGCCGGCGGCGCCAAGCGCGGATGCCGGCGGGGCGAAGCTTCAAGGCGCGTGATCGGATCGGCGGCGACGAGATCGGGAGAGACATCGTCGTCGAGAAACGAATGCACGAAGCTGGTGTTGGCGCCGTTCTCCAGCAAGCGCCGCACGAGATAGGGCAGCAAATCCTCGTGGCCGCCCACGGGGGCGTACACACGCACTGGCGCCGAAGAATCGAACGCCGCATAGAGCGCTTCGCCCATGCCGTGCAGGCGCTGAAACTCGTAGTGTTTGGCGCCCGCCGCCTCCGCCATGCGCTTGACCGCAACCGCCGTATGCGCGTTGTGCGTCGCGAATTGCGGATAGAACGCCTCGCCCGCGGCGAACATCGCCTTGGCGCAACCGAGATAATTGACGTCCGTCGCGGCCTTGGTTGTGAACACCGGAAAATCCGGGCGGCCCATTTGCTGCGCGCGTTTGATCTCGCCGTCCCAATAGGCGCCTTTGACGAGCCGCACCATGAAACGCTTGCGCCGGCGCCGCGCCAGCGCCGCGAGCTGATCGATCACCAATCGCGTGCGTTTCTGATAGGCCTGCACCGCAAGCCCCAGCCCATCCCAGCCGGAAAGCGAAGGCGCCGCCGCCAAGCTGTCGAGCAGCTTGAGCGAAAGCGCGAGCCGGTCCGCCTCCTCCGCGTCGAGCGTGAGCCCGATGTTCGCCGCCATCGCCCGCTCCGCGAGCTGAAGCACGCGCGGATAGAGCTCCTCCATCACACGCTCTTCTTGCCGCGCTTCGTAGCGCGGGAAAAGCGCCGACAATTTCACCGAAACGCCGGAGGCCGCGATCGGCCCCGCGCCCGCTGCGTCTTCGCCGACCGCGTCGATCGCATTGGCATAGCTTTCGAGATAGCGCGCCGCGTCTGCCGCCGTACGCGCGCCCTCGCCGAGCATGTCGAACGAGAAATTCGTCGCGTTGCCGGCGCGAATAAAACTCTTGCCGCGCCGGATCGCCGCCTCGATCGTCCGCCCAAGGACGAATTGCTCCCCGAGAATCCGCATCGCCTGCATCGCGCCCGCGCGCACGACGGGCTCGCCCGCGCGCGAGACGAAGCGGCGCATGAAGGAGGGCGCATCGGAAAGCTCTTCGCTGGGCGCCACGATCCGCCCCGTGAGCATGAGACCCCACGTGCCCGCATTGACCAGCCAATGATCGCTCTGCCCCAGATGCTCGTCCCACCGCCCGGTGCGAATCTTCTCCGCGATGAGCTTGTCGGCGGTCTCTTCGTCCGGAACCCGCAGCAGCGCTTCCGCCAAGCACATGAGCGCGAGGCCCTCGGCGTTTGAGAGCCCGAACTCTTCGAGAAAGCTCTCCATCACGCCCTTGCGGCGCTTCAACCCGCGCGCCTTGACGACGAGCGCACGCGCCTCCGCCGCCACGCTCGCGCGCGCAGCCGCATCGAGCGGCATATGGTTCAGCAAATCCGCGAGCGTGCGGTCTTCATCGTCGTATTTGTGGGCATCGAGCGCATCCCAATCGAGCTGCGCGGCGGCATTTTCGGCTGAATCGGCCATGGAGGCTCCAATTTGGGCGCGATATGCGCGCCTCGAACCGCTGGGGCAAGCGGGGTCTGCGCGCTTGGCCTTGCACGCGCCCGCCCCCCATGGTGGAAACCGGGGCGTGAGCGAAGCCGCCGCCCAAATCCCCGAGCCCGATGAAGGCCCAGACGGGCCCGACGCCGCCGCCGAGCCGCTCGCGCGCCGCATCATGATCGTGACCGACGCCTGGGAGCCGCAAGTGAACGGCGTCGTCACCACGCTCTCCAAGGTGATCAAGGAGCTGCGCGAAATGGGCTGCGAGCTGGAGATCGTGGCGCCCAGCGACGGCTACCGCACCATGCCGCTCATCACCTATAGCGAAATCAAGCTCGCCATCGGCGCGCGTGACGACGTGGAGGAGCGTTTCCTGGCATTCGCGCCCGACGCTGTGCACATCGCCACGGAAGGCACGCTGGGCTGGGACGCCCGCGCGATCTGCCTCAAGCACAAGTTTCCGTTCACCACCTCCTATCACACGCAATTTCCCGAATACGTAACGGCGCGCTTTCCCTGGATTCCGCTCTGGGCCGGCTACCGCTACATGCACGCCTTTCACGACAAGTCCGGGCGCATCATGGTCGCGACGCCTACGATGATGAACCGCCTGCTCGCGCACGGCTTCACCAAGGTGACGGCCTGGAGCCGCGGCGTAGAGATCGACCGCTTCAATCCCGCGCTGCGCGATGTGGAGAACGGCGTCTATAAGGGGCTCGCGCGCCCGATTTGGGTCAATGTCGGACGCGTCGCCGTCGAGAAGAACATCCGCAAGTTTCTTGAGACAGAACTGCCCGGCACCAAGGTCGTCGTCGGCGATGGGCCTCTGCGTGAAGAACTGATGCGCGAATATCCCGACGCAGTGTTCCCGGGCGTGAAGTTCGGCGAGGAACTCGCCCGCTATTATGCCGACGCCGACGTCTTCGTCTTCCCGAGCCTCACCGACACGTTCGGCCTCGTGCTGCTCGAAGCGATGGCGACGGGCACGCCCGTGGCGGCGTTCCCCGCGCCCGGGCCTATCGACATTCTCCCCGGCACCGGCACCGGCATCTGCGACAACGATCTCCAGAAGGCCTGCCTCGAAGCGCTCAAGCTCGATCGCGAGACGGCCCGGCGCGTGGCAGAGAGCTATTCATGGCGCGCGTGCGCGGAGGCCTTTCAGAAAAACCTCGAACCGCTGCCGAAGCCCGAAAAGAAGCGCTTCTGGCGCCGTTTGGCGGATGCGCGCGCCCGCGCCCGGGAGCGCCGCCGTATCGCCCGCGAGGTCAAGCAAGCCCGCGCGCGTTAGGCAGGCTGAGCGTAGTCGAGCGCGAAGCAGAGATTGGGCGCAGTGTCCTCGGCCGCATCGGCGGGGCGGTGAAAGGCGCCGAGCCGCAGCGTCCATGCGTTCTGCTCGTTTACATATTCGGCCGCCGCGACGAGCGTCGTTCGCAGCGCGCCGCACAGACCGCCGAGCGCCGCGCTCGGCGAGACGCGCTCTTCCTCCACTCGGTACGTGGTGATCGCCACGCCCGGCGGCAGCCCGAGGATCGCCGCATAGGTTTCGCGCCCCGCAATTTCCTGCGCCGGGCGCACACCCTCGCGCGCGGCGCGGATCGTGATCCCATTGGCGAACGCAAGGACGAGCCGCCCCTCCCCGCTCTCCTCGACCGACACGGCGAGATTGCCGCCGAACAGGCGCGCCTGTTCGTTCGCCGCGATCCAATCGCGCCGCCCCGCGCCGACAATTTCTTGCGCGACATCGGGCGCCTCCGGCTCTTCCTCGGCGGGCGGTGCGCACGCGGCGAGCGTCAGCGCGACGAGCAAATGCGTAAAGGCGCGGGCGCCGCCGCGCCCCGTGTTCACCAGCGAATGCGCCGGCGCAATCGGTAGCGCAGCCAAATCGCCGCTCCATTCATCAAGAGCGTGATTGCCAACAGAACGAGGCCTGCGGCCGCCGCCGCTTCACGGAACTCCGCCTCCGGCCGCGAGGTCCAGCTGAACATCTGGATCGGCATCACGGTGAACGCCTCGCCGAGCCAGTTCCATGGCAGCCACGACTGCGCCGCGTCGAGGAAGCTCGCGCTCGTATGCACCGTCGAGCCAGCGGGGGCCTCGATGGTTTCGCCAGGCGCGATGGGAATGGTATCCCCCAGCGGCGTCACCGCGTCGCCCCCGCGCGGCAGCGTAACGGAAATCATCGCGTCCGGCTCGAGCGGCGCGCCGTATTCGTCGAGCTGGCCGATCGTGTAGTTGCGCGGATCGCCGGGTGTTTGCACGGGCAGGAACGCCACGAACGTCAGGCCGCCGATCAGGATGAGCGGCGCCGTCTCCCCGATGGCGCGCGAGAGCCCGATGATGACGCCCGTCACCACGCCGGGCATCGCGTAGGGCAGCACGTGATGCTGCGTCGTCTGCCACTTGGTGGCGCCGAGCGCGAGCGCGGCTTGGCGAATATCTTGCGGCACGGCGCGAACGGATTCCCGCGTCGCGACGATGAGGATCGGCAGAATAAGCAGCGCAAGCGTCAGCCCCGCCGTGAGGATGGTTTCGCCAAGCCCCAATGTCTGGGCGAAGAGGCCGAGCGCCAAAAGGCCAAACAGGATCGACGGCACGCCCGCGAGATTGTTGACGGCGATCTCGATAAGGCTCGTGAGCCGGTTCTTCGGGGCGTACTCCTCAAGATAGAGCCCAGCCAACACGCCCAGCGGCAGCGCGATGAGCGCGGTCGTGATGATGACGAGGATCGAACCGACCCAGGCGGAAAGAACGCCCGCATCCGCCGGGTTCGAGGATGGGAAGCTGGTGAAGAAATCGAACGTCAGGCGGTGGCCGCCGTCATGCGCCAATTGCCAAACGAGCGCGACGAGCGTTCCGAGCCCGATCGCCGTCGCCGCCACGCCCCACACGACGAAGCTGCGGTCCTTGAAGCGTCTGAGCGCCAGACCCGGCGCCGGCGCGGAAAAATCGCGCGGCGGCGCGGAAGATGTGGACGCCATCAATAGGCCTCCCGGATGCTGCGCTGCAGTGCGAACGCGATGAAATTGAACGCAAGCGTCAGCACCAGCAGCGCAAGTCCCGCCGCGAAGATGCTCTGATATTCGAGCGTGCCGAACGGCAAATCCCCCAGCGCCACCTGCGCGATGAAAGCCGTCACGGTCGCGCCCTGTTGCGTCGGCGACGTCACGATCTGCGGCTGCTGGCCGCCTGCGATCACCACGATCATCGTCTCGCCGACGGCGCGCGACATGGCGAGGATGACGGCGCCGACGATTCCCGACGCCGCCGCCGGCATTACCGTGCGCAGCGCCGTCTCCAGCCGCGTCGCCCCCAGCGCCAGCGAACCGTCGCGCAGCGCTTGCGGCGTGGCGCGCAGCGCGTCCTCAGAGAGCGACGCAATGTAGGGAATGATCATCAGCCCCATGACGACGCCCGCGGACAGCAGATTGAAACCCGGCAGCCCGGGAATGAATCGCTGCAGGAGCGGCGTCATGAAGAGAAGCGCGAAATAGCCGTAAACGACGGTCGGGACGCCGGCGAGCAATTCGAGCGTCGGCTTGACGGTTTCGCGCGTGCGCGCCCCCGCGATCTCGGAGAGATAGACCGCCGAAAGCAGCCCTAGCGGCGTCGCGACCGCAAGCGCGACGAGCGTTGACATGAGCGTGCCCGAAAGCAGCGGCGCGATGCCGTAATGGGCATCGTCGAAAAGCGGCGTCCAGCGCGTGTCTGTGAGGAACTCGATGGCCGAAACCTGCGCAAAGAAGCGCGCCGACTCGGAGACGACGACAAAGAGAATGCCCACAAGAACGGCGATCGCCGCGCACGCCGCCGCCAGCAGAATCGCCTCGACAATCCGCTCGAACGGACGCGCCCGCCGCTGCGTGAAATCGCGCGTTTGGCTCACTCTTGTCCCGCTTCAGCCGGCGCCGCCTCGCTCGCGAGCGGCCGCGCCAACACCTCTTCGATGCTGGCGCCGATGTCTTGGCGTCCGCCGAACGCCGTGCCGGCCTGACGCTCACGCATGCGCGTGGCGTACGTCTCGTAGGCTGCGGCGGGCAGAGCGACGTAGCCGACGCGCGGCGCGAGCTCGGCCGCGTGCTCCAGGTAGTAGCGGACGAATTGCTGCACGCCGGGGCGTCGCAACGCTTCGGCGTTCACATAAATGAAGAGCGGGCGCGACAGCGGCTGATAGGTTCCGTTCGCGACGCTTTCCGGCGACGGTGCGACCGGCCCTTGGCCGTTGTCTATCGCAAGCGCGCGCAGGCGCTCGCGGTTTTGCTGATAGTACGCGATGCCGAAATAGCCGACGCCGCCGGGATTGTTTGCAACGCCCTGGACCGTGACATTGTCGTCTTCCGTGGGCGTGTAATCGGTGCGCGATGCGCCGGCTTCGCCCATCACCGCTTCGGTGAAGAAATCGAACGTGCCGGAAGCTGTGCCCGCGCCGAACAATTGCAGGCGGAGATTAGGCCAGGCCGGATTGATCTGGCGCCAATTCGTGACCTGCGCTTCCGCCGCCGGCGCCCACATGCGCCGCAGCTCGGCGAGCGTAATCGATTGCAGCGGATTGCTCGGATGCACGACGACCGTCAGCCCGTCGAACGCGACCGGCGCTTCGACATAGGTGACGCCCGCGGCGCGGCAGGCTTCCATCTCGCTCGCGAGGATCGGGCGCGACGCGCCTTGAATCTCGATCTCGTTGCGGCAGAAGCGCCGGAAGCCGCCGCCGGTGCCGGACTCGCCGACCGTCACCCGCACTGCGCCGCGGCTGGATGCGGTGAAAGCCTCGGCCGCCGCCTCCGAGAGCGGAAACACCGTCGAAGAACCGTCAACGCGCACGGTCTGTGGGCCCTGCGCGCCTTGCTGGCCGCCTTGGCCGCACGCAGCCAGAAATGCCGCCATGGCGCTGGCCGCGACCAGGCGGAAGAGCCGGGAAGCTTGCTGCATTGTTGTCTCCGGGAATGTGTGTGCGCCTGCTACGCATGGCATGTGACAGACGTGTGACATTCGCCTTCGGCGCGCGGTCGCATCGCGTGCGGCCCCGCGCCGCGCTAGGAACTCGCGGGTGAGCCCCGCGCACCTCGCCTCGGCTGTACTCTTCGCGCTCCTGACGGCGGCAAGCGCGATAGACATACGCACCCGGCGACTGCCCGATTGGCTGAACGCGATAATCTTCGGCTGCGGATTGTGCGCCGTCTGGATGCTCGAACGGAGCTTGCTGGATTCGCTGATCGGCGCCGCGCTCGGATACGGCGCGATCTATGCGCTAAACGCGCTTTTTCTCCGCGCCCGTGGACACGACGCCATCGGCATGGGCGACGCGAAACTCGCCGCCGCGCTGGGCGCCTGGATCGGATGGTTTGGATTGCCGTTCGCCGCCTTGATCGCCGCCTCGCTCGGCCTCGTCTTCGCAGCGGCTGCGCGGCTTATGCAGGGGAACGCAAGCGGCGCTTGGCGCGAGCATGCGCTGGCGTTCGGGCCTTTCCTCGCGTTCGGCGGTTTTATCGTGTGGCTGGCGCTGATCTACACTTAGGCGCGGGCTTGGCACGCGACCATGCCGCCGACAGGCACGACCGTCTCCCAGCCCTCGCGGTTGCGCACGCGGATGACGCCGCTCTCCACGACAGTGCCGCTGCGGATCTGCCGTTCGGGATCGAAGCGCAAATCGACGGCGAGCGTCAAACGCCCATCGGAAAACGTCTGATGCTCGAAATGCCCGGACTGCCGCTCGCCTGAGAAGTCCGTGCGCGGCAAGGACAGCGAGCGCTCCCCGGCGCGCACGCGCGCCTCCGCCGGCTGATCGTACGCCACGAACACGAACGCCGGCTGTTCGCTGCGCGACCAGAGGAAGAGCCCGCACCGCCCTGGCTCCAATGGCTGCGGCGAAAGCGCGGTGAGCTCGATCGCATCGCGCTCTTGCGCTGCCGCCGGCGCGGCGAGCAGGCAAACGAACGCGAAAGCGCGCGCGGCGTTCAGAAAAGCAGCCATCGAAAACGTCCTTGGCGTGTCGCGCCCTGCCCTCCCGCGAGAGGCGAAAACCCGGCGCCGGTGAGCATCGCTGCAACCTCTTCTCTAGCTGTGCGCGCTTCGACGCGCCACAGCCCGGCGCCGTTCGCCGAAAGCCGTATCGCCGCATTGAGCACGCCCGTCTCGTCCGCGCCGTCGAGCGGCAAGAGTGCATCGGCGCCGTCGCAGCGCGCGCGCCCCTGCAGGGGCGGTCCCCGCCAGAACAGCGTTTCGCCGTTGCGCGTCAACACGTCGCTGGTAAGCCGCCCCGCCGCGGTCATGCAGCGCCCGTCTTCGAAATAGAGATCAAGGCCTTCGATCCGCGTCTCGCCGGCAAGCGCGAGACGATCGAACGCGGCGCCTGCGATTTCGAGTGAGGGCGCGACGATGCGCCGGTCATTCTCGAAATTCGCCAGCAGCGTGACCTCTCCCGTCACCGCCCCGCCGCTCAGCCGCGCGCGCGCATCCAGACGGCCGGTGAAGATTTGGCGCAGGGAAAGCCGCCAGTCGACCTCGCCCGCGTCGAGCCCGCCGATCCGCGCGCCCTCGAACCGCGCCGCCCAAACCGTTCCCGCAGCCCGCGAATAAGAGAAGCCGCCCTCGCGCGACGGCGCCAGGAACGAGATCGGCGTGCGCAGCGCCGCGAACACCATGAGCGCGGCGAGAAAGAAGACGACATGCCAGACGCGGATTCTCATGGCCCGTCCGCAGCCTCGAATTCGGCGGCCACGTTGGTCTCGTCGATGCGCGTGATGTGCGTGCGCCGCACGAATGCCCCGCGCCGGGCCATCGCATCGATCCAGCGATAGATGCGCAGCGAATCCGCGGGCTCGAAGACGATTGCGATCGCATCGCCCCCGCGCGCCTCGATCCGCCCGATCCGCAGATCGAGAGCGCGCGCGCTGGCCAGCGCCGCCCCGCGTGCGCCCGCATCGTCCGCCGCAATGGGCGCTGCGCGCGCCGCCGCCGTGATGCGCGCGACATCGGCTTCAACGGCCCGCGCCGCCTCAAGATCATTGCGCGCATCGCGATTGTAGGAGACCGCGCCCTGATAGGCCCAAAGCGGCAGCAGGATCGCGAAAACGAGGATGGCGGCGCCGCCGAGCAAAAGCCGCTCGCGTGCGGTGCGCTGCGCCAGCCAGGCGTTGAGCTGCTCCATGCTAGGGGCTCTCCGCGCTAAGTTCGCTTTGGTAGCGCCCGTCTGCTTGCGTCACCGCGCGCGCTTCGACCGTGAGGCCGCCGGCCCGCAAGGCGCGCGCCGCCGCCTCGAGCGCCGCTGCGTCCGTCGATGAGAGGCGCAGCTGCACGCTGCGCCCCGGCGCGGCGTGGCGCACTTCATCCAGACGCACCAGCGGCTGCGTTTCAAGCACTTCGATGAGCGCGGCGTTGATCGCCAGCACGGGATGGTTTCCCGCTTGGTCGATGGCGTTGACCAGCGCGCGCGCCTGCGCCCGCACATTGACGACACGCCCGACATCGGGGCGCGCTTCGCTCAAATCACGCGCTGCTTGCGCCAACGTCTCCCGCGCCGCGCGCGCATCTTGCCAGCCGGCGGCGATGAGCGAGCCGACCTGCAGCAAGAGCGCCAAGAGCGCCAGCACGGCGGCGAACCGCCAGAGCCGCCATTGCCGCTGCGACGTGACGCGCGCCAGCGCGCCTTGCCGGAGATTGGGCGCATGCGCGGGCGCCGCGCGCGCCGATCGCGCAAGGACGAGCGCGAAATCATCGACTGCGCCGCGCTCGACCGGCGCCGCATTCGGGCCAAGCGCACGGGACCACGCATCGCCGTCACGCACGCAAAGATTGATCGCTGAAATCTCATTGCGCAGCGGCTCAAGCCAGCGCGCCGCGATCGCCGGCGCAAGGCCAGCCTCAATTGCGAAGCCGCCGAGCTTGCCGCCCGCGACCATCGCGGCATCGTCGTGTTCGACGATCTCGACGGCGCCGTCGGGCGCGGGCCATATCGTTGCATCGAGATAGACGCGTTCGGGATCGGCGCCGAGCGCGCGGCATGCGTCGATCCACGCATTGAGCCGTGCGGCGCTCATCGCGGCGACGAGCCGGTCGCCAGTTTCATTCTGCGCGGCGCCCACGGCGTAGTGTGCGCCCTCGGCGGATTCGCCGAGCCGGCCTTCGAAAAGAAAAGGCGCAGCGGCGCGTGCTTGCGCCTCGCTGCGCGCGGCGATCTCCAGCCGCTTGATTTGCGCCTCCGCCGCGCTCAGCACCAACACGGCGCGCGCGCCATGAACATCGCCGGCGCGCGCGTGTTCCCCGCGCGCGATCGCGCGCCCGCGCGTATCCAAGCGCACGAACCCAAACGGCGCGTCGGGCGAGGCCCGCGCCAAGAGCACGACACTGTCTCCGCCCGCCGGGCGGTCCTGCGCGGTCACATCAAATGCTCCGAAGCGCCCGCGCCGAAAATGCGGCGCACGACGCGCGCCCGCTGGCCGCTTTCGATCAAGGCCAGGGACGTCTCGGTCAGATCGCCGCGCGAGACGCGCGCGGCAAGCACATAATACCGCGTTTGCACGCTCAATTGCTGCGCCAAATCGCCTTGCTCGGCGCCCAGGAGCTGAGGCTGGGCGAGAAACGCCTCGACGCTCTCCCATCCCCCGGGCGGCCGGGTCCGCAGGAGGTCGCGCGCCGCGTTGGCCGAAAGCGCATCGCCCATCAGCACGGAGAGAAGCGCGCCGCGCTCGGGGCGCAGCGTGTTGACGTTGAGCCGGTTGGGTTCGGCCGTCGGGCGCACGCACACATAGGGCCTGAGCGCCGCGATCGCTTCGGCCGTGAATCCGCGCACATGCGCCAGCTCGCTGACATCGCCGATCAGGCTATTGGGCGTGCGCCAACGCCCTTCATAGGCGTCGTCCTCCGCGCCGCCCGCGCCTGTTTCTGAATCGCTATCGATCCAATCGGCGAGCGCCGCCGCAAGCGAAAGATCGCCGCGCACGCCTGTGAGATCGAGCAGCCGCGCGAAATGCACCTGGCCGCGTGCGCTCGCGACGAGCGCGCCGGCTTCCGTCCCTTCGACGATGCTGTTGAGGTTGAAGCAATTGTCCCCATCGCGGAGCGTCGCCTGCATCAGCCCATCGTCCAGCGGATAAGTGAGCGCGCGCCCTTCCCATTCCGAGGCGTCGTTCGGCGCGCGCCCTTCCACGCGCGCCAGGCGCGCGATCTGCGCCGCCGCGTAGGTCTCGGCGCCCATGAGATACCAGCGCGCCTGATCCATTTGCCGCTGGTTGGAGGCGCGCTGCACGCTTGCGCGCGCTGCATGCGTCGCGACGATCGCCAGCGCCGCCATGATCGACACCATGACCAGCACGGTGACGAGCGCTGCGCCCTTGTCTTTCGCCCAGCGCGTCACGGCGATAGCCCCGTCGCCGCTTCGATGCGTATCTCGCCGTAGCGCGGCGTCTGCGCGATGAGCGCAATGGCGCGCGGCGCGCCGAGGCTTCCCCACTCCGCATGCCAGCGCGCGCCGTCAAAATATTCGAAGCGCCCTTCGCCCGCTGAAGCGAGGACGATGCGCGCGACATCGTCGTCCGGCGAAGCCGCATCGAGTGTGCCGCGGCTAAGGCGCACGAGCGCGCCGTCCCGGAAGCGGTAGCGCACGCGGATGAGCGAGGTGACTGCTGCGCCCGCGCCATCCGGCTCGCCGGCGGCCCGCACGAAGGCAAGGTCGCCGCCGGGCCCGCCGCCAACGACCGCGGGCGCCCGCGTTCCATCCGCTTCGCGCACGCTGCGCGCCGCCATCTGTATCACGTCCGCGCTGAAGAGCGCCCGCGCCGTCTCCAGTTCGCGCAGGCTCTCGTGCACTTCGCCGATGCGCCTCTGGCTCTCGACGCTTTGCATCAAGAGCAACACCGAGCCGCTCGCGATCAGGCTGAACACAAAGAGTGAGACAAGCGCCTCGACAAGCGTGAAGCCCGCATCCTTCGTTGCGTGAGTCATGGCGCGCCGCGCGCGGCAAAGCCATGCGCCTCCGCCGCGGGCGCGCCGTCAAGCGTCACGACAACGCTGACGCGCAACGTGCCCGCATCCTGCGTTGCTTCGCGCACCAGGCGCCATCGCCACGCGCGCCCAGCAAGCGCGGTTTCGCCTTCACTGGTTCCAAGCGAAAGCGCTGTCCCCGAGGCGAGCGTCTCCGTCAGCGTGTTTTGCGCGACAATCGCGCCCAGCGCACGCGTCTCCACGCGGGTCAGCGTGCGCGCCGATTGCGTCTGTAGCGCGATGAGCCCGACGCCCGCGCTCGCAAACACCGCGAGCGCGACGAGCGCCTCCACGATGGAGAAGCCGGAATCAGCTTTCGCGCGCGACATGCGTGCGCCCTTGCGCATCGATGCTGAGCGTAAAGCGCGCGCCCGCGCCGGATAGAACGAACTGAGCGGGCGTCGCCCCGCCCGTTGCATCGAAGCGCGCCACGCGCCCGGCTTCACGCGCCGGCGCATCTGCTTCGGTCTCTATGATCCGGTGCGTCACGCCGTCCGGCCAGGCGCGAAAGGAAAGCGGCGAGGCGGCCTCGATGCGCGCCCAGCCGCTGTCTTCTAGCCGCGCGAAGCCGTAGCCCTCGTGCGTCACGATGAGCGCGACGGGGCGGTTGCGGATGATGCTGTCGTCCGCCGCAAGCGCGAGTCGCGCCGCCATCTGCTCTGCCGCGCCGCGCACAGCTCGGTCCGGCCCCGGCATCGCGAGCAGCGCCATCCCCGCGACCAGCGCAATGATCGCGAGCGCCGTCAGCGCTTCGACGAGCGTGACGCCTGCGTCTGGCGCAAAGCGCCTATTGCCAATTGCCGATGTCGCCATCGACGCCCTCGCCCCCCTCCTGGCCGTCCGCGCCGAGGGAATAGATGTCAAACGCGCCGTGCGCGCCGGGCGTCACGTACGCGTAGGGCCGCCCCCACGGATCGTTCGGCAGCCGCCGCACATAGGGTTCGCGCCGCGCGCCCGGCGCTTCTGTCTCCGGCGGGTCGGCCAGCGCGACGAGGCCCTCTTCCATCGTTGGCGCGCGCCCGCGCTCCAGCCGGTAAAGCTCGATGCCCTGTTCCAGCACGCGAATGTCGGCGCGCGCCTTCTCGATCCGCGCGGTATCCTGCGCGGGCAGCACATTGATGACGACGATCGCCGTCACCAGGCCGATGATGAGGATGACCACCATCATCTCGACGAGCGTCACGCCCGCCTCCTTGTGCCAACGCGCGCTGCGTTGCGCCTGCAAACTCGTCTCCATCATCCGATCGCCAATTGATTGAGCTGCAGCACCGGCAGCATGATTGAAAGCACAATGAGCGCGACGATCGCGCCCATGAACACGATGATTGCGGGCTCGAAGAGGCTGATCGCGGAATCGGTGACCGCCTCGAACTCCTGGTCGAGATGATCGGCCGCACGCGTCAGCATGCCGGAAAGATCGCCCGCGTTCTCGCCGCTTTGCGCCATGTAGGAGGCCATCGGCGGAACGAGCGCCGAGCGCCGCATCGCGCCGGAGAGCGCTTCGCCTTCTTCGATCTCATCGCCCATACGGGCGAAGACTTCCGCCGCCGCGCGATTGCCGCTCGCGTCCTGCGCGGCGCGCACCGCCTCGAGCACCGGCAAGCCCGAAGCTGTGAGCGTCGCCACCGCGCGGATGAAGCGGCTCGCGTTGACGCTGCGCGCCCAGCGCCCGATGAGCGGCGCACGAAGAGCGAAGGCGTCGAGCCGTTTGCGCACGGCTTCACGGCTGAGCGCCGCGCGCGCGAAGAAAAAGCCCGTGATCAACCCGGCAAGCAACAGCGCCCAGAAGTTCACCAGGAATTCCGAGATGCCGATCAGGATTTGCGTGAGCAGCGGCAGCCGCGCCTCGAAGCTTTGGAATTGCTCCGCCAGGCTCGGCACTACGAAAATCATCAGGCTGACGACGACGGTGAGTGCAACGCAAGTGAGCGCGGCCGGATAGATGAGCGCCGTCGTCATCTTGGTGCGCAGCGCGTGCGCGCGCGCGAGGTAATCGGCGAGGCGCGCAAGCACGAATCCCAATTGTCCGGAGCGCTCCCCGCCCGCAACGGCGGCGCGATAGAGCGCGGGAAAGCTCTTTGGATGACGCCCCAGCGCATCCGCGAGGCGCGCGCCCTCCATCACGCTGGCGCGCACATTTTCCACGATCGTGCGTGCCTCGGCGCGCTCCTGCTGCGCCGCGATCATCGCCAGCGCCTCGTCGACCGGCACCGCCGCCTCGACCAGCGTCGCCAATTGCCGCGTCACCACCAGCCGCGCTTTGTGGGAGAGCGATGCGCCGCGCCGCGCCTGCCTCGCTTCTTCGCTCCGCCCACGCGCGCCGCGCCCTTGCGCCACGAGCTGAACCGGCAGCAGCTTGCGCCGCGAAAGATCGGCGCGCGCGGCATGCTCGTCGCGCGCATCGACGCCGCCGCTGCGTTTGCGGCCGTCCACATCGAGCGCGACATAAGCGTAGCGCGGCATCCTAGCCTCCGCCTGCTTGCGCCGCGCGCAGCACGTCGGAAAGCGAGGTGACGCCCGCCGCCGCGCACTTGAGCCCGCTCACGAAGAGCGGCTCGTCCGTGCGGAACGCGTGCGCGGCCATCTCCTGCTCGCTTGCGTCGGCGTGGATCATGCGCCGGATTTCGTCGTCGATCGTCACGCACTCATAAAGACCGATCCGGCCGACATAGCCCGAGCCGCCGCACGCGCCGCATCCAGCGGCCTCGAACGCTTGCGCGCCGCTCGCGCCGATGCGCGCGAAGAGCTTCTGTTCCTGCACGCCCAGGATCGCGGGCCGCTTGCAAGCGTTGCAGAGCCGCCGCACCAGGCGCTGGGCGAGGATGACCCGGAGCGTCGATGCGAGCAGATAAGGCTCGATCCCCATGTCCTTCAGGCGCGTGACCGCCGCGACGGCGTCGTTGGTGTGCACCGTCGAGAAAACCAAATGGCCGGTGAGGCTCGCCTGCACAGCGATCTGCGCCGTCTCGGCGTCGCGGATTTCGCCGACCATCACGACATCCGGATCTTGCCGCAGGATCGCGCGCAGCCCCGCCGCAAACGTGAGCCCGATCTTCGCATTCACTTGCGTTTGCCCGATCCCGTCGATCGCGTACTCGACCGGATCTTCGACCGTGAGGATGTTGCGCGTTGAATCGTTCAAGAGGTTGAGTGCGGCGTAGAGCGTCGTCGTCTTCCCCGATCCTGTCGGCCCCGTGACGAGAACGATGCCGTTGGGCGTCGCGAGCGACGCGCGGAATCGCGCCAGCAGCGTGTTCGACATCCCAAGCGCGTCGAGGTTGCGCAAGCCTTGATCCTTGTCGAGCAGACGAAGCACCACGCGCTCGCCGTGGCGCGCCGGCAGCGTGGAAACGCGCACATCGACCGCGCGCCCGCCAAGCGTCAGCGAGATTCGCCCGTCTTGCGGCAGGCGCTTCTCCGCGATGTCGAGACGCGCCATCACCTTGATCCGCGAAACCAGACGCGCCTTGGCCCGCGCCGGCGCGCGAAAGACTTCGCGCATTTCGCCATCGACGCGCAGCCGCACCACCAGCGCTTGATCGTAGGGCTCGACGTGAATGTCGGAGGCGCCGTCGCTGATCGCCTGCGCAATGAGGCCGTTGATGAGCCGGATGACGGGCGCATCGTCCTGGCTGTCGAGCAGATCGGCGGCGCCCTCGTCGAGCGAGACATCCGCATCGATCCCTTCCGCGATCGAGCGCGCCGCTTCTTCCGTCACCGAATAGCGCGCCTTGAGCGCTTCCTCGAACGCGGAATCGGAGAGCTCACTCACCTCGAAGGGCGCGGCGAGAATACGCCGCACTTCCGTCAGCGCCATCGGATCCGCGCCCGCCCGCATGCCCACGCGCCAAGGCGGGGCATCGCAAAGCACAACAACGCCGTTGGCGCGCGCGAACGCGTACTCGATGCGCCCGGAGGCGGCGCTGGGAGCAATGCGGACGGCCTTGTCTGTCATGGCGATGCGCCCCGCGCGCGGAGCCTTCCTATCTTTCGACGCTCGTGCGCGTCCTTATCGGCGCGTCGCGCTCCGATCCGGATTCGCTCGGAGGCGCGAGGCGCGCGGGCGCGGCTTGCGCCGTTTGCGCCGTTTGCGCATTCTGCGCTGTCTGATCCGGCCGCGGCGCGACGGCCGGCAGATTGTTCGGCGTCGAGAAGCTCGACTGCAATTCGCGATCGAGCCGCGCGCCGATGCCGCGGTCGAGCCCGTCCGTGCCGCGGAAGTTTTGATACTGGCGCTGAGTCACCGCGCGCGCTTGCTCAGGCGTCGAGACGACTGTCGGGCGCAGGAAGACCATGAGGTTCGTGCGCCGGCGCGTCTGTCCTTCGCTGCGGAAAAGCCGTCCCGCGAGCGGGATCGAGCGCAGGCCGGGAATGCCTGAATTGTTGCGCTGCACGTCTTCCTGGATGAGGCCGCCAAGCACGATCACCTCGCCCGCATCCACCTGCACCACCGTTTCGATCGCGCGGCGGTTGGTGATGAGGTCGGCGGAATCTTCAACGACGGGACCAAAAATGCTCGACACTTCCTGCCGGATCGCCAGCCGGATGGCGCCGCCCTCGCTGATTTGCGGGCGCACTTCGAGCTGCACGCCGACATCTTCGCGCCGGATCGTGCGGAAGGGATTCTCGTTGTTGTCGGAAAGCGCTTCGCCTGTCGTGACCGGAATCTGCTGTCCGACGAGGATCGACGCCGTCTCATTGTCGAGCGTCATAACCGAAGGCGTCGAGAGCACGTTCGAGTCGCGATCCTCCGCGAGCGCGTTGAGGATGAGGCCTAGGATCGTGCTGCCGTCATTGGTTGTGCCGCCGATCCCGGCGACGACGCCGCTTGCGCCAATCAGCGAATTGACAGCCGCGCGCCGCAAATCCGCCAGTGCGGGATTGTCGTCCCCGTCGCCGTCCGCCAGCAGCGCGCCGGTGACGGCGAGAAGATTGGGTGCGGTGTTGGCGTAGCTCGTCGAAAGGAACGGCACGGCGTTGCTGCCGTCCCCCGCGGCGAGAAATTGCAAGCCCAGTTCGCGCGCCGCCGCATCGGACACCTCGACGATGATCGCTTCGACGAGGATTTGCTGGCGACGCACGTCGAGCGAACGCACCACGCGCGAAAGCGCCTCTTGCGTTTCGGGATCCGCGCTGATGATGAGCGAGTTCGTGGCGCGGTGATGCGCGATGTTGGCGCGCCGCCCCGGCGCTGTGGAGGCGCCGTCGCCAGCCGGCGCATTGAGCGAAGCCGCAATCTGCTGCAGCACCGGCACGAGATCTTCCGCGACCGCGTACCGCAGCGTGATCACCTGCACGCCGGATTGGAAATCCGCCTGCGCTTCGAGCTCCTGGATGACGGGCACGAGTTGATCGAGCGTCTCGGAATCGCCGCGCAGCAGAAGCGTGTTGCTGCTCCCGACCGCGACGGCTTGCACCAGCGAGCGAGCGCCCGCGTCTTCGCCGATGGCGGTGGCGAGATTTTGCGCCACGCGCGCCATCTCCGCCGCGGACGTATTGCGCAAGCGCAGAGAACGGATCGTCGAATTGTCCCGGTCGAGCGTCGAGACGACTTCCCGCAACCGCGTGATCGTCGAGCCGTAATCGACCACCACGAGATAATTGCCGCGCCGGTTGACCGTCGCCTGCCCGCGTTCGGAAAGCATCGGCCGGATCGCGTTGGCGACGGCTTCCGCATCGGCGAACTGCAATTGAATCACTTGCGAAACGTAGCGGTGATCGCTGGGGCCGGCATTGCGCGGCGCGGGCTCGCGCGCCGCCACCGCGTCCGGGATGATGCGGTAGGCGCCGTTTGCGGTCGGCTGCGCGACGAAGCCGTTGACGCGCAGCGTCGACATGAAGACGTCGAACAATTCACGCTCGGAAAGCGATTGATGCGCCACCACCGAAACGCGGCCGGAGACGCGCGGATCCACGATGAACGTCCGCCCTGTGGCGTTCGACACGTCTTCGATGAACGCGCGGATATCGACTTCCCGGAGCGAGACCGCGCCGTTCGTCGTGCGCGTCACTTCTTGCGCCTGAACGCCGGGCGACGCCGCGGCGAACGTGGCGAACCCAAACGCCGCCGCCAGCGAAAGAGAGCGCCGCCGCTTCATGCCGGCGATCCCGCCGAGAGCGAAAGCCGCGCGCGCGATCCATCCGCGCGCTCAACGGAGAGTTCCACGCGCCCTTGCTCCATCGAGCGCAGCGCAAGAAACGCATAGGCCGGTCCGACGCCGTTCACAGCCACAACCAGATCGCCTTCGCGCAGGCCCGCGGCGGCCGCGTCGCCGGGCACAGGTCCCGCCACCCGCCATCCGCGCGCGCGCCCATCGGCGCGCTCGAGGTGCGACAATGTCTGTAAGAGCCACGCTTCGTTTTCCGGCGCCGCCAACGACGCAGGCGCGACGCGCGCGACCGGCGCCTGCGCAATCGGCGCGCTTTCGCTCTCGGTTTGCGGCGCTTGCACTTGCGCGGACGCCGCGGCTGCCTCCGGCGCGACAGCAGGCGCTTCCCCCATCAGCGCGCGCGCGAAGGATTGGCGCGTCGGCGCGCCTTGCATCGAAACCTGGCGCTGCCCGCCCTGATAAGAGAGCAACACGTAGTCGGGCCGCACTTCGCTGAGCGTGACGCCCGCGCTGATCTCCTGCCCGACGAGAAAGGCGCGTTGCGCACCGCCTTCGAGCGTCAGCACCGCGCCGCTGTGCGCGGGATCGTCCGCCATGCGCACGCCGGCGAGCTGAATGCCCGAGAGGAGAGCGGCTGCCGCATGGCTTGCGCCCTCCGCGGCCGCAGGCGCGAACGGCGAGCGGACCTGCGCCGCTGTCATCTGCGTGTGTGTGCGCTCGCGCGCTTCATCGCCGGGCGCATCGGCTGAACCGAGCGCCGCGTTCGGTGCGATCACGCTCCATCCGGCCTGCGCGCATCCAAGCGCGACCGCCGCGAGCAGAAGCGCTTCGACGCCGGGACGCACCATCGCGCTCGCGCGACGCGACAATCCCGACGCGGACGCCGCGAGATTTTTTATGTTCCCCATCACACCCTCGGCTTCGTGTCGCACATTTTGCGTGTTCGCGAGCGCTCAGCGGCGCGCACTATAGCGGCCGAAAAAGCGCCGACAATCCGATGATTCCGTCACGCAATCGTCACATGACAAACGTGCGACAGCTTCACCGGATCGTCACACAATCACGCATCAAAACTCCGCTGTGAGACTCGCGGACAAGCTCACGCCGCGATCGTACGAATTGGTGTCAACGCGCCCGATCGCACCTTCCTGAAACTCGACGTGACGCGTGTTCAGGAGATTGCGCGCGCTCAAGCCAAGCGTGAACTGGTTGTCCCCGACATCGAAGAAGCGCCGATACACGAGATCGACGTTCGTGCCTGGCTCCTCGATGATATCCGGCAAGCCGTCGCCGAGACCGCGGCGCAGAATGCGTTCGCTGACATAGCCGACGAGCAGCGTCATCTGCGAATAATCCGTCTCGAAGCCGAATTGCAGATTGAAGATGTGCTCGGGCGTGCCTTGCAGATACGCGCCGTCGCTGATGAACTCACTCGCCAGCAAGAACGTTAGGTCGCCGCTGAACGGGCTGGCGACAAGATCCCCCTCCTCGATCTGCAGCTCCGCGTTCGTGTTCGTGTAATTGACCGCGAAGAGCCAGGACGGGTCGTTGAGGAACGGAACCTCGATCGGCATTTCGAACGTCGTCCGGAACTCCGCTTCGACGCCCTGGATGATCGCGTTCGGCGCATTGATGAAGCTCGTGCGCAGCGATTGTCCCGCGATCGGAATCACAACTTCTTCGATCGGCCCGGTGACTTCCTTGTAGAAGCCGGCGATCGTCACGAAACGGTTCTGCCCGAAATAATATTCGAGCCGCGCGTCGTAATTCGTCAGCTCGCTGTCCGTCAGGAACGGATTGCCTCGATACTCTCGGTCAGTGCTTGGGTCGGTGTAGTTCGAGAAGGCCAGTTCGCGGAATTGAGGCCGCGCGATCGTCTGCGAATAGCCAAGACGAAGCTGGAGATCTTCCGCGAAGTTCCAGGTGAGTGTCGCGGCCGGCAGCCAATATTCGTTGGCGATCGACACCGGATCGGCGGCGGGCTCGTTGGCAGGGCCGGCGCCGAAGCGGTTGAAAGTCCGCACGAATTGTTCGCCGTTCTCGTAACGGACGCCGACGGCCGCGCGCAGGAAACGCGTGATCTCCGCGTCCACCGCCGCATAGCCCGCCTCGACCGTGAGCGTCGCTTCGTGGGAATCGTCGTTGCCCGTGCCTTCAGTCAGCACGAACCGCTCGGGATCGATATTGTCCGGCGAGAAGAGGAAGTCCGAGCGCGCGAGCGCCACGTCCTCCTCGGTCAGGAGATTGAGCTGGCCCGCGAAGAAGAGCCGCGTCAGCTCATATTGGCGCGACGAATCCGAATAGGCGTATCCGGCGGAGAACGCGATGTCCTGCTGCTCGTTGATCGGCAGCGTGTAGGTGAGATCGACGCCGCCGCTCCACACTTCTTCTGTGAGGGTGGAGAAATTGATCGTATTCGAACCGCCCGAGAGATTGCCGGGATAGAAGATCGTGCCGTCGTCGGAGATGACGCGCGTGAGCTGGCGCTCATAGGGTGCGTTGCGCTCCGTTCGCGCATAGGCGCCGCGCCAATCGATCTCCAGATTGCCGAACGTGTGATCGCCCGTGAGTTGGCCCATCGCCAATTCGCGCTCGAACCAGCCGGTCGCTTCTTGGAAGCGGTTGTCGATGCATTCGCCGGGCAAACAATTTGTCCCGCCCGCGAGGGTGAAATAGCGCTGCAGCTGCGCTTCGCGCGCCGTCGAGTGGATGTAGAGGCCCGTGGCCGTGATCGCGTGTTCGTCCCAGCCAATGCTGGCGCTGCCGAGCGCATTGGTCGTGATGTCCCACGTCGTCGTGAGGCTGTCCCCCTGCTCGACGACCTGATTGCCGATGATGGCGCCGCGCGACGCGTTCTCCGTCGTCCACGATGAATCGTGCCCGATGACGCCGACGAGGCCGATATTCATCTCACCGACGTCGATTGAAAGACCGCCGTTCAATTCGAACTCGGCGTCGGGCCAAAGATCGTTGGTGGATTGAATGACCGTGACGGGCGAATTGACCAGGCTCTCGCCCATCGCCTCCAATTGGTCGTCGCTGAAGCTCCCTTCCCCGATCCGCGACGATCCCGCGAGCGCCGCCGCGATTGGCGCGGGAATATCTCGCAAACCGTCGTCGTAGCCAGTCCAGTCGGTATCGCTGCCGTGATAGAAAATGCCGTGTCTAAGTGTCGTCTCCAGATTGGCGCCAACGCCGACTTGCAGTGACAAGAACGATTCGTTGGGAATGCGCACCGTGCGCAAATCAATGATGCCGCCGCCGAACTCGCCCGGATAGTTCGGCGAGAACGTCTTCTGCACCGTCGCGCCGTCAAGAATATTGGCCGGAAAGAGATCGAACGGCACCGTGCGCCGCAGCGGCTCCGGGCTGGGCAACGGCGAGCCGTTGAGCAGCGCCGAGGAATAGCGTTCCCCAAGGCCGCGCACGAACGCGAAGCGCCCAGAAACGATGCTGAGGCCGGTGAGGCGCGTCAGCGCCTGGGCTGCGTCGCTGTCGCCTTGGCGGGAGAGATCTTCCGCCGAAAGAAACGTCGCGACCTCCGAAGTCTGGCGCATTGGCATCGGGATGAAGCGCCCGCGGACGACGATTTCGCCATCCTCTTCGAAGACTTCGTCCTCGACGGTCGCGTCAGCGTCTGCAGCGGCGGGATCGGTTGGCGGCGTCGTTTCCTGCGCCAGCGCCAAGGATGGCGCAAACAGCATGGTTGTAAGCAGCAGGAAGCGGTTGAACTTGGTCGAGAGTTTCATGGCGCATGCGCTTTCGTCGGATTCAAGGGAGAGAGGCGGAGCGGGCGCCGCCCTGAAGGCGGCGCCCGCGTGCCCGCATCAGCAGGGCGTGGCGGCCTCGAGCCCGCAGCTCCAATCGGCCCACCAGCGATCGGACGCGTTCTGCACAGCGCCGATATAAGGCGCCGCGATGAAGAAGCCGCCGAGCGTCACGGGATCGACGAACGGGCGGTTGTTTTCTTCCGTCCCGTTGATGAAGCCGCTGAGCGTGTCAGGCGTCGCCGTCGAATTGTTCGAGCCTGCCCCGATGTGTCCGGTCGCCGCCGCGCCGTAGGCGCCTGAGCAATCGAACAGGATCGAGTTGAACGTCGGCGCCGGCGAGCCTGCGGCCGTGTCCGTGTTGAGGCAGGTCGTCGAGCCGACCACCACGCCGTTCGCCAGAATGCCGGAGGTGCCGGAATTCATGATGATGCCGGTGAGGTTGACGGTCGTTGCGCCCGAGCCGCGTTGCGGCTGGCCGAGGAACGTGAAGTTCGAGAGCGTCGGGCGCGACGTCAGGAACGGCGGGTCTGCCGCGTCCGTCGCGTTTGAGGCTTCGATCATCCGGTCGCCCGCCGCCGTGCGCTGGCGCACGATCGCGAACTGGATGCTGCCCGTGTAGCCGCCGTCCCAATCGATCGAGTCGTCGTCGTTGCCGGTCAGCACCAGGTAGCGGACATTGACCGTGCCGCCGAAGAATTCGACGCCGTCGTCAGCGTTGTTGTGCACCTGGATGTACTGCGCCAGCGTGTTCGAGCCGACGCCGCCGAACGTGATGCCGTTCAGTTCGTTGCCCGCCGAGCCCGGGATCGGGAAGCCGGCATAACGAACCTGGACATATTGCAGGCTGCCGCTCGTATCCGTCGGCAAATTGCCGCCGTAGAGCGCCGGCTCGCCCTGCACGCCTTCGACGTCGTTTTGGCATGTCGGGCTGCCTGCAACCGCTGCGGTGCCGCAATTGCCGATCGGCGCGCGCCCCAGGATCACCACCCCGCCCCATTCGCCGATGGAATTGGCCGGATCGGTTTGCGTGTTCGCAAGATCCGCGAGGGAGGTGAACACGATGGGCGAGTTGCGCGTGCCGTTCGCCACGATTTGCGAACCGCGGTTGATGAGGAGGTAGTCGGCGCCGGACGTGCCGAAGATCGTCACGCCCGCGTCGATCGTGAGAACTGCGGAAGCGCCTGCCCCGCCGGTCGGGCCGACATCGTCGCCGATGTCAACGCGTCCATCGAGCTGATAGATGTTGCCGCGCCGCAGGCGAAGGTTTGACGTATAGACGCCCTCCAGGATGCAGCGGCGTTGCCCATTGAATTGCGAGCCTTCTGTCGTGCCGGCCGGGCAAGGCGGCGCCTCGAACAGGCGATATGTCCAGCCCGCGGCCCAATTGTCCGTCTCCGTCTCATCGGGCGCGAAGGCGCCGATATAGTCGGCCGCAACGAAGAAGCCGCCGAGCGTCAGCGGATCGACCGCATCGCGCGTCGTTTCCGCAGGGCCGGGGAAAACGCCCGCGAGCGTGTTGGCGACTGCCGTTGAATTGTTCGAGCCTGCCCCGATGTGTCCTGTCGCCGCCGCGCCGTAGGCGCCCGCGCAATCGAACAGGATCGAGTTGAACGTCGGCGCCGGCGAGCCTGCGGCCGTGTCCGTGTTGAGGCAGGTCGTCGAGCCGACCACCACGCCGTTCGCCAGAATGCCGGAGGTGCCGGAATTCATGATGATGCCGGTGAGGTTGACCGCCGTTGCGCCGGAGCCGCGCTGCGGCTGGCCAATGAACGTGAAGTTCGAGAGCGTCGGGCGCGACGTCAGGAACGGCGGGTCTGCCGCGTCCGTCGCGTTTGAGGCTTCGATCATCCGGTCGCCCGCCGCCGTGCGCTGGCGCACCACCGCGAACTGGATGTTGCCGATCCAACCCGCGTCCCAATCGATCGAGTCGTCGTCGTTGCCGGTCAGCACCAGGTAGCGGACATTGACCGTGCCGCCGAAGAATTCGACGCCGTCGTCCGCATTGTTGTGCACTTGGATGAAGCTGACGTCCGTCTCGGAGCCGACGCCGCCGAACGTGATGCCGTTGAGTTCGTTGCCGTTCGAGCCTGGGATCGGGAAGCCGGCGAAGCGCACTTGAACGTATTCGAGCGTGCCGCTGCGATCCGCCGGAAGCGCGCCGCCGTAGAGCGCCGGCGTTCCTTGCACCCCTTCGACGTCGTTCTGGCAATTGACCGTGCCGGCTGTCGCGGCGGTGCCGCAATTGCCGATTGGGGCCCGCCCCAAGATCACCACGCCGCCCCATTCGCCGATGTCGTTTTCCTCATCGACCGTTCCGTCGAGATCGGATTGGCTTGTGAAAATAATCGGATCGACGGGCGTGCCGTCAGCGACGATCTGTGAGCCGCGATTGATGACGAGATAGTCCGCGCCCGAAGCGCCGAACACCGTCACCCCAGGCTCGATCGTCAGCGTCGCGCGCTGGCCGTTGGGCGCGTTGCCGTCGCCGCCAATGTCAAGGCCGACATCGACACGGCCATTGAGGCGATAAGCGACGCCCGCGACGTTCGGCAGCGTCAGATTGTTGAGGATTTGGCCGACGACCTCGCAAACGGTGATGCCGTTGACAGCCGTCAGCGTAGCGAAACCTGTGGGGCACGTGCCTGCGCCCGGTCCGCCCGGTCCGCCCGGCCCGCCCGGGCCGCCCGGGCCTGTGCCAGGATCGCTCGCGCCAGGCGAAGCGATGTCGGATCCGCTGCAGCTTGCCAGCCCGAGAGCGAGCGCGACAAAGGCTGCGCGCAAGCGCGTTCCAAGTTTCATGAAAAGTCCCCCACCTCGTCCGAAGCGCGTGTGCTCCGCACGTGAAAACGTCTGTGCGGCCCGCGCTTTGGGCGATCCCGCTCGCCTTCGACTAGGGACTCAATGCAATGGTTTAATGACGCTTCGCGTTGCAATCGGACGATTGCTCGACGCGCACGCAATCATGCGTGGTGATCATGCGCGACTGACGCGTTTGCCGCGCATCGCGCGCGCAAAGTGAAATCGGAAAAACACTTGAGAACGTTGCGTTTCTCGAGCTTCGCGCGCGAAGGCGCGGCGTCGATGCAACACTCAAAACGAAACCGTCCGCACACGAACTGACGCGCATGCGCACTCGATGACAATTCGATGATGATTTGATGACGCGTTAGGTCGAGAAGTCGTACTGAACGCGGAAAGAGACCACGTCGCTTTCGCCGTCGAAGCCGATTGCGCGGTCGATTTCGGTGTGCCCGTAATTGAGGCGCATCACGAAGCGTTCGATCGGCGTCCATTGCAGGCCGATGAGTTGCGAAATTTGTTCGCCGCGCGATGCGCCGCCGATTGCATCGTCGAGATCGATCGCGTCGTAGCGCGCCGCCAGCATCCATTGCCCAGGCCCGCCTTCAGTGATCGGGCGCGCCGGACGAACGTGGCCGAACGCGCCTTGCGCTGTGTTGTATGAGCGCGGCTCGCCGGTCAGCGAAAAGAAGACGTCCACGTAATAGCCGTTGAGCGCATAGTCCGCGCCCGCAAAGCTCTCGCCCCAGACCTGCGTGAACACCGCCTCCGCTCCCCAGCGGCCGTGCTGCCACGCGCCTTCGAGCGTCAGCGCGGTGTCGCGCTCGCCCGCGATGCCCGCGCTGAGCGAAGAGGATCCGGCGCGCGCCAGCGCGGGGCGCGTCGAATAGGTGATGGCCTCGTTCTCGCCGGCTTCGCGCAGCCGCGCCGCGGCGGCGAGGTGAAGCACGCGTCCCTCCCGCGGTGCGCCCCAGAAACGCGTGACACGGGCCGACGCCATGAACGGCCCTTCGTCGAGCGGCTCGAAATCGCTGAGCGAGCCGGACGAGAGCCCGGCGGCGAGCGTCCAGCCCTCGCCTTCGAAGGCGTAGGCGACGCCGAGCGAACGCCCGAAATCGAAGGCGCCGATATGGGCGGAGCGCTCGTTGAACTGCGTCGTGTTGGATGACGTCTGCGCTTCGATCGGCGCGGTGGCCTTCTGCTCGCCGAAATACAGCGAGTGCGCGCCCTGGCGGCGCATCACATAGAAATCGTCGACGCCGAACTGATCGAGATCGCCCGTCGCGTCCGGCGTCAGCGTCGCCTCGAACAAAAAGTGCCACGCCTCGGAGAATTGGCCCTGCACGCCAAGGTGCGCGCGCCGCACGCCCGCGCGCGAGAAGCTTTGCGCCGCAGCGCCGTCGAAAGAAGTTTCCGTCTCCGAGAAATCCAGATGGATGCGTCCGCGCACGGACAATTCGCCTTGCGCGTAAGCCCATTGCGGCGCCGCGAGCGCGAAAAAGGAAGCAACGACAAAGGTCTGCGGCAAATTCATTTGGCGCGTGACTCCTACGAGCAGCGCGGCGTCTATGACAGATGTGTGTAAACGCGCCTTAACCATCTGGCGGCGCGAGAACTTTTCCCTTTACAAGCGATCAAGCAAACCTTATGTGCGCGCTTCACCGGCGGACCTGGAAACAGCGTCCACTAACGCCCCCTCGGCCCAGGCCACTACGGGGAACCGATCGGACCGCGAAGCGGATCGAAACGGCCCCCGGCGTAAGCTCCCAAGGGCGGACCTGACATTTAGCATGTCCGACTAACGCCGGCCTGGGTCAACGCGAAGAAGGGGAAGCCCCTTCTCTCGCCTTTGTTGGGGTACCGCCGGATGGACCAAGTCCTTTCGCCCCTCGATGTCGTTGTGCGCGGCGCGCCGGAAGAGCCGGTTGCGATCGCACGCCCGCATCGGGTCAAAGCCGCCGCTTCTTGGTTTCAAGCCAATTTTCCCGGCGAGATTTTCTACGCCGTGAAGGCCAACCCTTCTCCCTGGGCGCTCGATGCGCTCTGGGAAGCTGGGATCAACGCCTTCGACGTCGCCTCCGAAGCCGAAGTCGAGCTGATCGCGGCGCGTTTCCCGGAAGCGCGCATGGCCTTCATGCACCCTGTGAAGTCCCGCCGCGCGATCCGGCGCGCCTATGCGCTGGGCGTGCGCGCCTTCGCGCTCGACAGCGAGGACGAGCTCGACAAGATTCTCGCCGAAACCGGCGGCGCGAAGGATCTGACCCTCATCGTCCGCATGGCCGTTTCGAACGACGGCGCCGGGCTTCCGCTCG
The DNA here is from genome assembly GCA_050246475.1 of Hyphomonadaceae bacterium. Classification (GTDB taxonomy): domain Bacteria; phylum Pseudomonadota; class Alphaproteobacteria; order Caulobacterales; family Aquidulcibacteraceae; genus CADEEL01. Next base: position 367,708 of record JBFWVZ010000001.1, on the reverse strand, counting down.
CCAACAAGTTCGGCATCGCGGCCGATGACGCGGCCGAACTCCTCCGCCGCGCCCGCGGCGCGACCGAAGAGATGCTCGGCATCTCCTTCCACGTCGGCAGCCAGTGCATGCGCCCGCTCGCGTACAAGGCCGCGATGATGGAGGCCAACCGCGCCATCGTGCAGGCCGGGATCGTCGTGGACATCATCAATGTCGGCGGCGGCTTCCCCGCCATCTATCCCGGCATGGTCCCTCCGGAGATGGACGCCTACATGCGCGAAATCCGCGAGGCGTTCGAAGAAATGTTCGTCGCTCAGAACGCCGTGCTCTGGGCCGAGCCCGGCCGCGCGCTCGTCGCGGAAGCCGGCTCCATCCTTGCGCGCGTCGAGCTGCGCAAGGGCGACGCGCTCTATTTGAACGACGGCGCCTACGGCAATCTGTTCGACGCCGCGCACATCAACTGGCCCTTCCCGGTGAAGCTGCTGCGCCAGACGCCGTCGCGCGCCAAGCTCGCGCCGTTCAAATTCTTCGGCCCCACCTGCGACAGCCTCGACACCGCCGCCGGCCCCTTCCATCTGCCCGCCGACATCCGCGAAGGCGATGTCATCGAGATCGGCATGACCGGCGCATACAGCACCGCCATGGGCACGCGCTTCAACGGCTTCGGCGAAACCGAACTCGTCCACGCGCAGGACGCGCCCTGGCCGACGCTGTTCGGCGGCGAGAAGGCGCAAGAGGCGCAGCCCGCGGCTGAGATCGTCCAGCTCGCCGAGCGCAAGCCGCGCAAGCGCCGCTCGAAATAAGAACGTCCTGACATTGACGCTCTCCGGGCGCTCCGTTAGCGAGCGCCCGGATCGTTGCTTCTCACGTGGGCGGAGCGTCCGTGGGAAGGTGTGTCGCTCGACGCCGCCGGGAGAATCCCCATGGCGAAAGCCTTAGACGCAAAGCAACAGGCCAACCGCAAGGCCGAGCTTCTGTCTTCCCCCGTTGAACACATCGACATCACCAGCTTCGACGCGCGCCCGATTGTCGATGCGTGGGGCAAGATGAGCTTTACGAGCCGCGACGCCGCGCGCGCCGCGCAGATCCTCAACATGGCGCTGGAAGATCAGAGCTGTTCGACTTGGCTGATCATGGCCGGCTCGACGGGCGCGGGCGGCTGCCTCCACGTCTGGCGCGACATGGTCGAGTACAACATGGCCGACGCCATCGTCGCCACCGGCGCCTCGATCATCGACATGGATTTCCTCGAAGCCTTGGGTTTCAAGCACTATCAGGCCAAGGAGATCCCGGACGACAACACGCTGCGCTCCCTCTACATCGACCGCATCTACGACACCTATATCGATGAAGAAGAGCTCCAGCACGTCGATCACACGATCTACGACATTTGCGAACAGCTTGAGCCGCGCGCCTACACCTCGCGCGAATTCATCTACGAGATCGGCAAGTGGCTCGCGGCAGGCAACGCCAAGAAGAAAGACTCGCTCATCCAGCGCGCCTACGAAAAAGGCGTGCCGATCTTCGTGCCGGCGTTCTCGGATTGCTCCGCTGGCTTCGGCATCGTCAAGCACCAGGTCGAGCGCCGCAAAGCGAAGAAGCCCTACGTGACAATCGACAGCGCCGGCGATTTCCGCGAACTCACCGAGATCAAGCTCGCCGCCGGCACCACCGCTTTGTTCATGGTCGGCGGCGGCGTGCCGAAGAATTTCGCGCAAGACACCGTCGTGTGTGCGGAGATCCTCGGCCACGACGATGTGGAAGTGCACAAATACGCCGTGCAGATCACTGTGGCGGATGTCCGCGACGGCGCCTGCTCCTCCTCAACGCTCCAAGAAGCCGCAAGCTGGGGCAAGGTAAGCACGGTGCATGAGCAAATGGTGTTCGCGGAAGCGACGAGCGTCGCGCCGATCATCGTAAGCGACGCGTATCACCGTAGTGGCTGGAAAAAACGCGAAGCGCGCAATTGGGCGAAGCTGTTTAAGTAAGCGACTACGCTAGGCAGGAACACGAAGGCCGCTCCTTTGGGAGCGGCCTTTAGTTTTGCTTCGGGAACTGCGTGCCTCCGCGTCCCCCATCGGCGATGCGTTTAAGCCGGTATTCTGCTTGAGCGTGAAGCGCTTCGTCGTCCGACTTCGCACATTCGCTTATCAGGGCCAACGCGTCCGACGTGCCGATGTCCTGCAGAGCCCATAGGCACTTCTTATAGAACGCACCGTAGTCATCATATTTTAAGTACCCGAGCTGCGGCTTCAGCTCTATCGCGCCACGGAGAAATGGGACGCTGTCGTTCTCGGGATAGTCTTGGACCAGTCTGAGAATTTCTTCGTGTTCTTCATGATCCGTGTTCAATAGCCGCCTTCGCTCGGCGTCGAGATAGCGGTGCCGATTCATGCCGACGACATACGGACGCTCTCTTGGCAAATAGGCGCGAGCTTTGTCCAAATTGCCCTCAAGAACCATGTCGTGCACGAACTCGGCGAACCCTGTGAGATCAGTTATTCGGACGATCCATTCGCAGACGTATCGTTCGACGGCTTCGCCACTCAGTCCAATTTGGATGGAACGATGAGGTAGCGGGTTGTGAAGAAGGTCTCGCTCCGGATCCCATTGCACGCGGACGGGTGATCTTTCGAGGCGCGCCTTCCAGTCATCATGACTCATGCCATCATCAGGATGGCTTGGGCAGGCGTTGGCCAAGGCCCATTCCAATCCTTCATGACGAATATCGATTGCCAAGATGCGTCTCTGGCCTTCGTCCTTCCTCCCCCATCCAGATCGATACATCATCCATAGGAATGACGGCTTGATCCAAGTCATTCTAGACATGCTGAAGGGCGGCGAAACAAAAGTCTGCGCTCGGAGCGCACTGTCACCGATCTGGTTAGAAAAGGCCTGATAAACGCGGATTGTCTCGGGCCCAAACATGGCACGGATTTCGCGCTCCGGGATTGTCATCGCTGTATTATATCAGCTCAATGACTATCGCCAAAGTGATCTACTTTTTTCGGTTCAAGGTGACGAGCGGCCTGACGCAAATCCCGCCGCCTATGGTGGGCGCATTCGTTGCCGCCTATTCTCTCGGTGAAACTCCGACGATCGCCGCCGAACGGGCGGTGAGCAAATTCCGGACAATGGGATACATCGTTGAGGACATGGACCCAAAGGGTGGTGCCGTGGCCGTCGCTGATTGGGATAAGCACGTAGCCGAAACCTGGCCGGAGTTCGTTGAGCACTTCCCACGCCAGGAGTCCGTGGTTGCCCAGTTGGAGACCAGGGAAGCAATCTTGGGTCCATTCGCGGGATACGAATAAGCGTCGAGCGATTTCCGTCTAGCCCGGCACGTACGTCAGCTTTAGCGCGTTCTCGCCAATGCGCTCGCTCCCCGTCAGCCGCAGCTTCGGCGTCACGCCAGCGAAGAATGGCGCGCCGTGCCCCAGCACGACCGGGTGCAGAAAGACGTGATACTCGTCGATCAGGCCGAGCTTGGCCAAACTCGCCGCGAGCTTCGGCCCGCCAACTTCGATTTCGCCGTCCACTTCGGCCTTCAGTTTGCGGATCGCCGTTTCGAAATCCGCGCCAATCAAAGTCGCGTTCGGCCCAACCTGCTTCAGCGACTTTGACACCACCCATTTCGGCATCGCCCGCCACGCCGCCGCGAAATCGCGCAGCGCCGCGATGTCCGATTGATCGTCCTGATCCCATTCGTCCCCATCCCAATAGCGCATCAGCTCATAGAGCCCGCGCCCATAGAGGCTGCCGCGCGTCTTGCGCGTCTGTTCGATGAAATAGGCAAAGAGCGCGGGCTCGGGCGCGAACTTGTCGTGATCGACATAGCCGTCGAGCGACATGTTCATTCCATAAACGAATTTCGCCATGTCTATCCCTTGTTCGCTTCCCAAACCGCCTTCTGCGCCGCGAACGCGCGCTTGTAGGCCGGCCGCTCTTTCGCGCGCGCGACGTAAGCCGCGAGGTTCGGAAACTCTTCAACGAGGCGCGTGTCCTCCAAACGCCGCAGCACCTGAACCATCAGAATGTCCGCCGCGCTGAACGCGCCGTCGAGCCATTCGCGCGCGCCCAAGCGCGCGGAGAGCTGCCCAAGCCGCGCACGGATGCGCTGATCGGCCATCGCGAATCGCTCACCCTGCCAGCTCTTGCCCGCCTCGAAATATTCGACGACCTCGCGATCCACGATTGGCGGCTCCACCGTCGAGAGCGCGGCGAACATCCACATGATCGCGCGCGCCCGCGCGTCGGCATCAGCGGGAAGCAAACCGGGAAAGCGGTCCGCGATGTGCAGCACGATCGCGCCCGATTCGAAGAGAACGAGATCGCCTTCCTCGTATGTCGGGATCTGCCCAAACGGATTGCGTGCGAGATGCGTCTCTTCCTTGAACCTCTCCCACGGTACGAGGCGCACCTGATAGGTCTGCCCCACTTCCTCCAGCGCCCACCGCACGGGCATGTCCCGCGCCAGCCCTCGTCCCTCGTCAAACGAACGCTCGAACGCGGTGATCGTGATGGCCATTCAAAATGCTCATGCGCTAGACTGAGCCCGTCAGTTAGGGGACGTCATGCTCAAGCTCAACTCCGCGCTCGTCGCGCTCGCTTTCGCGCTCGCCGCGTGCGCCACGCCCGCCGCGACCGCGCCCGCGCCAAGCGCTCCCGCAACGCGAACGATCGAAGGCGCCAATCCCGCCGTCCAGGTCGATGCGCGCATCTTCGTCCCGCCGCCGCCCGAAGCCGAAGGCGCGCTTGAACTGGCCGAACGCGCCATCGTGCGCGGGCCCTGGAGCGACGCGCGCCGCACGCAAGCCCGCGAGGATAATGCGATCGATCCCTACGCCGCGTTCGATTCCGTGCTCGGCGTGAATTTCAACGTGGCCGCATTGCCGGCAACCACCGCGCTCCTCACGCGCGTCGGCCGCGCCGCCGGCTACGCCGTCGATCCCGCGAAGAATCTCTATCGCCGCGCGCGCCCCTACGTGACCGACGCAACCATCGCCATCTGCATCGATGACGACCCCGCGCTGCGCGCGAGCTTCTCCTATCCCTCCGGTCACGCGGCATTGGGCTTCAGCTGGGCGCTTGTGCTCGCCGAGCTTGCGCCCTCGCATGCCGACGCGCTGATCGAACGCGGCCGCGATTTCGGCTGGAGCCGCGTCGTCTGCGGCGTGCATTATCCGAGCGACGTCGATGGAGGCCGCCTCGTCGCCGCCGGCGCGATCGCGCGCCTCCATGCCGATCCCGATTTCCAGCGCGCTTTCGCCGCCGCGCGCGCCGAGCTTGAAGCGGCCGGCATCCGCTAGAGCGCCGCGCGCTTGGCGTTCAGGAACGCGATGATCGCGCCGTCGCGTTCACGCGCGATCGCTTCATCGTATGCCGCGCGCGCCGCCGCGATCCGCCCCGCTTTCGCGCAAAGATCCGCTTCGAGCGCCCAGCGCGGCTGATAGGATTGCAGCATCGGCGCTTCGCGCACCAGCGTGCGCAAAGCATCGATCAATTCGCCGGGCGCCTCGATGCGCGCCCGCGCCGCCAGCGCGTTGAGCGCCGCGACCGGCGAGCCCGTCAGCGAGGCGAGCCTCCCATAAAGCCCCGCGATCGTCTCCCAGGCGACGGGCAGCGAGAACCACCGCGCCAGATGCGCGTGCTGGATCGCGGCCTCCAACTGAATCCGCCCTGCATCCACGGCGAACGGCGCGAGTGACGCCATCAGCGCAACAGCCTCCGCGATCATCTCCTGGCGCCAGAGCCGCACGTCCTGCGCGTCGAGCGGCACGAACGCGCCCTCGCGCGAACGCCGCGCCGGCCGGCGCGCTTCAAGCATCAGCATGAACGCCACGAGCGCCTTCGCCTCCGCCTCATCCGGCAATTGCGCCGCGAGCACGCGCGCAAGCCAGAGCGCCTCTTCAGCGAGATCGCGCCGCACCGGATCGCTCCCCTCCGCGTCGCTCCAACCTTCGCTGTAGGCGGCATAGACGGCGCCGAGCACGCTCTCCAGCCGCGCGGGCCATTCCTCCGCACCCGGAACATCGAAGGCAAGACCCGCCTCCTTGATCTTCCTCTTCGCGCGCACCAGCCGCTGGCTCATCGCCGCCGGCGCGGCGAGATAGGCCGCCGCGATCCGCTCGGCGGAAAAGCCGAGCACCGCTTGCAGCATGAGCGGCGTGCGCGCCGCTTCGTCGATCGCGGGATGCGCGCACGCGAAGAGCAGACCGAGGCGCCGATCCGGCAGAGCGCGCTCTGCCATCGCCGCTTCCAATTCCTCCGCCGCGCGCGCGAGTTCAGCTTCGCCGCTCTTCGCCGTCGCCGCGCGGCGGGAAAAGTCGATGAGCTTCCGCTTCGCCGCCTGAAAGAGCCAGGCTTCGGGATTGTCCGGCGCGCCGGTGCGCGGCCACGCCGAGAGCGCCGCGGCGAACGCCTCGGCCAAAGCATCTTCCGCTTGCGGGAGATCGCGTGTGCGATGGGCAAGCTGCGCGAGCAAGCGCCCATAGCTTTCCCGAGCAACGCGCTCGGCGATCCTGGATTCAGTGCTCAATGCAGGGGCGCAGCTCCACCAGCCCGTGCGACGCGCCCGGGCAGCGCGCCGCCCAGGAGATCGCGTCCGCTTCATCCGCGGCCTCGATCAGATAATAGCCGCCGAGCTGCTCCTTAGTGTCCGCATACGGACCATCCGTCACGTTCGCCGCTCCGTTGCGCACCGCGATTTTCTTCGCGGTCGAGACGGTGTTGAGCTCGTGGCCCGAGACGTACTTGCCGGCTTTCCGCAGCGCGTCGGAATAGGCCATGTAGGCCTCCATGCCCTTGGCCATGTCCTCTGGCGATTGCGCGGCCCAATCGGATTCAGCGCCATAGATCAGGATCATGTATTTCATCGATTGGTCCTCCTCGCACCTTTGACGCGCGAGCAGGCTCTATTTCGACAGCGGGGGAGAAAATTCCGCAAGCGCCGCGCGACGAACCTCACGCCGCTTGCTTGGAATCCTTCAAAAGCCCGAGCGCGACCATGCTCTCCGCCGTCGCCACGATCGCCTCTTCATTCGAGCGCGGGTTCCAGCCGAGCACGCGCCGCGCTTTCTCCCCGCTCGCGTTCTTGCGCTTGCCGAGCTCCGGCACGATTTGCGCCACCGCCGGATCGCGCGCCGCGCTCATGCGCACCAGGAAATCCGGGATCTGCATCGTCGGCACGCGCCGCGCCGCCGCGCCCATCCGCGCTTTCAATATCTTCGCGATGTCCTGAATCGAAAGGAAATCGCCCGCGACAGCGAGGAAGCGTTCGCCCTTCGCTTTGGGGTCGGTCATGCAGCGGATGTGCAGGTCCGCCACGTCGCGCGCATCGACGATGCCGAAATAGAGCCTGGGGCAGCCCGGCATCGCCGCATCCATCAAGCGCTGCACCAAGAGGATCGACGTCGAATAGTCCGGCCCGAGCACCGGCCCGAAAACGCCCACCGGATTGACGACGCTCATTTCAAGCTGGGCGCCTTCCTTCGCGATGAAATCCCAGCCCGCGCGCTCCGCGAGCGTTTTCGATTTCACATAGGCGCGCACGTCATCGCCGTTCGGATCGGTCCAGTCTTCCTCCGTGAACGGAACATTCTGGTTCTTCTGCCCGTAGCCGATCGCGGCGAAGGAGGAGGTGACGACGACGCGCTTCACGCCCGCATCACGCGCCGCGCGCAGAACCCGGAGCGTGCCTTGAACCGCGGGCTGGACGACTTCGTTTTCATCTTTCGGCGCGGCGGGCGGAAACGGCGACGCGATGTGGAGGACGTAATCTATGCCGGCGCAGGCCTCGGCCCAGCCCGCGTCGCTCATCAGGTCCGCGGCGACGAACGAAAGCGCGCTCGTGTCGGCCGCGCCCGCGCGCGAGACCATTTGGCGGACCTCCGCTTCGCGCGAAAGCGAACGCACCGTCGTGCGCACCGTCCGCCCCGAACTCAGCAACTGCGCGATCGTGTGGGCGCCGATGAAGCCCGATCCGCCCGTCACCAGAACCTTCTCGCCCATGGCCGCCTCCTCTTTGGGCCGACAAACGCCCAAGTGAAGAGAAAGTCAATCGTTCAGCGTTCAGCGACGCTTGTCTAATCCTCGCGCCGCCCGGCGCTAGGGCGGTCGCGTTCGTAACGATGCTTCAACGAAAAGCGCGGCAGCCAGGCTTCGCGCCGGATCGTCCAATTTTCGTAGGTCGGGACGAACTGATCCGGCGCATCGAGCGAGCCCAGATGCACCTCGATCTCGTCCCCGCTCGCCGCGAACACGGACGAGCCGCAGCGCGGGCAGAAATGGCGCCCGGCATAGGCGCGGGTCTCGCCCTCGATCGTCACCGCCTCCTGCGGAAAGATCGCCGCCGCGAAGAAGAGCGCGCCGTGATGCTTGCGGCAATTGAGGCAATGGCAAAGCCCGACGCGGTGCGGCCGCCCCGCCGCAACGATGCGGACATCGCCGCAGAGACAGCCGCCGGTGACTTGATCCATGACACGCTCCGAATGCGCAGCGTTGATCACGTTACGCGATTGCACGATCTGGCGGCGCCAACCGCGGCCATTGGACATTGCGCGCCGCGCGAAGCTACTCTCCTCAACAGTGTCCGGCTGGGGAGCGCGGGATGGGCGAGTTCACGGTGCAAGAAGTCTTGCCCACCACGCAGCTGGTTCAGGAGATCGGCGAGCTTCGATTGCGTGCGTGGAGAAGCCGCTCCGGCGTGTTTGGCGATCGCACCGAGCCGCTGGTGGATCGCTTCGACGACAATGCGATTCACTGGATTGCGCGATGCCGAAATCGCGGCGCGATTGTCGCCGCGGCGCGCTTGAGCGTCGCCGAAGGGCCGGGCGAAATTCCCGACAGAGAGGTCTTTGAGGATCTGCCGTTGAGCGATGTGACTTGGCCAATCGCGGCCATCACGCGCCTATGCTGCGACATTCGCTTTCGCAAGCGGGGCATTCCAAAGATCATGGATGTGCAGCGTGTGCGCCGCGCGCGCGATCTCAGCTGCTCAACGATCGTTTGCTGGGCGTTCGAGGGCGCCTCACGGTACAGAGAACTCCTCGACCTCGGCTTCGAGAAGGTATGCCGCGCGCGCAGCCATCCCGTTCAGGAATTGCGTGCGGACTTTCAGCGGCTCAAGTACGCCGTCCTGCGCCGGGACTTGAACTAAAAATCACCCCCGCGCGCCCCGTGACCATCGTCACATCGCCCGGCGCGGGAAGCTCCTACCTTCCACTCATCGCAACGACGCGATGACGAACAACCAGGAGCCAAACCGATGACCCGCCTTCTCTCCCTCGCAATCGCCGCCCTCGCCTTCGCAGCGGTCGCCTATCCCGTCCTCAACCAAGCCGCGCTGATCGTCGCCTGATCGCCGCTTGATCCCGCCAACCCAGGTTTCGGAGCCCGCCATGACCCGCTTTTATTCTCTGATCGCCGCCACGTTCGCTTTCGCGCTCGTCGCCGCGCCGATCGTGAACCAAGCCGCCCGCATCGTCGCCTAACACCTCCCGACCTTGCGGTCTCCCGGAAGGGCGTGGGTCGCCGGCTCTCGGCCCACGCCCTTCTCTTTTGAGAGAATTAGTCCCGCTTCCGCCCCGCGCGCAGCACGGCCGCTTCATCGAGCGCATCCTGCTCGCGTTTGCGCTCGCCTTCCGCTTCACGCGCGGCCCTGAGCTCCGCGAGCTTTTCCAGCTTCTTCAATTCGACATGCGCCTCCGCCAGGCGCGCGCGCAGCACGAGCGCGTGGTCGGCCGTTGCGCGTTCCTCGTCGTTGAGCAGACGGCGATCCTGCGCGCGCGCGGCGGCATAGCCGCCATAGGTGCTCCACGCGCTCATCGCCTTGAGCGCTTCCTCCTGCTCGCGCTGAATATCGGTGCTGAGCGCGGCGATCCGCTGCAACGCGCGCTGATGCGCGCCCTCGGCATCGGCAAGCGCGCGGCGCACAATCTCCACCTCTTCTTTCGCGAGCCGGATGAGCGTCTTGAGCGCTTTCATGCGCTGAGCGCCGCTTCAAGCGCGGCAAAGCCTTCGGCGAAATCCGCGCGCTCGCGCCGGTCTTGCCGCAGCACATTCTCCAGCGCCTGCCGACGCCGGATCGCTTCATCGATCTCAGCATCCGCGCCGTCCTTGTAGGCGCCGATGCGGATCAACTCCTCCATCTCCGCATAAACCGAGAGCAGCGCCCGCGCGCGCGCGACCAGCGCGTTCTCATGATCGGTGTGGCACATCGGCATGAGCCGCGAGATCGATTTCAAGACATTGACCGCCGGATAACGCCCGCGCTCCGCGATCGCACGCTCGAGCACGATATGCCCGTCGAGGATCCCGCGCACCGCGTCCGCGATGGGTTCGTTGTGATCGTCTCCGTCCACCAGCACGGTGAAGAGCCCGGTGATGGAGCCTGCCTTTCCGCGCGCGGTTTCGACGCCCGGCCCCGCACGTTCGAGCAGCTTCGGCAGTTCCGCGAACACGGAAGGCGTGTAGCCCTTGGTCGTCGGCGGCTCGCCCGCGGCCAAACCGATCTCCCGCTGCGCCATCGCGAAGCGCGTGACCGAATCGAGCAGCAGCAGAACGTCGAGGCCCTCGTCGCGGAAATGCTCCGCGATCGCGCACGCGAGCTTGGGCGCAAGCCGCCGGCGCGCCGCGGGTTCATCGCTCGTCGCGACCACGACGACGCTGCGCGCCAGCCCCTCTTCGCCGAGCGTCTCATCGATGAATTCGCGCACTTCGCGCCCGCGCTCGCCGATGAGCCCGATCACGACGACATCGGCGGCCGCGTTGCGCGCCAGCATCGACAGCAGAATCGATTTGCCGACGCCCGAGCCAGCGAAAAGCCCCATGCGCTGCCCGCGGCAAATCGCGGCGAACAGATTGAGCGCTTTGACGCCCATATCGAGCCGAGCGCCGACACGCGCGCGCGCATGCGCGGGCGGGGGCGCAGCGCGCACGGGGCGCGGCTTCGTTCCTTGCGGCAGCGGTCCCAGCCCATCGACCGGCGCGCCGAACGCATCGACCACGCGCCCAAGCCATGAGCGGGAGGGACGCACCATCGGCGCTTGGCCTTCAAGCGAAACGCGCGCGCCGGGCCGGATGGAATCCGCGGCGTCGAACGGCAGCACGAGCGCGCGCTCGCCCTTGAAGCCGACGATCTCGCCGCGCGTGGGCTTATGCCCTTCGATCGCGACGCGCGCGCCGACGACAAGCGCTTCGGCTGGCCCGCTCGTCTCGATCACGAGGCCGTTCAATCCCGTCACGCGCCCCTCGAAGCGCCGGGGCTCCAGCGCGTCGATGTCGGCGGCGATGCGGGCGAGGCTTGTGCGCTGCGCGTTCACAGGAAATTTCTTCCGGTGGAAACTCGGTGAGTATGGTGAATGAAGCCTTAGCGCGGGCTCATTTCGCGTTCGGAATCAAACCAAGCTGCAGAGAAGCTGGAGGTGTGCGCGGCGGACTCTTGCGCGAAAAAGCGAACAAGATTCATTTCCTTCGGGCTTGAGTGATTCGGGGTTTGTTAACGCTCGTCGTTAAGAGTGATTCCTGAGTTATTCACACTGGCCGGGGGGCTGCGCCTTCTTAGGCGCAACGTTTTGAGAGGGCGCGATGCGGGTTCTTCTGATCGAGGATGACAGCGCGACGGCGCAGAGCATCGAACTGATGCTCAAGTCCGAGGGCTTGAACATCTACTCGACCGATCTGGGCGAGGAAGGCATCGATCTCGGCAAGCTCTATGATTACGACATCATCCTGCTGGATCTGACGCTGCCCGACATGAACGGGTTTGACGTGTTGAAGCAGCTGCGCGTGGCGCGTGTGAATACGCCCATCCTCATCCTTTCCTCCGACGCCCACATCGAAACCAAGGTGAAGGGCCTCGGCGGCGGCGCCGACGATTACATGACCAAGCCGTTCAACAAGGAGGAATTGGTCGCGCGCATCAATGCGATCGTGCGGCGCTCCAAGGGCCACGCCCACGCCCTCATCCGCACCGGCGACATCGCCGTCAACTTGGACGCCAAGACCGTCGAAGTGAACAATCAGCGCGTTCACCTGACGGGCAAGGAATACCAGATGCTGGAGCTGCTCTCGCTCCGCAAAGGCACGACGCTGACCAAGGAGATGTTCTTGAACCATCTCTATGGCGGCATGGACGAGCCGGAACTGAAAATCATCGACGTGTTCATCTGCAAGCTCCGCAAGAAGCTCGCGGCCGCCACGGGCGGCGAACACCACATCGAAACCGTCTGGGGCCGCGGTTACGTCCTGCGCGACCCGCAAGAGCCGGCGGGCGCGATCGCGCCGGGCGTTTCGAGCGCGGCTTAAGTCTTCAACTGAACGGACCTAGCGTCTAAGCCCGCCTTGCGTCGCGCCGGGCGCGGCGGCCGGTTGCGCTTGCGCTGCGGCTTGCTCGGCCGTCACCGCCTGCTGATCGCGCCGCAGCCGCAGGAGATCGATGCGCGCGCGCTCCGCTTCGAAGAGCTCCAGATCACGCCCGGCGAGATTGCGCCCGGTTTCGACGCGCATCGTCATCGGGTTGATCTGCCGGCCGTTCTGGAAGACTTCGTAGTGCAAGTGCGGGCCGGTCGATGCGCCCGTTGAGCCGACATAGCCGATGATCTGCCCTTGGCGCACGCGCGCACCCGCGCGCATGCCGGAAGCGAAGCGGCTCATGTGCCCATAAGCCGTATCGTAGCGCGAGGAATGGCGGATGCGGATGTAATTGCCGTAGCCCCCAAAGCGCCCCGCGCGCTGGATGACGCCGTCCCCCGCCGCCATGATCGGCGTGCCCGCTGGCGCGGCGAAATCAGTGCCGCGGTGCATGCGGTTGTAACCCTGGATCGGATGGCGGCGCATGCCGAAGCGCGAGGAGAGCCGCGCGCCGTTGATCGGCGTCATCATCAGGAAGCGACGCGCGCTTTCGCCGTCGGGATTGTACCATTGCGGCGTGCGGTCCCCCGGCGCCTGGAAGCGGTAGAACGCGCGCTCATTGCCCCGCGTGGTGAGCGAAACGTAGAGCAGCTCGCCCGTGCGCACCGTCACGCCCTCGTCGTCGTAATAGCGATCGAACACGAGTTCGAACGGATCGCCCGGGCGCACATCGCGCTGGAAGTCGACGTCGAACGCAAACACGTCCGCCATCTGCGCGATGACGCCGGGCGTTGCGCCGCGCGAGACGGCCGCGTCGTGCAAGCTTGAATCGACGCTCGCGCGGATGCGCGTGCGCTCATAGGTAAGCGGCATCGCCACCTGGCGCGCATTGAATCCACCGGAGATGAGCCGGTTGACGGTGATCGTCATCCCGGGCTCGGAGCGGAAGGCGAGCCCGGAGAGCCGTGCGGGCCCCTCGTCGCCTTCCTGGAAATAGACGTTGATCGGCACGCCGGGGCGGATGCGGCGCGGATCGAACACGCCGGCCATCGATTGCATCGCCGCGGCCGCGTCAGCCGGCGTGGCGCCCGCGGAGGTGAGGATGCGCGCCAGCGTATCGCCGCTGCCAAGCCGGACTTCCTGCGCCGCCTGCCCAAGATAGGCCGCGGTGAAGGCCTGGTGCTCGATGCGGACTTCTTGCTGGAGTCGCTCGGCCGCGATCTCGGCCGCTTCCGCCGCATTCATCCGCCCGCCGAAGAGCCCGGCATTCCAGGCCCAGAAGCCCCCGACCGCGAGCGAAGCGGCGAGCGCGCCAGCCGCGAGGGCCGTCGTCAGCCGGCGCGGCAGCGCGACCGGCCCCAGACGGGGCAGCGCCTCCGCGTGAGCGGAGGATGCGTGTTCCGGCCCTCGATACATCGTCCCTTCGGACCCCAACCCAGCTTAACCCAATGAAACCCGGCGCTTGGCGGTCTGCGCCGCCATCTTATCTCCGGATGGCGCCCCCCGTTAGCGGAGCGGACGCCTTTTAACGCTACACCGTGCGAAACCCGCGCCGTGGGCGCTTGGCCTGGGACCATAGGTCAAGCCGCTTAATTCCAAGTCAAGGGCAGGCATAGTCGCAAACCATGGACGAAGGCGCCCACCCCGCGCACCCGCCGCCGGAGGCCGATGAGCCCCCGCGCGCGCGCCCGCGCCGGAGGGGCGCGGTGGTTTGGAGTGTGCTGGGGCTGGGCGTCTTCGCCGCGATGGGCGCGACCGGCTGGACCTACCGTGTGCCGATCGCCGGGGGGCTTATCCGCTCCCAACTCGCGGCTGGCGGGATCGACAGCGATTTTGAGATCGAGCGCTTGGATTTTGGCGGCGCGGCGATTTCCGGCCTGCGCTTGGGCCCAGCCAACGTCCCCGACGCCATGGCCAACCGCGCAGAAGTGCTGTTCGGCTGGAACGGGATTTTCCCGGGCATCGATGTGATCCGGCTGATCGAGCCGCGCTTGCGCGCGCGCGTGAGCGAAGCGGGGTTCTCGCTGGGCTCGCTCGACAGCTTCACCCAAGGCCCGCCGGGACGTCGCGGCGCCCTGCCCCGCTGGCGCGTCGAGGTGATCGGCGGCGAGGCATTGGTGCAAACGCCGTTCGGCGCGCTGCCGGCGACGTTCACCACCGAAGGCCGTCTGCGCGAAAACTTCGTCGGCAGTCTCGTCGTCGAGAACGCCGCGCGCCAAGCCGGCGATGACTTTATCCGCGGCGCCAATTTGAACGTGACCGCGCGCTCGACCGCCGAGGGCGTGCGCGCCGATCTCACCTTCACTGCCGCCGCGTTTTCGCGCAACGGCGCGTCGGGCGAAAACTTGGCCGCCGCCGCGCGTCTCGACGCGCCGAGCGATCTGACGCGCGCGTCTCTCACCGCGAATTGGCGCGCGGAGGAACTGACCGCCGCGGGCGTGACGATGGAGGCGCTGACGGGAGCCGCGCGCCTCTCCGGCGCGCTCCAATCCACATCCATCGCCTTCAATGAATGGACCGGCGCCGCCCGCGCTGGCGCGGATGCGCTTGCGGTGGGCGATGCGCGCATCGAAGCCGCACGCCTGGAGGCCTCGCTCACCGGGAACGCCGAGCGCGGCCAAGGCAATTGGACGCTGACGAGCGACCAGGCCTCGACGCGCGACTGGCGCGCGGCGAATGTGCAAGGCCAAGGCCAAGCGCGCTTGCGCCTCGGCGAAACCATCGACGCGGATCTAACCGGCGTGCTTCAATCGCAACACGCCTCGATGACGCCGGGCGGCCGCGAGGGCCTGCGCCGTGCCTGGCCGGAATTGGGCGGTTTGCCGCTCGGCCCCCTCTTCACTGGCGCACGCAACGCCGCGCTCGCCGGTCTCGCCGATTTCCGCTTCCGCGCGCCCTTCATCTATGCGCTCCGGGAGAACGTCTCCTCGCTCGCGCTCAACGAAACGCTGGAGGCGCGGGGCGCATCGGGCGCGCGCGTGCGCTTGGCGCCGCGCAACGTCAACGGCCCGGCCTTCTTCTGGAATGTCGGCACGGGGCAAATGGCCGGCGCCGCGCGCGTAGAGCTTTCCGGCGGCGGCCTGCCCGATGCGAGCTGGACGATCGATCAGATTCGCGGCGGCGGACGCGAGCCGATTATCGCCGAAGGTGCATTGGTGATCTCCGATTGGCGCGCATTGAACGCGCGCCTCGCGGCGCCGGAAGCGCGCGCCTCGCTCTCTTTCGAAGGCGCGCGCGGCAATCTGCGGCTCATTGGCCCCGTGACGCTCTCCGGCCCCGCTGGCGCGGGCAGCGTGCGCGATCTCTCCGCGCCGCTCGATTTGAACGTGGCCTGGGGCGACGGCGTGCGCGTCGCTTCGCAGGATCGCGGCTGCATCCCGGCGCGTTTTGCGGGCCTGACGCTGCCAGGGCTCAATTTGTCGAACGGCGCGCTTTCGCTTTGCCCCGAGGGCGAATCCTTCTTCGCCATCGACGCACAGAACCGCGTGAGCGGCGGCTTCAATCTCGCAAGGCTCTCGCTTGGCGGCCATCTCGAAGGCAATGCGGCGCAACGCACCACCATAGCGGCCGAGCGCATCGCCGGGCGCTTCTCCGGAACGGCGAGCGCCACCATTCTCGACGTGGTCGCGACGAGCCCACGCATGAACGTGCTGATGGCGCCGGGCCGCATGATCGCGATCAACGGTGCGCGTTTGACCGCCCGCAGCGTCGCCGCCAACGGAACGTGGAGCGCCGAAGGCGTGTTTGAAAACGGCGACATCGCCGATCCCGCCATCGCCGCGAACATGCGCGGCATCGCCATGCGCTGGACGGCGGCGCCGCGGGGCAATGACGCCCTCCTCCATGTCGCGGACGGCCGCATGCGCCTGACCGAGCGCGCCCCGCCGGATGCCGGCGACGACCATATCCGCGCCTTCGAACCGCTGCTCGTCGAGAACGTGACGGGCGACCTCCTCGGCGGGCGCCTGACGGCGCACGGCGACGTGTTGCTCGAAGCAGGCCGCCGCCAACTCGGCGTCTTTGAAGCCACGCACGAATTGGAGAGCGCGGCCGGCCAGGCGCAGGTGCGCATCCGCGATCTCAATTTCCATCCGCGTTTGCAGCCCTACATGATTTCCGAATTGTCCCGCGGCGTCGCCGAAAACGTGCGCGGACCGCTCGAGGCCGATATCGACGTCGCCTGGACGCCCGCGGCCATGACGGCGCGCGCCCGCGTCGCGATCACCGATCTCTCCCTCTCATCGGCGACGCTGCCTTTGATCGAAGGGCTGACCGGCGAGATCGTGTTCGACGATCTTTTCACCCTCTCCACCCCGCCGGGCCAGGTGTTGCATGTCGCGCGCCTCAACCCCGGCATCGAGGTGACGAATGGAACGATCACGTTCCAGCTCCTGTCGGACGGGCGTGTCTCGCTTGAAGGCGCGCACTGGCCCTTCGCCGGCGGCGCACTCGACGTGCGCCCCACGACCCTCACCTTGGGCGCCGAGGAGACGCGCTTTATCCTGACGATGAGCGATGTGGACGTGCATCAATTCCTCGAGCGCTTGAACGTGCCCGATCTCACCGCCACGGGCCGCGTCGAAGGCACGTTCCCGCTGCTGCTCACGTCCACGACCGCCTTGATCGAAAACGGCTCGCTCGCCACCGCCCCGGGCGGCGGCACGATCGCTTACACCGGCGATGCGGGCCGCAACGCGGAGGGCGTCGCGGGGCTCGCCTTCGATGCGCTGACGCGCTTTCATTATGACAATCTCGCTCTCGTGTTGAATGGCGATCTGGGGGGCGATGTCATCACCACCATCGTCTTCTCCGGCCGCAACGACGCCGCTCTCAACATGGGCGCGGTGACGCCCGGCGGCGTGCCAACCTTCGGCGGATCGGACATCCCCTTCCGCTTCAATGTGCGCGTGACAGCGCCCTTCCGCCGCCTCGCCGAAACTGCCGCGGGCCTGGCCGACGCCACCACCATCATCAACCGCGCCCAGCCGGTCGATTTGCCGCCCGACATGGCGCCCCCACAGCCCGAGCCCATTGACCCCGACGCGCTCCCGCCTGGATAACGGGCCGCTTTTGGAGAAACGAGGATGCGCCACGCCCTGCTGACGGCCCTTCTGGGCGCCAACCTCGCGCTCGGCGCGTGCGTCAACGTCAACGCCACGCCCGACCGCCCCATCGAGATCAATCTCAACGTCACCATCCGCCAGGAAGTGGTCGTGCGCCTGGAGGGCGATGCGCAGGATTTGCTTCAAAACAACCCGGATCTCTTCTGAAGGCGCTGCTCAGTCACGATTCAGCCCTTCCCGCCGAGTATGACCACCGTTTAATGGCTTAAGGACCGCGCCATGGCTTCCATCAACACCGCTCTCCGCCTGGGCATCGGCGCCGCGCTCATCGCCGGCGGCCTTCTCATGGCGCAGCCCGCGACGGCGCAAGCAGACGGCGCGCTCGATGCGGCAAAGGCTCAGGGCCTCGTCGGTGAACAGGCTGACGGCTATGTCGGCCTGGTGCCGGGCGCCAACGTGCCCGCCGATGTGCGCGCCCGCGTAGATCAGGTGAACATCCGCCGCCGCGCGGCCTATACGCAGCGCGCGCAGGCGCGCAACGTCTCCGTTCAGGATATGGCGGCCGCCGTCGCATGCGAGATTTTTGAGGCGCGCATCAGCGTCGGCCATCACTACCGCAACGAGGCCGGCCGCTGGGTTGAACGCGGCGCCGGCCAGCCTGTTCAAATGCCGAGCTATTGCGGCTAAGCCGCACATAGCTCAGCTCGCTCTTGCGCTGGGGCTTGAGCGGGCCGACATGGGCGGAGGAGCTTCATCGCTTCTCCGCTCATGAATTTTAAGGCGCTCCTTCTCCTTCTTGCGCTGGGCGCAATTCTGGTTGCGACGCTTCTCGGCGTCTGGCCCGCGTTTGAGCGCTACGCGTCCGAAATCACCATGCACGGCTGGATCGCGCTGGCGCTCGGCACAGTGCTCTCGCTCGGCCTCGGCGCCGGCCTCATGGCGCTCTCCTTCTATTCGGCCCGCCGCGGCTTCGACGACCGCGTCGAGAACCATCTCTCCGAAGAAGAACGCGACTGACGCGCGGGCGCCGCCGCGCTAAAGACCGCGCCAGCCATGGCGGATTCTCCCCTCATCGAGCGCTTCAAGGGCGCGAAAATCGCCGTCGTCGGCGACGTGATGATCGACCATCACGTCGTCTGCCGCGTATCGCGCATTTCCGATGAAGCGCCGGTGCCGGTGCTGCTGGTCCAGTCCGAGCGCCGCGCCTTGGGCGGCGCGGCCAATGTCGCGGCCAACATCGCAGCGCTCGGCGGCAAAGCGCTTCTCATCGGCATGATCGGCGACGATCCCGCCGCCGCCGACATGGTGCGCCTGATCGACGAGCAGAAGGGCGTCGAGCCGCGGCTTCAATTGGTGCGGGACCGCCCGACCGTGACCAAGACGCGCTATTTGGGCGGCCATCAACAAATCGTGCGCGTCGACCGCGAATTCGCCGCGCCCGCCGCCGCCGACGCCGAAGCGCATTTGATCGAAGAAATCGAGGAAACAATCGCGGCGTGCGATCTCGCCGTCGCGTCCGACTACGGCAAAGGCGTGCTGACCGACGCCGTGCTTGCCGCCCTCTTCGCCGCCTGCAAGCGCGCCGGGAAGATGTGCGTCGTCGATCCCAAGCGCATGCGCCTCGCCGATTATCGCGGCGCGACGCTCATCACGCCCAACCGCAAAGAATTGCAAACCGCCGTCGCCCTGCCCGCCGAAACGGATTTAGAAGCCGAAGCCGCCGCCGCGAAAGCGATCGATGAAAGCGGCGCGGCGATCCTGCTCACCCGCTCGGAAAAAGGTATGTCGCTCTATCGCGCGGGCGAAGCGCCGATCCATCTGCCCGCCGAGGCGCGCGAAGTGTTCGATGTCTCCGGCGCGGGCGACACCGTCGTCGCGGGCATCGCTTTGGGCTTGGCCTCGGGCCTTTCCTTCGAACAGGCGATGCGCGTGGCCAACGCCGCCGCCGGCGTGGTCGTGGCGAAATTGGGCACGGCCGTCGTCAGCCAGGCCGAACTCGCCGACGCGCTCAGAATGCAGGGCCGCGAAACCGCGCTGCCTGAAGTGCAGCCGCTCTCCCCGCTCGACCGCGCCATCGCGCTGCGCGATCAATGGCGCGCGGAAGGTTTGATCGTAGGGTTCACCAACGGCTGCTTCGATCTGCTGCACGCAGGCCACGTGTCGCTGATCGCGCAGGCGTCGGAAGCGTGCGATCGCTTGATCGTGGCGCTCAATTCCGATGCCTCGGTGCGCCGCTTGAAAGGCCCGTCGCGCCCAATGCAGCCGCTCGAGGCGCGCGCGGCGGTGATCGCGGCGTTGAAGGGCGTCGATCTCGTGCTGGGCTTTGAGGAAGACACGCCCCTTGCGCTTATCGAGGCGTTGAGGCCCGACGTGCTGGTGAAGGGCGCCGACTATGCCGAGGACGAGGTCGTCGGCGGCGACGTCGTGAAGGCGCACGGCGGGCGCGTCGTCCGCGCCAAGCTCACCGAAGGCCAATCCACCACCGCGCTCGTCGAAAAAGCCAAAGAGCGCGCTTAACCCTTCGCCTTGCGCGCGCCCGCGGCGCGGCCTATCTTTCAGACATATGCTCCCGGTGAGCATAAGGTTAGTCAAATGGCCCGCGCGCCCCTCGCCCAGCGCTTCCAATCGCTCTACGCGCACGGCTTCGTGCGCGCCGCGACGGCGGCCCCGCTCGTGCGCCTGGCGGACCCAGCCGAGAACGCCCGCCGCATCCTGGCGCTGGCCAAGCGGGCGGATGAAGACCGCGCCGCGCTCTTCGTGGCCCCCGAACTCGCGCTCTCCGGCTACGCGATCGACGATCTGATTCAGAGCCAGGTCGTGCTCGACGCCGCCGAAGCCGCCCTCGCCTTGCTGCGCGAGGAGTCAAAAAAATTGATGCCGCTCCTCATTGTCGGCGCGCCGTTGCGCGCGGGAGGCGCGACGTACAATTGCGCCGTCGCGATTCATCGCGGGAAAATCCTCGGCGTCGCGCCCAAGACCTTCTTGCCGACCTACCGCGAATATTATGAGCGCCGTCAATTCGCGTCCGCCAGCGACGCCGCGATCCGCGAAATTTCCGTAGGCGGAGAATTGGTTCCGTTCGGCTCTGACTTGCTCTTCGCCGCAAGCGATCATCCCGATTTCATCGTCCACGCCGAAATCTGCGAGGATATGTGGGCGCCCGCGCCGCCTTCGACCTGGGGCGCGCTCGCCGGCGCGACCGTCCTCGCCAACCTCTCCGCGTCGAACATCACCATCGGCAAGGCGCGCGACCGCGACATCCTCATCGAAGCGCACGCCATGCGCACCACGAGCGCCTATCTCTACGCCGCCGCCGGCCACGGCGAATCCACCACCGACGTCGCCTGGGACGGCCAGCTCGTCGCATTCGAGATGGGCACGAAACTCGGCGAGAGCGCGCGGTTCTCGAAAGAACCCGGCTATCTCTCTGTGGATGTGGACGTCGAGAAGCTCGCGCAGGAGCGCCGCCACCTCAACACCTTCCGCGATTCCATCGCGCGCGAGAAAGCGCGCCTCGCGCAATTCCGCACCATCGCCTTCACGCTCGAGGCGCCGCGCGAGGCGCTCGCCTTGCGGCGCGCCATTCCGCGCTTTCCGTTCGTTCCGGATGAGCCGGAGCGGCTCAACCAGGATTGCTACGAAGCCTACAACATCCAGGTCGAAGGCCTTGTCACGCGCCTTGAGGCGACGAAATCCAGGAAGGCGATCATCGGCGTCTCCGGCGGCCTGGATTCGACGCAAGCCTTGATCGTCGCCGCGCGTGCCATGGATGTGCTCGCGCGCCCTCGCAGCGACGTGATCGGCGTCACCCTGCCCGGCTTCGCGACGAGCGAAGGCACCAAGTCCAATGCCTGGAAATTGATGCGCGCTTTGGGCGTCGATGCGCGCGAGGTCTCCATTGTTCCCTTGGCTGAGCAGCTGCTCAAAGACTTGCATCACCCCGCAGCGCAGGGTGAGCCCGTCTATGACGTGACCTACGAGAATGTGCAGGCAGGCTTGCGCACGGATTTTCTCTTCCGCCTCGCCAACAAGGAAAACGGCCTCGTCGTCGGCACCGGCGATCTTTCCGAACTCGCGCTCGGCTGGGCGACCTACGGCGTCGGCGATCACATGAGCCATTACAATGTGAACGCCGGCGCGGCGAAAACGCTCATCCAGCATTTGATCCGCTGGGTCGCCACGCAAGACATTTTCGGCGAGGAGACGAGCCGCACACTCACCGCCATCGTTGAAACCGAAATCTCGCCTGAGCTTGTTCCGCCTACGGACGGTCAGCTGCAGAGCACGGAGGACAAGGTCGGCCCTTACGCGCTGCAGGATTTCAACCTGCACATGATTATGCGGTGGGGCTTCCGTCCCTCCAAGACGCTCTTCCTGGCCTGGAGCGCCTGGAAGGATGTCTATTCATACGAAGAAATCCGCAAATGGCTGCGCGTCTTCCTCGAGCGCTTCTTCACGCTGAGCCAGTTCAAGCGCTCCGCCGTGCCGAACGGCCCGAAGCTCTCCCCCGCCGGCGCACTCTCCCCGCGCGGCGATTGGCGCGCGCCGAGCGACGGCAACGCGGATGCTTGGCTGCGCGAGCTAGATGAGATGACGCCAGAACGGCTAACCTAGGGCGGGGCGCCGGCTTCCAGCCGGCAAGATGACGGCTAATGGTTCGTGTACTGACGATACCAGGAGACGAATTGCGCGACCCCGTCTTCGAGCCGCGTCTGCGGATTAAACCCGAACCGGGCCTGCGCGCGCGCGATGTCGGCGTAGGTGGCTGAAACCTCGACGGCGTTGCGGGGCGCGAATTCCGTCTTCGCCTTCAGCCCCGTCGCCTTTTCCACCGCCGCGACCAGATCGTTGACCGTTTGGGGGCGGTGATTGCCGAGATTGACAATGACGTGCGGGGGATCGTCCGCGGGCGGCGTCATCGCCGCTTTGACCACCGCCGGGGCCATATCGCCAATGAAAGTGAAATCGCGCGCGAGCTCGCCGTTTCCGAAGAGCGTCAATGTCTCACCCGCGAGCACCTTTTGCGTGAAGCTCCAATAGGCCATGTCGGGCCGGCCATACGGCCCATAGACGGTGAAGAACCGCAGGCCCGTTTGCTTCAAGCCGAAAAGCCGCGCATAGGTCTCGCTCATCAGCTCGCAGGAGCGCTTCGTCGCCGCGTAGAGCGAAGCAGGGGTGTCGCAACGATCCGTCTCGCGGAAGGGCCCGTCGCTACGATCTCCGTACACGGACGAAGACGACGCATAGACAAGGTGTTCGAGCCTGTCCGCGCGCCGCGCGTATTCGAGCACGCGCAGATGCCCTTTGACGTTGGCGTGTTCGTAATCGAACGGCGCCGTCAGCGAGTGCCGCACCCCCGCCTGCGCCGCCAAGTGGATGATGTGCGTCGCCTCGCCCGGCGTAAGCGCGGCTTCCAGCGCGCCTTCTTCCGCCAGATCGGCTTCATGGAAGCGAAAGCGCTTGTTTTCCCCGAGAACCGCGAGCCGCGTGCGCTTTAAGGCCGGATCGTAATACGCATTGACGCTGTCGATGCCGGCCACGTCATGCCCCTCGGCCAAGAGCCGCTGCGTCACGTGGAAGCCGATGAATCCGGCCGCGCCGGTGACGAGGAACATGAGGCGCGCTGATAGCGGCGCGCGCCCGCAGGGTCAAAAATTTTCGCGCCATTGACGTGGCCGGTCGCCTCTCCCATTGCTCCACGCCGCATGAATGAGTGGAAACGCCCTGCACTTGAGAATTTAGTCGCGCTCGCCATCGAAGCGGGGCGCGCGATCATTGAGGTGTATGACGCGGGCCCCGAGGCCATCGCCAAATCGGACGGTTCTCCCGTAACGATCGCCGACACACGCGCCGAGGCGATCATCTTGAAAGGTCTCGCTGTGCTCGCGCCGGGCGTACCGGTGTTGGCGGAGGAAGAAGCCGCCGCGGGGCGCATTCCCGATCTCGGCGCGCGCTTCTTCTGCGTCGATCCGCTGGACGGCACGCGCGATTTCGTCGAGGGCGGCAATGGCGAATTCACCGTCAACATTGCGCTCGTGGAGAACGCAACGCCGGTGATGGGCGTCGTCTATGCGCCCGAGCGCAGCGCGCTTTACGCCGGCGAACCGGGCCGCGCGCTCAAGGGCTTGTGGGATGCGCGCGCGAATGAAGAGCGGGCGCCGTTGGCGCCGATCGCTGTGGCGCCGGGCGCTTCGCCCTGGCGTGTGACGGCAAGCCGCCGCTCCGGCGGGCCGCGTATCAACGACTTTATCGCGCGCATCGCGCCCATCGAAGAGAAGCGCGCGAGCTCAAGCGTCAAATTCTGTCTGATCGCGGAAGGCGCCGCCGATCTCTATCCGCGTTTCGGCGAAATTTCCGAGTGGGACGCTGCGGCCGGGCACGCCGTGCTGGTCGCGGCAGGCGGCGGCGTCATGCGCACGGACGATCAAACGCCTTTGAGATACGGCCGCGCCGCGCAACGTTTCGCCATCGACGGTTTCGTCGCCTATGGCGGCGAAGCAAGCGAACGCACAACGCGCGAAACGCTCGCGCTCATGCGGACAAGTGCGTGATGAGCCGGCGCATGAAGGCCGCGCCCTCTTCGATCTGAGAAAGCTCGATCCATTCGTCCGGCTGGTGCGCTTGCAGGATCGAGCCCGGCCCGCACAGCACCGCCGGCATCGCCGCGCGCTGAAAGAGCCCCGCTTCGGCGGCGTAGGAGGCGGTGCGAACGCCGTTATCCCCGGTCAACGCGCGCGCCAGCGCCTCGGCGGCGCTTTCGGGCGCGGCTTCGAGCGGCGGCGTATGCGAACGCCGCGTGACTGTGACGCCCGCTTCCGGCGCACGCGCCTTGAGCCGCGCATCGGTTTGCCGCGCGGCATCGAGAAAACGCGCGGCGATGTGCTCGGCTTCTTCGGACGATGGTGCGCGCAGATCGAAGAAAAATTCGCATCGCCGCGCCAGAATGTTGACCGCGGTGCCGCCTTGGATGAGCCCGATCGTCAGCGTCGCGCCGGGCGGTGAAAAATCGTCGCTGCCGCGCAGGCGCGCTTCCTGTCCGAGCTCCGCGACGAGGTTCATCAGCGGAATCGCTTCCATGATCGCGGAGACGCCCTGCTCGATCTGGCTCGAATGCGCTTCGCGCCCTTCGACACTCACCTTGAACGATGAAATCCCCTTGTGCGCGGACACGACCTTCATGTCCGTTGGCTCGCCGACAATGACGGCGGCGGGCGCGGGCGCGCGTGCGCCGATTCTGGCGATGAGATCGGGCGCGCCGAGACAACCGACTTCTTCGTCATAGGAAAACGCGAAGATGACCGGGCGCTTGAGGTTCGCGGCGATCATTTGATCGAGATGCGCGAGCGAAAGCGCGACGAAGCTCTTCATGTCGGCGACGCCGCGCCCATAAAGTTTCGTGCCGCGCTGCGTGACAACCCAAGGATCGCTCGTCCATGGCTGGCCGTCCACTGGCACGACATCCGTGTGCCCGGAAAGCACG
The DNA here is from genome assembly GCA_050246475.1 of Hyphomonadaceae bacterium. GTDB lineage: Bacteria > Pseudomonadota > Alphaproteobacteria > Caulobacterales > Aquidulcibacteraceae > CADEEL01. The sequence goes on along the minus strand of JBFWVZ010000001.1, from coordinate 342,835 downwards.
ACGCCGCCTTCGACGCGAGGGCCGATGAGCGCGAAGAGATTCGCCTTCTTCCCGTCCGCGTTCGCCACCCGCTCGGAGGCGACGCCGCGTTCGCGAAGGTAACCCTCCACCCACTCGATGAGCGCGAGATTGGAATTGCGCGACGTCGTGTCGAACGCGATGAGACGTTCGAGGACTGAAAGCGTCGGCGCGATCGCTTCGCTCACGGCGCGCGCGTCACGCCCAGCAATTCGACGCGGAAGACCAGCGCCTGGTTGGGCGGGATCGTGCCGTCCCCAGTGCCGCGTTCGCCATACGCAAGCGCCGGCGGGATGAAGAAGTCATACTCCTCCCCCACTCGCATGAGCGCCACACCCTCCGTCCAGCCGCGGATGACGCGGTTCAGCGGAAACTCAATGGGATCGGTCGAGGAATCGAATTCGCGCCCGTTCGGGAACGTGCCGCGATAGCGCACCGAGACGATATCCTCCGCACGCGGACGAATAGCGTCGGCGTCGCTCGCCGCGCGCACGACCCGGTATTGCAGCCCGGACGCCGTCGTCTGCACGCCTTCCGCGCGCGCATTCTCCGCGAGGAACGCGTTCGAACGCGCAAGATTTTCTTCCGGCGACGGCGCCGAGGCGCACGCCGAGAGCGCAAGCGCGGCTGCGAGGAAAACACGGCGGATCATCAGCGTCTCTCCAGGCCGGGCGCGGCGACGATGCGCCCATCGGGGCCCGCGAAGGCCAGCAATTGAATGCGGAATTGCAGCGCAGTGTTTGGCGGAATGCCTGGCGCCATGCCCGCTTCGCCGTAGCCGAGCGGCGCGGGCAGATAAGCAACGATCTCTTCGCCGGGGCGCATCAGCATGAGCGCTTCGGCGAACCCCGGCACCACGCCCGCGAGCGGAAACTCAGCCGGCTGCCCGCGTTCGAACGAGGAATCGAACACCTCCCCGTTCGGCAGCCGCCCCTCATAGTGCACCAGCACCTGAGCGTTGCGCGACGGCCGCGCCAGATTGGGATTGGGCGCGGGCCGGCGCACCTCGTAGAGCAGCCCGGAGGCCGTGGCTTGCACTCCTTGGCGCGCGCGCTGCGCATCGAGGAACGCTTGCGAGTCCGCGACCGCGCTCGCCGCCGCCGCTTCGCGCGCCTGCTCCGCGCGTTCGATCTCGCGCGCCACGCCCGATGACATGCTCTCTTGCCCGCAGGCGCCGAGGAGCGCGAGCGCGCCCAGCGCGATGAGTTTCTTCATCGGTAAAGCTCGTCCGTTGAGGGGATCGCCCACGTTTCAGCGAGCGCGCCGCGTTCCCAATCGCGAAACGCGCCGTCGTTCAAGAGCGCATCGCAGTAAGGCTGAAGTGAAGCAGGCGTTTCTACGGCATAGGTGCGCAGCCGCGTCACCACTGGCGCATACATCGCGTCCGTGATGGAGCGCGCGCCGAAAAGCCAAGGCCCGCCCGACCGTTGAAGCGCATCGCCCCACAACTCGAAGAGGCGTGCGAAATCGGCGCGCGTGTCTTCCGGCCAATCGGGTTCTTTCGCAACGCGCCGCTTGATGTTCATTGAGAGATCGCGCCGCAGTGCGAAGAAGCTCGAATGCATCTCCGCCGACGCCGCCCGCGCCAGCGCTCGCGCGCCGGGATCGGAAGGCCAAAGCGAAGGCGCACGCTCCGCCGCCCATTCCGAGATCGCGAGGGAATCATGAATGGCGATGGCGCCGTCATGCAGCGCCGGCACCCGCCCCGAAGGCGAGACGGCGAGGATCTCCGCGATCTGCGATTTGCCGTAGCCCGGCCCGCCGAGCGGAATGACGCGCTCGTCGAAATCGATCCCGCCCCATTTGAGCGCGAGCCATGGGCGCATCGACCAGGACGAGTAATTCTTGTTGCCGATATAGAGAATGGGCTTCGCCAAATTCGTCCCCGTCGCTGGCGCGCTTCTAGAACGGCGCGCGCCAAAAGCCCATGCGGCGTGAACGCAATGCTGCGAAAGAAAACCGGCGGCGCTTTGGGGCGCCGCCGGCTCTTTTTCACGTCATGCGATGCGGACTAGCGCATCGGCTCCAGGAGATCGTTGCGGATCCAGCCCTGGTTGTCGTTCTCGTCGTGCACTTCCCACCACATGCCTTCTTGCGCGCCCGACGGATAGACCATCGCGCCCGCCGGCAGCGCGCGCACGATGCGCGAGCTGGTGTTGGGTTGCGAACGAAGATTGGTGGATTGGCGCGTCACGAATGCGCGCGGCGGCGCCGTTTGCGTCGCGTTCGGATCGAGCCCGCCGAGTTCGGTGACCATCTGCGCGTAAGCGTCGATGAACGCCGCGGAGACGACGCGGCCGATGTCCGTGTCTTCCCAGCCGCCGCCGACCACGCCGCCGAAGCCGGTCGAGCCGACGCCGCCTGCGCCGCCGCCCCAGCCCCAATTGCGGTTCTGCGCGCGCCCTTCGGTGACTGCGACGGTTTCCGTCGTGCGCACATTGGTGAGCGAGAGCACGGCTTGCGCTTCCTGGCGCGTTTGCCGCACGCCCCCGACGACGGCGCCAAGGCCCCCGCCGATCAAGCCGCCCAGCACGCCCGCGACCGCTGAGCCGCCCGCATTGTTGTCGCTCGCCGCGACTTCCGCGATCAGCACGTAATCGGCCGTGCGCATTTGCCCGCGGCCCATGTTTTGCCCGCGCTGCAGATCGCCTTGGGCCGCCAGATTGCGCTCGCCCTGCGCGACATCCATGCCGATGCCGCGCTCCACGATCGTGAAGCAGCGCGAACGGTTCACCACAACGCGCAGCATCGCTTGCGGCGAGGAGAGATTGTACGCGCGCCAGCCGTCCCGGTCGCCGTCGACCAGCGTGATGGCGCCGAGGCTGCGCGTGCAGGTCGGCACCACGACGGGTTCGTCGCGGTCGAGATCGCGGCCGCGATCGCGCGTCTGCGCGACAGCCGCGCCGGTCATGGCGGCGGCCGCAGCCGCGGCCAAGGTCAATGTCTTGATGATTTGGCCCATATCCCGCTCCTTGGGGCGGGCGGCGCTTTTGCTCGGCGCCCCCGCGATTTCAGCCCTCAAGAGGCGCATTACCACGCCTTCATTCCGGGGTCATCTGGTTCCAGAAAAGGTCACAATCCCGCCTGTGGACGGCCCCGGACGGGAAAGAATTGGTTAGAGACGCCGCGGCGGATACCCGTTCGCGGCGAGCGCATCGACGATTTCCTGGGTGTGCTGGGCGTCGCGGGTCTCGATCAGGATGTCGAACTCAGCGCCCTTGGCCGGCACGTCGAGCGCAAGGCGGTTGTGCGCCACCTCGATGATGTTGCCGCCGCAATCGCCGATCACCTTGGAGACGCGCGCCAGCAGGCCCGGGCGGTCATCCCCAATGAGGCGAAGCGACGAGATCCGCCCTTCGCGCACCAAGCCGCGCGTCAGCACGGAGGCGAGCAGACGCGCATCGATATTGCCCCCGCACAGAATGAGGCCGACCTTTTTGCCCGCGAACCGCGCCGGATGCGCCAGAAGCGCCGCGAGCCCCGCCGCGCCCGCCCCTTCCGCGATGGTCTTTTCCACGTTCGCGTAAAGCGCCACGGCCTGTTCAAGATGCGGCTCATCGACAAGCACGACCTCATCGACGAGCCGCTTGCAGATTTCGAAATTGAGCTGGCCGACTTGCTTGACCGCGATGCCCTCCGCGATCGTCTGCCCGCCGACGACCGGCGTCTCGCCCCGGAGCTCCGCGTAGAGCGACGGGTACATCCGCGCTTCAACGCCGACGATTGAGATCTTCGGCTTCAAGTGTTTCGCAGCGATCGCGTTGCCGCTGATGAGCCCGCCCCCGCCGACCGGGATAAGCAAGAGATCGAGATCGCCCGCCTCCTCCAGCATCTCGATGGCGATCGTGCCTTGACCCGCGATGATCGCCGGATCGTCGAACGGATGGACGAGCGTAAGCCCCTCGCGCTCCTTCAGCTGATAGCCGTACGTGAAGCTTTCCGCGATCGTCTCACCGTGCAGCAGCACGCGCGCGCCGTGCTTGCGCGTGTGCTCGACCTTCGTGAACGGCGTGCCGATCGGCATGACGATGGTGGCCGGAATGCCGAGCCGCGCGGCGTTGTAGGCCACGCCCTGCGCGTGATTGCCGGCCGAGACCGCTATGACACCCGCCCGCCGCTCCGCCTCCGTGAGTTGCGAAAGCTTGTTCCAGGCCCCCCGCTCCTTGAAGGAGGCGGTGAATTGCAGGTTCTCGAACTTGATCCAGACTTCCGCGCCCGTGATGTCGGAGAGCGTCCGCGAGAGCCGCATCGGCGTGCGCTCGACTTTGCCCTTGATCCGCTCGCTGGCCGCCACGATGTCCTCGAACGAAACGGGCAGGCCTGAAGGCACGGCTTGAAGCTTGGGTTTCTCTGGCTCTGACATGACGGCGCGGACCCTAGAAGCGCGGCTGCCTCCGCGCAACCGAAGCGCTCGCCCCAATCGCGATCTTGATGGCTAAGCGCACGCACGACGTTAGCATGCGCCCGCGCGCTCCGCCGGGAGGACGCCGATGTCTGATGCGCAAGATTCCGCCGCGCCGAAGCGGCGCATGGGCTGCCTCGGCTGGGCGCTGACAAGCCTCGCTTTGCTGGCGCTCATTCTAGCGGCCGCGCTCTTCTTCCTGTGGCGCGCCGCGGCGCCGCCCGCGCCCGACGCTTTTTACGACGCGCCCGATGAAATGCCGCGTGAAGCCGGCGTCCTCATTCGCGCCGAGCGCTTCATGCGCGCGATCCCCGAAGGCGCGCGCGCTTGGCGCATCCTCTATTCGACAACGAACCGCGAAGGCGAACGCGCGCTTGCGAGCGCGATCGTCATGGCGCCCGCGCGCGAGGACGCCGAGCCGCACCCCGTCATCGCGTGGGCGCATGGCACGACGGGCATTGCGCCTGGCTGCGCGCCGTCCTTGATGCCCGATCCGTTCTTGAACGTGCCCGCAATCCCCGACGCGCTGCGCGAGAATTGGGCCTTCGTCGCGACAGACTATATCGGCTTAGGGACAGCCGGCGCCCACGAATATCTGATCGGCGAAGAGAGCGCCCGCGCCGTGCTCGACGCGGTGCGTGCGGCGCGCGCCATTCCTGTTCTCCAACTGGACCGTCGCACAATCGTGTGGGGCCACTCCCAAGGCGGACACAGCGCCTTGTGGGCCGGCATCCGCGCGCCAGAATACGCGCCCGATGTGCCGCTCTCCGGAATCGCCGCTTTGGCGCCGGCTACCGATCTCCCCGCGCTCGTGTACGCTTCGCAAGGTTCGATGTTCGGCAAGATCGTGACGTCCTACCTCGCGCCCGCGTACGCCGCGGCCTACCCGGACACCGGCGCGGCGCGCTACATCGCCCCGTCCGCGCGTTGGCTGGCGCGCGACATCGCCAGCCGCTGCGTCGGCGGGCGTCAAACGCTCGTCTCCGTGGCCGAGACGATGCTGTTGCCCCGCGCCGGGATTTTCGCGCGCGACCCGCGCGAGGGCGCCTTCGGCGCGCGTTTGCGCGAGAACGTCGCCGGCCGGCCCATCGCCGCGCCGCTGCTCATCGCACAGGGCGAAGCCGACGATCTCGTGCTCCCGCCCATCCAGGCGGGCTTCGTCGCGGCCCGCTGCGCGGCAGGCCAGCCGCTCGAGAGCCGCACCTATCCCGGCCGCGATCACATTTCGCTGCTGGCGCCGGACTCCGACCTGGCCGGCGACTTGGTTGCCTGGACGCGCGCGCGCTTCGCCGGCGAAAATTGGGCGCCGAATTGCCCGGCGCCGCCGCGCTAGCGCCGGCACGCCTTCACACCGCGCTGACGAAGCTGAATCTTTTGTGCCGTGTACGGCCTATCGCGCCCGATAGGATCCGGCTGCAGGGGCGTAAAATCGCCCCAAGAATAAACAAAATCTAAACGCAACGCTCGTTCGCTGTCCGAAATTAATCTCGCGTCAGCAATGATGTGCTGAACACGTGAGACCCCATATTGCGACAGACTCGCGCGCGTGGAATTTTGGCCGGATGACGAAACGGAGAGCATCGAGACGGGCCCTGAGACGACGCCCGCTGGACGCCCCGTGGGCGGCGCTGCGCGACGATGAGCTGCTGGCGCTGCGCTTGAAGGATTTGCGCCTCTCCATCCAGGGCTCCTGGCTCGAGCATTGCGTCGCCAAGCTGAACGATGAGCTTGCCGCCAAGGGCCTTGCGGTGCGCGCCCACGCCTGGATTTCCGACGAATGGTTCAGTCCCGACAACACGCCGGGCATTTCCATTCCCTTCTATCTCGCCCACCCCCGTCTTGTGCGCCTCGAGCAGACCATGATGGGCCACGCCGAGGGCGGCGCCGAGCGAGAGTGCATGCGCATCATGCGCCACGAGGCCGGCCATGTCGTCCAGCACGCCTACGCGCTGCAGCGCCGGCGCCGCTGGCAGATGTTGTTTGGCCGCTCCTCCGCGCCCTATCCGGACTATTACCGCCCCAATCCAACGAGCAAGGATTACGTCCGCCACCTCGATCGTTGGTATGCCCAATGCCATCCCGATGAGGATTTCGCCGAAACCTTCGCCGTCTGGCTGACGCCGCGCTCGGCCTGGCGCAAGCGCTACGCAGATTGGCCCCACGCGCTCGAAAAGCTCGAATACGTCGATGCGCTGATGGCCGAGATCGCCGGCCAGAAGCCGCTGCTCACCAAGCGCATCCAACTCGATCCCGTCTCCAAGCAGACGATGACTTTGGCCGAGCACTACGCAGCCAAGCTCAAGCGCTACGCCACCGACCCGCCCTCGCACTTCGATCGCGCGCTCAAGCAGATCTTCGCCGGCGCCGCCGCGAAGAAGAACGCGCCCCTCGCCGCCTCCTTCATCCGCCGCCATCGCGGCGAGATCATCGAGATGGCCATGAAGCGCCCGCGCGCCGATCAAATTGCCGTGGAGACGATGCTCGACGACATCTGCGCCCGCTGCGCGGGCCTGAAGCTCCGCGCCGCCCGCTCCGGGCGCCAGATGCGGCTTGATTTGGCGCGGCTCTTGACCAACAAGGCGGCGCGGTCGCTTTATCGGCCGTCGCGACGGCTTTGGTTTGCTGTATGAAAAACCTACGGGTTCTGACTCTCGTTCACCCGCAATTGCTTCCCCCGGAAAATCTCGAAGGAACAACGCCCGAAGAGCGCTACGTTTGGAAAACCGAGTGGGACGTCATCTCCACGTTGCGCGCGAGCGGCCACGAGGTGAAGGCGATCGGCGTTCTTGAGGATCTGGGCCCGATCCGCGACGCGATCGAGGATTTCAAGCCCGACATCGTCTTCAACCTGCTCGAGGAGTTTCAGGGCGAGACGCTCTACGCGCAAAACGTCGTCGGCCTTCTCGAGTTGTTGCGCACGCCCTACACCGGCTGCAATCCGCGCGGCATGATGCTCGCGCGCGGCAAGGACCTCTCCAAGAAGCTGCTCAAATATCACCGCATCCCGGTGCCCGCCTTCGCTGTTTTCCCGATCGGGCGCGCGATCAAGCGCCCCGCCAAGCTCGCCTTTCCCCTAATCGTCAAGTCTTTGAACGAGGACGCCTCGCGCGGCATCTCGCAAGCCTCCGTCGTCGATAGCGACGAGCGTCTGGTGGAGCGCGTGACTTTCATCCACGAGCGCATCCGCACGCCCGCCATCGCCGAGCAATATATCGACGGGCGCGAAATCTATGTCGGCGTCATCGGCAACGACCGCAAACAGGCGCTGCCCATTTGGGAATTGGAGTTCGGCGAATTGGCGCCGGGACAGTTTCCCATCGCCACCGAACACGTGAAGCACAATCCCAAATACCAGGAGCGGCGCTCCATCCTGCAGGGACCGGCGGACAACCTCCCCCCCGCGATCGAAACGCGCATCCGCACCACCGCGACCCGCATCTGCCGCACGCTCGAGATCGACGGCTACGCGCGCATCGATTTCCGCCTCACGCCCGACGGCACGCCCTATTTTATCGAGGCCAACCCGAACCCCGAAATCGCAAGCACCGAGGAATTCGCGCAGGCCGCGCTGCACGCCGGCATCGAGTATCCCGAATTGCTGAACCGCATCGTCACACTCGGCCTGAAGCGCGTCGGCGCCGAAACTTAGTTGAGCCCCAACACGCGCTGGAAGAACAGCGTTTCGGCCTCACGCTGTGCTTCCTGATTTTCCCGCCGTGCAAAGCCGTGGCCTTCATTGGCCGCCAGCATCAGCCACGCCTCCCCGCCATTGGCCCGCACTGCCCGCAAGAGTTGCTCGGCTTCTGTGACCGGCACGCGCGGATCGTTGGCCCCGTGAATGATGAAGAGCGGCCGCGTGATCCGCGACGAATTGGTGAGCGGCGAGATGCGCGTCAGCGTCTCGCGCATCGCGGGGATGCGCTCATCGCCATATTCGGCGCGCCGCAGATCGGCGCGGTAGCCGCTGGTGTTTTCCAGGAACGTGACGAAATTGGAGATGCCGACGATGTTGACCGCGCCGGCGAGCCGCTCGTTGTAATGCGTCATCGAGGCGAGGACCATGTAGCCGCCGTACGAGCCGCCATAAACCATGATGCGTTCGCGATCGAGATCGTCGCGCGCATCGATCCAGTCGAGCAATGCGCCGATGTCGCGAACCGAATCCTCGCGCCGCTCGCCATTGTCGAGCGCCAGATAATCCCGTCCGTACCCGGATGATCCGCGCACATTGGGCGCGATGACGGAAACGCCAAGCTCGTTCACCCAGTATTGGATCGTGGAGGAAAAGTACGGCCGGAACTGCGATTCAGGCCCGCCGTGGATGTTCACGATAACGGGTGTCGCCCCCTGCGCGTTGCGCGGGCGATAGTAGAAGCCGGTGATCTCGCGCCCGTCGAAGCTCGTCCAGGAAATGAGTTCGGGCGCCACGAAATCCGAGGGATCGAGCCCGCCGACTTCGCTTTGCGTCCAGCGCGTCAGTTGGCGCGTGCGCACGTCGTAGGAATAGGCGTCCCCCGGCGCGGTGGAGCTGTTGAGCGTGAAGCCGATGCGCCGGCTTTGGTCGTCGAAGCGCACGCCGTAGACAACGCCGGGCGGCAACTGCGGCTGCGCGAGCGCCCTGCGCGTGCGCAAATCCATTAAATGAAGCCGCGAGGCGCCCGCTTCGTTGACGACGTAAGCGAGCGTGCGCCCGTCCGGCGCAAGATCGAATTCCTCGACGTCCCAATTGAGCCCCGGCGTCAGCGCCGTGCGCCCGCCGGTGGCGAGATCGAGCCGCACGACGCCGACGAATTGCGAACCTTCATCGGAGAGCAGAATGACGCTGCGCCCATCCGGCGTGAACTCCCCGCCCGCGTACGCGACGGAGAGATCGGGCGTAAGCTCGGTAAGCCGTCCGCTCGCGACATCGAGCGTGAAGCGCCGCGAGCGCGCGATCGAAACGTATTGCCCAACCAGCAACGTGCGCGCGTCCGGCGAAAACGCGATCGGGCCCACCGCGCCCTCGCCGTCGAGCAGCAGCCGGCGCGACGCCGGATCGCCGGCCTCCGCAATGAGGATGTCGTAGTTCGGCGAATCCTGCGGCGCGAGCGACCAGGCCAGCATCCGCCCGTCATCGCTTTGCACGATGTTTTCGTTGCGCGTGCCGGGCTCGGTGAATTGCGAGACGCGCCCGTTCTCCCAGAGAAAGCCTTGATAGCGCTCGTCCCCGCCCACATCGCGCGTGAAGAAAAAGCTTTGTGCGTTGTTGCGGCGCTCGGCCCCCAGCACTCGCTCGTCATAGAAGGTGAGCTGCGAACGATCGCCCATCGGCGCCGCCACGCGGTGCACTTGGTTCGTGTTCCCGAAGCGCGTCAGGATGAGCATCCCGCCGTCCGCGTTCCAATCCTGGAAGCTCGCGGTGCGCGTGTTGACGTATTGGCGGAGCCGTTCACGGATGGCGCCCGGCGTCTCCGGCACGTTTTCCAGCGTCAGCGCGCCGCGCGTGACGCGCTCGCCATTCTGCTGCGCCAGCGCCGTGCCTGCGATCAAGGCCAAGGCCGCGCCGGCCGCGATGATGATCCGCATGAAAGCTCCTCTTCTCCTCCCGCTTAGCGGCGCGCGAAAAACTGGCCAACCGCCGCGCGATGAAACCGCGCCCTAGCCAAGCCGAACGGGACCTCCTACCTTCGCGTTCATGGCCCGTTCTCCCATCGAAAGCGCCCGCGACGCGGGGCCCCACGCCGTGTTCGACAAGACGGCGGCGATCTGGACGCCGCACCGCCCGGAGCGCGCCTGGGAGAAGCTCGAAGGCGGCAAACGCTTCAAGCTCGTCTCCGACTACGAGCCCGCCGGCGATCAGCCCCAGGCGATCAAGGAATTGGTCGAGGCGGCCAACAAAGGCGAGCGCGATCAGGTGCTCCTGGGCGTCACCGGCTCTGGCAAGACATTCACGATGGCGAAGGTGATTGAGACGGTGCAGCGCCCCGCGCTGGTGCTCGCGCCCAACAAGACACTCGCCGCCCAGCTCTACGGCGAGTTCAAGAGCTTCTTTCCGGAAAACGCCGTCGAGTATTTCGTCAGCTACTACGACTACTACCAGCCGGAAGCGTACGTCCCGCGCACCGACACCTACATCGAAAAAGAATCCAACATCAACGAACAGATCGATCGCATGCGCCACGCCGCCACGCGCGCGATCCTGGAGCGCGACGACACGATCATCGTCGCCTCCGTCTCCTGCATCTACGGCATCGGCTCGGTCGAAACCTATACGTCCATGACGTTCACCGTGAAGCGCGGCGAAGCGTTCGGCCAGCAGGAGCTCATCCGCAATCTGATCGCGCTGCACTACAAGAGAAACGAAGCCGATTTCTCCCGCGGCATGATCCGCGTGCGCGGCGATAACGTCGAAGTCTTCCCCGCCCACTTGGAGGATCGCGCCTGGCGCTTCTCCTTCTTCGGCGACGAGATCGAAACCATCACCGAATTCGATCCCCTCACCGGCAAGCGCACTGGCGACATGCAGGTCGTGAAAATCTACGCGAACTCGCACTACGTGACGCCGAAGCTGACGCTCAATCAGGCCGTCGATCAGATTCGGCAGGAATTGGCGGAGCGCCTCGCGTGGTTCCGTGCCGAAGGACGTCTACTGGAAGCCCAACGGCTGGAGCAGCGCACGCTCTTCGATCTCGAATCCATGATGGCGACGGGCTCTTGCCCCGGCATCGAGAACTATTCGCGTTATCTCACCGGCCGCCGCCCCGGCGAACCGCCGCCGACCATGTTCGAGTACGTGCCGGATAACGCGCTCATCTTCACCGACGAAAGCCACGTCACCATCCCGCAGATCGGCGGCATGTATCGCGGCGACTTCAACAGGAAGAAGACGCTGAGCGATTTCGGCTTCCGCCTCCCCTCCTGCATGGACAATCGCCCGCTCAAATTCGAGGAATGGGAGGCGATGCGCCCGCAGACCGTGCATGTGAGCGCAACGCCGGGCCCTTGGGAGCTGGAGCGCACCGGCGGCGTCTTCGTCGAGCAAGTCATCCGCCCGACGGGCCTCATCGATCCGCCGGTTGAGATTCGTCCGGTTTCGGAGAATGGCTTCTCCCAGGTCGATGACGTGATCGCCGAAGCGAAGGACGCCGCCAAGAAGGATCTCCGCACGCTCGTCACCGTGCTGACGAAGCGCATGGCCGAGGATTTGACCGAATACATGCACGAGCAGGGCCTGCGCGTGCGCTACATGCACTCGGATATCGACACCGTGGAGCGCATCGAGATCATCCGCGATCTGCGGCTGGGCGTGTTCGATGTGCTCGTCGGCATCAATCTGCTGCGCGAAGGCTTGGACATTCCCGAGTGCGGTCTCGTCGCCATCTTGGATGCGGACAAAGAAGGATTTCTCCGCAGCGAAACTTCGCTGGTGCAGACGATCGGCCGCGCCGCCCGCAACGTCGACGGCAAGGTTATTCTGTACGCGGATAAAATCACCGGCTCGATCGAGCGCGCCATGGCCGAAACGGGCCGCCGACGCGAGAAACAGGCCGCTTACAATGAGGCGAACGGCATCACCCCGCAAAGCATCAAGCGCGGCATCCAGGACATCATGCAGAGCGTCTATGAGCGCGACAGTCTGACGGTCGACGTAAACGATCCGATGGGCTTCAAGCGCCTCGCCGAGCGCGGCCAACCGGCGCGCAAGGGCAAAGGCCCCGCCCCGCTCGGCCACAATCTCAAAGCCCACATCGCGGAGCTGGAGCGCCAGATGCGCGAAGCCGCCGCCGATCTCGAATTCGAAACCGCCGCGCGCCTGCGCGACGAAATCAAGCGCCTGCAGGAAACCGAACTCCTGATCGCCGACGATCCCCTCGCGCGGCAAGAAGAAGTCCGTGAGACGGTGGCGTCACGCACCGACGACGGCGCCGCACGCGGCATGCCAGGCAGGAAGAAGGGGAATGCGTATCGCGGACGGAGGCGGCGGGGTTAGTGGCCTTCATCCAAGCCGACGCGCTCAAGATCGCGTTGCGATCCGCCTTGGAGGAGAGCGGCTGGCGCGTAGAGCGTGTCGAGTCCGCGGCGGACGCTTGGTGGATGAATGAGTTGTGGCGCCTACAGTCGCTGTGGCGCCCGCGCGGCGCCGAAGTGTTCGTGAGTTTCATCGGCGATCCAGGCTGGGACGGCCCCCATCCGCCAAAGCGGATTGGGAACGTGGGCGTCGGACGCTGCCCCGCAGAAGACTACAGCGGGCGTGGCGTCGACCGCTTCAATGCGCAGCGTGAGTTGGATGCGATGGTGCGCTGCGCCGCCAGATTGCGCGACGAGATTGAACGGGAAACACACACGATGAACCGCGAGTGACCTTTCCACACTCGTTCACGATAAGGACACACAGAAAAACGGCGGCGCGGAGTTGCCTCCGCGCCGCCGCCGAACAACGAGGATCGGTTTTTTAGAACCGGAGCCCGATCCCCGCCGTCACGACCCAAGGATTGATGTCCACGTCCGCATTGATCGTCGTGCCGAGCGCATCGATCGTGGCGTCCGTGTTGATCCAGATGCGCCGCACGTCGAAATGCGCGCTCCAGCGCTCGTTCACGCGATAGTCGAAGCCGGCTTGCAACGCGGCGCCGAATGAGTCCTCGTAGTCGATGCCGGTGACGGCGCCGCCCGCCGGCAACTCAGCGTCGAAGAAGTGCGTGTAGTTCACGCCTGCGCCGACATACGGCTGGAACGCGCCAAAATCGGTCCAATGATATTTGAGCGTGATCGTTGGCGGAAAGTGCGAAACCTCGCCGAGATCGACGCTGCCTGGGAGATTGGTGTTCACCGCCGCCACATCGTGGCGCGCCATGCAGCACATGAGCTCCGCCGATACGTTGTCGTTGAAGAAATACTCAACGCCGATCGTCGGAACGATCTCATCCGAAATGTCTGCATCGCCGCCGATGGTAGAGATTTCTGCGCCCTCGTCCGGCGCGATGAGCGAAACGCCAAGATTGAGCTGAATATGATCGAGCACCCGCGCCTCTGCAGGAGCCGCCAGCCCCAACGCCATCGCCGCGAGCGCGGCCGCTCCAAACTTGATCATCGCTCTCCCCGCGAACTTCGTCCGAACACGGAGCGAACAATGACTCACCCGTCACCGTTTCCTTTGATCTGGATCAATCGCCGCCGCCAGGTGGCGCGGCGGACAACCGCCACCCATCCCCCTCCGCCCACGCCTCCCCCGTCGCGCTCGCGCCACCGCGCCAGAGCGTCCGCACGTCGCGCATGCCTTTCGCGGCGAACGCGCGGCGCAGGCTCTCCGCGCCCATCTCATCCTCCGCGCCCGCGCACGGAATGAACAAGCACGGCGTCAGGAAGCGCGCGGCGAACGCGTCGCGTGAACCACTCGTGCGCGTCACCAGCAGCATCGCGCCGCCGCCGTCCCGCGGCGCGAGCGGAAAGAGCAAACGCCCGCCCACCGCCAGCGCATCGAGCCAGGCATCCATCGGCCGCTCCGCCGCGCAGCTCACATAGAGCGCGTCGCATGGAGGAAGCGCAGCGGTCGCGCCGTTCCCATGCACGACGCGCGCTTGGCGCCAGAAGCGCAAATTCTCCACCGCGCGCGCCGCGAGCGCATCGTCCATTTCATACGCAACGAGCGATCCGTTCGGCCCGATCAACTCCGCGAGGATCGCCGAATAATACCCGCTCCCCGCGCCCACATGCGCGACGCGCATGCCCGCGCGCAGCGCCAGCGCCGCGATCGCGCGCGCGTGGAGGCTCGGCTCCCCATTGTTGACGCCCGCTTGCTCATCGAGCGCGATGACCGCGTCCTGATAGACGTGAACCGGATCGGCGCTGGGCGTCGTGTGATAGCCCTGCGCGGTCGCCACCCGCCAAGGCCCGGGCCCAAGAAAATCTTCCCTCGGAATGCGCGCGAAGGCGCGGAGCACGCGCTCATCGGTTGCGCCCGCCTTCATCATGATGCGCCGGGCGTAGAGCGCGCGTTTGGCGCGCGCGTCAGGCGACGAGGTCTTGTTGGTCACGATGGCGCGCCAGATGCGCGACCGCGAACGGGCAGATCGGGCGGATCTTGAAGCCCTGCGCGCGCGCCTTGGCGAGGATGCCGTCCATCAGCTGCCCGGCGAGCCCGCGCCCGCGCAACGGCGCCGGCGTCTCCACGTGGGTGATGGCGTAGACGCCGTCCCGGCGCTGATAATCGGCGAACACGAGCGCGCCCGGCGCGTCCGAAACGCCCATTTCGAACCGCTTCGCGGCGGCATTATCCCGGACATCGTTCATTTTCTCTCCGTTTTCGGACGAAATCGCGCCCCGCGTGCATCGCCTGTTAACTGCGCCCGCTTAGCGTCGAACGAGGAACCCGGCCCAAAGTTCAAACGAAGCCGGGCCTTCGAAGGGTGGCGGATATGCTCAATCGGCTCGTCTATTTCAGCGAACGGCTCCCGGAGTGCGATGACGCCGCGCTTGAAGAGATTGTGGCGCTGGCCGCCCCGCGCAACCGCGCGCGCGACATCACCGGCCTTTTGATCGCGGACCGCCGCGCCTTCATCCAGATTCTGGAAGGCCCGCGCACCGCCGTCTCTCTCCTCTTCCAGGACATCAGCCGCGATGCCCGGCACCGCAACGTGGTTCTCGTCGAGTTCACCGAGATTCAATCCCTCTCCTACCCGCGCTGGGGCATGGCCTCGGCCTCGGACAAACAGAAGCTCGACGCCGCCTGGGCGCGCGTCACGCGCGATCAGATCTGGGAGCCGCTGAAACTGAACGCGCTCCAGCTGCGCGGACTTCTGAAGATCGCCCTGGGCGACGCGCGCCCGGTCGCCGCCGTCGCCTAAGACATCGGCTTCGGCTGCCAGAGCTCGATCTTCGTCCCCTCCGGATCGACGATGTGCGCGAAGAGCCCGTTCGGCTCCTCGTCGAACGTCTTCACCGGCTCGACGCCGTGCTCTTTCGCCCGCGCCAGCACGCCGGCGAGATCGTCCACCGCGAAATTGAACATGAATTCCTTCTTCGACGGCTCGAAATAATCCGTATCCGGCTTGAAGAAGGAAAACACGGTGCCCGAGCCCGCATGCGCCGCCATCGCCTCCGGTGTGAAGACGACCCCGCCCCACGGATGAAACTCAAGCCCCAGCACCTCCTTGTACCAGGCTTGCAGCTTCTCCCCGTCCTTCGACTTGAAGAAGACGCCCCCGACCCCCAGAACCTTCGCCATTCCTGTCTCCTTCTTGCGCGCGCATGAATTACCGCCACGCTTTCCATGCAGGCAACCACGCCGACGTGCTGAAGCACGCAATTCTGCTGGCGTGCCTGGATCATCTGAAGAAGAAGCCCGCCCCCTTCGGCGTGCTGGACACCCACGCCGGCGGAGGAAGCTACAATCTCGAAAGCGACGAGGCGCAACGCTCCCCGGAATGGCGCGACGGGATCGCCAAGCTCTGGGATTGGGAAAACGCGCCCGAACCCTTCGCCGCGCTGTTCGAAGCCGTGCGCCGCTTCAACCCTGCCGGCGCACTCAAGACCTATCCAG
Source organism: Hyphomonadaceae bacterium (assembly GCA_050246475.1). Lineage (GTDB taxonomy): Bacteria > Pseudomonadota > Alphaproteobacteria > Caulobacterales > Aquidulcibacteraceae > CADEEL01. Next base: position 326,897 of record JBFWVZ010000001.1, on the reverse strand, counting down.
GCTCCCCCACGCTGATCGCGGAGGCGCTGCGCGAGGGCGATCGCCTCGCCGCGTGCGAGCTGCATTCCGAGGAAGCGGCCGATCTCAAACGCGCCTTCGCCAGGCGCGCCGGTGTGCAAATTCACCGGCGCGACGGCTGGGAGGCGCTCGACGCGCTCCTCCCTTTCCCGGAGCGGCGCGGCCTCGTTCTCATCGATCCGCCCTACGAAGCCGAAGGCGAACTCGTCCGCGCCGCCCGCGCCGTGCGCGAGGTGCACCGGAAAGCCCAAACCGCGACGATCCTGTGGTGGCGCCCGCTCAAGGATGAACGCGAACTCACCCGCGCCGATGCAGAGGCGCTTTCCGGCGGGCGCGCCGAAGCGCTGCGCGTCGATCTCGAATTGGCGCCGCCCGCGCGCGACGGGCGCCTCACTGCCTCCAGCGTGCTGATCATCCATCCCCCGTTCATGCTGGCCGCCGCCTTGATCGCCGCCGCCCCCGCGCTCGAAGCGCGGCTTTCTCCGGACGCGCGGATTAAGGTGCTCGCGCCTTAACAACGCTGGACACCATCCCGCCGCCTACGCCAGATCGCGCTATGGATCCGAATGCGATTTTGACGTTTCTGCAACAGCCATGGATCGCCATCCCAATCTGCGCGGCGACCGTCCTGGCCATCGCGTTCCTGCTCAAGAAGCCGTGGACCGCCGCCTACGTCGCGCTCATGCCGTTGATCAATTGGTCCTTCGCGGCGGTGCCGACGGCAACCATCCCGGACAATTTGGGCGGCGGGGAGTTTCAGCCGCTGGCGATCGTGACCGGCCTGGTGCTCGTCTTCCGTGATTTCGCGCAACGCGAGATCAGAAATTGGGTGCTGGCGGCAATGCTGGTCGGCCTCGCGCTCTCGACGCTGACCTCCTGGATAACTGTAGTCTTCGCTTCAGGCGCCGCGTTTTTGATCAGCGAGACGGTGGACTGGGCCGTCTACACCTTCACCCGCCGGCCGCTCTCGCAACGCATCATGATTTCGAGCGCCTTCTCCGCGCCGATCGATCAAGTCGTGTTCATCTTTCTCGCGTCCCAGGTCGTGCCCGGCATTTTCGCGTGGGGCACCGTCATTACCGGCATCGTCTCGAAGCTCGTCGGCGCCGCGATCGTGGCCTACGTCGTGGCGCGCCGCGAACGCGCGGACGCAGTGAAAGCCGCGTAACCGAAACGGTTTCTCCTTGCACGGCGCATGGCCCGCGCGCATAAGCGGAGTGTGGAAAAGCTGGCGTCGTGCCGGCGAAGGCAAGACGTTCCGCGGCGTGCGGCAGATTCAAACTCCCCAAAACATGTCGAGGAATGATGTGAGCGCTCCGATGCAGGTCGGGGCGTTGTTGGCGCAGGTGCGCAAAGTTCAAGGACCATGGGAATGAGCGACGACTACGAATTCGACGACGACGACGGCGGCGACAAGAAGAAAGAAAGAAAGCGGGGAAGGGAGCGGGGCGGCGACGAGTTCGGCGGCTCTCCTGAATTTGGCGGCGGCGGCGGCGACAGCTTTGGCGGCGGCGGCGGCGGTGGTTTTGGCGGCGGCGGCGGCGGAGGCTATCGCGGCGGCGGCGGCGGTGATCGCGGCGGCTACGGCGGCGGTGGTGGTGGCGGCGGCTATCGTGGCGGCGGCGGCGGCGGAGGCTATCGCGGCGGCGGCGGTGGCGGCGGCTATCGCGGCGGTGGCGGCGGCGGCTACGGCGGTGATCGCGGCGGCGGCGGCGGATACCGCGGCGGCGGTGGCGGCGGCTATGGCGGCGATCGTGGCGGCGGCGGTTTCCGTCCGCGCGGCGAAGGCTTCGGCGGCGGCGATCGGCCCCCGCGCGCGCCCCTGGGCGATCCCCAGGACGGCACGGTGAAATTCTTCAATTCCGCGCGCGGCTTCGGCTTTATCACGCCGGACGGCGGCGGCCCGGACGTCTTCGTTCACGTGAGCGCGGTGGAGCGTGCGGGCCTTCCGCCTTTGAACGAAGGCCAGCGCATCAACTTCCAGACGCTGCCGGATTCGAAGGGCAAAGGCCCCAAGGCCGTCAATCTGAAGCTCGTCGAATAGACGAGCGCATCAGGCGATAACGGGAAGGCCCGTGCGCGGAGAGCGTGCGGGCCTTTTTTGTTTCCGCAGCTCTGATCGCTATCTTCCGCTCATGGCCAAGGCCGATAAGCCCGACGCGCCCGATTTGGAGAGTTTGCCCGCTGAAGCCAGCGGCGCCTCCGCCGTGCGCGGCGCCGAGGCCATCCGCGAAGCGTGGAAAACGATGCCGGCCAAGCCCGGCGTCTACCGCATGATCGCGGCCAACGGCGACGTGCTTTACGTCGGCAAGGCGCGCAATCTGAAGGCCCGCGTCGCGCAATACGCGCAAGGCCGCGCCCACGCCAACCAGATCTACCGCATGATCGCGCAAACCGCCGCGATGGAGGTGATCGTCACCGCGACAGAAACGGAGGCGCTGCTCCTCGAAGCCAACATGATCAAGCGGCTGCGCCCCCGCTACAACGTGATCCTGCGCGACGATAAGAGTTTTCCGTTCATCCTTATACGGACGGATCATCAAGCGCCCGTCATCCAGAAGCATCGCGGCGCCAAGCGCTTCAAGGGCGAGTATTTCGGCCCCTTCGCTTCGGCCGGCGCCGTCAACGCCACGCTCAACACATTGCAGAAAGCGTTCCTGCTGCGCTCGTGTTCCGACAACGTCTACGCCACGCGCACCCGCCCCTGCATGCTGCACCAGATCAAACGCTGCGCCGCGCCCTGCGTCGATCTCGTGAGCGAGGAGGAATACGCGCGCCTCGTCGATGACGGCCTCGCCTTCTTGAACGGCAAATCCGTCGCGCTGCTGGGTCGCTTAGCCCAGGAAATGCGCGAAGCCTCCGAAGCGCTCGAGTTCGAGCAAGCCGCGCGCTTGCGCAACCGCATCCGCGCGCTCGCCGCCGTGCGCGCCACCCAAGGCGTCAACCCGCAGACCTTCGACGAAGCCGACGTCTTCGCCATTCACATGGAAGGCGGCTTCTCCTGCATTCAGGTGTTCTTCTTCCGCGCCGGCCAAAATTGGGGCAACCGCGCCTATTTCCCCCGCCATGAGGCCGCGCTCGAAGCCGGCGAAGTGCTCGAAAGTTTCCTCGCGCAATTCTACGACGACAAAGAGCCGCCCCGGCTTATCCTGGCGAACATCGCGCCAAAGGAGCGCGAACTCTTGGAGGAAGCCTTCTCGCTGCGCGCCGAACGCAAGGTCGAGATCCGCACGCCCGAGCGCGGCGAAAAGAAAGACATTGTCGCGCAAGCCGCGTTGAACGCCCGCGAAGCGCTCGCGCGCCGCATGGCCGATACGCAAAGCGTAGCACGCTCGCTGACAGGCGTGGCCGATGCGTTCGGCCTTTCAGCGCCGCCCGAACGCATTGAGGTCTATGACAACTCACACATCCAAGGCACGAACGCCGTCGGCGCCATGATCGTCGCGGGGCCGGATGGTTTCGAGAAAAACCAGTATCGCAAGTTCAACATCAAGAGCACGGAGCTGACCCCCGGCGACGATTTCGCCATGATGCGCGAAGTGTTGCGCCGCCGCTTCGCCCGGCTCGCGAAGGAGCAAGGCGAAGCGATCGAAAGCGCCGAGGGCGGCGCGGTGAAAGACGGCGGCGTCGATTTCTCCAAGGAGCGCGACCGCGAGGATTCCGGCGCGAAATTCGGCCGCTGGCCCGATCTCGTGCTGATCGACGGCGGCGAAGGCCAACTCGCCGCGGCGCGCGATGCGCTACGGGACGTGGGCCTGGAAGGCAAGGTGACGCTCGTGGGCGTCGCCAAGGGCGTCGATCGCGATGCGGGCCGCGAACGCTTCTTCATGTCAGGCAGGCCCCCCTTCCGCCTCGATGAGAAAAGCCCCGTCCTCTATTACCTCCAACGCCTGCGCGACGAGGCGCACCGCTTCGCCATCGGCGCCCACCGACAGAAGCGCAAAGCCGACATCGCCAAGAATCCGCTCGACGAGATCGAGGGCGTCGGCCCCGCGCGCAAACGCGCATTGCTGGAGCGCTTCGGCTCAGCCCGCGACGTCTCCCGCGCCGCGCTCGCCGAATTGGAGGACGTCGAAGGCGTGAGCAAGGAATTGGCGCGCCGGATTTTCGAGCACTTCCGGCCGGGTTAAGCTCCCCCCGTCATGGAGGGGATCATGGATTTTCAATCGCTCTGGGCGGGACTTCTGAACGCGCCCGCCGTCCAGGCCGTCTGGAACGCGCTCGTGGCGTTCCACCAGCAACCGATCCTGGGCTCGCTCGCGGCTCTGATCGGGCTCATCATCATCTTGCTGACGCTCTGGCGCAACAACAAGAACACCGCCGATCTCGCGCGCCAGTATCGTCACTACGAGATGGCCCTCGTCGTGCGCGACAAGCTGAGCGTTCACCGCCTGGTCGACTATCACCGCGGCATCGCCTGGCGCGATTTCGCCGCCATCGGCGCCGCCACCGGCATCGGCGGCGCCGCCATCATGTTCAGCGGCAATCAGCTTTCACTGGAGATGCAATTCATCGTCGTCGTTTCGATCGGCGCGCAGGTGGGCGCCACCATCATGATGATGATCTGCGATTTCATTCACACCAACACGATCTCTCCGCTGGTGCCGCCGCTTCGGCGCATGAAGATCGTCGGCGATTCGATCGTCCTTGGCGGCGGCGCGATGATTTTCAACATCGCCGCCGTCATCTCTTTCATGGCGGTGTTCTCACCCTGGGTGTCGGTCTTCTGCTCGATCATCTTTATCATTACCGTTTCCCGCTTGTCCAAGCTCCGGGAAATTGAGATCAGCGAACTCAGAAAATGGCTGAAGCTCGAGGATCAGGCGCTGTGGGACGAAATCGACACGCTCGTGCGCCGCACCAACAAGAAGGAGCGCGACAAGCGCCTGGCCGCATGGTTTGCGGAGCATTGGTCGCCTACCTACGAAGATCCATGCCGTGAGCGCTGAGCCCACGGCGCTGGCCGCCGCGCCGCGCGAAATGCTGGCCCGCGTGCGCTTCTTGCTTTCGGATCTGGACGACACGCTCTCCGAGCGCGGCCGCGTCGGCTCAAGCGTGATTGCAGCGCTGGAGCGCCTTCAGGCCGCGGGAATCAAGACAATCGTCGTGACAGGCCGGCCCGCCGGCTGGGCCGATGCGATCGCGCGGCTTTGGCCCATCGCAGGCGTGGTCGGTGAAAACGGCGCGCTCTCTTATTGGCGCGATGCGGCCGGCGCGCTCGAGCGCCGCTACTATTTCGATGCGCGCAAGCTCGATGAATTGATGCGGACCGCCGAAGAGACGCTCAAGTTCGAGAAGGGATTGAAGCTCGCACTCGATCAGCCCTATCGCGTGGCCGATGTCGCGGTCGATTTCCGCGAGGATGTCGGCCCCTTCCCGATCGCTCTGGCCGAGCGCATCCGCGACCATTTCCGCGCCGCGGGCTTTCAAGCCACCGTGAGCTCGATCCACGTCAACGCGTGGGCCGGCGGCTACTCGAAAGCCTCCACCGCGACGGACTTGCTCGCCAAGGCGTTCGCCGTTTCGGACTTTGCCGGCGAAACGCTCTATGTGGGCGATTCCCCCAACGATGAGCCGATGTTCGAAGCCTTTCCGCTCTCCGCCGCCGTCGCCAATGTGCGCGAATTCCTGCCGGGCATGAACAAGCGACCGCGCTGGATCATGCGGGCCGAGCGCGGAGCGGGCTTCGTGGAGCTGGCCGAGGCGCTGATTGCCGCGAGAAGCGCATGACGCCCGCCAACCTCGTCACGCTCTCGCGCATTCCAGGCGCGCTTATCGCGGCGTGGTGCCTGCTGCAAGCCCCGCCGCTCCTCATCGCCGCGCTCGTCGCGGTTATCTATTGCGAAATCTCCGATGCGCTCGACGGCATGGTCGCGCGCGCGACGAAGCAGACGAGCGCCTTAGGCGCCATGCTCGATCCGATGGCGGATTCGCTCGCGCGCCTGCTCATCTTCGCGAGCTTCCTCGCACTCGGCTGGATTTCATACTGGGTGATGGCCTGTTTCGTTGTCCGCGATGTCGGCGTCGCCTATGCGCGCATCTATGGCGCGCAGGCGGGCCTCGCAGTGGGCGCCAGGCTTTCCGGCAAAGTGAAAGCGGTTGCGCAAGGCGCCGCGATCATCGGCATCGTCGCCGTCGCGGCGTTCAATTGGCCGCATGCGGATGTTTGGCGCCTGTGGCTAGGATGGATGGCCGCTCTCGTCACGCTCTGGTCCCTCGCCGACTATGTCGGCCATTTTGTCATGCGTAGAAAGCCCTGATGCCTTTGCCCGCGCCAAGCGCCGATTTTCGCTGGATCCATCACCGCGCGCTAAACGATCAAGCGCACCTGAAGGAAGGGCGCGAAGCCGCCGCCCGCTTGCCGAACCTAAAGCACTTCTTCGAAAGCGATGTCTGCTGGGCTGCGGACGGCGCCAAGCGCATCTTCTATTTCCGCCATCCCGATCGCTTGACCGACGAATGGAGCGCTAAGCGCGTGCTCGATGCGCGCAAGGCAGGCGAGCTCATTTTCCTCGAGGATCTCGCCGGCTTCACCGATCAGAACGAGCGCTATGTGCTCGAGATCAAAATCGGCCCTGGCTCTCCCTTCGACGCGATGGACGATCTCTACGATCAGCTGCGCGCGACCAACCTCCCTGACGACCGCTTCGTCATCGACGGCTATTCACGCCGCCTGCTGATGCATCTGCACGCGCGCGACGCCATGCTCCCGCTCACGATGCACATGGAGGATATGTTCGCCGATCGCGCCTGGGTGACCGCGCCGCGCACCGATTTTACGATCCGCCGTCTGGAGCCGCTGCGCTGGCTCACCGCGATCAATCTGCGCTGGTGGGGAAGCGAGGCGCGCCTGCGCCGGCGCGCGGCGACGATCGCCAGGAAGGGCCTGGCCTTCCAGCTTTCCCGTTTGAACGACGCTCAGCGGCTGCAAACCGCGATCGAGGTCGGCGCCGCGGGCGGCTACGCCAAGTCGGACCTCATTCTCGAATACGCCGCCGCGATGGGTTGAGCGTTTACCTCTGATCAACTCTCCGTTGCTACCTAAGGCCGCAGATTGCGATTTTAGGTTGTATCTTGTGACGTGCGGCGGCGGGGAGCGCGAGACTGGGGCGGCGGCGGATCGTTTCGCGGCGCTGGCGCATGTCTCCCTGCAGGCCCAGCTCGTCCATGTCCGATTTCGCCCGCTCTGGGCCAACGCCGCCTTCGCCGATCTCTTCGGGTTCGAAAGCGTGGCCGATGCGCTCGCCGCCGAGAGCCTGCTCCCTCTCTTCGATGAAGCCGCGCGCGATGATCCCGCCGCCGCGTGGGCGCAAGTGCGGGACGGCGTCGCGCTCTTCGGTCGGCGCACCTTGCGCCGGCGCACCGGCGAGGATTTTCGAGCCGAAATTTACGCACGGCGGGTGCAATGGGACGGCGACGAGGCGGCGCTTCTCTGCGCGCTCGACGTCGATCACGAGGAGCGTGCGCTCGGCGAACTGGCCGAGGCGCGCACCGAAGCGCACGCCGCCGCGCTGCGCCGCCGCCAGATGCTGGCGCTGATGGGCGAAGAGGTGCGCCCCGCACTCGCCTGCGCAATCGAATCCCTGGCGCGCGCGCCTCAGACGGCGCCCTCCGGCGCGCTCGATGCGTGCAATCGCCTGCGCGCCGCGCTGGACGAGGCCCTCGCCGCCGCCGCAGGCGATCCCGAGGCGATGACGACCGTGCGCGCGCCGTTCAATCCCGCCGTCCTGGCGCGTGAAGCCGCCGACGCCGCGGAAACGAACGGCGCCGATGTCGAAATTGTTCACGCCGGGAGCGAAGGCGCGCGCCTGATCGGCGATCCCGCCGGCGTGCGCGCGCTGATGCGCGCCTTGATCGAAGCAGGGGCACGGCGCGCCGCGCGCGTCACGCTTGAGATCGAAGCGAGCGGCGCGGGCCTCACCTTGCGCGCAACCGCCGAGGGCGCTCACCACGCGCCGGCGCCGGACACGTTGCGCACCGCGCGCCCGCTTGCTGCGGCGCTGGGCGGAATCCTCACAGCACGCCGTGATGAAGACGGCGTCTGGCGGGCCGTGTTCTACGCGCCGCTGCCGTTCGCGCCCGCCCGCACGTTGCCCGGGGCTGCAGCCGCGCTGGAGATTCTAGTGGCTGACGATCGCGCCAATGCGCGCCGATTGCTCGAGGCGGTGCTGGGTGCGCTGGGGCACCGCGTCACGGCGGCCGCCTCCGGCGCCGACGCGCTCGCTGCCTTCGAAGCCGCGCGCTTCGATCTTGTGCTGATGGATTTGAACATGCCCGGCATGGACGGGCTCGAAGCCGCGCGCCGCATGCGCCGCGCGCGCGTCGCCTGGGCCGGCGCCCCCATCGCGGCGATGACGGCATCGCTCGGCGATGACGTGCGCCGCGCCGTCGCCGAGGCGGGCATGGATGCGTTTCTGCAGAAACCGGTTCCCGTGCGCCGCCTCGCCGAGGCGATCGCGGCGCTCACCCAGCGCTCAGTCGAGCCGTCCGAAATCGAGGAGATTGATCAGGCACACCACCGCGATGAACCCAGCAATGAGATAGACCGCGATCATGCGTGCCCCGCCGTTTTGTCGAACTGCGCCTGAGCTAGCGCGCGCCGCGCGCGCTGGCCAGCGGACGGATCGCCGCTGCGCCGCGATGGGCTTGAAGACCGGACACCTTCTCCTCCGCCTCAGGAGAAGGCTGGGGGGAGACGGGCGGCGCGCAGCTCCGGCAGCCGCCCGTCTTTTCCTCCCCTATCAAGCAAAGGGCCCCCGCTTGCGCGAGGGCCCTGCTTTCACGAACCGCCAAGCGGACTAGGCGCTCGCCGCGGCGCCGAGATCGCCGTGGCAATATTTGTACTTCTTGCCCGAGCCGCACGGGCACGGCGCATTGCGGCTGACCTTGCCCCACGTGCGCGGATCGGTGCGGTCGAATGCGCCCGCCGCGGCAGGCGCGGGCTCGTCCATCTCGTTTTCGCCGGTCAGCGGATCCTGGTGCACTTCCACCATATGCGCCGGCATTTGCGGCGCCGGCGCCGATTCCTCCGGCGCGCTGATTTGCAGCCGGAGCAGCATGCGCGTGACGGTGGTGCGCAGATCGAGCAGCATCCGCTCGAACAGCGTGAACGCTTCGGTCTTGAACTCGTTCAGCGGATCGCGCTGCCCGTAGCCGCGCAAATGGATGACACTGCGCAGGTGATCGAGCTGCCCGAGGTGCTCGCGCCAGCGCATATCGACGACGCTGAGCAGCACCTGCTTTTCGATCGCACGGATGCGCTCGGGCCCCAGGGTCGCCGCCTTGCCGGCATAGACGCTATCCACCTCCTTGAGCAGGCGGTCGAGAATTTCGGCCTGATCGACGCCCTCTTCCTCCGCCCAATCCTGGATCGGAAGATCGAGCCCGAAGATTTCGTTCGACTCGTCGATGAGCCCGAGGATGTCCCATTGCTCGGGATAGGATTTCTCCGGCATGTGCCGCGAGACGAGTTTTTCGCAAACGTCGTGGCGCATGTCCCGCACGATCGGAGAGACGTCCGCTGTGCGCATGAACTCGATGCGCTGCTCGAAGATCGCCTTGCGCTGATCGTTGATGACGTCGTCGTACTTGAGCAAATTCTTGCGGATTTCGAAGTTGCGCTGCTCGACGCGCCGTTGTGACGTTTCGAGCGCCTTGTTCATCCAAGGATGAACGATCGCCTCGCCCTCCTGGATGCCAAGCCCGCGCATGATCGCGTCGAGCCGCTCGGCCGCGAAGATGCGCAAGAGATCGTCTTCCAGGCAGATGTAGAATTTGGACTTGCCGGGATCGCCTTGACGGCCCGTCCGGCCGCGCAGCTGGTTGTCGATGCGGCGGCTTTCATGGCGCTCGGTGCCGAGGACGTAGAGCCCGCCTGCGGCGAGCGCGCGCTGCTTCTTGGCTTCCACGTCGCTTTGAATTTCGCGCCGGATTTGCGCGATCTGCTCAGGCGTTTCGTCTCCGCCGAGCGCGGCCTTGAGGCGCATTTCGAGATTGCCGCCGAGCTGAATGTCGGTGCCGCGCCCGGCCATGTTCGTCGCGATGGTGACCGCGCCGGGCACGCCCGCCTGCGCCACGATCTGCGCTTCCTGCTCGTGATAGCGCGCGTTCAACACCTGGTGAGGAATGCCGCGCTTCTTCAAGAGCTCGCTGAGCTGCTCGGATTTGTCGATCGAGACGGTGCCGACGAGCACGGGCTGGCCGCGCTTATAGGTGCCTTCGATGTCGGTCAGGATGGCTTTGTTCTTCTCCGGCGCGGTGCGATAGACTTCGTCGTCTTCGTCGATCCTGAGCACGGGGCGATTTGTCGGGATCTCCACGACGTCCAACTTGTAGATGTCGCCGAACTCGGACGCTTCCGTGGAGGCGGTGCCGGTCATCCCGGCGAGCTTGTCGTAGAGCCGGAAATAGTTCTGGAACGTGATCGAGGCGAGCGTCTGGTTTTCCGGTTGGATGTGGGCGCCTTCTTTCGCTTCGATCGCCTGGTGCAGACCCTCGCTCAAACGCCGGCCCTGCATCATGCGCCCGGTGAACTCGTCGATCAGGATCACTTCGCCGTCTTTGACGATGTAATCCTTATCGCGGTTGAAGAGCTTGTGCGCCCGGAGCGCTTGGTTCGCGTGGTGCACGACGGAAATATTGGCCGGCTCATAAAGCGAGCCTTGCAGCAATTCGTGCTCGACCAGCAATTGCTCGATCCGTTCGGAGCCCTTCTCCGTGAACGTCACCGAGCGCTGCTTCTCGTCGTGCTCGAAATCGTCGTCTTCGAGCAGCGGGATGATCGCGTCGATCGACTTGTAGAAATCGGTGCGGTCCTCGGTCGGGCCGGAGATGATGAGCGGCGTGCGCGCCTCGTCGATGAGGATCGAGTCCACTTCATCGACGATCGCGTAGCGATGTCCGCGCTGAACCATCTCGCCCAGCGAATACTTCATGTTGTCGCGGAGATAATCGAACCCGAACTCGTTGTTCGTGCCGTAGGTGACGTCGGCGGCGTAGGCCTGGCGGCGTTCGTTGTCGTAGAGCCCGTGAATGATGACGCCGGTGGTGAGGCCGAGGAATTTGTAGATCTGCCCCATCCATTCGCTGTCGCGCTTGGCGAGGTAGTCGTTGACGGTGATGACGTGAACGCCGCGGCTTTCGAGCGCGTTCAGATAGGTTGGCAGCGTCGCCACAAGCGTCTTGCCCTCGCCCGTGCGCATTTCAGAAATCTTGCCGTCGTGCAGCACCATGCCGCCCAGGAGCTGCACGTCGTAATGGCGCTGGCCGAGCGTGCGCTTGGCGGCTTCGCGCACCGTTGCGAACGCTTCGGGCAGGATGTCCTCAAGCTGCGCGCCGCGCGCGAGACGCTGGCGGTATTCGGCCGTCTTGTTTCTGAGCGCATCGTCCGAGAGCGCTTCGTAATTCGGCTCCAACGCGTTGATGCGCGTCACCAGCCCCTTCATCGCGCGCACCTTGCGCTCGTTGACGGAGCCGAAGATTTTCTTGGCGAAGCTGAGCATGGGGGCCGGTCTACCTGGATGCGCCCAGGCCATGAGGCGCGAGGACTAAGTCAGTGCGGATGAAAACCTGCGTGTTTTGCGCGGGTTGACGGGGCCGCACGCGTGCGAAAGGCTCTCGACTCGCGCGTTGGCGAGACTTAAGAGCGCCCCCTGGCGGTGTCAATGCGACCCGCCGCGCGCATGGCGAAAACCCCTGTCGAGACAAGCAGGTGCGGGCATGACGGACCTTGAGACGGCGCGGCCCTCTTCGTATCTGCGCACGGCTTTTTCATGGGCGCGCGCCGCCATGATTGTGGCTGCGCTCGGCGCAGGGCTCGTCGCCGCATGCGGCGAGCGCGGCGCCGGCGGCCCGCGCGAAACTGAATTCGCCGACGCCTTCATCGCCGCCAAGGTCAACGGCCGCCCGATCTACAACGAGGATGTCCGCAGCTACGCCGTCGAGCGCGGTTTGATCCAGGAAGGCGCCGAACTGCCGGCCGATTCCGAACAATTTCATTTGGCGCTCGACGCGCTGATCGAGCGGCGCCTATTCGCCATGGAAGCCGAGTCGCGCGGGCTCAATCGCGATCCTGAAGTGGAGCGCGAGGTTGAACTCGCGCGCGAACGCATTCTGGCCGCAGCCGTCTATCGCGAAATCGAGGAGCGCGCGACCGATCCCGCCACCATCGAGCGTCTCTATCGCGAGAATGCGCGCCGCTTGGGCGAGGCCCAGCAAGTGCAGTTGCGCCACATCCAGTTCGATACGCGCGAGGCCGCCTCCGCGGCGCGTCGGCGCATCGAGGCGGGCGAGCGCTTCGAAGCGTTGGCGTTTGAATTGTCGCGCGATCGCGAAAGCGGCAGTGAAGGCGGCGAACTGGGCTGGCGCGAAACCGCCGACTTGGTGGACGGCATTCGTCAGGCGGTGGACGCCGCGCGCGTCGGCGAAGTTGTCGGCCCCGTTCAATCCGACGCGGGCTGGCATTTGGTGCAGGTGCTCGATCGCCGCCAACGCGGCGCGCCGAGCCTGGCCGCGCTTCGACCTCAGATCGAGGAATTCCAACGCTTTGAAGAAGCCAGCCGCTTGCGCGAGCGCCTCGAGGCGACTGCGCGCATCGAGGTCGCCGCCGAGCGTCCGGCCGGCGTCGCGCCTGAAGGCGGCGTGACCGAACCCGCCGCTCCGGAAACCGCGCGCCGCAACGAGGAGGATTTGCCCCGCGCGCGTCCGCCCAATCCTTTCCCGATGGGCCCAGGCGGCGTGGCCGCCGGCGCCTCCGGCGAAGAGGAAACGCCCGCTCCAGCGCCCGCCCCGCAGCCGCAAACGCCCGCGCCGCAAACACAAACGCCCGAGCCGGCGCCGCCGCCCGTCGAAGAGCGCGAGACGTGACCAAGACCGGCGCGCTGGTTTCGCCGCTCGCGCCTGAATCCTTTCCGAACCTGCCCGTGATCGCGGGCGTCGAGGCCGCCATCGGCCGCGCCGGCTACTACAAACACGCGCGCCCCGATCTGCTGCTCTTTCGCTTTGCCGAAGGCGCGCGCGCCGCGGGCGTCTTCACCACCAACGCGGTGGGCTCCGCGCCGACCGACTGGTGCAAGTCCGCCTTGAAGGCGAAAAAGGGCCAGGTGCGCGGGCTTCTGGCGAACGCGGGTTGCGCCAATTCCTTCACAGGCAAAGCCGGCGACGATGCCGCCAAGCGCGCGCTCGAAGCCGCCGCGAAACTGATCGGCGCCAAGAGCGAAGACATGCTCGCCGCCTCCACCGGCGTCATCGGCGTGCCGCTCGACGATGCAAAGGCGCGCGCCGCGCTGCCCAAAATGGCCGAAGCGCTCGCGCCCGCGGAATGGCAAGCCGCAGCGCGTGCGATCATGACCACCGACACGTTCCCGAAGGGCGCGGGCGCGAGCGCCAGGATCGACGGGACGAAAGTGCAAATCGCCGGGATCGCCAAGGGCTCCGGCATGATCGCGCCGAACATGGCCACGATGCTGGCCTTCGTCTTCACTGACGCGAACCTGCCCGCCCCGGTGCTGAAGGCGCTGCTGCGCGAAGCCAACGAAGAAAGCTTCAACGCCATCACCGTCGATGCGGACCGCTCGACCAACGATTGCGTGCTCTTGGTCGCCACCGGCAAAGCCCAGCATCGCGCCTATCGCCGCGCCGACGATCCCGAACTCGACGACTTCAAGAAGAAGCTGAAAGCCGTGCTCGCCGATCTCGCCATCCAGATCGTGCGCGACGGCGAGGGCGCGACCAAGCTGGTGAAGGTGACCGTGACGGGCGCCAAATCCGACGCCTCCGCGAAAATCATTGTACGGACGATCTGCGAAAGCCCGCTGGTCAAAACCGCCATCGCCGGCGAAGACGCCAACTGGGGCCGCATCGTCATGGCCGTCGGGCGCGCCGATCAGCCGATCAGGAAGGAGAAGATCGCGGTCAAGTTCGGCCCGCTCTTCGCCGCGAAGGACGGCCAGGTCGCCAAGACCTACGACGAAGCGAAGATGAGCGCCTACATGCGCCGCGCCGAAATCGAAATCGGCGTCGATGTGGGCGTGGGAAGCGGCGAAGCCTCCATGCACACCTGCGACCTCACCAAGCGCTACGTCGAAATCAACGGCGATTATCGCTCTTGATCCGAACCATGCTTAATGCGCGCAAACCCTGTCTGCGCACGCCCCTTTAAGCAACCATGCCGCATAGTCGCCTTGTTCTGGTCGTGGCCGCCGCATTGACCGATGCGGAGGGCCGCGTGCTCATAGCGCGCAGGCCGGAAGGAAAATCGCTGCCTGGCCTCTGGGAGTTTCCCGGCGGCAAGGTGGAGCCGGGCGAGCGGCCTGAGGCGGCGCTCATCCGGGAACTGGAAGAGGAATTGGCCGTGCGCGTGGAGATGAAGGCGATCGAACCTGTGACGTTCGCCTCGCATGCCTACGAGGACTTTCACCTGCTCATGCCGCTTTACCGCGTGCGTGACTGGGAAGGCGAGCCTGTCGCGCGCGAACATGCCGCTCTCGCCTGGGCGCAGCCGCAAGACTTGCGCTCCTACCCCATGCCTCCGGCCGACGGTCCCCTCGTCAGCCATCTGATCGCGGAGCGCCCGCAATGATCCGGAACTTTCTGCAAAGCCGCGACGGCCACACCGCCATCGAATATTCGATGATCGCGGGCTTGATCGCGTTGGGCATCATCGCCGCCATCACCAGCATGGGCGGCTCCATCACCGGCATGATCGAAGGCCTGCTCATTCCGGCTCTCACCGGCCAAGAGCAGAACTAAGCCTCGAGTTCGACGTCCCAATAGAGATAATCGACCCAAGTCTCGTGCAGATGGTGCGGCGGGAAGCGCCGGCCCATGTTTTGGAGCTCATGCATGTTGGGCCGCCGCGGAAACCGCGCCGGGCGCATGCCGGAATGTTTGGCGAGCTTGCCGCCCTTGCGCAGATTGCACGGCGCGCACGCGGTGACGATGTTCTCCCACGTCGTGCGCCCGCCCTTCGAGCGCGGCAGCAAATGGTCGAACGTCAGATCGTCCGTCGCGTGGCAATATTGGCACGCGAAGCCGTCGCGCAGGAACACGTTGAACCGCGTGAACGCCGGCGGGCGGTCCTGGCTGACATATTCCCGGAGGCAGATGACCGAGGGCAGCGCCATCTCGAACGAGGGCGAATGCACCTTCTGCTCGTACTCCGCGATCACATCGACGCGTTCGAGGAAAACGGCCTTCACCGCCTCCTGCCAGGGCCACAGCGACAACGGATAATAGGAAAGCGGACGGTAATCCGCGTTGAGCACGAGGGCCGGCCAGCCGGACGGGGGGGCGGCCATGACGTTCATCCCTGGCGCTCTTCCAGCAGCCAGGGGACGACAAGTGTGGGGATCGAACCGATCAGCCTGAAAGCGAAAACTCCTTGGCCTGAAGCATACCGTGCTTCGCCCGGCCTGTCCTAGTCCATGCCGATTCGAGGCGACGCCTTCGTGACATTTAGGCCGCGGCGAGCGTTGTTTTTCCTAGCATTGTCTTAAGAAACGCGCCCCCCAGCTCGAGCCCGTCCGGGCCGATTGAGTGCCCGAGGCCGTAGGAGACGTGCCATTGCGCGGAGAGATCGGCGCTCGCCAGCGCCTCCGCGGCCTGGAACATGGCTTCGAGTGGGATCCGATCGTCTCGGTCCCCGTGGATGAGCAGAACCGGTGGGCGCCCCTTCGCCTCCTCCTTGATCGAGGCGCCCGAAACCAAAGCCCCGGAAAACCCAACGATCCCGCCCACGCCGCGCCGCAACCCTACGTGCAGCGCCATCATCGTGCCCTGCGAAAAGCCGACGAGCGCCAAGCGTTCGCCACCCAGGCCGTGGCGTTCCAACTCGCGATCGAGAAAGCGATTGAGCCCGTCCGCCGCGCGCCGCACACCCTGCTCCACGAAGCGCGGGTCGCGCGCGGCGAGATCGAACCATTGATAGCCGCCCGGCGCGCCGGGAACCGGCTCTGGCGCGTTGGGCGCCACGAACGCCGCGCCCGGCAGCGCCTTGGCCCAATAGGGCGCGAGCGAAATGAGATCGGCCCCGTTCGAGCCATAGCCGTGCAGCAGCGCCACCAGCGTATCGGGCTTGCCCCCGCGCGCGGGCGGAAGGCGCGGGCCGTCAATGATCAGAGCCATGCTCCCACATAGCGCAAGAGCATCGGACGCGATAAGCCCGCGCCGAATGGGCTTGGACCTCTCCCTCCGCCAGCGCGCCTCTTGGCTCGCGCATGTGGCCAAGGCCGCGAGCCAGGATCATCACCGCGAACTCGTGCCGCTCTTTCGCCCCTACGTGCCGGCGGATGCGATGGTGCTGGACATCGGCGCCCACGGCGGCCAGTTCGCGCGCCTCTTCGCGTCGATCGCCCCACAAGGCCGCGTGCTGGCGTTCGAACCGTCGAGCTACGCACGCTCCGTGCTGGCCTGGGCGCTGAAAAGCCGCGGCGTGCGCAACGTCACGGTCTTCCCCGTCGCGCTTTCCGATGCCGAAGGCGTGCTGACCATCGCCACGCCGCTCAAACGTAAGAGCCGCTCCTACGGCTATGGCCTCGCGCACGTGAGCCGCGAGCCGATCGCGGCGAACGAAGCCGGCGAAAGCGTGCGTGCCACCACGCTCGACATCTTCGCGCGCGAGCAAAATCTCGCGCGCCTCGACTTCATCAAGATCGACATCGAAGGCTGGGAGCGCCGCTTCGTCGAAGGCGCGAAGGAAACGCTGTCGCGCTTCAAACCCGCCGTTTTCATGGAGATCGCGCACGAAACGCTCGCGCGCGCCAACGACACGCCGGATGAGCTGATCGGCGCGATGCGCGCGCTAGGCTATGCGTGTTCCTTCGTCGGCGAACATGAGACGCTCGCGCAGGTCGAGCGCTATCAGGCGCCGGGCGACTATCTTTTCATCGCGGCATGACGGATTTCGTCACGCGCTTTGCGCCCTCGCCCACCGGCTATCTGCATCTGGGGCACGCGTTCTCCGCGCTGACCGCGGTCGATGCAGCGCGGGCTGCGGGCGGGCGATTTCTGGTGCGCATCGAAGACTTGGACCAAGGCCGCGCGCGACCGGAATACGAAGCCGCGATCCATGAAGACCTCGCTTGGCTCGGCCTCCAATGGGAGACGCCCGTCCGGCGCCAATCCGATCACATGCGTGACTACGAACAAGCGCTCGCCCAGCTCATCGAGCGCGGCCTCGTCTATCGCTGCTTCAAGACGCGTGCGGAGCTCGCCGCCGAGAGCGCCGCCGCGCCTCATGAGTTGGGCGTGATCGTGCGCGGCGGCCCCGATCCGAACGAGAACTCGAAACTTGAAGAAGGCCGCGCCTTCGCCTGGCGCCTCTGGCTCGATCGCTGCCGCGACGAACTCGGCGCGCGCTGGAGCCAACTCTCCTTCGAAACCGACGGCGCAACAACGAAGGCCGACCCCGAGCGCCTGGGCGACGCCATCCTCGCGCGAAAGGAATTCCCCGCGAGCTACCACCTAGCCAGCGTGCATGACGATGCGCTGCAGGGTGTCACGCACGTTGTTCGCGGTGACGATCTGCGCGACGCCGCGCACCTCCATGTTCTGCTGCAGGCGCTCTTCGGCTGGCCGTCCCCGGCCTATCGCCATCATAGGCTCATCCACGATGCGGCGGGCCGCCGCTTGGCCAAGCGCGACGCGGCCGAGACGCTCCAAGCCCGCCGCGCAGCGGGCCAGACGCCCGCCGCGATCCGCGCCGAACTGGGCCTGTAAACGCCCGCCTTGCTTCGGCCCCGCTCCGGCGCCTATCTCGCAGCCGTCCAATGAGCCAAGAGCACGCCTATTCCGATGAGGTCTGGACGCCCCGGCGCGAGCTTTCCCTCGCACAGGCGCGCAACCGCTCGCGCCTCATTGCCGGGCTCCGCCGGTTATTCACAGCTTTGGCGGGGGCGAGCTTCGCGTCGGTCTTCGTGTCGATGGGCGTGTTCGCCGCCCAGGGCGGCTTCTCGGGCGGCGATCTACACGCTGCCGAACCGCTCCGCATGGTCAACCCCCGCTTCACCGGCCGCACCGAGAGCGGCGGCGCCTACCAGCTGACCGCCGATGTTGCAGCCCGCGGCGAGGTCGGCCAGCGGCTGCTGGAGCTGGCCGCCCCAGTTTACCGGGACGCGGCTGGGGCCGCGATCATCGCGCCGCGCGGCACTTATGACGAAAGCGCCCGCGAGGTGACGCTGACCGACGGCGTCGTCTTCACCGACAAGGGCGGCAACCGCTTCACCACCCCGTCCGTGCGCATCGACACCCGCACAGGCATCGTCCACGGCGACCAGGGCGTGACCGGCTTTGGCCCACTTGGCGTCATGCACGCCCGGTCCTATGAATTGCGTCAGTCCGACCGCGCTTTGGTTTTGCGCGGCGGCGTCCGGGGCGAATTGCCCGACCAGCCGGGAACCGCCCCCGAAGCGGGCGAGCGCGAGGAGTGAGGCCATGGCGCGAAGCGCGCTGATGTTAGCGGCGGCGGCCGTTACCGCGTGGGGCGCAATGGCTGCGTCCGCGCATGCGCAGCTCTCCTCTTCCGGCGGGCCGATCTCCTATTCGGCCGCCAACCTCGAATATTTCGACGGCGAGCGCCGCTTGGTGCTCACGGGCGATGTCGATGTCGTGCAGGGCGATGCGCGCCTTAGGAGCGACTCGCTCACGCTCTATTTCGCGGCGGGCTCGGGGGGCCAATCGGGCGTCGGCTCGGGCGACATCCAGCGCATGGTGGCCGAAGGCCAAGTCTATTACGTACGCCCTCAGCAGCAGGCCCGCGGCGACCGCGCCATCTACGACGTCGCCTCCGACAGCGTGACGTTTTCCGGCAATGTCGTCGTCGCCAGCGACGCCAACGTGCTGCGCGGCGAAACGCTTGTGCTGGAGGTCAACAGCGGGCGCACGCGCATGACGCCGGGCGCCAATCGCGGGCGCATTCAGGGCGTCTTCCGCCCGCGCAACAGCGGCGCCTCGGGCCAGTGACCGGGTCCGTGAGCGCGCCTATTTCCGCTTATTTCACGAAATCTTAGCGGCGGGCGAGCAAGTATCATGCCTGAGGGCCATAAGAGCCGCTCGATCGACGTGGACGAGACCCAGGAAACGGGCCTCGCCGCGTTCCGCCTAGGCAAAGCCTATCGCGGCCGCCGTGTGGTGGGGGACGTGTCCCTCGAACTCCATCGCGGCGAGATCGTCGGGCTCCTTGGTCCCAACGGGGCAGGCAAGACCACCTGCTTCTACATGATCACGGGGCTTGTGCGCGTGGACCAAGGGCAGATCACGATTGACGGCGTCGACGTCACCGGTCTGCCCATGTACCAGCGCGCGCGTTTGGGCGTCGGCTATCTCCCCCAGGAGCCGTCGATCTTCCGTGGTCTGACCGTCGAGCAGAACGTGATGGCCATCGTCGAGCTCGTCGAGCGCAATGCGGAGAAGCGGCGTGAAGCCGTGGATCAATTGCTCGGCGAACTTCATATCGAGCACTTGCGCAATTCGCCGGCATCGGCGCTCTCCGGCGGCGAACGCCGCCGTGTCGAGATTGCGCGCGCGCTCGCGACGCGGCCCTCTTACATGCTTCTCGACGAGCCGTTCGCCGGGATCGATCCCATCGCCATCAATGACATCCGCGACCTCATTAAATTTCTGAAGGATCGTGGGATAGGCATCCTGATCACCGACCACAACGTCCGTGAGACGCTGGGCATCGTCGATCGCGCCTACATCATGTACGATGGCGATGTGCTGTTCTCAGGAACGCCGCAGGCGATCCTGGCTAATCCCGACGTACGGAAGGTCTACCTGGGCGAAGCGTTCCAGAACTGAGGGCCGCGATGGCGATGACCCCTCGTCTGGACATGCGCCAGGGCCAAGCCCTGGTGATGACGCCCCAGCTGCAGCAGGCGATCAAGCTCCTGCAGCTCTCCAATCTGGAGCTCGCCGAATTCGTCGAGGCCGAGCTTGAGCGCAATCCGTTGCTCGAGCGCGCCGAGCCCGAGCCCGAGCGCCGCGAAGGCGACGCCGTCGAACAACAGGCGCAAACCGGCGCCGATAGTCCGGAGGCGGAGCTTTCCGGCCAGGCCGTGTCGAGCGAAGCCGATTTCGACGCCGACGCCGATGCGCTCCATCCCGATCTCTCGCAGAACGATCTGGCCGACGCCGGCGCCGCGCCCGTGCAGGATTGGTCGAAGGCAAGCGCAGGCAAGGCAGGCGAAGATCTTCCCGAACTGCAGGACACGCTCGCGCAAGCGCTCTCCCTTGCCGATCATCTCGATGCGCAGCTGACGGCGGCCGGTCTCTCCCCCGCCGACCGCTTCATCGGCGCCACTTTGATCGATTTGGTCGATGACTGGGGCTATTGCCGCGTCGACGTGAACGATCTCGCGCACACCTTGGGCTGCCGCCCGATGGATGTGGCGCGTGTGCTCTCCACCATGCAGGGCTTCGAGCCGGTGGGCGTGATGGCGCGCGATCTCGCCGAATGCCTGACGCTGCAACTGAAGGATCGCGGGCGTTTTGATCCCGCGATGCAGGCGCTGCTGGCCAATCTCGACCTGCTCGGCAAAGGCCAGCTTGAAAAGCTGGAGCATCTCTGCGGCGTCGATCGCGAAGACCTGATGGAGATGATCGGCGAAGTGCGCGCGCTGACGCCGAAACCGGGCTCTGGTTTTGGGGCCGCGCCGGCGCAGACCGTCATCCCCGACGTTTACGTGAAGGCCGCGCCCGAAGGCGGCTGGATGGTCGAGCTCAACACCGACACCATGCCGCGCGTGCTGATGAACCAGCGCTACTACGCCCGCGTGTCGAAGGACGCCAAAAAGGACGAGGACAAAGCCTTCCTCTCCGAATGCGCCGCCAACGCCAGCTGGTTGGTGAAGAGCCTCGACCAGCGCGCCAAGACGATCCTGAAAGTCGCGCGCGAAATCGTGCGCCAGCAGGACGGCTTCCTGGCTTTCGGCGTCGCGCATTTGCGACCGCTCAATCTGAAAACCGTCGCCGCCGCGATCGACATGCATGAATCGACCGTGAGCCGCGTGACCACCAACAAATACATCGCCACGCCCCGCGGCGTCTTCGAGCTCAAATACTTCTTCACCGCCGCGATCGCCTCCGCCGACGGCGGCGAAGCCCACTCCGCCGAGGCGGTGCGTCACAAGATCAAGACGCTGATAGACGGTGAAACGCCGGAGGAAATTCTCTCCGACGATCGCATCGTGGAAATTCTGCGCGAGGCCGGCATCGAGATCGCGCGGCGCACTGTTGCGAAATATCGTGAGAGCCTGCGCCTGCCCTCTTCCGTCGAGCGCAAGCGGAAGTTGGCCGCGGCGCGCTAAAGCGCCGCGATCACCGCATCGCCCATCTGTCGCGTGGAGAGCGCGCCGCCGAGATCGGCGCTGCGCGCGCCGCCATCCAAAGCGCGCTTCACCGCTGCCGCGAGCCGATCCGCTTCGTCGTTCATTGAGAGCGACAAGCGTAACGCCATCTCAAACGAAAGCAGCGCCGCCAGCGGATTGGCGAGCCCCTTGCCCGCGATGTCGGGCGCCGACCCATGCACCGGCTCATAGAGCCCTGGCTTGCCCGCTTCCCCGACCGCGGCGGAGGGCAGAAGCCCGATCGAGCCCGTCAGCATCGCGGCTTCGTCCGAAAGCAGATCGCCGAACAGATTGTCCGTCAGGATGACATCGAATTGCTTGGGCGCTTTGACGAGCTGCATCGCGCAATTGTCGGCGAGGATGTGTTCGAGCTTCACGTCTGAATACTCGGCCGCGTGCAGCGCGGAGACCTCCTCGCGCCACAAGAGCCCCGATTCCATCACGTTCGATTTCTCGGCCGAATGCACGAGCCCCCGGCGCTTGCGCGCCAACTCGAACGCCACGCACGCCACGCGATGGATTTCGCTCGTCGTGTAGACCTGCGTATCGACGCCCCGGCGCTCCCCGCTCGCGAGCGTCTCGATCCCGCGCGGCTCCCCGAAATAGACCCCGCCCGTCAATTCGCGCACGATCATGATGTCGAGCCCGCCGACGAGCTCGCTCTTCAGGGGCGAAGCGCCAGCGAGCGCGTCGAAACAAAGCGCGGGCCGCAGATTGGCAAAGACGGCCATCTCCTTCCGTAGGCGGAGCAATCCTGCCTCCGGCCGCTTCGCGCGCTCGACCTTCGCCCATTGCGGCCCGCCGACCGCGCCCATCAGCACCGCGTCCGCCGCTTTCGCCGCCGCGACTGTCTCGTCCGTGATCGGCGCGCCGAATTGATCGATCGAAGCGCCGCCGAACGCGGCTGTCTCGATCTCCAGCTTCAGTTTCATCGCCGCGATGACGCGCCGGACCTCGCCGATCACTTCCGGCCCGATCCCGTCCCCCGGCAAGAGCAGCAGCGTCTTCGTCATGCCCGTTCACTGGCGTCGAGGATTTTGAGATCGCGCGTATAGCCGCCCGTGACTGCGCGCCACGCCTTCATGTGCGCCGATGCGCGATGAAATTCGAGCGCCGCCATGTCCTCGAAAATCTCGCTGACGCGCACGAGCCCCGGTTCGGAAGGATCGAATGCCAGCGAGAAATAAAGCGCGCCGGGCTCGGCGCGTGTCGCGGCCACCATCGTTTCAAGATGAGGCTTCAACGAAGCCGCCTCTTCCGGCGGAAATCGAAGCGTCCCTATGATCGCGATCATCAGCGCCGCCACGGCGCGCCGATACGGCGCTTTTCTTCAAACGCCGCGATGGCGTCATTGCGTTTGAGGCTCATGCTGATGTCGTCCAGGCCTTCAAGCAATTTCTGTTTGCGTCCCGCATCGATCTCGAACGCATAGCTCTTGCCCGAAGGCGATGAGACCGTTTGCTTCACGAGATCGACGGCGAAGACGTGGTTGGCGCCGTTCGCTTCCGCCACGAGTTCATCCACCGCCTCTTGCGCCAACACGATTGGCAGAAGCCCGTTGTTGAAGCAATTGTTGTAGAAAATGTCCGCGAACGATGACGCGATGACGACGCGGATGCCGAAATCGTCGAGCGCCCAGGGCGCATGTTCGCGCGAGGAGCCGCAGCCGAAATTGGGCCCGGCAATTAAAATCTGCGCGTTCTTGTAGGCTTCCTGGTTGAGCGCGAAGCCGTCGCGCTCCTTGCCTTCGCCATCGAAGCGCAAATCGTAGAAGAGCCCCTTGGCCAGCCCCGTGCGCTCGACCGTCGCCAGGAATTGCTTCGGGATGATCTGATCGGTGTCGATGTTGGCGATCGGCAGCGGCGCCGCGACCGCGGTCAACGTCGTGAACGGTTTCATGCCGCGCGCTCCGCGGCGTTGGCCGGCGCCGGCTCGACGCAGATCGTCGGCACGTTCGATGTGCCGTCGCGCACGGTGAAGACGTGCGTGCCCGGCTTGCGGCCCTTGCGCACGTCGGAGACGGCGAAGCCCGCGCCCGCAAGGCGCGCTTGCGCCGCGGCCGCGTCGCTGACGCGCCATGACAGGCCCCAGAGCGCATCCGGCGCATCCGAGACGCCCGCCTTCATATCGTGCGCGATCTCCACGATGAGATCGCCGCAGCGAAAGAACATGAGCCGCGCGCCCCAATCCGGATTGGCGCGGTCGAGCCGCATGTCGAGCCCGAGGCGCGCGCCGTAGAGCGCCACCGCGCGCTCCGGATTGGGCGTGCGGATGACGATGTGATCGAGCGCCGCGACGTTCGTTTCATCCGTAGCCGGAGAGAGCGGCCACGCTTCGGCCTCCGCTTCGATCAAGAGAATGTTCGCGCCGTGCGTCGCTGAAGCGGAAAGCGCGCCGGTATTCCAGTAACGCTTATCCCCGGTCTCGACGTGCGTTGAGCGGATGCGCATGGGCTCGCTCGCTTCGACGCCGCGCCGCGATAGCGTCCGCCGCGCGCGGGCCATGTCGGGCGTGGTGAAAGCGACCGCCCAGATGCCCTCGCCGTGCTCATCTAGATGCGCCTTGACGCGATCGCCGGTGTATCCCGCGCCCACCGGCGCGATGATGTCGAGCGCGGTGTTCTCTAGCTGAAACCACACATGCTCCGCGCCGCCGTCGCGCCCGCGCCAATTCCACGAACGCCCCAACAACGTGGCATACCGCGCCGCCGCCGCGTCGAGATCGCGCACCGCAAGCGCGATATGATCGAGCGCAGAGATCACAACATCCCTCGCACGTCCGTGATCGCGCCCTGAAGCGCCGCCGCCGCCGCCATCGCCGGGCTCATCAGATGCGTGCGTGCGCCGCGCCCTTGCCGGCCTTCGAAATTGCGGTTCGAAGTGGAGGCGACGCGTTCGCCCGGCGCGGCGATGTCCGGATTCATGCCGAGGCACATCGAGCACCCCGGCTCGCGCCATTCGAAGCCCGCGTCGCGGAAGACGATGTCGAGCTCTTCTTCCTCGGCTTGATGGCGCACCAGCCCCGAACCCGGCACCACCATGGCGCGCACGCCTTCCGCCACCCGGCCTTTCTTCGCGATCTCGGCCGCGATGCGCAGATCCTCGATGCGCGAATTGGTGCACGAACCGATGAACACGCGATCGATCTTCAAGCCCTCGATCTTCTGGCCTGCTTTAAGCCCCATATAGGCAAGCGCGCGCTTGGCGGTCTCGCGCTGCGCGCCCTCCAGAAAATCGTCCGGATTCGGAACAACGTCTTCGACGCTCGCGACCTGCTCCGGGTTCGTCCCCCAAGTCACCTGCGGCGCGAGCGCATCGACGTCGATGTCGTGCACGACGTCGAACCGGCAATCGGGATCGGAGAAGAGCGTCTTCCAATAAAGATGCGCCTCTTGCCAGGCGCCGCCCTTGGGCGCGGCTGGGCGCCCCATCAGATAGCGATAGGTCGTCTCGTCCGGCGCAACGAGCCCGGCGCGCGCGCCTGCCTCGATCGACATGTTGCAGATCGTCATCCGCGCCTCCATCGAAAGCGCGCGGATCGCTTCGCCCGCATATTCGATGACGTGCCCTGTGCCGCCGCCCATGCCGATCTTGCCGATGAGCGAGAGCACCATGTCCTTCGAATAGACGCCCGGCGCGAGTTTGCCGTGGAAGCGCGCCAGCATATTCTTGGCTTTGCGCGTGCGGAGCGTTTGCGTCGCCATCACGTGTTCGACTTCGCTGGTGCCGATGCCGAACGCGAGCGCGCCCATCGCGCCGTGCGTGCTCGTATGGCTGTCGCCGCACACGATCGTCATGCCCGGCATCGTGCGCCCCTGCTCGGGCCCCACGACATGGACGATCCCGTTGCGCACATCGCCCATCGGGAAATATTCGACGCCCGAATCCGCGACATTCTTCTCGAGCGTCTGCAACTGAAGACGTGCCTCTGCATCCTCGACGCCCGCGGCCCCGAGCGCCTGGTTCTCCGTCGGCGTGTTGTGGTCCGCCACAGCGAGCATGAGATCGGGCCGCCGCACCCGCCGCTTCGCCGCGCGCAGACCGGCGAACGCCTGCGGGCTCGTCACCTCGTGGATGAGATGGAGATCGATATAGAGGAGCGTCGTGCCATCGCTTTCGCTCGCGACGGCGTGCGCGTCCCAAATCTTGTCGTAGAGCGTGCGGCCCGGCATCGCCGTTTCTCTAGGCGATGCCCATGCGGCGCCGCAACACAATCAATCGCACCCATCCCGCGCACCCTGGAACACCATGTAGCGAGACCACTCGTCTCCGAAGCGAGAGACGAGCGCGAGTTCGAGCCGTTCGGCATTGCCCACGGCCTCAAAATACTCGATTCCGCCCTGAGGCAGGGCGCGCGCCGCCGTCTCGCCGATCGGCGCGCAACCGTCCCAGGGGCAGAAGCGCCACTGCGCGCCGTCGCGCTCGATCCAATATTGGCTCGCGTTAGATGCCCCCTGGGCGCCATAGGTGAGCGTCTCGCCGTTGAACCGTGCTGGATTTTCCCGATCCGGCAGCCAGCGCATCGTGATTGTTTCGCTCTCTCGCCGTTCGATCCAGCAGCCATGGACGATCTCGAAAGGCGTGCGCACGGTTTCGCGCAGCGTGATGCGCCGCCCCTGCGCACTGATGCGCGTCATCAAATCAGTGACGAGCCCGTACCGGACGGACGCATCCGCTTCGATCTCGATGCAGGTCTCGACATCTGGTGCTTCCGGTTCGATGGGAACTTCCCGCCGCATCGCCCCAAGCATCGCCAGCCTGAGGGCCAGCCATTCCTCTTGCGTCGGTTCGTTGCTGAGCAACGCCTCTTCCCGATGGATCGGCCCAAGCGCGGTTACGCGTACGCTGCCACTCGCGAGTTGCGTCATCCGCACCGCGACATGCGCGACGCACGCGCCGGCCTCTCGCGTTGGAGCCGGCGCCGCCGGCGCTGCGTGCTCGGCCGGCTGCGGTGTCGCACACGCGGCCAGAAGCAATGCGAGAAGAATTGCTCTCATGCCGCCAGCTCTCCCTGCCCCTCGACTTCGACCGGACCTGTCATCCGCACGTGATTGTCGGCGCCCCATTCGATGTCGAGCGCGCCGCCGTCCGCCAGGATCGTCGCGCGCCGGTCGGTTAAGCCCGCGCGATGCGCGGCGACGAGCGCGGCGCATGCGCCGGTGCCGCACGCTTTGGTGAGCCCGGCCCCGCGCTCCCACACACGCAGACGAATAAGATCGCGCGCGCGCACTTCCGCGAAACCTGCGTTCACCTGCTCGGGAAAGAACGCATCGTGCTCCACCGCCGGCCCGATCACGTCGAGAGGCAGCGCCTCGACGTCATCGACGAAAAACACCGCATGCGGATTGCCCATATTGACGCCGCCGGGCCCAGCGAGCCGCATTCCGCCCGCTTCGTTGGAATAATCCATCCGCACCGTGTCCGTCGTGCGCGCGACAGGGATCTCGCGCCAATCCAAGCGCGGCGCGCCC
Source organism: Hyphomonadaceae bacterium (assembly GCA_050246475.1). Lineage (GTDB taxonomy): Bacteria > Pseudomonadota > Alphaproteobacteria > Caulobacterales > Aquidulcibacteraceae > CADEEL01. The sequence goes on along the minus strand of JBFWVZ010000001.1, from coordinate 300,068 downwards.
ATGTCCACCATGATGCGGTCTCCCCCGCGCGGCTCGGCGTGGAGAAGGCCCGCGGCGGTGTCGATCTCTTTCGCGCCGCCCTGTTCCTGCATGAGCAGCCACGCCACCGCGCGTGTGCCGTTCCCGCAGGCGGAGACTTCTTCGCCGTCCGCGTTCCAGATCCGCATGAAGACGTCGCCGCGCGCGGACGGCTCAAGCGCGATGATCTGATCGCAGCCAAGGCCGGCCTTGCGGTCCGCGATGGCGCGCGCGCGTTCGCGCGTCAGCGAGAGCGCCCCCTCGCCGCGCCGGTCGAGAATGACGAAATCGTTCCCGCAGCCGTTCATTTTCACGTAGCGCATCGGCTCTCTACCTAAGCGCGCCGCCCCCGCTCCGCCAGCCTGTCGCGCCGGGCTGGCGCGGGCGCGCCTTCCGGGCTAGGTGCGCGGCCGGGGAGACCGTCCGATGCGTTTTGCCGCCCTCTTCGCCGCCGCCTGCGGCCTTCTGCTTTCGTCCTCTTGTTCGAGCGTGACCATGAACTCATCCGCGTCCCGGCCCGATCCCTATCCTTGGATGGAGGAGGTCGAGGGGGAACGCGCGCTCGCGTGGGTGCGTCAGGAGAATGAGCGCTCGCTGGCGGTGCTGGAGGGCGATGCGCGCTTCGCGGAGCTCCGCGCCCAGGCGCTCGCCATCGCGGAAAACCGGGACCGTCTCCCGCTCGGCCAAGTGCGCGGCGAGCATTATTACAATTTCTGGCAGGACGACCGCCACGTGCGCGGCATCTGGCGCCGCTCTCCGCTGGATGCCTTCCGCCGCGGGCAACCGGTATGGGAGACGCTGCTCGACATCGACGCGCTCGCCGCCGCCGAGAACGCCAATTGGGTGTTCAAAGGCGTCGAATGCAGCCCGGATGGCAATCGCTGCATGGTCTCGCTCTCTAACGGCGGCCTCGACGCCACCACTTGGCGCGAATTTGACGTCCGTACACGGACGTTCGTGCAAGGCGGCTTTGTCGTGCCCGAAGCCAAGTCCTCCGTGGCATGGCGCGACAACGACACCCTCGTCGTCGCCACCGATTGGGGCGAAGGCACGCTGACGGAATCTGGCTATCCCTTCATCGTGCGCGAATGGCGCCGGGGAACCCCGCTCGCTGACGCGCGCGAATTGCTGCGCGGGCAAGCAAGCGATGTGGGCGTCTTCGTCGCCAGCCTGGAAGACGAGCGCGGCGAACACACGCTCCTGGCCGTCGAGGCCGACACCTTCTTCGAAAGCACCAATTGGCTGCTCGAAAGCCAAGCCCCGCAGCGCGTGACGCTGCCGGCCAAGGCCACCATCCGCGGCATCCATAAGGGCCAGATCGTCGCCACGCTCGAAGAGGCGTGGACGGTGGGCGCGCAAACCTATCCGCAGGGCGCGCTGATCGCCTATCCGCTCGAGGACGTGGGCGCCGCCGCGCCGCGCGTGCAGGTGCTCTATGGGCCGGGGCCGCGTGAATCGATCGAAGCCGTCGAGCTGACGCGCGACGCCGTGCTCGTCGCCGGTTTCCGCAATGTGCGCGGACGCGTGCTGCGCTTTTCGTTCGACGGCCGCGCCTGGCTCGAAAGCGAAATGCCCGTTCCCTCAACCGGCTCCGTCGGCTTCGCGGGCGCAAGCCCCAGCCGCAGCGAGGCCTTCGCCGTCTTCGAGGACTACCTGACGCCCGACACCCTCTACGCGATGGACGCGCGCACCGGCCAGGCCAATGCCGTGCGCTCCATGACCGCCCTCTTCAACGCAGAAGGGATGGTCTCCGAAGCGTTCGAGGCTGTCAGCCGCGACGGCACGCGCGTGCCTTACACAGTCATTCGCCGCGCCAACGCCCCGATGGACGGCTCCAACCCCACGTTGCTCTATGGCTACGGCGGCTTCCAGATCTCCTACCCGCCCACCTACAACCCATTCGTCGGGCGCATGTGGCTGGAACGCGGCGGCGTGTACGTGATGGCCAACATCCGCGGCGGCGGCGAGTTCGGCCCCGCTTGGCATCAGGCGGGCCTCCGCACCAACCGCCAAGTCGTCTATGACGACTTCATCGCGATCGCCGAGGATTTGATCCGTAGGCGGATCACCAGCCCACGCCGCCTGGGCATCATGGGCGGATCGAACGGCGGGCTACTGATGGGCGTCATGCTCACCCAGCGCCCGGAATTGTTCCGCGCCGCCGTCGTGCAGGTGCCGCTCTTGGACATGCTGCGCTTCGACCAGCTTCTGGCCGGCGCTTCATGGGTCGATGAATACGGCTCCCCCTCCAATCCCGAGGAGCGCGCCTTCCTGGCGTCCATCTCACCCTATCAAAACCTCCGCCGGCGCGACGATTTCCCGGTCCCCTTCTTCGTCACCTCGACGAAGGACGATCGCGTCCACCCCGCGCACGCGCGCAAATACGCCGCGCGCATGCAGGAACTCGGCATGCCCTTCCTCTATTACGAGAACACCGACGGCGGCCATTCCGCCGCCGCAAATCTGCGCGAAGCCGCGCGCCGCCGGGCGCTTGAATTCACCTATCTGTCGCAGCGCTTGATCGATTGAGCCGCGGCCTTTAGGCCTGAACGGAAGGAGCAGGCGCAGATGAACGCGTTGCGCGCAGTGATCGGGATGGCGGGGATCGCGCTCCTCGGCCTCATCGTGTGGGCGATGTTCGCCTACACGGATCTCCACGGCGATCTCATTCAGCAATTCGGCGTCATCGCCAGCTTGCCGTGGGGCGTCGTCAGCCTGGTCGATCTCTATGTAGGCTTTCTGCTCTTCGCCGCGCTCGTCTTCATCGTCGAGCGCTCCTGGTGGGCGGCGATATTATGGGCGCTGCCGGTTTTCGTGCTCGGCAACATCTGGGCAGCACTTTGGTTCGTGCTGCGCTTGCCGCTGCTCATCGAGAAGCTGGCGCGCGCGCCGGATCCCCCGCGCTCTTAAGGGCCGCGTTTTTGAACACGGTTTCGCGCAGGAGCGCGGCGAGCAGCCGCGCTTCTTCTTCGCGCGCGCCGCCTTGGCGCCATGCAACGCCGATCGTGCGCCCGATCACTGGCTCTTCGAACGGTCGAAGCGCCACCGGCGCGCCCGCCGCGGCGCCGCCTTCCGCCGCGAGCTTCGGCAACAGCGTCACGCCCAAGCCGCCCGCCACCATCTGAACCAGCGTCGCAAGGCTCGTTGCGCCGACATCCGCACAGAGTTTGCCAGGTTCGGTCTTGCATACGGAAAGCGCGTGTTCGCGCAGGCAATGCCCGTCTTCGAGCAAGAGCACGTCCTCTTCCGCGAGATGCTCGGGCGCCAGATCGTTGCGGAGCGTCAGCGGATGGCCTGTCGGGGCGAGGAAGAGAAACTCATCCTCCGCAACAGCTTCGCTCTCGATGCCTTGCGCCGCGTAGGGCAACGCGATCACCGCCGCATCGAGCGAACGCGCGCGCAGCGCATCGATGAGGCGGCTCGTGATGTCTTCCTTTAGATGCACTTTGATCTGCGGATAGCGCGAACGCAGTTCCGGCAGCGCGCGCGGCAGCAGGAAAGGCGCAATCGTCGGGATGGCCCCCAAACGGAACGTGCCGGAGAACGGCGCCCCCGCGCCGCGCGCTGCACGCACCAATTCATCGACGTCGGAGAGCACGCGCCGCGCCCGCGCCGCCGCCTCCTCGCCAGCCGGCGTCAGCACGATGCCCGCGCGCCCACGCTCAACGAGCGTCGTGTCGAGCGAGGCCTCGAGCTCCTTGATCCCGGCCGAGAGCGTCGGCTGCGCCACCCCGACCGCATCGGCGGCGCGCACAAAGCTGCCATGCCGCGCCAGCGCCGCCAGGAATTGCAGCTGCCGGAGCGTCGGCGTCGAAGAGGCGGGCAGGCGGTCAGTGTCGGCCATAGATTCAGTCTATCCCAAGACCGATCTAGTATCGACACGCCCTTGCGCAAGCAGCTCGTCGCCGGCGCGGGTCAGCGCCGTCCGGTCTGAGGCGCCGGCGCGGCGCCGCTGTCGCTCCGGCGGTTGGCATAAGGGGCTTCCGCGCGCGGCCGCGCGAACCGCGCCAGCGCCGCGATGAGTTCGTCGCGCTCAGCGGGCTTCTTCAAGTAGAACGCGGCGCCAGCCTCCATCGCCTGCGCGCGCTCCGCGATGGCCGTAAGCACGATAACAGGCGTGTGCTGATGCGCCGGCGTTTCCCGAAGCCGCCGCAGCACGGTCCACCCGTCCATGTCCGGCAAGCCGATATCGAGCACGATGACGCTGGGCGCCGCTGAAAGAGCGCGCGCCAACCCTTCCGCGCCCCGCGTCGCGCCATAGACGGTGAGCGAAACGCGCGCGCCCGCGCGCCGCACAAGCTCACGCGCGGCCGGATCGTCATCGATCACCAGCACGTCGCACGGGCCTTTTTCTTCCGCGTGGTCGAGCGTGTCGGGCTCCACATCGAGCGGCAGCGAAATGATGAAGGTGGAGCCCTCACCCGCCGTCGAAGTCGCGGAGATGTCCCCCCCGATGAGCGCCAGCATCTTGCGCGTGACCGCGAGCCCAAGCCCCAGGCCGCCGAATTTGCGCGTGGCGGAGCTGTCGCCCTGCCCGAACGCACGGAAAAGTGCTGCCACCACATCGGCGCTCATGCCGATGCCGGTGTCGGCAACCGCGATCACGAGCCTGGTGCGCGCGCCCTCACGGCGGCGATCGACGCTCACCGTCACGTTGCCTTGATGCGTGAACTTGGCCGCGTTTTCCAAGAGATGATCGAGGCATTGCTTGAGTTTCGCGGAATCGGTGCGCGCAACGCCGATCGATGGATTGATCTGGATCGTGAGCGCGACGTTCTTGGCCGTCAGCGCCGCGCGATGCTTCTCTGCCGCGGCGCGCACCAGCGCGGCGATGTCCGCCTCCGCGAGATCGAGCGCCATGCGGCCGGAATCGATGTTCGAGAGATCGAGCACATTGTCGATGAGCCCGAGCAGATGGCGCCCTTGCGTCTGGATGCGCAGTGCATCGCCCGCCATGCGCGCGTCGCCGGTGGCGTCGAGATCCTCTTGCAGAATTTCCGCATAACCGATGACCGCGTTGAGCGGCGTGCGGAGCTCATGGCTCATGTTCGCCAGGAATTCGGATTTCGCGCGGTCCGCCGCTTCAGCTTCCTTGCGGCGCGTTTCCGCCTCTTCACGCCGAACCTCCGATTCCGCGTGCGCATCCTTCAAGCGCTTGATCATCGCCACCGTATTGGCGCCCGAGCGCAAAAGGTAGGAGACGAACGTCCCGAAGATAAGCAGAAGCCCAATCGTCGCGAGCGCTGGATGGTTCGCGGTTTCGATGCCGGGCAAGAGCGGCACGGAGGTAAGCACGATCGCCGACGGCGCCGCCATCACCAGCATAAGCGCAGAGGTTTCGGCGAGATGCGTCATGAGGCCAATGAACGTGCTCATCGTCATGAACGCGGCCGCGAGCCGGCCTTCGACGCCGCCGAAGATCGCCAGCGCAAGCGCCATCGACGAATAGAGAGATGCCGAGAAGATCGACGAGCCGAAGAAGCATGCGCCCCGGGCGCGACGTTGCTCAGGCGTGGCCGTGAGGAAACGCTGCCCCATGCGAACGTCGAAAATGATCGCGCTCATGCCCGCCGCGTACCAGAGCGCCGCGACCCAGAGATTTCCAAGGATCAGCCCCGCGCCGAGCGCGGTCACCGCGTTGTGCGTGGCGCGCAGCCGCACGCTGGCTTGGCGCCCTTTCGCGGAAGCCTCCAGCAATGAATAGTCCAGCCGCCACTGGCTCATAACGCGCCCCTCCCGCCCTGCGAGCGAGGCCCCCATTTAACCAGCGCCCGCTTGCCCCGGACTTAATGGAGCGGCCGCTTCGGATTGCCCGGGGGACTTTCTTTCGCTAAGGAGCCGCCATTCGCGCTTTTCGACGCGTGCTTTGACCGGCCCGTTTCTTACCGAAACCTTGAGGCTGGCGAGGCGCCCCGCCCGACGTGATCGTCCGGCGGGGCGAAATGCGTTGGGGCCGAAGGAGAGAGAATGTTCGACGCGCTGACAGATCGTTTGACGGGGGTGTTCGACCGGCTGACCGGCCGGGGCGCGCTCACGGCTGCCGACGTCGAGACGGGCCTGCGCGAAATCCGCGTCGCGCTTCTGGAGGCCGATGTCGCGCTGCCGGTGGTGAAGGATTTCATCGCCAAGGTGAAGGACGAGGCGGTCGGCGAAGCAGTCATCCGCTCGGTGAAGCCCGGCCAGCAGATCGTGAAGATCGTCTATGACGCGATGGTCGAGATGCTGGGCGGCGACGGGCCGCCCGAAGGCCTTCGCACGTTGGGCGAGCCGCCGAACGTCGTCATGATGGCGGGCCTGCAGGGCTCGGGCAAAACGACAACCACGGCCAAGCTCGGCTTGCGCCTCAAGAAGGAGCGCACGCGTGCTTTGCTGGCGTCGTTGGACGTGCGCCGCCCCGCCGCGATGGAGCAATTGGCGACGCTCGGCAAAGCCATCGAAGTCGATGTGCTCCCCATCGTTGCGGGTCAAACGCCTGCCGACATTGCCAAACGCGCATTGAACGCCGCGCGCCTGGGCGGCCATGACGTGGTGATCCTCGACACCGCCGGGCGCACCACGCTCGATGAAGAGATGATGCGCGAGGCCGCCGAGATAGCGGCGATCGCCACGCCGGCAGAGATTCTCCTCGTCGCGGATTCGCTTACCGGTCAGGACGCCGTCGAAACTGCCAAACGCTTCCATGAGCGCCTCCCCTTGACCGGCCTGGTGCTGACGCGCGCCGACGGCGATGGGCGCGGCGGCGCGGCGCTCTCCATGCGCGCCGTGACCGGCCTGCCGATCAAATTTCTTGGCGTCTCGGAGAAGCCCGATGGGCTTGAACCGTTCGATGCGCGTCGCGTGGCCGGGCGCATCCTTGGGCAAGGCGACATCGTCACCCTCGTCGAAAAGGCGGCCGAGCAGATCGAGCGCGAGGACGCCGAGAAGCTCGCCAAGAAGCTGGCCAAGGGAAAGTTCGATTTCGACGATCTGGAGAAGCAGCTGCAGCAGCTCATCGCCATCGGCGGTCTGAAGGGCGTCATGGGCATGCTGCCCGGCGTCCAGAAGCTCAAAGGCCAGATCAACGAAGCCTCGCTCGACGATAAGCAGATCGCCCGCCAGATCGCGATCATCCGCTCCATGACCAAGGCCGAGCGCGCCAAGCCTGATCTCTTGAACGGCTCGCGCAGGAAGCGCATTGCGAAGGGCGCCGGCGTCGAAGTCTCCGAGATCAACAAGCTCGTGAAGATGCACCGCGGCATGAGCGACATGGCCAAGCAGATGGGCAAAGGCCGCATGCCCGCCGCGTTCGGCGGCGGCAAGATTCCGCAGAATCCGGAAGCGTTGAAGCAGCGCCTGCCCGGCCTGGGCGCTGCGATGCCCGGCTTGCCGGGCGCCCTGCCGGGCCTGCCCGGCTCCGACAAGAAGAATTGATCCGCATAAAGACGAAACCGAATCCAAGGAGAAGAGAGAATGTCCCTGAAAATCCGTTTGGCCCGCGGCGGCGCCAAGAAGAAGCCCTATTACTTCATCGTCGTGTCCGACAGCCGCAGCCCGCGCGACGGCAAGTTCATCGAGAAGGTGGGCTCCTACGATCCGCGCTTGGGCGCCGATGACGAAAAGCGCGTCATGTTGAAGACGGAGCGCGTGCAGGAATGGCTGAAGAAGGGCGCCCAGCCGACCGACCGCGTCGCGCGCTTCCTGGATAAAGCCGGCCTCGCCAAGCGCGACGCGCGCAGCAATCCCCAAAAGATGCAGCCGAAGAAGAAGGCGCAAGAACGCGCCGCGCGCGACAATCCAGCGCCAGTTGAAGCGCCTGCCGCCGAGGCCCAAGCCGAGGCCTGATCCTGAGCGCGACGCTCAATGCGCGCTTGAGCGCGTTGATCGCCGGAGACGGCGATCCGCGCCAAGCGTTGCCCGGCTGCGCCTGGGCGCTCATGCGCGGAAACCGCATCGAGAGTTCAGGCGCCGTCGGCTATGCCGATCTCAACGCGCATCGTTCCCTCCGCGCGGATTCGCCGATGCGCGTCGCCTCGATCTCGAAGATCGCGACTGCGCTGGTCGTGCATCGTCTCGCCGAGGCGAATTTGCTTTCGCTCGATGACGACATCGCGCGGCATTTGGGGGAGTGGGCGCGCAACCCCGCTTTCCCCGATGCACCGATCCGTGTGCGCCACTTGCTGTCGCACACATCCTCGATGCGCGACGGCGCAATCTATTGGGCGCATCTGGGCGAACGCACGGCGGATTTCTTCGTGCCGAACGCCGCGCATTGGGAAGGCGGCGCGCATTGGGCGAGTGACCATCCGCCCGGCGCCTACTTCACGTACTGCAATCTTGCGTTTGGCGTCTTGGCCACGATTGCCGAGCGCGTGAGCAACCGGCGCTTCGATCAGCTGGCCCACGATCTTGTCTTGGCGCCTTTGGGCCTCGACAGCGGCTTCAACTGGTCCGGCAGCCCGCGCGCCTTCATCGCGCGCGGGGCGCCCATTTGGTTGAGCGATGAGCGTGGGATTTGGGAAGTCTCCGCGGACTACCCGCTCCCCACCGATCACGCGCCAGTCTTCCTCAATCCCGAGAACCGCGATCTCGCATCTTACGTCATCGGCGAGAACGGCACGCTCTTTTCTCCGCAAGGCGGCCTACGCGCGAGCGCGTTGGATCTCGCCCGCATCGGCCTGATGCTGAACCGCGAAGGTGCGCCGCTCGTTTCGGCAACCACCTTCCGCCAGATGCGCGCCCCTGTTTGGGCAAGCGATGGAACGAACGGCGACACCAAGAACAATTTCTGGACAAGCTACGGTCTCGGTTTGCAGATTATCGAGCCTAGCGACGTCTCCCCGATCGAACACCAAGAGCGCGTGCTGATCGGCCATTCGGGCGACGCCTATGGATTGCGCGGCGGCCTTTTCGTCGATCCCGCCGCCGGACGCGGCTTTGCGTTCCTGATGAACGGCGGCCCACCCGACGAGGCGCGCGCCCCGGGCGCCCGATCCGGCTTCTCCCGCGCCGAAGAGCGCGCGATGCAGACGCTCTACGATCTCGCGATGGAAGCGTGAGCGGCGATCTGGTTCTGGTCGGCGCAATCGAGGGCGCCTTCGGCGTCCAAGGCGAAGTGCGCGTGAAGAGCTTCACCGCGGATCCCGAAAGCATCGCCGCCTACGGGCCTTTGCTGGATGCGAACGGCAAGACGGTGCTGACGCCGAAGAGCTGGCGCGCAATCAAAGGTTCGATTGCGCTCCGCGCCGAAGAGGTGAAAACGCGTGAGGAGGCCGAAGCGCTTCGCAACACGCCGCTGCACGTGCCGCGCGGGCGCTTGCCCAAGGAAGAGGAAGACGAATTCTACGTCGTCGATCTCATCGGCTGCGCGGTGCTAAGCAAATCGGGCGAGCCGCTGGGCGACGTGATCGCCGTTGAGAATTTCGGCGCCGGCGACGTGATCGAGGTGAAGGCGGAGAACGGCGCACGCTTCTTTCTCCCGTTCACCAAGGACGCGATCCCGGAGATCGATCTGAAAGCACGCCGCCTCGTCGCCGATCCGCCGGAAGTGATCGAAGGCGACGAAGCGCCATGACCTTCGCCGCCTCCATCGTCACACTCTTTCCCGAAGCGTTTCCCGCCACGCTCGCCCTCTCCGTGATCGGCCGTGCGCGCGAAGAAGGCTTGTGGTCGTTGGAGACGATCGATCTGCGCGCCTTTGGCGTTGGGCCCCACAAACAAGTGGACGACACCCCCGCCGGCGGCGGCGCCGGCATGGTCATTCGCGCGGATGTCGCCGCCGCCGCAATCGATGGCGTCGAGAGAAACGAACGCCCTATCCTCTGCCTCTCCCCGCGCGGCGAGCAGCTGACGCAGGCGATGGCGCAGGATTGGGCGAGAGGCCCGGGCCTCATTCTCTTCTGCGGCCGCTTCGAAGGGCTCGACGAGCGCGTCATCGAAGCGCGCGCGATGCGCGAGATTGCGGTGGGCGAAGCGGTGCTCGCGGGCGGCGAAGCCGCCGCGCTCGTCCTCATCGAAGCCTGCGTGCGCCTGATCCCAGGTGTGCTCGGCAATGAAGCCTCGCTCAGCGAAGAAACTTTCGCGGACGGCCTCGTGGAGCACCCCCACTACACCCGGCCCCGCGAGTGGGAGGGCCGCGCCATCCCGGACGTTCTCCTCTCCGGGGACCATGCGAAGATCGATGCCTGGCGCAGAGCCGAGCGCGAACGGCTGACGAAGGCTCGCCGGGACCCCAAAAACCCCGCTTAGAGCCATCGACAGCGCCGGTCGTTTCGCCTATACGCCCCGCTTTCCCGCGTTTCCCAGGAATCGCGCGGCCTCAGGCCGTCGCGTCAGCGTGCTTCGATGAACCTGATCCAGACCCTCGAAAAAGAAGAAATCGCCCGCCTCGCCAAGAAGATCCCGGTCTTCGGGCCCGGCGATACGGTGAAGGTCAACGTCAAGATCAAGGAAGGCGAGCGCGAGCGCGTCCAGGCTTACGAAGGCGTCTGCATCGCCCGTTCGGGCGGCGATCGCTTGAACGCCAATTTCACCGTCCGCAAAATCAGCTTCGGCGAGGGCGTGGAGCGCGTCTTCCCGCTGCACTCGCCGACGGTCGATTCCATCGAGGTTGTGCGCCGCGGCAAGGTCCGCCGTGCGAAGCTCTATTATCTGCGCGACCGCCGCGGCAAATCGGCCCGCATCGCCGAGCGCGCCCGCGCCCGCGAGCAGGACGTCGAAGCCGAAGCCTGAGCTTGACGCGCGCGGCCCTCGCGCGCACCTGCCCATCCATGGCTTCCCCGCATTCCGTGGAGATCGTCACGCTCGGCTGCCGCCTGAACGCAGCCGAGAGCGACGCTATGCGCGCCGCCGCGGGCGAAGCAGGCCTTGAAGATGCGGTCATCGTGAACACCTGCGCTGTGACGGGCGAGGCCGTGCGCCAGGCCCGCCAGGAAATCCGCAAGGCGCGCCGCGCGCACCCCGAAGCGAAGATCATCGTCACCGGCTGCGCCGCGCAGATCGATCCCGCCATGTTCGAAGCGATGCCGGAAGTGGATCGCGTGCTCGGCAACGCCGAAAAGCTGACGCCCGCCGCCTTCGCCGAAACGGGCGCGCGCGTCCGCGTCGCCGACATCATGGCCGTGCGCGAGATGGCCCCGCATCTGGTCGGCGGCGTTTCCTCCCGCACCCGCGCTTACGTGCAGGTGCAAAACGGCTGCGATCACCGCTGCACCTTTTGCGTCATCCCCTATGGCAGAGGAAACGCGCGCTCCGCGCCTGCGGGCGATGTGATCGCCGAAATCCAAACACTCGTTGAGAAGGGCTGCCCCGAAATCGTGCTAACAGGTGTCGATCTCACGTCATGGGGCGGAGACCTGCCCGGCCAGCCAACGCTCGGCAACCTCGTTTCCCGCATCCTCAAGTTCGTGCCCGATCTGAAGCGTCTGCGCCTCTCCTCACTCGACGCCATCGAGATGGACGAGACGCTCTTTCGTCTCTGTACGGAGGAAGAGCGAGTCGCGCCGCACCTGCATCTTTCGCTCCAGCACGGCGCCGATCTCATCCTGAAGCGCATGAAGCGCCGCCACGCCCGCGCAGACGCGATCGAGCTTGCGCGCCAACTCAAGGCCGCGCGCCCCGAGATCGCGCTGGGCGCCGACTTGATCGCCGGCTTCCCGACCGAAACGGAAGCGCACTTCGCGGACTCGCTCTCCCTGGTGGACGAGGCACAGCTCTCTTTCCTCCACGTCTTCCCCTATTCGCCGCGTCCGATGACGCCGGCGGCGAAAATGCCCCAGCTGGCCAAGCCGCTGATCAAGGAGCGCGCCGCGCGCCTGCGCGCCAAGGGCGCCGAAGCGCTCGCGCGCCATCTGGATCGCTGGGTGGGCCGAAGCGCCGAGGCGTTGATCGAGCGCGAGAACTTCGCCCGTCTGCCGGATTTCACGGCGGTGCGCGCCGCCAACCTCACCGGCGCCCACGTGCGCCTGCGCTTCACGCGTCACGAGGACGGTGAACTCATGGGCGTCGCCGCATGAGCCAGAACCAGAGCGGCGGCTGGTTCGGCCGCCTGACGGACGGCCTCCGGAAGAGCTCCGCGCGCCTCGCCGACTCGCTGACCTTTGGCAAGAAGAAGCTCGATCAGGCCGCGCTCGACGAACTCGAAGAAACCCTCATCCGCTCCGACATGGGCCCGGGCGCCGCCGCGCGCATTGTTGCCGGCGTCGCTGAAGGCCGCTTCGATCGTGATGTAAGCGACGAGGAAGTGAAGACCGCGCTCGCCGCCGAAGTCGCGCGCATCTTGAAGCCGCGCGAGAAGCGCCTCGATCTCAAAGGCCCGCCGAAGCCGCGCATCGTGCTCGTCGTCGGCGTCAACGGCTCCGGCAAAACGACGACCATCGGCAAACTGGCAGCGCGCCTGACCAAAGCCGGCAGGAAAGTCGTCTTGGGCGCCGCTGACACCTTTCGCGCCGCGGCGATCGAGCAGCTTCAGGTCTGGGCCGAGCGCGCCGGCGCCGATTTCGTGACGAAGGGCGCGGGCGCCGATTCCGCGGGTGTCGCCTATGACGCCGTGGCGCGCGCGCGCGATACCAATGCCGATGTCGTGCTCATCGACACCGCCGGGCGCTTGCAGACTAAGGCGGAGTTGATGGCCGAGCTGCCCAAGATCGTGCGCGTCATCCGCAAGCTGGACGACGATGCGCCTCATGAGGTGCTCTTGGTTCTCGATGCCACGGTGGGGCAGAACGCGCTCTCGCAGATGGAGGCCTTCCGCTCCGCCATCGACTTGTCCGGGATCGCGCTCACCAAGCTCGACGGTACGGCCAAGGGCGGCGTGCTGATCGCCATCGCCGAGCGCCACGCCATCCCCATCTTCTATGTGGGTGTGGGCGAAAGCGCCGACGATCTGCAGGATTTCGACGCAACCGCCTTCGCCAAGGCGCTGGTTGGGCTAGACTAAGTCGTCGGACCTTAGAACTTGAAGTCCGTTGCTTTAGGCATCCGCGCCCGCGCGGGCCCCGTATGAGGAAGAGCATGAGCGCAGGACGCGACACCGCGAGGGCCGGCGGCCAGTTATTGGTCGATTTGGGGCCGATCATCCTCTTCGTTCTGAGCTTCAACGTGCTCCAGCGCGTTCGCCCGGACGACGCGATCTATTGGGCGACTGGCATTTTCATAGCCGCTACCCTGGCCGCCATCGCCTATTCCTGGCTGCGCACCCGCCGGGTCCCGCCCGTCCTCATTGTCACAGGCGTGCTCGTGACCGCATTCGGCGGCCTCACCATCGCGCTGCACGACCAGACCTTTATCCAGATCAAGCCGACCTTCGTCTATCTCTTCTACGCAGCCGCGATCTTTTTCTCGCTCCTTATCCGGCGCAACATCTGGAAATTGCTGCTTCGGCACGCTTTCGCGCTGCCCGATCGCGTGTGGAACATTCTGGCGATCCGCTGGGGCCTCTTCTTCATCTTCATGGCCGGCGTCAACGAAGCGATCCGTTTGACTCAGACGTTTGAATTCTGGGTCAATTCCCGGCTCTTCATCGTCTATCCGCTGCTCATCGGCTTCGCGCTCCTCAATCTGCCGATCACCATGAAGCACATCGGCCAAAGCGGCGAATCCGACGCGGACGAATCGCCTGCGGACGAAGCGCAAGCGCAATCCGAACGCCCGACCACGCAGGCTTGATCAGCGTTCGGACGATTTGGCGTTGCACGATGCGTCAAGCGCACTAGATTCGCGAACAACTATTTCACGTTCGAGAGGAAACCCGATGGCGAGCCCCAAAGCGTCCTTCGCTCTCGCTGAGAGCCCGAGCCATTTGCTGCACCGCGCACAACAGCTCGCGTCGGATCGCTTCGCCGCACTCGCGGGCGAACGCAGCGTCACGCTTCGCCAGTTCGCGGTGCTCGCTGCAATCGCCGAGCAGCCGGGCAGGAGCCAGACTGATCTCGTCTCAGCAACGGGGATCGACCGCTCCACGCTCGCGGACATGATCACGCGCATGGAGAAGCGCGGCTGGATCATCCGTGTGACGGCGGCCAACGATGCGCGCGCCAACGCGGTGACCCTTGCCGCCGCCGGGCGCGCGGCGCTGACGGCGAGCGTGCCGTTCGCGCGCGCCGCCGATGAAGCGCTGCTCGAAGCGCTGCCGCGTGGAGAACGCAAAGCGCTGTTGGAGACGCTGACGAAGCTCTCGGCGGCGGCGGATGTGGCCCAGCCCGCGCCGCGGGCGCGCAAGAAGGCAGCTCCCAAGAGGGCGCAAGCCGGGCGCGCCAAGCCGAAGCAGACGAAAAAAACTAAGAATAAGCGGGCGCGCCGCCGCTAGGGCGCGGCAAGCGCCGGCCGGATCACCTCGGCAATCACCTGCTCGTTGATGGCGCCGCGATGAAGCGCGCGGATGCGCCCGTCCGGCCCGATCACGAACGTCTCTGGTACGCCGGTGACGCCGATCTGCAGCGCATAATCGCCTTGTGGATCGAGCCCCACGGCCTCGTAGGGATTGCCGAGCTCCGCCAGAAACGCTGCCGCGCTTGCGGGGCGGTTCTTGTAAGCGATGCCGAGAATGGGCGCCCCCTCGGCGCGGAGCGCCATCAGATGCCGGTGCTCAACGCGGCACGGCGCGCACCAGGAGGCAAAGAGATTGACGACGTAGGTGCGGCCCTCGAATGCGGCGGGCGTGAGTGCGCCCTCGCCTCCTTCGAGTCGGGTGAGCGCGTAGGCGGGCGCGGCCTGCCCGACCAGACCCTCACGCGAAACCGTCTCGCGCTCGCCCGAAAGCGTGAGCACCGCGAACGCCGCGGCGGCGACCAGCAGAAACGCGATGAGCGGCGCGAACGCCCAGAAGCGGGTCACGCGTCGTCGTCCTTCGCGGCGTCGCTCCATTTGACGAGCCGCGCCACCGAATAGATCGCAAGGCCGACGAAGCACGCGATCGTCGCCGCGTACGCTGGCCACACATAGGCCCAGTGCGGATCCCCAATCTGAGCGCTCATGCCGTCGCTCGCGCGCGCTTGACCGCAAGCGACTCCGCCCGCCTCTCGAAAATCTCCGCGCGCATGTTGATGAGCACAAGCGCTGCGAACGCCGCCGCGTACGCCCCCGCCATCGTGAAAAGCGGTCCCATCATGGAGGCATGAATGGCCGAGCCGCCCGTGCGCAGAATGCTCGCGGGTTGATGAAGCGTGCTCCACCACTCCACCGAATAATGCACGATCGGAAGGTTGATGACCCCGGCGAGGCAAAGCACGGCGGCGAGCCGCGCCGCGCGCGCGCGGTCCTCGATCGCAGCGTGAAGCGCCAGATAGCCGAGATAGGTGAGAAAGAGGATGAGCATGGAGGTGAGCCGCGCGTCCCACACCCACCACGTGCCCCAGGTCGGCGCGCCCCAGAGCGAACCGGTGAAGAGGCAAAGTCCCGCGTAAGCGGCGCCGATGGGCGCGGCTGCTTTCGCTGCGACGTCGGCGAGCGCATGGCGCCAGATAAGCGCCGTGAAGCTCGCGCCCCCCATGAACGCATAAATGCCGAGCGCCCACCATGCGGCGGGCACGTGCACATACATGATCCGCACGCTCTCGCCCTGCTGGTAGTCCGCCGGCGAAAAGAAGAGCCCCCACGGCAGCCCGATCGCGAAGAGCACGATTGCAAGCGCCGCTGCAAGCGGCGCGGCCCAGCGTGAGAAGCCGAGAAAGCGCTGAGGATTGGCAAGCGCCTGGATCATGGCGTTTGGCTATCGCGGGGCTGGGCGGCGTTCAAATCATCACTCCGTTTGGAGACGCAAAGCCGCAGCCGCCGCGACCGGCCCGAGCGCCAGCGCGAAAAGCGCGCAGCCGCAGAGCAGCAAGAACGCCGGTCCGAAGGGCGTGCCTTGCGCCGCATCAAGCGCCGCCGTTGCGCCAAAGAGAATGGGCGGCGCGAAGAACGGCAACACGAGAAGCGCGATCAGCACGCCCGCGCGCTTGACGCCGGCCGCCGCGGCCGCGCCGATCAGCCCAGCGCCGATGAACGCCGCCATCCCGATCGCCAACGAAAGGGCGATGACAGGCGCCGCTTCGGCCGGCGCCTGCAGCATGATGGAGACGGGGATCGACGCGAGCGCAATGGGAACGCCCACCGCGAGCCAAAGCGCCGCCGCCTTCGCCGCCACCAAAGCTTCGAGTGGCGCGGGCGAAAGCAGCAATTGATCGAGCCCGCCCTCTTCAAGATCGGCTTGGAAGAGACGCTCAAGCACCAGCAGCGCCGCGAGCGCCGCCGCGATCCAGAGGATGGGCGGCCCGACTTGCGCAAGCAGCGCACGCTCGGCCCCGATCGTGAGCGGCAGAAGCGCCGCGGCGCCCAGAAAGAATCCGAGCGGCGCAGCAGCACCCGCGCCGGCGCTCCACGCGAGCGCCAGATCGCGCCGGAAAAGCGCGAGCGCCGCGCTCACAGGCGCACCACGTGCATTGGATCGGGCCCAAGCGGTTCGTGACACGATGCGACGATCGTTCCGCCGCCGCGCGCATGATCCGCGATCAGCGACGCGATCAGCGCCTTGCCTTCTTCGTCCAAGCCCGCGGCGGGTTCATCGAGCAGCCAGAGCGGGCGCGGCGCAACGATGAGCCGCGTCAAAGCAAGCCGGCGCATCTGCCCGCGCGAGAGAACGCGCGCCGGCAGCGCTGCCGCGCGCGCCAGCCCGACGCGTGTGAGCGCCTCCGCGCCGAGCGCGTCGTTTCCGCCGAGCAGCCCCGCCCAATAGCGCACATGCGCGAGCGCGCTTTGCTGCGCCTTCAGGCCCTCGCGATGCGCCAGCACATGCATGGCGAGCGCGGGCGCTTCGTGATCGTAGCGGATGGCGCCGGCAAACGGGCGCAGCCATCCCGCCAGCGCGCGCAAGAGGCTCGTCTTTCCCGCCCCGTTTGCGCCATGCACTTCGATGAAGCCGCCCGCTGCGGCCTCGAACGAAAGGTTCTCGAACAGAACCCGCTCCCCCCGCGCCAGCCCCAATTGTTCGACGCTGATCTTCACCCGCAGCCCTTGGTTCGCGCCCGCCCGCGTGCATAGAAAAGCCGCAACATGGCGTGCTTCTAGGGGCGCCCGGCGCGCGCGCCAAGCGCGCCGGCCTGACGGGGAGATTTCATGCGCGCACTGATCCTGAGCCTTGTCCTGGCCTTCGGTGCATTCGGCTGCGGCCAGCCGGGCAACATGATGTCGAACGGATCGGTGACGGCCGATGCCGTGCAGGAAGAAGCCGCGCAAGGCTTCGCGGACACGGCTCCGCCATCCGCGCCAGCCGCCGACATGGACGCGCGCGGGCGCAACACGGCCGGCGGCGAGGCCGCAGCGGAGCCGGGGACGACGGCGACGCCGGGTGGGCCCAACGCGCCCGCCCCCATTCTTTATCTCGCTTACGCCTACACGGTGCTGCTCGAAGTTCCCGCCGATCGATTGGCCGGAATCATGGATGCGCACGCGCAAGCCTGCACACAGGCCGGCCCGCGTCTGTGCCAGCTCATCGGCTCCAACCGCACCGGCGATCCCGACTCGCGCGTCACCGGCGCGCTGCAGATTCGCGCCGAACCGCAATGGCTGGCGAGCTTCCGCGGCCGTTTGGAAGGCGATGCGGAAACGGCCGGCGGGCGCATGCGCGCCCAATCGACCAGCACCGAGGATCTGACCCGCGCCATCGTGGACACCGAAGCGCGCTTGCGCGCCATGCGCACCCTGCGCGACCGCCTGCAGCAAATGTTGGCGAGCCGCCCCGGCCGCCTCTCCGATCTGCTAGAGGTCGAGCGCGAACTCGCGCGCGTGCAGGCCGAAATCGACGCGACGGAATCGAACCTCGCCGTCATGCGCACGCGCGTCGCCATGTCCGAACTGACGGTCAATTATGAATCGACGCCGCGCGCCGTCGCCAGCGACACGTTCGAGCCGCTGACCAACGCCTTCGCCGGCTTCTTGGGCCTCATCGTGATGGGCTTCGCCTGGATCGTGAGCATCGTCGCGGTGCTGCTGCCTTGGGCGCTCGTTTTGGGGCTCATCGCGTGGATCGTGCTGCGGGTGCGGCGCGCGCGCGGCGGGCGGCTTTTCCGCCGCAACCCGCCGCGCGAAACCGACGCGCCCCCGCCCGCCTGAATTGCATAAAGGCCGAACCCTGCTATCTACAGGGTTAGACGCGTGCCTTCCGGCCATGCGGGGCGCACCCCGCCGCGCCTTTGATCTCGCAATCAGACATCAAGGAGGCGCTTCATGCCGTCGCTCGATTCATATAAATCGCACCGCACGCTCGAAGTCGGCGATAAGTCCTATCTTTACCATGACCTGAACGAAGCCGCGCGGAATGGGCTCGGCGACATCTCTCGCTTGCCCATCTCGCTTAAGGTGCTGCTTGAAAATCTGCTCCGCGCCGAAGACGGCGTGGCAGTGAAGAAGACCGACATCGCCGCGATGGCCAAGTGGCTGGAGAACCGCGGCAAGGAAGAAGTCGAGATCGCCTTCACGCCCGCGCGCGTGCTGATGCAGGATTTCACCGGCGTGCCCGCCGTCGTCGATCTGGCCGCGATGCGTGATGCGGCGCAGGCGCTGGGTGCCGACGCCGAGAAGGTCAATCCGCTGGTGCCGGTCGATCTCGTCATCGACCACTCCGTGATGGTCGATCATTTCGGCGGCGCGGACTCGTTCCAGAAGAACGTCGAACTCGAATACGAACGCAACGGCGAACGCTACAAATTCCTCCGCTGGGGCCAGTTCGCGTTCCAGAATTTCCGCGTCGTGCCGCCCGGCACCGGCATCTGCCACCAGGTCAATCTCGAATATCTCGGCCAATCGGTGTGGACGCGCAAAACCGAAGGCGCCACGCTTGCCTACCCCGACAGCGTCGTCGGCACCGACAGCCACACCACGATGATCAACGGCATCGGCGTGCTCGGCTGGGGCGTCGGCGGCATCGAGGCGGAAGCCGCGATGCTCGGCCAGCCTATCTCCATGCTCATTCCCGAAGTGATCGGCTTCAAGCTGGAAGGCCGCCTGCCCGAGGGCTCGACCGCGACCGATCTCGTGCTCACCGTTACGCAGATGCTGCGCAAGAAGGGCGTCGTCGGCAAATTCGTCGAGTTTTACGGCTCGGGCCTCGATGCGCTTTCGGTGGAGGACCGCGCCACCATCGCCAACATGGCGCCCGAATACGGCGCGACCTGCGGCTTCTTCCCCGTCGATCAGAAGACCATCGATTATCTGAAGGCCACTTGCCGCAAGGAGGATCGCGTCGCGCTGGTCGAAGCCTATTGCAAGGCGCAAGGCATGTGGCGCGGCAATTCTGAGCCGCTCTTCACCGACACGCTGGAACTGGCGCTGGAAGACGTGCGCCCCTCCCTCGCCGGCCCCAAGCGCCCGCAGGATCGTGTTCTGCTCGGCGACGTCGCCGCCAGTTTCACGGGGGTGATGGAAAGCGAGTTCCGCAAGACCCAGGCCGAGAGGGCGAAGCGATATTCCGTTCCCGGAGAATCCTACGAGGTCGGCCACGGCGATGTCGTGATCGCGGCCATCACCTCCTGCACCAACACTTCAAACCCTAGCGTGCTCGTCGCGGCGGGCTTGATCGCCAAGAAGGCGATCGAGAAGGGCTTGAAGGTGAAGCCGTGGGTGAAAACCTCGCTCGCGCCCGGCTCTCAGGTCGTCACCGACTATCTCGATAAGGCCGGCCTCGACGATTATCTCGATCAACTTGGCTTCAATCTTGTCGGCTATGGCTGCACCACCTGCATCGGCAATTCAGGCCCGCTGCCGCCGGCGATCTCCAAGACCGTGGCCGACAATGATCTCGTCGTCGCCTCCGTGCTTTCGGGCAATCGCAATTTCGAAGGCCGCGTCAATCAGGACGTGCGCGCCAACTATCTGGCCTCGCCCCCGCTTGTCGTCGCCTACGCGCTCGCGGGATCGATCTTCGTCAATCTCGAAACCGATCCCTTGGGCGCCGACAAGGCCGGCAATCCCGTCTTCCTCAAAGACCTTTGGCCGTCCAACGACGAAATCACCGCGATTGTGCGCGCGAGCGTGACGCCGGCGATGTTCGCGACCCGCTACGGCGACGTATTCGAGGGCGACACGCACTGGCGCGGCATTCAGGTGTCGGGCGGGCGCACCTATAAGTGGGACGAAGACTCCACTTACGTGCAGAACCCGCCCTATTTCGAATCGATGGAGATGCGCCCGACCGCGCCCGGCGACGTGAACGACGCGCGCGTGCTGGGGCTCTTCGGCGATTCCATCACCACCGACCACATCAGTCCCGCGGGCTCCATCAAGAAGACGAGCCCGGCCGGTCTCTATCTTACCGAACACGGCGTCGATCCCCTCGATTTCAATTCCTACGGCGCCCGGCGCGGAAATCACGAAGTCATGATGCGCGGCACCTTCGCCAATATCCGCATCAAGAATGCGATGGTGAAGGACGAGAACGGGAAGGTGGTCGAGGGCGGCCTGACCATCCATCACCCTTCGGGCGAACGCATGTGGATCTACGACGCCGCGATGCGCTACGAGCAAGAGCATCGCCCGCTCGTCATCTTTGCGGGCAAGGAATACGGCACAGGCTCTTCGCGCGATTGGGCCGCGAAAGGCACGAAACTCTTGGGCGTGCGCGCGGTTATCGCGGAGAGTTTCGAGCGGATTCACCGCTCCAACCTCATCGGCATGGGCGTGCTGCCGCTTCAATTCGTGGACGGACAAAGCTGGTCTGGCCTTGGGCTCACCGGCGCCGAAACTGTGTCGATCGCCGGCGTCGCGGGATTGAAGCCGCGGCAGATGGTTGATGTCGCGATTGTGAAGGCGGACGGAACGCGCCTCACGGCGCCGGTGTTGTGCCGCATCGACACGGAAAACGAGGTCGAATACTTCCGCAACGGCGGCATTCTGCCTTTTGTGTTGCGCGGGTTGGCGCAGGCTGCGTGAGCCTCGTTTTCGCCGTCACAGCGTGTTGAGTCGACCTTCGCGAGGGGGACACACAGGGTGCGGTGATGGTGTTCCGGGCATTTCTCGCGGCTGCGGCGTTCTGGCTGTGCGCGCTCCCGTTTGCAGCGCACGCACAACCGGCGCCGCGCCCGGCGGGGCCGATTCTGGTTGAGCTCTATACGAGCCAAAGCTGCGCCGAATGCTGGAGCGCCAACCGCTTGGTCGGCCAGCTCGCCCGCGAGCAGGACGTGATCGCGCTCACCTTTTCGGTCGATTACTGGAACTATCTCGGCTGGCGCGACACCTTTTCGCAGCGCGCCTTTTCCCAACGCCAGCGCGCCTTCGGCCGCGCGTTGCGCGCGCGCGGTTTGATGACGCCCGACGTGATCGTCAACGGCGTCGCCCATGTGCGCGGCGCGCGCGCCGAGCCCGTGCGCGATCTCATCGCCCAAATGCGCGCCGCCCCGACAGCGCCTGCGCCGCGCATCGCCATCCGCCAGCTCTCGTACCGCGCGCGCGTTGAGATCACCGCGCCGCGCGCGCCGATTGTGCCCGCCGATATTTGGGCGGTCGCCTTCGATCCGGGTCCGATCATGCAAACAGTGGGTTCCGGCGACAATGCGGGACGCAACGTGCCGCACTACAACCTCGTCCGCTCCATTGAGCGCATCGGCTATTGGGAGGCGACGCGCGAAAGCTTCTCCGGCGTGCTCTGCCGGCGCGCGTGCGCGATCATCATTCAGGCGCCGAACGGCGGGCCGGTATTGGCTTCCGCCGTCTCTATCGCCGAAGATTAGGCCTTAGCCGATCCCGCCGAAATTGATAAACTTCGTCTCGAGGAATTCCTCCAGCCCCTCGACGCCGCCCTCGCGCCCGAGCCCGCTCTCCTTCACGCCGCCGAACGGCGAAACTTCGTTGGAGAGGATGCCGTCATTGATCGAGACCATGCCGTAATCGAGCCGCTCCGCCACGCGCCACGCGCGCGAAACGTCCTTGGTGAAGAAATAGGCGGCAAGCCCATACTCGGTGTCGTTCGCGAGTGTGACAGCTTCATCGTCGCCCTTGAACTTGATCAGCGGCGCGACCGGCCCGAAAATTTCTTCCCGGAAGACGCCCATCGTCGATGTGACGTTGGTGAGCACGGTCGGCGTGAAGAACTGAGCGCCCGCTTGATGCTTCTCGCCCCCGACGAGCGCCGTTGCGCCTTGCGCGCGCGCCTCCGCGACGAGTTCGGACACTTTCTCGATCGCCTTCTGATCGATCAGCGGCCCGATCTGCACGCCGTCCCGATCGCCCGGTCCCACCTTCAACGCCCGCACGGCCTCCGCGAGTTTTTGCGAGAACGTCTCGTAGATCGCATCCTCCACCAGGATTCGGTTGGCGCACACGCACGTCTGCCCCGCATTGCGGAACTTTGAGGCGATCGCGCCCTTTACAGCGAGATCAAGATCGGCGTCCGCGAACACGATGAGCGGCGCGTTGCCGCCAAGCTCGAGCGAGAGGCGCTTCACTGTCGAGGCGCACTGCGCGGCGAGCTGCTTGCCCACCGCCGTCGAGCCGGTGAACGAGAGCTTGCGCACCAGCGGGCTCGCGCACATCACGTCCCCGACGCTGCGCGCATCGCTCGTCGTCACGATGTTGAAGACGCCCGGCGGCAGACCCGCTTCGATCGAAAGCTCCGCAAGCGCCAGTGCGGTCAGCGGCGTCTGCATCGGCGGCTTCAAGACGATCGTGCAGCCGGCCGCGAGCGCGGGCCCGGCCTTGCGCGTGATCATCGCGGCTGGAAAATTCCAAGGCGTGATCGCGGCGACGACGCCGACCGGCTGGCGGATGGTCACATAGCGCCGGCTCGCCACCGTCGTCGGGATTGTGCGCCCGTACGCGCGCCGCCCCTCTTCGGCGAACCATTTGATGAACGCGGCCGCGTAGAGCACTTCGCCCTTGGCTTCAGCGAGCGGCTTGCCGCCTTCCGCTGTCATCAAGCGCGCGATGCGCTCGGCGTCGCGTACGATGAGATCGTACCATGTCTCCAATATCCGCCCGCGTTCGGCGGCAAGGAGCCCCGCCCATCCCGGCAGCGCCGCGTGCGCGGCCGCGATCGCGGCTTCGGTCTCTGCCGCGCCGAGATCAGGCGCTTCCGCAATGACATTGAGCGTCGCGGGATTGAGCACCGGAAAGCGCTTAGCGCCGCTCGTCCAGCGGCCGTCGATGAATGCGTCGGAGCGGATGGGGATCGTCATGAGAGACCTCTTTCGCCCCACATCGGATTTTGCCGCCGCGCTGGCAAGCGCTCGCCTCCGCGCACGCGCCGCGCTATATCCCCATCAAGTGAAAGGTTGAGGGCCAATGAGTTGGAAAGACGTTCTCGTGTTCGTGGCCGATGCCGCCGCCGACGAACCCGCGATCGCGCTCGGCGAAACGATTGCCGAGCGCTTTGACTCGCACATGGCCGCGACGTTCCTGACGCCGTTGCCCGATGAGCCACTTGCTTATGAGCCAACCGTCGTCGCCGGCGTCTGGGCCGAATTGCTCGGCCGCGCGCGCGTGCAGGCCGACGATGAGCGTAAGAAGCTCGAGGCGCGCGTGAAGCAATCTGCGCGCCCAGTGGAGCTGCGCGTGACCGAAGCGTTGGCGCGCGATCTCGGGCGCGTGGCGGCCGTGCACGCCCGCTACGCCGACGTCGCGGTGCTGACGCGCCCAGCCGAAGGCGAGGTCGGCGAGCTGCGCGATGAAATCGTCGAAGGCGTGCTCTTTCACGCAGGCCGGCCCGCGCTCGTGGCGCCGCCGGGCTGGACGCGCGAGCAAGGCGTCGGCAAGCGCGTGATGATCGCGTGGGATGCGAGCCGCGAAGCCACCCGCGCCATGGCGGATGCGGCGCCCCTGATCGACGGCGCCGACATCGTCCACGTCGTCACCGTCGATGCGAAACCCAAGGTGTTTGGCCACGGTGAACAGCCGGGCGCCAACATCGCCGCGCATCTCCAGCGGCGCGGCAAGACGGTCGAGGTGCGCAACGTCGACGGCGCTGGGCGCTCCGTCTCCGCCGCGCTCTGCGGCGCCGCGCGCGACATCGACGCCGATCTCATCGTGATGGGCGGCTATGCGTCTTCCCGGCTGCGCGAACTGGTGTTCGGCGGCGCCACGCGCGACCTGCTGCGCATCGCGCAAACGCCGCTGCTGATGGCGCACTAGAAAACTCAAATCGAGTCGAAATCGCCGCCGCGCCCTTTGCCGGCTGCGAAGCGTGCGGCGCCCGCTTGGCCTTCCTGCAGCACGACGGGCATGCCGCTGATGCCTTCGCGCTGGAGCGCATCGGCAAGCTCCTTGCTCCAACCGGAGAATGCGCTCGCGCGATCGGCGCGCAGGCACGCTTGCGGAAAACGCGCGATCTCCTTGGCGAGCGCGACCGCCGCGTCGCGCGCTTGGCCCTTGGGGACGAGCCTGTTCGCGAGCGCCCATTGATACGCTTCCTCCGCATCGACGGCGCGCCCGGTGAGGATCATGTCGAGCGCGCGGCCCTGCCCGATGATGCGCGGCAATCGCACCGTCCCGCCATCGACGAGCGGCACGCCCCATCGCCGGCAGAAAACGCCGAAGATCGCGCTTTCTGATGCGACGCGCATGTCCGCGAGCAACGCCAGCTCCAATCCGCCCGCAACGGCGTGGCCCTCGATCGCCGCGATCAGCGGTTTCGACAAGGTGACGCCCGGCGCCGCGCGCGCTTCATCGGAAAGCAAGCGCGATGGCCCCATCGGCCCCGCGCCTGGTCCCGACGGCGTGAAGCGCTCGCCGGCGCCCACCGCCTTCAAATCCGCGCCCGCGCAGAAAACGCCGTTGGCGCCCGTAAGCACCAGAACGGAGACATCCTCGTCCGCCTCGGCTTCCTTGAACGAAGCGAACAGCAGCCGCGCCGTCTCCGGGTTGACCGCGTTGCGCGCTTCCGGGCGATCGATGGTGATGATCGCGACGGGTCCGTCGCGTTCGACATGCACGGCCATCGGCGGCCTCCTTCATGCGACAAGGCGGCGATTGACCCTCACTGCCCATGGGTTAGGCAAGCCTCATGAGCGAGCCCACGCCCAACCCGAAGCCTCGCGACCGCACGAGCCTCGGCGGTTTTCTCACCATCGCGACGGTGAGCGCGCTCATCGCCGGCGGCGGCGCCTATTATTTCCTGGGGCAAAATCAGCCGGCGCAAGAAGCGCGGCTGGAGCAAACGCCCGCCGGCTGCGTGTTGAACCCGCCGGCTCGCATCGGCGGGCCGATCTCGCTCATCGATCAGACCGGCGCGCGCGTCACGCAGGCGAACTATGCCGGTCACCCGACGCTCATCTATTTCGGCTTCACGCATTGCCCCGATATCTGCCCAACAGCGATGTACCTTGTCGGCGAGTCGCTGCCGCTGATGGGGGAGGCCGGCGCAAGCGTTCACACAGCGCTCGTCACTGTGGATCCCGATCGCGACACGCCCGATCAGCTCGCCTCCTACATCACAACGGATGGATTTCCGCCGCGCCTCACCGGCCTCACCGGCAATCAGGATGAGATCGCCGCCGCCGCGCGCGCCTTCGCCGTCAATTATCAGCGCCAGGGCGAGGGCGCCGACTACACCATGAGCCACACCTCGTTCGTCTATCTGATGAGCCCGGATTGGCACCCGCTGGCGATGATGAGCACGATCGGCCGCACGCCCCAGCAGCTGGCCGCGTGCTTGTCGCAGGGGCTCGCCGCGCAGTCCACCGGCGGGACGTGACCGAAAATCCCCGCTGAGCGGGCGCCGCACACCCTTCAGGTTAAGGGGCTGGCAAGCATTTGTAACACATTCTACATTTCCCCTGCTGCGCCGCAGCATCGGGGGGATGGCCGCTTATGCTCTATTCGCTCTACGAGCTGAATCACCTGGCTGTCGCGCCTTTCCGCGCGGCGGCGATGTGGCAGGGCGCGGCGCTGCGTTCGCCCTTCAATCCCGTTTCGCAAACCGATCTCGCGAGAAGCGCGGCAGCCGCCGCCGACGTCTTCGAGACGGTCACGCGCCGCTACCGCAAGCCCGATTGGAATCTCCCGCACGCGATGGTGCAGTCCGTGCCGGTGCCGGTGAAGCCCGTGCCCATCTGGACGAGCGCGTTTTGCTCGCTCATTCACTTCAAGCGGGAAGAGCGTGCGCTTGAGCGCGCGCGCGGCGCGCGCACCGATCCGAAGGTTCTGATCGTCGCGCCGATGAGCGGCCACTACGCAACATTGCTGCGCGGCACGGTCGAGGCCTTCCTGCCGGAGCACGAGGTCTTCATCACAGATTGGTCCGACGCGCGCATGGTGCCGATCATCGCCGGGCGCTTCGATCTTGAGGATTATGTCGATCACGTCGCGCAGATGCTGCGCGTCGTCGGCCCTGAAGCCCACGTGATCGCGGTGTGCCAGCCCGGCCCAGCAGTGCTCGCCGCCGTTTCGTTGATGGCCGAGCGCGAGGATCCAGCAAGCCCCGCGACCATGACGTTCATGGGATCGCCCATCGACGCGCGCAAATCGCCTACCGTACCGAACAAATTGGCCGAGGAGCGCGCGTTCGACTGGTTCGAGCGCACGATGATCCATACCGTGCCGATGCTCTATCCCGGCGCGTTCCGCCGCGTGTATCCGGGCTTCATCCAGCTCGCGAGCTTCATGGGCATGAATCTCGGCAAGCACATCGACGCGCACTGGGATTATTTCAACGATCTCGTGAAGGGCGACGGCGATTCCACCGGCAAGCATCGCGACTTCTACGATGAGTATCTCTCGGTCTGCGACATCACCGAGGAATTCTATCTGCAGACGATCCGCGACGTGTTCCAGGAACACAAGCTCCCGCGCGGGAGATGGACACATCGCGGCCGCCCCGTCCGCACCGGGGCGATCAGGCACACCGCCCTGATGACGGTCGAAGGCGAGTTGGACGACATTTCCGGCATCGGCCAGACGCAAGCGGCGCATGAAATCTGCGCCAGCATTCCCGCCGCCATGCGCCAGGATTACGTGCAGCCCGGCGTCGGCCATTACGGCGTCTTCAACGGGCGGCGATTCCGCACCGAGATTTATCCGCGCATGCGCGAATTCATCCGCGTTCATCAGGCGGCGCGCCGCCGCGTGCGTCCACGCGCGGCCTTGAAGGCGGAATCATGAGAGACTGCGCTTCGCGAAGCGCCTGACGAGGTGAGATGGCGAAGGATACGCGCCCAGCCGAAATCCAGTTGAAGGATGGCCGCAAGCTCGCATTGAAACTTGCCGTCAATCCGCGCGCCCGGCGCATCTCCATCCGCATCGACGCCGCGCGCCGCGAGGCGATCGCCACCGCGCCCTCCGAGCGCCAGGTGAAGCGCGCCTTGAATTTCGCGGCCGAGCGCGCCGGCTGGATCGAAGCGGAGCTGGCGCGCCTGCCCCAAGGCCGCCCCTTTGAGCCGGGCGCCGTCATCGACATTCGCGGCGAGCCGCATCTCCTGATCCACGAGCATGGCCGCGCGCCGCCGCGCTACGAGCCGGGCAAGCTCGTCGTGCAAACCACCGACCCCGCGCTCTTCGCCGCGCGCGTGAAGCGCTTCCTCATGGCCGAGGCGCGCGCCGATCTCGAAGCCCGCGTCGCCGCTCACGCGCGCACTTTGGGCGTCGCCGCGCGCCGTGTGCAGGTGAAGGAGACGCGCTCCCGCTGGGGTTCATGCAGCGAGGACGGCGCGTTGGCCTTTTCGTGGCGCGTCATCTGCGCGCCGCGCTTCGTTCTCGACTATCTCGCGGCGCACGAGACGGCTCACTTGCGCGAGATGAACCATTCGCGCCGCTTCTGGGCGCTCGTCGCCAAATGCACGCCGCATTGGAAGCAGGGACGCGATTGGCTGCACCATCAGGGCTTCGCGCTACACGCCATCGGCAGCGACGCCTAACTACCCTTCAGGCCCGAAATCGAGCGAGCGGTCCGCGTCGTCGGGCGGATTGACGGCCGCGCCCGCCGCGCTCGGCCCGAGCGGCGCGCCAACGACCGCGGGCGCCGGCCCGATCACGCCGCCTGCGACGATCTCCTCCCCGGGCCCGACGCCATAATCGTCCGGACCCGGCATTTGCAGCGGCTCCGCTGGCAAACGCCTGAGCGCCGTCACCATGAATTCTCGCCAGATGCGGGCCGGGATCACCCCGCCAGTGACGCGATTCATGGTGATGCGGTGATCGTCGTTGCCGACCCAAACCCCCGCCACCATCCCCGGCACGAAACCGATGAACCATGCGTCGCGATAATCGTTCGCCGTGCCTGTCTTGCCGCCGATCTGGCGGCCGGGAATGCGCGCCATCGTGCCCGTGCCGGCTTCGACGACGCGCGACATGATCATGTTCATGTACCGGAGCGGCCGCTCTTCGATGACGCGGGGCCGGCGCGCCGGATTCCAGCGCCAAACGGTCTCGCCGTTGGCGCGGCGAATCCGGACGATGCCGTGCGGATCGACGCGATATCCACCGCTCGACATCGCGCCGTAGGACGCCGTGAGATCGAGCAGCGTCACTTCTTGCGCGCCGAGCGAGAGGGAACGGTAATTGTGCAGCGGC
Organism: Hyphomonadaceae bacterium; assembly: GCA_050246475.1. GTDB lineage: Bacteria > Pseudomonadota > Alphaproteobacteria > Caulobacterales > Aquidulcibacteraceae > CADEEL01. Next base: position 271,607 of record JBFWVZ010000001.1, on the reverse strand, counting down.
GTATGGATGCCGAGCCGTTGCGCAACCTCGATCACCCGGTCGTTGCCGACTTCGTTAGCCACGATGATCGCGACCATGTTGAGCGAACGCGCGAATGCCGATGCGAGCGACACCGGCCCCTCGTAATGGCCGGTATAATTCCTGGGCGACCAATCCCCGATCGTGACTGGCTGATCGGTGCGCACGGTCCATGGCGTGAAGCCCGCCTCCATCGCCGCGAGATAGATGAAGAACTTGAAGGAGGAGCCTGGTTGGCGGCGCGCCTGCGTGACGCGGTTGAACTCGCTGCGCCCCTCTGTGCGTCCATAGACGCGTCCGCCGATCATTGCGCGGACGCCGCCGTCCGAATCCATCGCCACGAGCGCGCCCTGCCCGATGCGCAGGCGCTCGCCCTCTTCGTCGAGGATGCGGTTGAGCGCGCGCTCACCTGCGCGCTGGGCGACGAGATCGAGCGTCGTCTCGACGATGAAATCGTCGCGCTGCTCGCCGATCACATCGTTGAGCAGCGGATCGATGTAGTCGCGGAAATAGCCGAGGTCGCGCCATGGATTCTCACGGCTGACGGCGATCGGCTCCGCGAGCGCGGCGTCCCGCTCCGCCGGCGTGATGAAACGCGCCGAGACCATTTCGTTGAGCACGACGATGGCGCGTTCGCGCGCCGCCTCCTCCTGCCGCGCCGGATTCATCCGCGACGGCGCCTGAACCAAACCCGCAAGCATTGCCGCTTGCGCCAGCGTCAATTCTCGCGCGGGCCGGTCGAAATAACGCTGCGCGGCTGCTTCGATCCCGTAGGCGCCCGCGCCGAAATAGACGCGCGAGAGATAGAGCGCGAGGATCTGATCCTTGGAAAAGCGGTTCTCCAGCCAAAGCGCGAGCGCGATTTCCTGCAGCTTGCGCCGCCACGTGCGCTCGTTGGTCAGGAAGATGTTCTTGGCAAGCTGTTGCGTGATGGTGGAGCCGCCCTGCACGACGCGCCCTGAGCGCACATTCTCGAACAACGCGCGCATGAGGCCGCCGACATCGATGCCCATGTGCTGATAGAAGCGCCGGTCCTCGATGGCGATGAAGGCTTGCGGCACGTAGTCGGGCAGCGTAGCGAGATCGACAGGGCGCGCATTTTCCGCGCCCTCGATCAGCAGCACCGTGCCTTCGCGATCGACGAATGTGATCGATTGTCCTTGCCGCGCCTCCCAGACATCGTCCGCGGAGGGCATGCCCCAAGTGACATAGGTGAAAAAGGCCGCCGCGATCGCCACGAAGGCGCCCGCTCCCCATCCGGCCCAAACGGCGGCCTCGCGAAAATTGGTCGGGGGCCGCAGATTGCGGATTCCGTCCCAGACGACGACGCCGATCGAGAAGAGGAACACGCCCGCCATGACGAGAAGCGGCACGACAGCCATGCGCACGGCATCGAAGAACGCCGCAATGCGATCGCCGATGCTCGGTTCGGGAGCCGGCGCGGGCTCTTCAGCTTCGCGCGCCGCGGCTTCGGCAGGCGCCGGCGCCAAGGGCTCTTCCGGCCCGGGCGCTACGCTCTCAGCGGCAGGCGGCTGAGGCGCGGCCGCTTCGCTGGCCGCCGGCTGCTCAGCCGGAGGCTTCGGGCCCTCTTCGGGCGCCGGCGGATCTGGTTCGTCAGCCACCCCGTCTCCTCGATTGCGACCCTGACGCGATTCGCGCCGCCGCTTTAGAAGCGCGCCGATTAACCGTCCGTCCCGCCGGTGAAGCGCCGCGCGTCGCTAAAATGGCCCGCCGCGCGCGTTCTGACAAATGCGTGAGGCCGGGGCGCGCCGCTCATCCGGTTGCGCTTGAGTCTGGGCGCCGCAACCGCCATATTTTGCGTGCTTTGCGCCGCCTTTCCGCGCTGGCGCTTCGGAGGAGTTTTATGAGCGACCATTATCAGGCCGGCTCGATCCCCGCCGGCCGGGCCGACATGGCCGTCGATGCGGGTCTGCGCAGCTTTATGCTGGGCGTTTACAACAAGATGGCGCTGGGCCTGCTTTGGTCCGCGCTGGTTGCGTATTTGGTTGGCGCGGTCGCGCCGATCACGGCGGTCGTGCTGGCGCCGCCCGTCATCTACTTGGTGCAGTGGGGCCCCGTGGTGCTCCTGCTCGGCTCCATGTTCTTCATGCGCAACCCGTCCCCAACGGGATCGGGCATTCTTTATTGGTCCGTCGTCACGCTGATTGGCGCGGGCCTCGGCATCTGGGTGTTTCTGGCGATTCAGGGCGTCTCAGCCCAAACCGTCGGCGGCCAGACGCTGAACGTCACCTTCGGCGGCATCGCCAAGGCCTTCTTTGTGACCGCGATTGCGTTCGGCGGCCTCTCACTGTGGGGCTACACGACGAAGCGGGACCTGTCGGGACTCGGCAGCTTCTTGTTTTTCGCGATTTGGGGCCTCGTGGCCGTCGGGGTCGTGAACCTGTTCGTGCACTCGACGATGCTTGAAATCGGGATGCAGCTGGCCGGGTTGGTCCTCTTCGGCCTGTTGATCGCGTTCCAAACGCAATCCCTGAAACACTCCTACTATCAGTTGCAGGGCGATACCCGCTCGCTTGCCGTGATGACCAATTACGGCGCGCTCAATCTCTACATCGCCTTCATCCAGATCTTCCAAATCCTGCTTTCGTTCTTCAGCCGGGAATAGGAATTGGAGAATCGCCAAACGAACGCCCCGGCCTCTCGCCGGGGCGTTTTCGTTTGCATCGCCTTCAATCGACGGGCGCGAGCCGCACCACCTGCCGGTCGAACACCTTGAGCACCTGCGCGAGATCGTGGCCGCGCCGCATGACGAGCCCGCCTTGCGCGATGACGGCGAACGCGCCTTGGCGGCGCGCCAAGGCCGGTCGTTTTTCGATTTGATAGAGCGGCGATTCGCTGGTGCGCCGGAAAACGCTGAAAACGACGCGATCCCGAAGTGAATCAATGGCGTAGTCGCGCCATTCCCCTTGAGCGACGAGTTTTCCATAGAGCGAGAGCACGAGATCGAGCTCGGCTCTCAGAAAAAATATCTTTGCCTCGTCGGTCGAACCCGCGCTCCCCGTCAGCATGAAAACCCCCGCATAGACATATACTTAACGGCGAGCATCCAGTTTGCTTGCCGATCTATACAATTAACTCGCCGCCATGTGGCGCTCAGAACACAATTACTCCTTGCCTTCTCCTTGAACGGGAGTGAACTTGGCGTCGTTCCGGTCGGGCGGAGACGGCGGCAACGCTCAGTATCCATCAGCCCCCCCAGCCCCCTGGGCTTTGCGCCATTCCGCCCGACCGGACACCCTAGCTTCCCAAGACGTTGATGAGCCCGCGCCGTGACGCGGGCTTTTGTTTGCGCGCCGTCGAGCGCTGGCTTGACCTGCCGCCGCGCGAAGGCTCTTCCGCATTGAAAAAGGGAGGCGCGCGTGAGTGATCGTTTGAAAGGCCGCCGCGCGATCGTAACAGGCGCGGCCTCGGGCATCGGCGCGGCCAGCGTGAAGCTCTTCCGCGCCGAGGGCGCAAACGTGCTGGCGGTCGATCTGCCCGGCCGCGAATGGGCCGATCTCGGCCCCGGCCCAAGCCTCCAGATGGATATCGCCCTGGAAGAGGCGCCGGACCGCATCATGGCGGCCGCGCGCGCCGAACTCGGCGGACTCGATATTCTCTTCAACAACGCCGGCGTCGCCGGCAACGCGCTGGCGGCCGATCTCTCCGACGCCGAATGGGACCGTATCGTCTCCGTCAATCTCCGCGCCGCCTTTCGTCTTTCAAGGGCCGCCATTCCCGCGCTCATCGAATCATCCTCCGGCAGAATCATCAACACCGCGTCAGTGATGGCCGAGGGAACGGACTATGGCCTGGCCGCCTATTGCGCCTCGAAGGCGGGCGTCGCGGGCCTGACCCGCTCGCTGGCGCTGGAGCTCGGCAAGTTTGGCGTCACCGCCAACTACCTCCTCCCCGGCGCGATCCGCACGGGGATGACGAGCCCGCTCTGGAACGCGCGCCCGGACGTCGCCGGCATCTGGGCCAAGAAGGCCGCGCTGCGGCGCCTGGGCGAACCCATCGACCTCGCCCGCGCCGCGCTCTTCCTGGCCAGCGAAGACGGCGGCTTCGTCACCGGCCACGGGCTCGTCGTCGACGGCGGCTTGACGCTCCGGATTTGAGCGCGCCGCTGCGCTGCGGCGCTTTGCACCGCTTCCGTTTCGCAAGGCGAACGCCTAGGAAGGCGCCGCTTTCCGCAAAGCCGCATAATGAGAGTTGAACCGCCGCCGCATGCTGCTTGAAGTCGAAGGCCTCCGCAAAAGTTTCGGCCGCCGCACCGCGGTGGATGATGTCTCCTTCACCGTGGATGCGGGCGAAGTCGTCGGCTTCCTCGGCCCCAACGGCGCGGGCAAGACGACCACGATGCGCATGATCGCCGGCTATCTCGAGCCGGACGAAGGCCGCGTGAAAGTGTTCAACATCGACGTCGCGGAGGATCGCGCCCGCGCGCAGCACCGCGTCGGCTATCTGCCGGAAGGCGCGCCCCTCTATGGCGAGATGACGCCGTGGACGTTTCTGCGCTTCATCGGCGAAACACGCGGCATGACCGCGGACGCGGCGCGCCACGCCGTGGGCCGCGCGGCCAACGACGCGCGCTTGGGCGACGCGATCGACCGCCCCATCGAAACGCTCTCCAAGGGCTATCGCCGCCGCGTGGGCTTGGCCGCCGCCCTGCTGCACGATCCGATGCTGCTCATCTTGGACGAGCCGACTGACGGCCTCGATCCCAATCAGCGCCAAGCGGTGCGCGAATTGATCCGCCGTTTGGGCCAGGAGCGCGGGCTCATTCTCTCGACGCACTCGCTTGAGGAGGTTTCCGCCGTCTGCACCCGCGCCATCGTCATCAACGAAGGCCGCATCGTCGCCGACGCGCCGCCCGCGAAACTGGCCGAAGGCCATGCAGATGGCCTCGAAGGCGCCTTCCGCCAACTCACGGGCGGTGAAGAGGCGATGCAATGAGAAGCATGCTCGCCATCTACCGCCGCGAGCTCTTGAGCTACGCGACGACGCCGATCGCTTACGTCTTCATCGCGGTCTTCCTGTTCGCGATCGGACTTTTCACCTTCCAGGTTGGCGGCTTCTTCGCCGAGCGCCGCGCCGACCTGATGGCGTTCTTCGCCTTCCATCCCTGGATTTTCATGGTCTTCCTGCCCGCGGTCGCGATGCGGCTCTGGTCTGAGGAAGCCCGCTCCGGCGCCATCGAAGTGCTGATGACTTTGCCCGCGCCGACATGGGCGCTCGTCGTCGGCAAATTTCTCGCCGCCTGGACCATCGCCGCCATCGCACTCGTGCTCACCTTTCCGCTTTGGGTGACGGTCAATCTCCTCGGCGATCCCGACAACGCCGCGATCTTCACCGCTTACATCGCAAGCCTGCTGATGGCTGGCGCCTACATCGCCATTGGCTCGGCGATGAGCGCGCTGACGCAAAGTCAGGTCGTCGCGTTCGTGCTTGCCGTGCTCGTCGCTTTCTTGGTGACGGCGTTGGGCCTGCCGATGGTGTCGGATTTCACGACGCCCCTCGTCGGCGGCGGCGCGGCCGAGGCGCTGGCGCGCTTCTCCATGCTCCACCACTTTGACGCCGCCCAGCGCGGCGTCATCGAGCTGCGCTCGCTCTACTATTTCATCTCACTGGCGGCGCTGGCCTTGGGAATCACGTGGCTCGCCGTCGATGCGCGCAGGAGCGCCGCATGAGCGGGCGCCGGTTTGCGATCATCGTCGGGCTTTGCCTGTTCGTCCTCTTCGTGGCGACAAACCTTATCGCCAATTCGTGGCTTCGCGCCGCGCGCCTCGATCTAACGGAGAACCAGCTCTACTCGCTCTCCAGCGGCACGCGCCAAATCATCCGCGACATCGATGAGCCTCTGCAGCTCACCTTTTTCTATTCGCGCGAAGCCGCGGCCCGCTACCCCGCGATTCAGACCTACGCGGCGCGCGTGCGCGAATTGCTTGCCGCCTACGCGGCGCGCTCGGGTGGGCGCATCCGCGTCGTCGAGGTCGATCCGCGCGTCTTCACCGAAGCGGAGGACCAAGCCACCGAAGCAGGCGTGCAGGCCGTTCCAGTCCAGCAAGGCGCCGACCCGATCTATTTCGGCCTTGCGGGCGCCAACTCGGTCGATGATCGCCGCGCCATTCCTTTCTTCGCGCCGGACCGCGAGGCTTTCCTCGAATACGAGGTGACGCGCCTCATCTACGAACTGGAGAATCCCGATCTCCCGCGCATCGGCCTCATCACGTCGTTGCCCATCGACCCCGCGAATGCCGACGTCGCCGCTGCCGCCGGGCAACCGCAATCGCAATTCGCGACTGAGCTCGGCCGCCTGCTCGATGTCGTAACGCTCGATCCGACCTTCTCCGCGATCCCTGCGGATGTCGATGTGCTGGCGATCATCCATCCCTATCCGCTGACGCCCGCGCAGCTCTTCGCCATCGATCAATTCGTGCTCGCGCGCGGGCGCGCCTTCATCGCGCTCGATCCCGCGTCGATGTTGTCGATGCAGCAAAGCTTCAACCCGCTGACCGGCCCATCGACGACGGCGCCCTCCTCAAATCTTGAGCCGCTCCTCTCGCGCTGGGGCATCGCGATAAGCCAGGACGTGGTGCTCGATCTGGAAGACGCGCTGCGCGTGCAGGATACAGCCGGCGGCGCCCAAGGCATCCCGCAGCCGCTCTTCTTCCTCGCGCCCCCGACGCGCATGGACCGCGAAGACCTGATGACCGCGTGGTTGGGCCAAGGCGTGAGCTTCGCGGCAGCGGGCGCGCTCGCGGTTTCCGAACGCCCCGACATCGACGCGCGCATTCTGGTGCACACCTCGCCGCAGACCATGCGCATTCCCGCGCAAGCCGCGATGATGCGCCCCTCGCCCGTCGAGCTTCTGCAGAACTGGATTCCCGCCAACCGCAGCGAGACGATCGCGGTCCATCTCTCCGGCCAATTGGAAACCGCCTACCCGAACACACTGCCGGAAGGCGTCGAGGCGCCCGCGCAGCGCCTCGCCCGCTCACAGACGACCGCGCAGATCGTCATCGTCGCCGACAGCGATTTCCTCGCCGACGAACTCTACATGAACCCCCAAGGCGCTGCGTTCGCGGACAATGGCAGCTTCGCTTTGAACGCGATCGACGTGCTTTCCGGCTCCGACGCGATGGTGAGCTTGCGCTCGCGCGCGCGCTCGGTGCGCCGGATGGACGTGCTCGACCGCATGGAGAACGAAGCCCAGCAGCGCATCCAGCAGCGTCAGAATGAATTGCAGCGCGATCTGCAGGTGACGGAAGCGCGCTTGGGCGAACTCCAGCAACGCGGCCAGGGCTCGGGTTATTTCGCTGGCAATCTGGGCGCCGAACTGACGCGCGAGGAGCGCGCCGAAGTGGAGCGCTTCCAGTCCCGCGTGGCCGACACGCGCCGTCAGCTGCGCGAAGTCGGCCGCGATCTGCGCGCCGGCGTCGAAACCCTCGAAGGCTGGACGATCTTCCTCAATATGTGGCTGCCGCCGATCCTCGTTGCCGGCGTAGGCGTTTACGTCTTCTGGCGCCGCCGGCGCCGCACGCACGAAGGACGCCGGCCATGACAACTGCCTTGGCCGAACGGCGCAAGAAGCGCGCGCTTTCTTTCGTGATCGCGGCGGTCGCGGCGGCGGCGGTGGCGGCCACGACCATCGCCATCGAAGTGCGCTCGTCGCGCCCAGATCGTGTCGTTGGCCCCGTCTTCCCCGGCTTGGCCGAAGAACTGGAACAGGCGCAGAAGATCAACATCGTCAGCCGCGACGCGAGCTACCGCATCGCCCGCATCGAGGGCGGCGGCTGGGCGATGATCGATCGCGGCGATTTCCCGGTGAACGCGCGCCGCCTCGCGCAATTGACGGACGGCTTGCGCGAACTCGTCTTCGTGCGCCGCATGTCGAGCGATCCCGCGCAGCATGAGCGGCTGGGCGTGGGCGACCCAACGCAGGGCGGCTCCGGAATCTTGGTGCAGCTCGAAAACGCGCGCGGCGGCTTCATCGCGAACCTCATTCTCGGCGTGACGCGCGAGGCAACCTATGCGCGCCGCCCCGGAGAAAATCAGGTCTGGGCCGTGCGCGGCGAGTTGCCGCCGCTGCGCGATCCCGCCGCGTGGCTGGAGCTGACGCCCCTTGCCGTCCAAGGCCGCGACATTCGCCGCGTGGAGACGACGCCCCGCACCGGTCCTGCCTACGTGTTGGAGCGCGCAAGCGCGGATGCGGATTTCGCCTTCGCTGGAGCCGCCGCGTCGCGCACGCCGATCTCAGCCGCCACGCTCACCAGCACCGCGGAGCGGCTAACGGCGCTTCAGCCCATCGACGTGCTGCCGGCGGCGGCAGTGACGGGAGCGCCCGTCGCAAGCATCCGCGCAACGCTTGCCTCGGGCGCGCTCATCGCCGCCGATTTCTTCGCGCTCGAAAACCGCCTCTGGATCCGCCTGAACGCAACGGGCGCGGAAGGCCCCGCCCAAGCAGCGGCCGCGCAAATCAACGCCCGTTCGGCGCGCTGGGCCTACGCGCTCTCGCAGGCGGAGTTCGACGCCCTCGCCCCCACGCTCGATGCGCTCACCATGACGAGCGCACCGGCTGAAGCGCCCGCCTTGCCTTGAAGCGCGCAGCGCGTCATAGAGCGGGCTGATGACGAACGAGATTGCCTGAGCCTGCGGGCCGCGCACGTAGCGCCTGACCCGCGTTGAACCCGCGCTTCCGCCGCGAAGCGCGACCGCGTTCGTTCAACTCAGGCAAATCATGAACATCTCGAAGCACGAGCAGCGCACGCTGCACGCACTCGCACAGGGCGGGCGTATTCAACACATGAAGGACGCGCGGGGCGACATCGTATCCGTCGATTGCTTCAACCGCGATGGCTGGCGCTTGGCGGATTGTTCGTTGCCGGTCTTCCAGAGATTGCGCCGCCGCGGCTTCATCATGAGCCGCAACGGAGGCCCCTATCGCATTACGCGTGAAGGCCTGGTTGCGGTGCGCGCGCAACTCGACAATCGCTGACGCGCGAAAGCGCGGGCGGAGTCCATCGCTCCGCCCGCGCGACCGCGTTCGCGCGCGAGTGCTAGACCGCGCGGCGCCCGCGGAAGAGCCCAACGAGGAAGAGAAGCAGCACGGCGCCAAGCGTTGAGACGACGAGGCTGCCTACAAAGCCGTAGAAAACAATGCCGAGTTGGTCGGCGAGGAACCCGCCCAGCAGCGCGCCGACAAGCCCGACGATCAGGTTTGTGAGGAGCCCATGACGACGACCGCCGATCTGCTCCGCAATCCAGCCGGCGAGAATGCCGATGATGATGGCTCCGATGAGCCCGACGCCGTGCATGAGTAGCGCTCCTTGAATTGGCCGAATCTTTAACGCGGGCGCAAGAAACAAGGTTCCCGCACGGGCGAGAAAACTTAAGCGGGGCGTAAGCATCGATCGCCTAGAATGGGCAATGAACGAAGCCCTGCTCGCGTTGCGCGGCGCCCTTGCCGAAACCGGCGCCGGCTTCATCGCTGCCGCGATCGCGTTGGCTGTTCCGGCCTTGGCGTTCGCGTTGATCGCCTTCATCGCGGACATGAAGGGAGCGCTCGCCAAGGCGCGCGCCGCGTCGGGCGAAGTCCGCACCAACCTCACACTTTATGCGTTCGACCTGCTCTGCATCGCGCCCGCGCTCGCCTTTCTGGCCGCCGGTTTCGCAGGATTCGTCCAGGAGAACGGCGCGAGCTTCGCGCACGATGCATGGACCGCGGCGCCCACTTGGGCCGTCCTCATCGTCACAATCTTCGTCGGCGACGCGGTGAGCTATTGGCGCCATCGCTTGGAGCACACAAAGTGGCTCTGGCCCGCACACGCAATCCACCATAGCGACGAGCGGATGACGTGGACGACGCTCCTGCGCTTCCACCCGCTCAACAGGCTCACGAGCGTGCTCATCGATTCCGCGGCGCTTGCGCTTTTGGGCTTTCCGCCTTGGGCGATCGCTGCGAACAATCTGGTGCGCCACTACTACGGCATGTTCATTCACATGGACCTGCCGTGGACATACGGCCCGCTCGGCCGCGTCTTCGTTTCGCCCGCCATGCATCGCTGGCATCACGTGCGCGACGGCGAGGGCGTTGGCTCCAACTTCGCGACGGTGTTCTCCGTATTCGATCAGGCCTTCGCCACCCATTATGTCCCTGGCCCCTGTGCGGCGCCCTTGGGCGTGCGGGAGGATTTGGGGCAAGGCGCGCTCGGCCAGCTTGCCCACCCGTTCCGCGTCCTCGGCGCTTGGCTTGGCGTGCGCGCGCGCCGCCCCTTGCCTGAAGCCGCCGCAGCGTCGAAAACTGCAGCATGAAACGCATGCTTCTGGCTGCCGTGGCGCTGGCGGGCTGCTCGTTGCAGCAGGACGTCGCCGCCGTTGAAGCCGCCGTGGCGCAATTCCACGAACGCCAAGCCGCGCGCGAGGATGTCGTCATTTACAATGAGGCCGACCGCGCGTTGCGCGACGCAAACTCCCTCGCCGAGATTCAGAACCTGAACGACGAGGTCCGCCGCGTTCTGCCGCGCTGCCAAACCGCCGTACGCGATCCGGCGAACTGGCGCATGAACACATCCACCGGCGCGGGCTACACCGTTGAACTTGGCTACACCCGGCAGTGCGCGGACGGGCGCTTGATCGAGAGCTTCACCTTCCGCCGCACCGATGGTGTCTGGCGCCTGCTGACTTACAACGCGCGCGGCGAACCCACGGCGGGCCAAGCAGGCCCGGCACAGCAACAACGAGCGCCAGCTCAAGCGCCGCCGGCGCCCGACAAGCCCGAGTGATCAGTTGAGCCAGGCGGGCTTCTTGAACGGCTTGGAGAGATCGCGCGCCACTGCCTCGTGCGCGATCGCGCCTTCATAGACGTTGAGCCCGTTCGCAAGATGCGGATCGTCGATCAGCGCCTGCTTATAGCCCTTGTTGGCGAGAGCCAGCGTGAAGGGCAGGGTCGCGTTGTTCAAGGCGAACGCACTCGTGCGCGCCACCGCGCCCGGCATGTTCGCCACGCAATAGTGGATGATCCCGTCCACGATGAACACGGGGTCTGTGTGCGTCGTCGCGTGGCTCGTCTCGAAGCAGCCCCCTTGATCGATTGAGATGTCGACGAGCACGGAGCCGGGCCGCATCGTCTTGAGCATCGGCTTGGTGATGAGCTTCGGGGCCGCCGCCCCCGCCACCAGCACCGCGCCGACGACGACGTCGGCTTCCTTCACCGCATCCTCGACCGCGGCTTTGGTGGAATAGACCGTCTCCAGCCGCCCGTTGAACTCGCGGTCGAGCTCTTCCAGCCGCGCCGGATTCTTGTCGAACACCGTGACGCGCGCGCGCATCCCCACCGCGATCTGCGCCGCGTTGTATCCTGAAACCCCCGCGCCAAGAATGACGACGTCCGCGGGCCGCACGCCCGGCACCCCGCCCATCAACACGCCGCGCCCGCCATGCGCTTTTTCGAGATAGTGCGCGCCCACCTGGATGGACATCCGCCCCGCCACTTCGCTCATGGGTTTGAGGAGCGGCAGGCGTCCGTCCTTGTCTGTCACGGTTTCGTAGGCGATGCACGTCGCGCCTGATTTCATCAGCCCTTCGGCTTGCTCCGGATCCGGCGCGAGATGGAGATAGGTGAAGAGCGTGTGCCTGGGCGTGAGCCGCGCGATCTCGATCGCCTGCGGCTCCTTCACTTTCACGATCATCTCGGATTGCGCGAATACCGCGTTCGCGTCCGGCAGGATCTTGACGCCGACTTTCTCATAGACCTTGTCAGGCGCGCCGATGCCCTCGCCGCCCTTCGTCTCCAGAAAAACCTCGTGCCCCGCGCGCACCAGCTCCGCGGCGCTCTCCGGCGTCAACCCGACGCGGTGTTCCTGATCCTTGATTTCCTTTGGACAGCCGACACGCATGAACGCGCTCCCAACTCAGATGCGAAATTGAGGCACGCCTTATCAGGCACCCCACGTGAGCGCCAACCAAACGAAAACGCCGCCGCCTGGAAAGGCGGCGGCGCTCGGCGGGTCGTGGGGCGCGACGGTTAGTCGGGGCGCACGCAGATATTGCGCCCGCCTGCCGGATCGGCCGTGGACGTGCCGATGCGGCTCGTATCTGAGAGACACGCGCATTGTTCGCCCACGTCCATGCGTGTGCGACAGCCTTGCGGCGTCGGGCCTGTGGGGCTCGGTGCTTCGGCGCCCGGCGCCATCCGCTCTGGCGGCGCGGTCGGCTGCACCGGATTGGGATTGGCCGGCGGCGCGGCAGGCGCGGCCGGCGTTGCCGGGGCAGGCGCCGATGGGTTTGCCGGCGTTGCCGGCGGCGCCGGTTGGGCCGTCGCGGGCGTCTCAGACGGCTCGGGCTGCGCAATAGCCAACGGTGCGGCGCACGCCAGCGCAAGCGCCGCGAGCCCGCCCAAGAGAAAGCGGCGGTGCATAGAATGGTCCTCTCTTCACTCCGCCCGAAGAACGCTACGCGCGAAGCGATCATTGTTTCCCGGTTCGCTCCTTACCCTTCAGCAAGGTTGAGAGCGCGCCCTCTCCGTGCGACGAAGGCCAAAACGAGGAAGCCCGATGAGCGAAGAGACGGTCCTGCCCGTTCCGCCCGAATGGAAAGCGCGCGCTTATGTCGATGACGCGGCCTACCGCTCCATGCACGCCGCCGCCTCCGAAGATCCCGAAGCCTTCTGGGGCACGCACGGACTGCGCCTCGATTGGATGAAGCCCTACACCAACGTGAAGGACTGCTCCTTCGACGAAGCCGATTTCCGCATCCGCTGGTTCTATGACGGCGTCTTGAACGTCTCCGCCAATTGCATTGATCGGCACTTGGACAAGCGCGGCGATCAAACCGCGATCATCTGGGAGGGCGACGATCCCGCCGAATCCAGACACGTCACCTATCGCGAGCTTCACGCGGAGGTCTGCCGCTTCGCAAACGTTCTGAAGGCTTTGGGCGTCAAGAAGGGCGACACGGTCACCATCTATCTGCCGATGATCCCGGCGGCGGCCTATTCCATGCTCGCCTGCGCGCGCATCGGGGCGATTCACTCGGTCGTGTTCGGCGGCTTTTCCCCGGATAGCCTCGCCAACCGCATCAACGATTGCGGCTCCAAGGTCGTCGTCTGCGCGGATGAAGGCCTGCGCGGCGGCAAAACCATTCCGCTCAAAGCCAATGTCGATAAGGCTGTCGAAAGCGCGCCAAGCGTGGAGAAAGTCCTCGTCGTCACCCGCACCGGCGCAAACGTGCCGATGCATGCGCACGACGTGCGCTATGAAGAAGCTGCGGCAAACGTATCGAACGATTGCCCGCCCGAACCGATGGGCGCGGAAGACCCGCTCTTCATCCTCTACACGTCCGGCTCGACCGGAAAGCCGAAAGGCGTGCTCCACACAACGGGCGGCTATCTCGTCTACGCCTCGATGACGCACCAATACGTCTTCGACTACCACGATGGAGACATCTTCTGGTGCACCGCCGATGTCGGCTGGGTGACCGGCCACACCTACATCGTCTACGGCCCGCTTTCGAACGGCGCGATCACCATGATGTTCGAGGGCGTGCCGAACTACCCGACGACGTCGCGCTTCTGGGAAGTGGTCGACAAACACCAGGTCAATATCTTCTATACGGCCCCCACCGCGCTGCGCGCGCTGATGCGCGAAGGCGAAGCGCCCGTGAAGCAAACTTCGCGTGCCAGCTTGCGTCTGCTCGGCACCGTGGGCGAACCGATCAATCCGGAAGCCTGGCTCTGGTATCACCGCGTCGTGGGCGACGGGCGTTGCCCGATTGTCGACACCTGGTGGCAAACCGAAACCGGCGCCGCGCTCATCACTAATCTGCCCGGCGCGACCGCCATGAAGCCCGGCTCCGCCACGCGCCCCTTCTTCGGCGTGAAGCCCGCTTTGGTGGACGGCGATGGCCGCTTCATCGAAGGCGCCGCGAGCGGCAATCTCGTGCTGCTCGATTCATGGCCAGGCCAGATGCGCACCGTCTATGGCGATCACCAGCGCTTCATCGACACCTACTTCAAAACCTACAAAGGCATGTACTTCACCGGCGACGGATGCCGCCGCGACGCTGACGGTTATTACTGGATCACCGGCCGCGTCGATGACGTGATCAACGTTTCCGGCCATCGCCTGGGCACCGCGGAAGTCGAAAGCGCGCTTGTCGGCAACACGAAAGTGGCCGAAGCCGCCGTTGTCGGCTTCCCGCACGATATCAAGGGCCAGGGCATCTACGCCTTCGTGACGCTCAAAGCCGATCAGCAGCCGAGCGACAGCCTGCGCGGCGAGCTTGTGCAATGGGTCCGCACCGAGATCGGCCCCATCGCCTCGCCTGATGTGATTCAGTTCGCGCCCGGCCTCCCCAAGACGCGCTCCGGCAAGATCATGCGCCGGATCCTGCGTAAGATCGCCGAGAACGATCTCTCCAACCTCGGAGACACCTCGACGCTCGCCGATCCCGCCGTCGTTGATGATCTCGTGAAGAACCGCGCAGGCGCATGAGATAGGGAGACGCGTATGCTCACTTGGCAAATCGGCGATGTGAAGATCACGCGCCTGCTCGAAGTCGAGTTGCCGATCCCTTACAACGAGAAGCGCCCCTTCATCGCGGCCGCGACGCCCGAAGAGCTGCGCCGCATGCCCTGGCTCTATCCGCATTTCGTTACGGCGGAGGGCGCGCTCAAACTCTCCGTACACGCACTATTGGTCGAAAGCGCCGGCAAGCGCATAATAGTGGACACCTGCTTCGGCAACGATAAGCCGCACGCCCTTATCAACCGTCAGCCGCTGCAAACCAGATTTATCGAGGAGATGGCCGAACTCGGTTGGCCGCGCGAGCTGGTCGATTTCGTCGTCTGCACGCACCTCCACGTCGATCATGTCGGCTGGAACACGATGAAGATGGGCGAGGCCTGGGTCCCAACATTCCCCAACGCGCGCTATCTCATCGGCCGGGCCGAGTATGACCACTGGCGCGCCGAAACGCATCCTAGCACGCAAAAGGTGATGGGCGAATCCGTCGCGCCCGTCTTCGAGGCAGGCCTCGTCGATCTCGTCGAAACCGATCACAAGATCACAGATGACGTGCGCCTCATGCCCACGCTGGGGCACACGCCGGGTCATGTCAGCGTCGTTGTCGAGTCGAACGGGGACAAGGCGATCATCACCGGCGATTTGATGCACCACCCTTGCCAGGTGACGCGCCCCGAATGGGCGCCCTACGCCGACACCGATCCGGACGAGGCGCGCCGCACGCGGCGCAAATTCGTCTCCGATTGCGCCGACGAACCAGTGCTCGTCATCGGCACGCATTTCGCGGCGCCCACCGCCGGCCGCGTCCGCCGCGACGGCGACGCGTTTCGTTTTCAGGTTTAGGTCGCGCTCGCGGTGTCGAGCGCGGCGATGTCCTCCGCCGAAAGCTCAAGCCTGAGCGCGCCCATCAGCTCGTGCAGCTGCTCGACATTGGTGGCCGAAGCGATCGGCGCGCCGATGGCGGGCTTGGCCATGATCCACGCCAGCGCGACCTGCGCCGGCTTGGCGCTGCGCCGCTCGGCGACCGCATCGAGCGCCGCGAGCACGCGGAAGCCGCGCTCGTTGAGGTAAGAATCCATCCGCCCGCCGCGCACGCTTTTTCGCTTGTCCGCTTCGCTGCGGTATTTGCCGGTGAGAAAGCCGCTCGCCAGCCCGTAATAAGGGATGAGCGAAACGTCCTCGCGTTCGCAGAGCGGCATGAGGTCCGCCTCGATGGCGCGGTTCATCAGATTGTATTCCGGCTGCAGCGTTTCGAACCGCGCACCTTTGCTGGCTGCAAGCGATGCGCTGAGGCGATCTGCCTTAAAGTTGGAGGCGCCGACCGCGCGCGCCTTGCCCGCCTGCACCAGCGAATCGAACGCCGCCATGAATTCCTCGGGCGGCGTCTCGTTGTCGTCGCGGTGCGCCTGATAGAGATCGATCACATCTGTCTGCAAACGCTGCAGCGAATCCTCCGCCGCCGCGACAATGTTCTCGCGCTTGATGCCGGGGCGTTTGGGCCACATGCCGACCTTGGTGGCGATGACCACGCGATCGCGCTTGCCGCTCTGCTTGAGCCATTTGCCGAGGACCGTTTCGGATTCCCCACCCGTGTGGCTGGGGACCCACGCGGAATAAACGTCGGCGGTGTCGATGGCGCTGCCGCCGAGATCGACGAACGCGTCGAGAATCGCGAACGAGGTCTTCTCGTCCGCCGTCCAGCCGAACACATTGCCGCCGAGCATCAGCGGCGCGATCATGATCTCGGAGCGCCCGAGCCTGCGTTGATTGATGGCCATACGCGCGATGTAGAACGCGCTGGCCCCGCTTTCAATCGAAGCCGGGGCAGCGCGAATCGAAACGGGCGCGCCGGTATCGCCAATCCATGCCCTGGGCGGCGCCGTCCATCACGCCCTCGATGCGCGCATGGAGAGTACGACCGCGCCGCTCATAGATCACGCGCTGCGGGAAATCGTGGGCCGGATTCTCGAACACCACGCGCCGCGCATCGTGCGCGATCATCCGGAATTCGGTAACCGGCGCGCCGTCCGGCATCGCGTAGAACGAGAGCCCGCCGGCGCTCCCCGGCGCGATGCGCATCATCTCGAAATTGACCCGCCCGTCGGCGCGCCGCGTCAGCCCCTGCCCGAGCAGCGTCCCTGAACCGGACCCGGTCCACGTTTCCGACGCTTGCCGCCCGCCCTCGCAAGAAATCCAGTAACCTGAGAGCCAATCCGGCGCCGCCGGCGCTTGCGCAAAGGCCGCCGTGGCGAGGAGGCCGTACCCTGCCGCTACAAGTGCAAGCTGCTTCATCCCCTCTCCTTAGAACCGCCTCAGCCGGCCTTCTTGTATGTTTCCGACGCCGCGAGCGCATACGCGAGCCCCGTGCGCTGCCGCGCCCATTCCGTCGCCGTGCATCCAAGGAAGCGGCGAAAATCCCGGGCCATCTGCGGTTGATCGAAATAGCCCGCTTCGAGCGCCGCCTCGATCCAGGATCCGCCGGCCTCGATCGCATCGAACACACGCCGGAAGCGGAATATCGTCGCGAGCATGCGCGCGCTGACGCCCACATGCTCCGCGAAGCGCCGCTGCAGAGCGCGTGTCGAAAGCGCGGTGTCGATCGCCGGCTCCTCCCGAAGCGCCTTGACCGCCGCACGCACATCTGGATCGGGCGGCGCGCCGATCCGCGCCGCCACGAACGAAGACACAAGACCGATTGGATCCTCGCTTGCATCAAGCGCGCGGACGAGCGTCGCGACGCCCTTCGCGTCGCCCATATCGAGCCGTTTATCGGTCGCTTCGCTGAGCGGGCGTCCGAGAAAGCCGCGCGCACCGTCCGGCTCGAACCGGACGCCGATGCACGAGAGCGCACCGCGCGCATGCAGGATGAGCGGACGTGTGTGCTGACCCGCAAAAAGCACACGCGGCTGCACCAAGCGAACGCCGCCGCTCTCCTCTTCATAAGGCGCACCGAGATGGACGATAAGTTCCGGCGATCCGTCTGGCGCGATGCGCTGCGGCGCGCTTTCGCCGTCGCTTTCATAGGTCCAGATGCAGCGCACGTGTGCGGCGAGCGCCGCGGGCGGCGCGTGTTCGCGATAGACGCCTTCGCTCATGCGAGAAAGCTTCGTCGCAACAAGCTGCGCGCGCAATCCTTCGCGCTTGACCGGCGATGCGAAGAGCCTAGTGTCCGCGACAATTCTCCGGGGGGCCGCGCTTGAGCGGCTGAGAGGCAGGTGATCCTGCGACCCGCCGAACCTGAACCGGATCATGCCGGCGGAGGGAGAGAGCGTGCTCGAAACCGAACTGAGCCTCACCTTACTTTTCGCCCGCGTTTTCGGCGTCTTCTTCCTTGTCTCCGCGATTTCCCAGTTCGCGACGCCGAGCCTGATGCGTGACGTCCTGGAAGACTTGCGCCGCCACCCCGCGATGCTGCGCGTCGTTGGCGCGCTCACCTTCTTTCTCGGCGCCTTTGTCACCGCCACGCACACGCACTGGACCGATCCGCTGGCGATCGCGGTGACGCTTGTCGGCTGGTACTATGCGATTGAAGGCGCGTTGCTGATGGCTCTTATGCCCATCATATTGCGCAGCCCCGATTACGAGACGCCCAACATCGCCGCGCTCAAATACGCCGTGCTCCTCGCCGGCGCTCTTCTCACCTACGCCGGCTTTTTCGGCCGCGCATTGGAAGGCACGCAATGAACAAACCAGAACGCACCTTCGCGCCCGAGGCCATCGTCGCCGCGCCGATCCCCGGCTCACGCAAAGTGTACGCATCCGGCTGCGCCCATCCCGATCTGCGTGTGCCGTTCCGCGAGGTGGCGCTGCACGAAAGCGCAAAGGAGCCGCCCGTCACGCTCTACGATCCCTCGGGCCCCTACACCGATCCCTCACAGACGATCGATATCGAAAAGGGCATCGCCCGCGCGCGCGAAGCGTGGGTGATCGCGCGCGGCGACGTGGAGGAGATCGAAGGCCGCAAGGTCCAATCCGTCGACAACGGAAACGTCTCCGCCGATAAGCTGACGCCGGAATTCCCAACCAAACCGCGCGTGCTGCGCGCGAAAGCCAGCCAAGCCGTCACGCAGCTTGAATACGCCCGCCGCGGCATCATCACACCGGAGATGGAGTTCGTCGCCATCCGCGAAAATCTCCGCCGTCAGTCCACGGACGATTTCATCTGCGACGGTGAGGATTTTGGCGCGAGCATTCCCGATTTCGTCACGCCCGAGTTTGTCCGCAGCGAGATCGAGCGCGGCCGCGCCATCATCCCGGCCAACATCAATCACCCCGAAGCCGAGCCGATGATCATCGGCCGCAACTTCCTCGTCAAAGTGAACGCCAATATCGGCAACAGCGCCGTCACCTCCTCCATGGCCGAGGAAGTGGAGAAAATGGTGTGGGCGACCCGCTGGGGCGCCGACACCGTGATGGACCTCTCCACCGGCCGCAACATCCACAACATCCGCGAATGGATCATCCGCAACGCGCCCGTGCCCATCGGTACGGTGCCGATCTATCAGGCGCTGGAGAAAGTCGGCGTCGCCGAAGACCTCACCTGGGAAGTCTATCGCGACACACTGATCGAGCAGGCCGAGCAAGGCGTCGATTACTTCACCGTGCACGCCGGCGTGCGCCTCGCTTACATCCACCTCACCGCCAAGCGCGTGACCGGCATCGTCTCCCGCGGCGGCTCCATCATGGCCAAATGGTGCCTCGCGCACCACAAGGAGAGCTTCCTCTACACCCACTTCGAAGACATCTGCGCCATCATGCGCGCTTATGACGTCTCGTTTTCGTTGGGGGACGGCTTGCGCCCCGGCTCCATCGCGGACGCCAATGACGCCGCGCAATTCGCCGAACTCGAAACGCTGGGCGAATTGACCAAGATCGCGTGGCGTCACGGCGTGCAGACCATGATCGAAGGCCCCGGCCACGTGCCGATGCACAAGATCAAGGCCAATATGGAGAAGCAATTATCCGTATGCGGAGAAGCGCCCTTCTACACGCTCGGGCCGCTGACGACGGATGTGGCGCCCGGCTACGATCACATCACGTCTGCCATTGGCGCCGCGATGATCGGCTGGTTCGGCACGGCGATGCTTTGCTACGTGACGCCGAAGGAGCATTTGGGCCTGCCCGACCGCAAGGACGTGAAAGACGGCGTCATCGCCTATAAGATCGCCGCGCACGCCGCCGATCTCGCCAAGGGCCATCCCGCCGCGCGCGCGTGGGACGATGCGCTCTCCCGCGCGCGCTTCGAATTCCGCTGGGGAGATCAGTTCAATCTGGGGCTCGATCCCGAAACCGCACGCGAATTCCACGATGAGACGCTGCCCAAGGAAGCCCACAAGACCGCGCACTTCTGCTCCATGTGCGGCCCGAAATTCTGCTCGATGAAAATCAGCCAGGACATCCGCGACGCGGCGCTCGCCGCGGAACGCGACGCCGGCATGGCCGAGATGAGCAAGAAGTTTCGAGATGGGGGTGGGGAGATCGAGGTGCCCAGATAGCAGGCACATGGATCATTTCGTCACGCGTGGATTCAATTCAGTCGGCACACGCGTTACGTTCATCACCACTTTACCGAGTGCGTCGCTTGATGTTTGCGGCAGGTGTGCGATGCAAATTGTGTTTACGATAGGTTACGAGGGAACATCTGTTGACGAGTTCATCCGCACACTGATTGCTGCGTCAGTAAGCCGGGTCATCGACGTACGAGAAGTTGCGATCTCAAGACGAAAGGGCTTCTCCAAGACCGCGTTGACGAACCACCTGCAAAGCAAGCGCATTGAATACGTCCACCTTCGCGACCTCGGAGATCCGAAGTCCGGTCGCGAGGCCGCTCGCGCAGGCGAGTTTGCGAGCTTCAGAAGAATTTACCATCATCACCTTCGTTCGAACCGAGCGGCATCCGCTCTAACCGAGCTTGAGTCTCTAATCGACACCGCGCGAGCTTGCTTACTTTGCTATGAGGCGGACCCATTGAATTGCCACCGGACCATACTCGCCGCAGAATTGCAGGCGCGAATCGGATGTGGCGTTGAGCACCTCACCCCCAGACGCGCGCCCGCCCCATCGAGAACGGGTAGTCATTCTCGTTAAGGCGGCCCCGCACGCAGGCGCGGCACACGGCGAAACGGTCTGCTGCGCTGGACTTACGCCAGAGGGAGAGTGGCGCCGGCTCTATCCTGTGCGCTTCCGACATCTGCCAGACGACAAGCAGTTCGCACGCTGGAACTGGTTGAGCTATTCGTGGCGAGCGCCCACCGATGACCGACGGGTTGAGAGTCGACGAGTGCAGGAGGACTCTCTAACAATCGACGGCACGCTCCCAGCCACGGCGCGCGCCGGATTGATAGAGCGAGCGCTTGTCTCCTCGCTAGACGAGGCGATTTCTGCCGGTCAGTCGCTGGCCATCATTCGTCCAGAGGCGGGTAGCTTTTCACTTAGCTGGAAGAAGAAGACGCCCCTTCGAATCAATCGTGAGCGCCTCGCGTCGCATGCGCGCCTGCTCCAGCAGACGATGTTTGATCGCCAACCGAAACCACTAGAGCCGTGTCCATATGAATTCCGCGCCTCGTTTGCCGACTCGAATGCACGCTACGATCGCAAGTGTGGAGACTGGGAGACCGAAGCGATGTTCTGGAATCTCACGCGCTCAATGTCTGAAGGCGAGGCGCTCAACCGGATGACGGACGTGTTCAATCAGACCTATCCGAGGGACGGCATGGCTCTCGCGCTCGGCAATATGCGCCGAAACCCATCGGTCTGGATGCTCTTGGGCATCATTCGCGTAGACCAAACCCAACAACCGTCTCTACTCTGAGCTTACCCCTCCATCTCCTCCCGGATCGTCCGCCGCGCGAGCCAGAAGAGCAGAAACGCCCCCACGCCCGCGAGCGCGGAGAGGATGAGCGCCCAGCGGATCCCTTCCGCGGCCCCCAAGCCCATTTGGATCGCCAGCACGTCGCTCAGCGCGCCGACCGCGAGCGGCCCCAAGCCCAGCCCGACGAGATTGATCACGAAGAGCAGCACCGCCGAGGCCGTCGCGCGCATGTGCGGCGGCACGATCGATTGCGCGGTCGCGTAAACCGGGCCGTACCACAGCGTGCCGAGGATCGCGTTCAAGGTGAGCGTGAGGATCGCGAAGCTGGCGAACGGCAGCGTCACCGCAAAAATGTAGATCGGAATCGTGATGAGTGAGGCGATCGCGGGCACGCTCACATAGGCGCGGAAATCCTTGCTGCCGAAGCGGTCCGCGATCACGCCGCCCATATAAGCGCCGAACGCGCCGCCAAGCCCCGCGACGGTGCCAAGCGCGAGCCCCAGAAAGCCGCCCGCCTGCAACCCGAAGATCGCCGCAAGCTGGCCGATCTCCTCCGTGTGGTTGCGGTAGAAGAAAGAGGCGGTGAAGGGCGCGTGCCCATAGCCGATGAAGGCTTTGATCGCTGCGGCAAACGCCACGAGCCAGAACGTGCGTTTCTTGGTGAGCGTGGCGAGCGCTTCGCGGAAGGGTTTAGGCTTCGGCAGCGCTTGCGTGCGCGCTTTGATGTCGGCGGCGGCCGCGCGGATGCGCGGCTCCACGAGCGTGAGCGCGGCGATGATCGCGAGCACGATCCCCGGCACGCCGCACACGAGGAACGCCATGCGCCAGCCGTAAGCGTCCGCGACGATGCCGCCGAGCGCCATGCCGACCAGCGATCCGAGCGGCGTGCCCATGGAATAGAACGCCAGCGCAGAAGCGCGCCGCTCTTTCGGCACGTAATCGGTGATGAGCGAATGCGCCGGCGGCGTGCACCCCGCCTCCCCCACACCCACTCCGATGCGCGCCAGCACGAGCTGCGTGAAATTCTGCGCGAGGCCGCAGAGCGCGGTGAAGCCGGACCAGACGGCGAGCGCAACGGCGATGATGTAGGGGCGGTGCCCGCGCTCCGCGAGGCGCGCGATCGGCAGCCCGAGCACGGTGTAGAAGAGCGCGAAGGCGAGCCCGCTCATCGCGCCGATATGCCAGTCGAGCAGGCCGAGTTCGTTGCGGATCGGCTCGGCGAGGATGTTGACCACCTGCCGGTCGACGAAATTCATCACATAGATGATGAGAAGCAGGCCCATCGCATAGCGGCGATACCCGTCTGTCACCGGGCGCACCGGAATGGGCGCCGCAGGCGCGGCGGCGATGTCGGCCAAAATTCCCTCCCTTGGTCTTCTTGAGCGGAAGATTGGACGCGATCCGCGCGGATTGGAAGATCGGGTATGCGAACGCCCGCGATTTGACGCGCCCGTCATCTTCCCTATCGTCTCCCCAAACGGGAGAGAAACGCACGATGGGTCTTTTGGCGCGGCTGAAGAGCGAGTGGGCGGTGTTCGACGGCGCGATGCGCTCGCTCAAAGCCTACGAAGATCTCGATGCCGAGGGAACGCGCACCATCGCCGACGATATCGAGGCGAGCATCGATCAATATCCCGAGAACGTCGCGTTCCGTTTCGAGGGCGCCTCGCTCACCTATCGGGCCTTCGAGGCGCGGGCCAATCGCTATGCGCACTGGGCGCGCGCGCAAGGGCTGAAGCCCGGCGACGTCGTTGCGCTCTTCATGACCAACCGGCCCGATTACGTCGCCTGCTGGATCGGCTTATCGAAAGCGGGCGTCGTCGCTGCGTTGATCAACTCGAATCTTGCCGGCGCGCCGCTCACGCACTCGATCAACATCTCGAACGCCGATCACCTCATCCTCTCCGACGATCTCTGGGAGGCGTACGCGGCTATCGCGGGAGAGTTGGCGCAGAGGCCCAAGCCGTGGACGCTCGAAAGCGAAGGCCGCGGTGAAGACCTCGAAGCCGCGCTGGCGGGCGTGAGCGATGCGCGCCCCGATGCAACGTTCCGTGCTGGCATGAAATCGACCGATCTCGCGCTCTATGTTTACACATCGGGCACGACCGGCGCGCCGAAGGCCGCGCGCCTCACGCATTTGCGCACCATGGGCATGATGCGCGCCTTTGTTGGCGGCGGCCGCGCCACGCACGAGGACCGCGTCTATGTCGCGCTGCCGCTCTATCACGGCACGGGCGGGCTCTGCGGCGTCGGCTTCGCGCTCGAACGCGGCGGAACCGTGATCCTCCGGCGCAAATTCTCAGCTTCGCACTTTTGGGACGATTGCGTCGGGGAGCGCGCCACCGTCTTCTTCTATATCGGCGAACTCTGCCGCTATCTGGTGAACGCTCCGCCCCATCCGCTTGAGCGCAAACACACGCTGCGCCTCGGCGTCGGCAACGGGCTGCGCCCCGAAGTGTGGGCCGAATTCAAGGAGCGCTTCGGCGTGCCGAAATTTCTTGAATTCTACGGCTCGACCGAGGGCAACGTCACGCTGCTCAATTTCGACAACAAGATGGGTTCGATCGGCCGCATCCCCGGCTGGATGCGCAAGCGCGTCAACGTCAAGATCGTCAAATTCGACGTCGAGAACGAGCGCCCCGTGCGTGGGCCGGACGGTTTCTGCATCGAAGCCGATGCCGATGAAGCGGGCGAAGCGATCGGCGAAATCCGTCCCGAGGAGGCGCGCTTCAAATACGAAGGCTATGCCGGCGATCCCGCGCAGACGGAGAAGAAGATTCTCCGCGATGTCTTCGCCAAGGGCGACGCTTGGTTCCGCACCGGCGACCTCTTGAAGCAGGACAAGGACGGCTATTTCTATTTCATCGACCGCATCGGCGACACCTTCCGCTGGAAGGGCGAAAACGTCTCGACGAACGAAGTGGGCGACGTGCTGGCGCAATATCCGGGCGTCACGGAAGCGAACGTTTATGGCGTGAAAGTCCCCAACGCTGACGGGCGCGCCGGCATGGCCGCGCTCTCCGTCGACCAGCATTTCAAACTCGAAGGCCTGCACGAGTACGTGCGCCGCCAGCTGCCGAGCTATGCGCGTCCGATTTTTTTGCGCATCCAGCCTACGATCGAAACCACCGGCACCTTCAAGTACCGCAAGGTCGATCTCGTCCGCGACAGTTTCGATCCCGCGAAGACAAGCGATCCGCTTTATTTGGACGATCCGGCCGCCAACGCTTACGTCGCACTCGACGCCGCCAAGTTTGCCGCCATCGAATCCGGCGCGATCAAGCTTTAGGCGGCCCGCGCGACATACCCTGCGCGCGGAAAGTGCACGCAGACCGTCCCGGTCTCGGGACTTTCGCGTGTGATCGCGATCTCCTGCGCATCGACGAAGTGCACGAGCCCCGCAATCGGATCGCGCCCATAATCGTCCGCCATCACGATCGCGTTCTGCCCGGCCGAGAGTCCTTGAATCTCGGAGGAAGAAGCGCGCGCAGCTTCCGGCTGCGTGTCGCGAGCGACGCCGACCGCCTCCTCCGGCGCCATCGGCGTGTGCGTCCCGTGCCCCAGCGCGCGTATCCGCGCCATCCACGCCTCGACGTGCGTGAGACCTGCCGTCAACGGGGCCGCGGCGTCGCCGAGCGCTGCGCGCACCCACCAGAACGGCATCGCCGCGGCGACATCAGAAAGGCCAACCGCCGCGCCCGCGAGAAATGGTCCGCCCACGGAGAGTTGCGCCTCGATCCATTCCGCCTGCGCGCGCCATTGCCCTTTGAGCAGCGGCGCCGCAGCCTTCATCGCCGCAGTGTCGAACGCACGCCCGGAAAGCGCCTCGCGATCCTTGAGGAAAGCCTCCGGCACGGAATCAGCGATCGCCCCGAAGATGAGCCCCACGCTCGTCTGAAAGAAGCTCCGCTCCACCCACGCCCGCACGGCCCACCCAACCCCGGCCTCGCCGGGCTGCACGAGCGCGGGATTGGGAAAGCGCCGCTCCAGCTCCCGCAGGATGAGCTGTGAATCGCAATAAAGGTCCGCGCCGATCTGCATCACCGGAATGCGCCGGTAGCCGCCCGTCAGCGGCGTCAGGTGCGGCTTCGGCATGATCACAGGCTGCTCGACAGAGCGCCACGCGAGCCGCTTTGCCCCGAGCGCCATCCGCACCGTCTCGGAGAACGGGCTTGTCCAATAATGATGCAGGATGATCTCGCTCATGGAGGGCTCCGGTGTCGCGGCGTGCGCGAGCCATCTCGCATTCCCGGCTCTGATGTGGCTAGTGTGACGTAAAGAGAAGAACGAAGATCAGGGAGAGAACGAATGATCGATTTGGACGGCATCGCCGTGATGGCGGACGCCGCGCGCGTTCAGGCCCGCCGCCGCGGCGGCGAAGTCGCCTTCCTGTGCGGAGACCGCGCGACGACCTTTGCCGAGTTCGATGCGCTGTCGAGCCGCGTGGCCGATCGCCTCATTCTCGAAGGCATGCGTCCACAGGAGCGCATCGCCATTCTCTCCAAGAACAGCGATTACTTTTACGAGCTCTTCTTTGGCGCGATGAAGGCCCGCGTCGTGCCGACGCCGGTCAATTTCCGCCTAGCCGCGCCGGAAATCGCCTACATCTTGAAGGACAGCCGCGCGAAGCTCCTCTTCGTGGGCGCCGAGTTTGTCGAGATGGCGCAAAAGGCGATCGCGGGCTTCGATGCGCCGCCCAAGCTCATCGCGCTTGAAGGCGGCGCGCCCGATTGGACGCAATACCTCGACTGGCGCAGCCAAGGCGCCGCCATCGATCCGATGCTGCCGGCTCCCGAAGACGATGTTGTGCTGCAGCTTTACACGAGCGGCACCACCGGCAATCCCAAGGGCGTCGAGCTCTCCAACAAGAACTACGTCTCGTTCCTGAGGCTCGCCGAGGGTGTGAAAGGCTTCGACTACAAGCCCGGCGACAGCGTTCTGAACGCGATGCCGCTCTTCCATGTCGCGGGCACCAATGTCGGCTTCGTCTCGCTGGCTTCTGGCTCACGCACGGTGATCTTGCGCGATCTCATCCCAGGAACCGTCCTTACGCTCATCGGCGCTGAGAAGATCAACCACGCCTTCTTCGTGCCGGCCGTCATCATGATGCTGATGCAGGCGCCCGAGATGGAGACGGCCGATCTCTCCTCCATGCGCGGCGTAGGCTATGGCGCCTCGCCGATCTCCGAGGATTTGCTTCGCCGCGCGCGCGAGCGTTTCGGCTGCGACTTCCTGCAATTCTACGGCATGACCGAGACGAACGGCGCAGGCACCTATCTGCCTCCGGAGGATCACGATCCAGCGAAGAACCGCCTCCGCTCCTGCGGCATCGCGTGGCCGGGAGTCGAGGTCAAAGTTGTCGATGCGAACTTCAACGAAACGCCGGCGGGCGAAGTCGGCGAGGTCGTCATTCGCGCGCCGATCGTGATGAAGGGTTATTACAACAAGCCGGAAGCGACGGCCGAAGCCATCCATGACGGCTGGATGAAGACGGGCGACGCGGCCTACCGGGATCAGGACGGCTATTTCTTCATCTACGATCGTGTGAAGGACATGATCGTGACGGGCGGCGAGAACGTCTATCCCGCCGAGGTCGAGAACGCCGTCTTCGGCCATCCCGACGTCGCCGACGTCGCGGTCATCGGCGTGCCGGACGATCGCTGGGGCGAGTGCGTCAAAGCGATCGTCGTGTTGAAGCCCGGCGCAAGCCCCGACGCCGAAAGCATCATTGCCTACGCACGCGAGCGCGTCGCAAACTATAAGGTCCCCAAGAGCGTGGACTTCATCGAGACGATCCCGAGAAACGCCTCCGGCAAAATCCTCCGCCGCGAACTGCGCGTGCCCTATTGGGAGGGCCGCCAACGCATGGTGGGCTGATGCGCCACGCACGGCCAGACGACCTCACGCACATCGCGCCGCTGCTGGCGAAATTGCGCGCATTTGCTGCGCTCAAGGAGAAAACGCCCGGCACGTTCTATCGCAAGAGCAGAGGCTTCCTGCACTTTCACGAGCACAAAGGTGCGCTCTTCGCCGACATCCGCGATGGTGAGGACTGGCGCCGCTGCACCTTGACGGGCGAGCGGGACGAAAGCGCGCTCCTCGCCGCCGTTACGCGTGCGTGCGCGCCGGATAGCGCTCCCAAAAGCCGGCCGCCGGAGCGATCTGCTCGACGACGTCGATAAGCACGCCCGCCGGATCGCGCGCCATGAATCGCTTCTGTCCCCACGGCTCTTCCGTCAGCGGGTAATGCAGCGCCGCCCCGCTCGCCTGGAGCGAAGCAAACGCCTCCCTGGCGTCCGCGACCTGCACGGTTAGGATCATGCCCTTGCCGTCAAACGGCTCGGGCCCAGGCGGCGAAGAGGGATGATCGGGGCTCATGAACGCAAGCGCGAACGGCCGGCCGCCCTCTTCTCCCGGGATGACCAGCAGCACGAACCAGCTTGCCTCGAACGCTGTCGAAGCGCCGAAATGGCGCACGTAGAAATCGCGCGTCGCCGCCAAGTCGGGCGTAGTGATGAGCGGATAGAAGTCGAGCGCGCGCATATGGCGTCCCCTTTGTTTTCACGTTACATACGACATGTATGTAACTAACATACAGGCTGTATGCAATGCAAGTCCGCCGTACTCAGGCCGAACGCCTCGCCGAAACCCGCGCCGCGCTCATGAAGGCGGGCCGCGCGCTCTTCGCCGCCAAAGGCTATGGCGCAACGGCCGCCGAAGAAATCGTCGCCAAGGCGGGCGTCACTCGCGGCGCGCTCTATCATCACTTCAAAGACAAGACCGATCTCTTCGCCGCGCTCGTGGAGGAGGATTTCGCCGCGGTCCTGGCCGAGGTCGAAGCTGCCGCCGCACGCGCGCCAAGCGCGCGCGCCGCCCTGAGCGCGGGCGCCCGCGCCTTCTTGGCCGCGAGCCTCGCCCCCTCCCGCCGTCGGATTTTCCTCATCGACGCGCCCGCTGTCATCGGCTGGGCGAAATGGCGCGCGCTCGATGCACGCTACGGCATGGGCTCGCTGCGCGAGGGCCTGGCTGCCTCCGCTACGGAAAGCGGCCGCACACTCGTCGATCTCGACGCGGCGACCCACCTTCTCTCCGGCGCGCTCAATGAGGCCGCGCTTCTCCTCGCCGCGCGCCGGCGCGACGGCGGCTTCGCGAAAAAGATTGAGCAAAGCTTCGAAGCCATGCTGGACGGCCTCCTCGCCGCCTAGCTTTGCGCGCGCCGCCTTTGCTAGGATCGCCCGCCAAGCAAAAGAGGAGGAGACGACGATGCCCGAGGGGCACGCGCGCACGGAAGCGCCGCCGTTCAAGAAATTGCCAATGAAGGGCCCCGACGTCTCCGTAGACCGGCGGGCGGACGGCATCGTCTATGTCCGCTCCAACCACGCGCCCGGCGATCGCCCCCGCTCCATTCCGCACTTGCTGGATGAGAAAGCCAAGGAGCATCCCGAACGCCCCTATTTGAAGCAGCGCCTTCCCAATCACGGTCCTTGGCGCGGCGTGTCCTATGGCGAAGCCGCGCGCCAGTCCGGCGCCGCCGCCGAAAAACTCTACGCTCTGGGCCTTGGCCCCCACGCGCCGCTGATGGTGCTCTCAGGCAACTCGATCGAGCACGCGATCATGATGCTGGCCGCGATGAAAATCCGGGCGCCGGTCGCGCCGCTGAGCCCCTCCTATTCGTTGATGAGTGCGGACTTCGCCAAGCTGAAGCATTGCTTCAATGTCGTGAAGCCGAAGGCGATCTTCGTGCAATCGAAAGCGCCCTTCCAGCGCGCGCTCGATTCCCTCGACTTGACGGGCGTCGAGATTATCACGGTTGATGACGAACCGACCAACGAGAACGTCCTCCGCTACAGCGATCTGATCGAAGGCGAGGCGGGCGCAGCGGTCGCTGTCGAGATGGACAAGATCACCGACAAGACGATCGCCAAATTTCTCTTCACCTCGGGATCGACCGGCCTGCCGAAGGCCGCGCCGCAATACCAAGGCATGCTCTGTTCGCAGATCTCCGCGAGCGAAGGATTGCGCAACGAGGATCCCGACCCGGAGCAGGTTCCCCAATCCCTCGAATGGATGCCATGGAGCCATATCTCGGCGGGCAATGTCGGCTTCAACGGCGCGCTCTGGTCAGGCGCCACCGTCCACCTCGACGAAGGCAAGCCGCTGCCCGGCATGTTCGAGACGACGATCAAGAATCTCTACGAAGTGAGCCCCATCGTCTTTGGCTCCGCGCCCATCGCTTTCGCGATGCTCGCCGACGCGATGGAGAAAGACCCGAAGCTCCGCGCCAGCTTCTTCAAGAATCTGCGCTACATGGGCTATGGCGGAGCGACCCTGCAGGACGATCTCTACGATCGCCTCCAGGCGCTGGCGATTGCGGAAACCGGCCAGCGCATTCCGCTCACGACGATGTACGGCGCCACCGAAACGCAGGGCATTACAGTCGTGCACTGGGAGGCCGAACGGGTCGGCCTCATTGGCCTGCCGCTGCCCGGCATTACATTGAAGCTCGTGCCGAACGGCGAAAAGCTCGAAGTGCGCGTCAAGGGCCCGACGGTCACCACCGGCTATTGGGGTGATGAAGAAAAAACAGCCGCCGCCTTCGACGAGGAAGGCTATTACAAACTGGGCGACGCCTGCCGCTTCGTCGATGAGAACGATCCAGCGAAGGGGCTCATCTTTGACGGACGCGTGACGGAGGATTTCAAGCTCTCCTCCGGCACATGGGTCTCGGTCGGCACGCTGCGGCCCGACATCGTCGCCGCCTGCTCGCCCTATGTGTTCGACGGAATCGTCACCGGCCAGGACAAGCCCTTCATCGGCGCGCTTCTCTGGCCCTCGCCCGCCGGCATGGCCGCGCTCGCGCAGGAAGGCTCCAATCCGTTGGAGAAATTGGCGCACGTCGTGAAAGAACGCATCGCAGCGTTCAACACGACGGCTGGCGGCTCCTCCCGCCGGATCGTCCGTGTGCAGATCATGACGGAGCCGCCGTCCATCGACGCCGGCGAAATCACCGACAAGGGCTATGTCAATCAGCGCGCCGCCCTCGAACGGCGCAAGGCGCTGGTGGACGCGCTCTATGCCGAACCGCCCGGCGCGGGCGTGATCGTCATTTGACGATCCGCCCCGCCCAGGCGGCGGATATCGCGCGCCTTCAGGAGATCGAACGCGCCGCCGCGGAGATGTTTCGTCCGCTCGGATTGCTCACGCTCGACGCACTGAGCGACGTCGTCTCAAGGGAAGAGCACGCAGCCAACATCGCCGCGGGCCTTGCTATCGCGCTGGAGAAAGACGGCCAGGTCGCCGGCTACGCGACCGGTCATCGCGAAGGCGATATCGCTTACCTCCACCAGATCGATGTCCACCCGGATTTCCAGCGCCGGGGCTTCGGCGCGGCCCTCCTCGACGCCTTCTGCGCCGCCGCTGAACGAACCGGCGTACGGGCCGTCTTCCTTTCGACTTTCAGGCACGTCCCCTGGAACGCGCCGTTCTACCGCAAGCACGGCTTCCACGATATTCCGCGTACGGACTATCTGCCGTGGATGATCGCGATCGAGGCCGATCAGGCCAAGATGCTCGACGTCTCAACGCGCGTTTTCATGCGCCGCGATCTTTAGCGGCGACCCCACACTTGGCGAACGCGTGCATCGCGCCCGCATCGCAGGCGATAGAAGCGATAGAGCACGCCGTTCCGCCGCGCGTAATTCTGGTGATAGGCCTCCGCGTTCCAGAATTGCGTGAGTGGAAGAATAGGCGTCACGATCTCGCCGCGCGGCAGCGCCTGTTGCGCCGCCTCCCGTGCGGCCTCTGCCGTTCCCCGCTGCGCGGGGGTGACGAAAATCGCCGTGCGGTAGGAAGGCCCGCGATCGCAAAATTGCCCGCCCGCGTCCGTCGGGTCGATATGCCGGAAGAAGAAATCCACGAGCTGCCGGTAGGTGACGCGCGCTGGATCGTAGATCACGCGCACGGCCTCGTAGTGCCCCTCGTGATCCTCGTAAGTGGGGTTGCGGGAAGTCCCGCCGGTATAGCCCGACACCGCCTCGATCACCCCGTCCAAATGCTCGAAATCGGATTCGACGCACCAGAAGCATCCCCCGGCGAACACCGCCTCGGCGCGCTGCGCTGGCTGCGCCGCCGCCGGCGCCGTCAACAAGAAAAGGCAAAGCCACAAGGCTGAAAGAATGCGCAAGACCGTCTCCATGGCCGTCATACGAAGCGCGCCGCAGCACGGTTTCACACAGACTGCAACCGGGCGTGCGCGCGAACCGTAAGAAGGCGAAACGCTTGCGCCGCCCCGCCCGGCGCGCCACGACAGGCCTCGATGACCGATCCCGCTCCCGGCAGCCTTCCCGCGCAACGGCCTCGAAGCCTGGTGCGCTTCCTGCCATTGCTCCTCATCTTTGCCGCGCTCGCGACAGCTTTCGCTTTGCGCCTGCACGAACAGCTGTCGCTCGACGTGCTGCGGGAGCGCCGCGAGGATTTGCAGGCTTTCGTCGCGGCCAATCTTGTCGTCGCGCTCTTGGTGTTCATAGCGCTCTACGCGCTGGCCGTCGCGATCTCGATCCCAGGCGCCTTGTGGCTGACATTGACCGGCGGCTTTCTCTTCGGAACATGGCTCGGCGGCGCAGCCACCGTCGTTGCCGCCACGGTTGGCGCGACCGCGATCTTCCTTGCGGCGCGCACCGCGCTGGGCGATGCGTTGCGCGGCCGCGTGGGACCCTGGCTGTCCCGTTTCGAGCGGGGCTTTCAGCGCAACGCGTTCAGCTACATCCTGGCGCTGCGCCTCTTCCCCGGCGCGCCCTTCTTCGTCGTCAACCTCGCGCCCGCCTTTTTGGGTGTGAAGCTGCGCGACTTCTTCTTCGCCACGCTCATCGGCATCGTCCCGGGTACATTCGTGTACGCCGCAATTGGCAACGGTCTGCGCGCCGCGTTCGAGGCAGGCGTCGCCGTCGATCCCGTGGCCGCGGCGCGCGACCTCTTCTTCTCGCCGGAGATCATTGTGCCGGTCGCGGGGCTCATCGTGCTCGCGCTTTTGCCGGTGGCCTGGCGTCTCTTCCACCGCGAGCAAACCGGCGCGCCGGAGAATCCTGCGCCATGAAGGAAATCAAAGCCGATCTCGCGGTCATCGGCGCGGGCAGCGCAGGGCTTTCCGCCGCCTCCGGCGCGGCCCAATTGGGCTTGAAGGTCGTCCTCTTCGAGAAGGGAGAGATGGGCGGCGATTGCCTCAACACGGGCTGCGTCCCTTCCAAGGCGCTGTTGGCGGCCGCGAATGAAAAGCTGCCGTGGGCCGATGCGCAGGCGCGCGTGCGCGCCGCCATTGCCGCGATCGCCCCCCATGACAGCCAGGAGCGCTTCGAGGGCCTAGGCTGTGTCGTCGTCCGCGAGGCCGCGCGCTTCGTGGACGCGCGCACGCTTGAATCCCCGAGCGTGCGCGTGCGCGCCCAACGCATCGTCGTCGCCACCGGATCGCACGCCGCGGTTCCGCCGATTCCGGGATTCAGCGACATTCCCTTCCTCACCAACGAGACCGTCTTCTCGCTAAACGAACTGCCGAAGAAGCTGATCGTCCTCGGCTGCGGCGCCATCGGCGCCGAACTCGGCCAGGCATTTCGCCGTCTCGGCGCCGAAGTCACCATCATCGAGCCTGCCCGCACGCTCGCGGCCTTCGCGCCCGACCTCGCCGCGCCCGTGTTGGCGCAACTCGCCGCCGACGGAATCGAGCTGCTTGAAGGGTGGAGCGCGACAAAAATCGAAGCGGCACCAGTCGGGGGCGTCAGCGTAACCGTCGCCAAAGACAGTCACGTCCGGACCATCGAAGGCTCGCATCTTCTTCTCGCTGCGGGCCGCAAGCTGGCGCTGGATGGATTGGCGCTGGAGAAAGCCGGCATCACGCTGGCGCGCGGCCGCGTTGCGCTGTCCGCGACGCTGCAGAGCGCCAACAAGCGCGTCTTTTTTTTGGGCGACGCCGCTGGGCGCGAATTGTTGACCCATGCCGCGGGCTGGCATGCATCGGCGTTCGTGCGCACCGCGCTCTTCAAGGCGCGCACGCCGGCCGCCGCCGCGCTCATTCCCGCGGCCCTCTACACCGATCCCGAAATCGCGCAGATCGGGATGAGCGAAATGGAGGCCAAGCAAAAATACGGCGACAAGGCGCAGGCAGTGCGTGCGCCATTCTCCGGCAACGATCGCGCCGTCTGCGAGGCCGATCCGCGCGGGTTTGCCGAGATCGTCGTCGGTCCGGGCGCCAAATTGCTGGGCGCAAGCGTCGTCGGCCGCGAAGCGGGCGAATTGATCGCGCCGATGGCGCTGGCGCTCGCCAACAAGCTGACCGTCCGTGCGCTGACCAATCCGGTCCTGCCCTACCCGACGCGCAGCGAGGTCTGGAAGCGCGCGGCAAGCCTCTACTACACGCCGATCGTGTTCTCGCCGCGCACGCGCGCGCTCGTCTCCATCCTGAAGCGTCTGCCTTAGCGGACGCGCGTGAAGTACTCGCGGTCGAGAATGCGGTAATACACCCAAGGCGGCAGCCAGTCGTAGTAGGGCTGAACGTCGGCCACGACAGCGATCTGCGATGCATGCGCGTCCAGCACCGCGCGTTTGCGCGCCGCTTCCGAAGCGATGTTCACCGCAACGCTTGGCGCCGGCAGCCCAAGCGCAGGGTCTGCCGGATAGCGCCGCCGGAACGCATCCACCATGCGCCGCGCCAGTGCGATCATCGGCGCCGGCAACGTCGCTTGATAGTACGCGCGCACGGATGATCCAGGATCGCGCGCCGCTTCCGCCATCAAGTCGCGCACCCAGACGCCGACTTGGCGATGATCATTGTGCCCGTAAAAGCCGACGCGATCGTCGAAACTCACGACGACGCTTGGGCGCACACGCGCAATAATCGCGCGAACCTGCGCCGTCGCCGCGTCTCCGTCTGCCTCTGGCAATCCCGCATCGGGAAAGTCGAGCAGGATCGTTTCTTCCGCGCCCAGAATGCGCCCCGCCTCTTGCGCTTCCCGCGTGCGCACGCGCGCCAGCGCCTCCGGCGCTAGATCCGTTCCGTCATAGGCTTCGCCGCGCGTCAGATAGACGAGCACGAGCCGCGCATCGGGATCATGCCCCATCCGCGCGAGCGTTCCCGCGCTGGTGATCTCGTCGTCCGGGTGCGCCCAGATCGCCAAGGCGACGCGCGGCGCGCCCTCCACCCAGAGATCGCGCACGACCGGCACGGCGGAATCGTTGACGGTCTCCCGCGCGCAGAAGCCTGCGGCGATCGGCGCGGCGAGCAGCAGTACCAGCGCGGCGATCGCCAGCGCCGGCCAAATTCTAGTCCTTCGCGCGCTCGACATAGGAGCCGTCTTCCGTCGAAACGATGACGCGCGTTCCGGTGTCGATATGCGGCGGCACCATGGTCTTGACGCCGTTCGAGAGCTTTGCAGGCTTGTAGGAGGAAGACGCCGTCTGCCCCTTCACGACAGGCTCGGTCTCCACGATCTCCAGCGTCACCCGCGCCGGCAATTCGATCGAGAGCGGCACGCCGTCATGCATCAGCAGAAAGCACTCCATGTTCTCGCTGAGATAAGCGGCCGCATCGCCCACGGTGTCGCGCCCGACATGCACCTGCTCGTAGCTCGTCGGGTTCATGAAGACGAAGCCCGCGTCGCCGTCGTCGTATAGGTACGTGTGCTTCGTCTCCTCGACGAACGCCTTCTCGAGTGCGTCGGTCGTCTTGTACGTCTCGGTCGTTTTAACGCCGTCCACGATGCGCCGCATCGTGATCGTGGTCGTGGGCGTGCCTTTGCCGGGCCGGAAGGTTTCGTAGCTCATCACCACGTAGAGCTTGCCGTCCTCATGTTCGAGCACATTGCCCTTGCGCACGTCGCTGGCGATGACTTTGACCACGATAAACCTCGGCGGGGCCGCCTGGGCGGCTCATTCTGCTAGAAAAAAGGGGAATTCGGGCGCCTCTCTAGCCGCATCCGCCCCTTGGGCCAAGCCCGCCGCGCCCCTATGACGCAAAGCACATGACAGAGCCCGCCTCCCCCTGGTGGGAGAAGCGCCGCCACGCCGATCGGCGGTCCTTCCTCCACGCCCGCGCCAAGATCGCGGCCGCCCTGCGCGCGTGGTTTGCCGAGGAGGGGTTCGTCGAAGCCGATGTCGGCGCGCTCGCCGCTTCGCCCGGGGCGGAGCTGCATCTCAAAGCGTTCGAAGCGGACGGGCGCTATCTTCACACCTCTCCCGAATTCGCGATGAAGAAGCTGCTCGCAGCGGGAGAGGAGAAGCTCTTCTTCCTGGGCAAGGTCTATCGCGCCGGCGAAACCGGGCCGCTGCACGCAAGCGAGTTCACCATGCTCGAATGGTACCGCGCCCACGCAAACTACGAAGAGTTGATGGACGATTGCATCGCCATCGCGCGCATCGCCGCGCAAACCGCGGGCGCGAGGAGTTTCTCCTGGCGCGGCCGAGCCTGCGATCCTTTTGCCGACGCCGAGACGATCACCGTCCGCGAAGCCTCCGCACGCGCTGGCTCAAACGCTCCATCGGACCACGACGCTTTCAGCCGCGAGATCGCCGCGCTTGAACCAAACCTCGGCTCGCCCGCGCTCACACTGCTCACGGAGTACCCAATCACGGAAGCCGCGCTCGCCCGCCGCGCGCCGCATGACGAGACCGTCGCTGAGCGCTTTGAGCTCTATGCCTGCGGCGTCGAACTCGCGAACGGCTTTGGCGAATTGACCGATCCCGCCGAACAGCGCGCGCGCTTGATCGAAACCATGGACGAGAAGCAAAAGCGCTACGGCGTGCGCTGGCCAATCGATGAGGATTTCCTCGCCGCGCTCGCCCACATGCCGCCCGCAAGCGGCTGCGCCCTCGGCTTCGATCGGCTCGTCATGCTCGCCGCCGGCGCAACGCACATCGAGCAAGTGATCTGGAATCCCGCATGATCATCCGCGACGCGACCGAACGCGACCATCCCGCTATCCGCGCCATCGTGCGCCACGCCTTCGACAGCGCGGATGAAGCCAATCTCGTCGTGGGACTCCGAAAGGATGGCGACGCTTTGGTCGAACTGGTCGCGGAAGAAGGCGTCGGCCTATTCGGGCACATCCTCTATTCAAGGCTCAAGATCGAGCGCGCCGGTGAAACGATCGAGGCGGCGGCGCTGGCGCCCGTCTCTGTCCTTCCCGCCTTTCAGCGCAAGGGCACGGGCCTTGCGCTCATGCGGGCCGGCGAGGCGCGTTGCCGGGCGCTTGGCCTGGCCGCCATCGTCGTGCTGGGCCACCCGGCCTACTACCCGCGCACGGGCTTTTCGGCCAAAGCCGCCGAATCACTGGATGCTCCGTTCTCGGGCCCGTCCTTCATGGCGCTCGAGCTCGTGCCCGGCGCGCTGGAGGCAGGCGGCAAGGTCCGCTACGCGCGGGCGTTCGGGATTTGAGCATGGACGGCGTTTTTCCCATCGAGAGCAAGGAGCGCGAGGCGCTTGCGCAGGTCGCCGCGCGCTACGCGGTCGCGATCACGCCCGCCATGGAGGCGCTGATCGATCCGCTCGATCCAGGCGATCCCATTGCGCGCCAATTCACGCCCGATGCGCGCGAATTGGACACTCGCCCAGAGGAGCGCGCCGATCCCATCGGCGATGGCGCGCATGCGCCGTGCGAAGGCATCGTCCATCGCTACGCCGATCGCTGCCTGCTGAAGATCGTCTCCGTCTGTCCGGTCTATTGCCGCTTCTGCTTCCGGCGCGAAATGGTCGGCCCCGGCAGAACGCCCGCGCTGACGCCCGATGCGCTCGACGCCGCGCTCGCTTACATTGCTCAGCATACGGAGATTTGGGAGGTCATCCTCACCGGCGGCGATCCCTTCCTGCTCTCGCCGCGCCGCGCGCGAGAATTGACCGAACGCCTCGCCGCGATCGAGCACGTGAAAATCGTCCGCTGGCACACACGTGTGCCGGTCGTTGACCCCGAACGCGTCACGCGAGACTTCGCCGGAGCGATCCGGCACACAAACGCGACGACCTATGTCGTGTTGCATGCCAATCATCCGCGCGAGCTGACCGAAGAAGCGAAGTCCGCAATTGCCCGCCTCGTGGATTCCGGCATCCCAATGCTCTCGCAAAGTGTCCTGCTGAAGGGCGTCAACGACAACGCAGAGACGCTCGAGGCGTTGATGCGCGCCTTAGTCGAGGCGCGCGTGAAGCCCTATTACCTCCACCACGGCGATCTAGCCCCCGGCACGAGCCATTTCCGCACCACGATCGAAGAGGGCCAAGCGCTCATGCGCGAACTCCACGCGCGCGCGTCAGGCCTCTGCCAGGCGGCTTACGTGCTCGACATCCCCGGCGGCCACGGCAAGGCGCCGCTGACGCCCGCGAGCGCCGAGAAGGACGAGGAAGGCTGGCGCCTGCGCGATCGCGCCGGGAATTGGCGCCGCTATCCCTGAGTCCGTGAGGCAATCATTTCAACCGCTTCGTCGGCGCTCATGTGCGCAGTGTCGAGGCGGATTGTTGCGTCCGTATACGGATGATACGCCCGCGCCTCGACCGCCGCCCACGTCACCGGCGCATCCGTCTCGCGCGTTTCGATGCGCCTGCGGTGCTCCGCGCGATCGGAGCAGATTACCTCGATCTCAACGAGCGCCGCGCCCGCTTTCGCGGCCGTCCGCCGCCACGCCTCACGCGTCACCGGCAGCGGATTGACGCAATCGGCGATGACGGTGCGCCCAAGCCGTAAATTGTCTCCCGCGGAGGCGAAGGCGGCGATGTAGCCGAGCCGCCCGACGTCGGCGACGCCGCCCGCGATCAGCGCCTGCTCGATGGTGTCGATGCGCAGATAGACGCTGCCGGGCATCCGCGCCGCGAGCGCGCGCGCGATGGTGGTCTTGCCCACGCCCGGCAGGCCCGCGAACGCAATCAGCATCGCCTTTTCCCCACGGCGCCTGGACATCGCCTCCGCTTATGCGCTTTCGTTGCCGAAAGGGAGAAGATCGATGGATGCCTCCAAATTGATGTTCCGCGACGGCCTGATGAAGGGCGAGCGCATTCTTGTCACCGGCGGCGGCACAGGCCTCGGCAAGGAAATGGCCGAAGCCTTCGTGAAGCTCGGCGCCGAGGTCTTCATCTGCGGCCGGCGCGGCGATGTCCTGAAGGAAGCCGCCGACGAATTGATGGGCCGCTGGGGCGGCAAGGTGATCGCCGCGCCCTGCGATATTCGCAGCGCCGAGGCCATCAAGGAAATGGTCGATGAAATCTGGACAGGCGGACCGCTGACCGGCCTCGTCAACAACGCCGCCGGGAACTTCATCTCCCGGACGGAGGATCTCTCCCCGCGCGGCTTCGACGCCATCGCCAACATCGTTTTCCGCGGCAGTTTCTATTGCACGCTGGACATCGGCAAACGTTGGATTGCCGAGGGGCGCAAAGGCAACGTCATCTCCATCCTCACCACTTGGGTGTGGAACGGCTCGCCCTTCGTCATCCCCTCCGCCATGTCGAAAGCGGGTTTGAACGCGATGACGCAATCGCTCGCCGTCGAATGGGGCCGCTATGGCATCCGCTTCAACGCCATCGCGCCCGGACCCTTCCCAACCAAAGGCGCGTGGGAGCGCCTTTCGCCGGGCCAAAGCGCTGACGAAGGCGGCGGCGGCGCGAGCCGCGCGGCAAACCCGATGGGCCGCGTCGGGGAGATGACTGAGCTCTGCAACCTCGCCGTCTTCCTGATGGCGCCGGGCGCCGAGTACGTGAACGGCCAGACGATCGCCATCGACGGCGCCATGTACCAGGCCTCGGGCGGCAACTTCTCCGGCCTCGCCGCTTGGGACGATGCGCAATGGACAGCCGTGCGCGACATGATCAAAGCGTCGAACGAGAAAGACCGCGCCCAGCGCACGGCATAAGCAACGAAAGAGGGAGATGAGCGAATGATCGGTGTGGTGGCGCGCTTGCCGGTGAAGCCGGGCGAAGAAGAGAATTTCAAATCCGCGATGCGCACTTTGATGCAGGGCGTGCGCGACAACGAGCCGGGCAACAAGGTTTACACCTGCTTCCAATCGCGTGCGAACCCCGCCGAATTCGTCGTGCTGGAGATTTATGACGATCAAGCCGCGCTCGATGCGCACGGCAAGAGCGATCATTTCCGCGCCGCCGGCCCCGCATTGGGCGCAAGCCTCGCGGGCCGCCCCGACATCCAGTACCTCGACAGCTTCTGACCGTCGCCTAGTTCAAGCCCGGCGCGCGCCGCGGGGGATGAGCCTCGCTTTCGCCTGAGCTTTGGCCGATTTTGCCTTGTTCGCGGGCGTGCGACGGATGCGGGCTTCAGCCAGCGTTCAAGCCCGGTCGAGGAGAAGGAACGGCATGGCTGCGGCGTTGACCTGGGGCAGAGAGAGATTGGGCGGCGTCATGCGGCGCCCATGGGCGATCGCGGGCGCGATCGTCCTTTTCGTCCTGCTCATCTGGTTCTTCTTTTTCCGCGGCGACGGCGACGCCGAACCCTATCGCACGGCCGAAGCTGACCGCGGCCAGATCAGCCGGGTCGTCGGCGCCACGGGATCGTTGCAGCCGCTCGTCTCGGTCAATGTCGGCTCAACCGTGTCCGGCCTCGTTGAAACCGTCGAAGTCGATTTCAATTCGCAGGTGCGCGCCGGCCAGGTGCTTGCGCGCCTTGAGCCCGATACATTTCAGCAGCGTGTCGCGCAGTCCGTCGCGTCGCTTCGCCAAGCGCAAGCCGATTACGGGGTCGCTAACTCAGACTATCAGCGTTACGCGCGCCTGGCCGAAGCGGGATTCGCCTCCGAGCAATTGATGGCGCAGCAGCGGGCCAATCGCGCGCGCGCCGCCGCCGCCGTGCAACAAGCGCAAGCCTCGCTCGCATCAATCCAAGTTGACCTCGACCGCAGCATCATTCGCTCTCCGATCGATGGCGTCGTCGTCGATCGTCAAGTGAATCCCGGCCAATCCGTCGCCGCGAGCTTGCAGGCCCCGACGCTCTTCATCATCGCGCAGGATCTCTCGCGCTTGCAGGCGAACATCACGGTCGATGAGGCCGACATCGGCGAAGTCCGCGAAGGTCAGCGCGTGCGCTTCAACGTCGATGCGTTTCCGGACGAGGAGTTCGAAGGCCGCGTCAGCCAAGTGCGCCAGCAAGGCGTCGATACCAACGGCGTCGTGAGCTACACCGTCGTCGTGCAGGCCGACAATCCAGGCCGCCGCCTCCTCCCGGGCATGACCGCGAACGCAGAAATCGTCGTCGAGGAGACCCAGCAAGTCGCGCGCATCCCGAACGCGGCGCTGCGCTTCCGCCCAGTGGATGAGCGCTTGCAGGAGCAGGCGCGCGGGATGACGGGCGAGGCCGACGGATCGCGGCGCAATCAAGGCGGCGCCATCGCGAGCGAACGCGGCCAACGCCAGCGCGGCCAAGGCCAAGGCGCGCAACGCGGCGCCCGCCAACTGGAGCAATTGACCGCCCAGCTCGAACTGACGCCCGCTCAACAGGAGCGCGCGCAAATAGCGATCCAAGCGGCGCGGCAAAATGCGGGCCAGGCCCAAGGCGGCGATCGCCGCGCCGCGATGCGCCGCATGCGCGAAAGCGTGATCGCCGCGATCGAACCCACGCTCACAGCCGCGCAGCGCGCGCGTCTCGCAGAGCTTCAGGCAGGCGCGGGCCAAAACGGTCCGCGC
Source organism: Hyphomonadaceae bacterium (assembly GCA_050246475.1). Lineage (GTDB taxonomy): Bacteria > Pseudomonadota > Alphaproteobacteria > Caulobacterales > Aquidulcibacteraceae > CADEEL01. The sequence continues at coordinate 230,599 of JBFWVZ010000001.1, read as the reverse complement.
GAAACACCGACGCGGACAGCCGTTATTTTCGTGCTACGCGACAACCGCCCTACGCCCGTGCGCGTCGAGTTGGGGGTCGCGGATGATTCGTACACGGAGCTTCGCGGCGGCGATCTGCGCGATGGCGATCAGATCATCACCGGCGGCGGCCCGCGCCCGGATGCAGCCGCTCAGCAACAACGCGGCGGGAGTCCCTTCGGGTCAGGCGGCGCACGTCCGCGTATCCGGGGCGCGTGATGAGCGCGCTCGTTGAAGCCCAGACGCTCGTCAAACATTACCAGATGGGCGAGGAGACCGTGCACGCGCTCGACGGCGTCTCCTTCGCCATCGCGGAAGGCGACTACGTCGCCATCGTAGGCCCGTCTGGCTCGGGAAAATCGACGCTGATGAATCTGATCGGCGGTTTGGATTCGCCGACGGACGGAACGCTCGCTATCGCGGGAAACGACATTGGCGCCATGGACGACAGCGATCTCGCGGTCTTCCGCAACCGCACGATCGGTTTCGTCTTCCAGAGCTTCAATTTGCTGCCGCGTCTGACGGCGCTCGAGAACGTCGAGCTGCCGCTCATCTACGCCGGCGCCGATCCGAGAGAACGCCGCGCGCGGGCCGAAGAATTGCTGGCGCGCGTGGGCCTCGCCGAGCGCACCGACCACCGCCCCACGCAGCTTTCAGGCGGCCAGCAGCAGCGCGTCGCGATCGCGCGCGCGCTCGCCTGCAAACCGCCGGTCCTCTTAGCGGACGAACCCACCGGCGCGCTCGACACCCAGACAGGCAAGGACATCTTGGCCCTCTTCCACGAGCTGAACGCCGAAGGCGTCACCGTGATCCTGGTGACGCACGATCTTGACGTGGCCGCCGCCACCAAGCGCATCATCGAAATGCGCGACGGCAAGATCGTGCATGACCGCGCCGTGGAGCGCGCAGCATGATCCGCCTCGCCGATCTTGTCGGCGGCGCCCTGCGCGCCCTGCAATCCAATCCGCTGCGCTCTGCGCTGACGGCGTTGGGCGTCATCATCGGCGTCGCTTCCGTCGTGGCGATGGTCGCGCTGGGGCGCGGCGCGCAGGAGCGCGTGCAGGCGTCCATTTCGAGCCTGGGCTCAAACCTCCTCATCATCGTGCCGGGCGCGCAGCGCGGCGCGGGCGGCGTCCGCGGCGCCGCCGGCGGCTGGGATTCCCTCACGCTGTCCGACTCCGAAGCCATCGAGCGCGAAATTCAGGGCCTCGCAGCGGTGGCGCCCACCGTGCGCGCGCAGGCGCAGATGGTCGCCAACGGCTTGAACTGGAACACGCGCGTGGAAGGAGTGACGCCCGCTTATCTGGTCGCGCGCGACTGGGCCGTTGAAAGCGGCCGCTTCTTCGAGGAAGCCGACGTCTCCCAGGCGCGCCGCGTGATCGTGCTGGGACGCACGGTCGCGGACAATCTCTTTCCCAACGTCGATCCCATCGGACAGACGGTGCGCGTCAACGGCGGGTCCTACGAGGTGATCGGCGTCCTCGAACCGAAAGGCCAGTCCGGTTTTCAAGATCAGGACGATGTGGCGCTCGCCCCGCTCACCACAGTCAAGCGCCGCATCGCCGGCAGGCGCGGGCGCGGCGACAACATCAGTCAGATATCGGTGAAAACCTACTCTGAGGACGATCTCTCCCGCGTCGAGGAAGAGATCACCGAACTCATGCGCCGCCGCCACCGCACCAGCGGCGAGGACGACGATTTCACCGTCCAAAACCTTAATTCGATCGCTGAGGCGTCCCAGGAGGCGACGCAGACCTTCACCGCGCTCCTTGCTTCGATCTCCGCCGTCTCCCTGCTCGTCGGCGGCATTGGCATCATGAACATCATGCTCGTCTCCGTGACGGAGCGGACCCGGGAGATCGGGCTCCGGAAAGCTCTGGGCGCGCGCCAGGGCGACATCCTGCGGCAATTCGGCCTCGAAGCCGTCGCCCTTTCCGTGGCGGGCGGTGTGATCGGATTGCTGATTGGCGTCTTGGGCGCCTGGGCGATTACGGCGGCCGTCGGCCTCCCCTTGGCGGTCGCGCCGGAAACCGCCATTTTGGCGATTGTCTTTTCCGGGGTGGTGGGCGTCGTGTTCGGGGCTTATCCAGCCTGGCGGGCAGCGCGCCTGGATCCCATCGAAGCTCTCCGAAGAGAGTGAGCCCTGTTCAGAATGAAAAAGAGACCGATGCTCCGCACCCTGATGATCGCCTGCGCATTCGCCGCACTCGCTCCCGCCGCCATGGCCGAGACGCTCGACGAAGCGACCCAGTCGGCGCTCGACGGCAACCCGAACCTCGCCTCCGCCCGCGCACGCTTGAACGCCACCCGCGAGCAGCTCCCGCAGGCATGGGCCGAGGCCTTCCCCTCCATTTCCGCCAGCGCCGGCGCGGACGCCTCCTCCGGCGACGGCGGCGACGATGAAAGCTGGTCGGCGGGTTTGAACGCCTCCCAGCTCCTGTTCGGCGGCGGCCGCGTGCTCGCCTCGACGCGGCAGGCGCGCGCCAACATCGCCGGCGCCGTGGCGGACTTCACGGACACGACGCAACAACTCGTGCTCGATGTCGCCGCTGCCTATGCAGGCGTGCGCCAGACCCAAGCTGTCGTCGCCGCGCGCGAGACGACCGTCGCCAACCTCACCCGCCAATTCGAATACGCAACCGCCCAATTCGACGCCGGCCTCGTCACCCGCACCGATGTCGCCCAATCGCAGGCGCGCTTGGCGCAGGCGCGTACCCAGCTGACCCAGGCGCAAGGCCAGCTCTCATCGGCCATCGAAGCCTATATCCGCCTGGTCGGTCATCCGCCCAGCGATCTCCAGCCGCCGCCGACAGCGCCCGGCCTGCCCGCGAATTTGCAGGAGGCGCTGGATCGTGCTGCGGAATCGAGCCCCGTGCTCATTGGCGCGCAGGCCGCCGCGCTTGCCGCCGACGCCGGCGTCGATCTCACCCGCTCGAGCTTCCTGCCCAACGTCTCGCTAAGCGCCGGAACCAACATCTCCGGCGACTTTGACGACGGCGACGACTTTCAATCCGAGAGCGTCGGCGTGCGCATGAGTTGGCAGCTCTTCAATGGCGGCCTGAACCTTTCCCGCTCACGCCAAGCCCGCCAGCTGCGCAACGCCGCGACCTTCGACGTCGCCTCGGCGGAACGCGCGGTGCGCGAAGAGGTGACGACCTCATGGACCGGCCTTGAAAGCGCGCGCGCAGCGGTCGTCAGCGCGCGCGAGCAGGTCGAAGCCGCGGAACTTGCCTATCAGGGCATCCGCCTGGAGCAGGAGACGGGTCTGCGCTCCACCATCGATGTGCTGATCCAGGAGCAGGACTTGCTGGACGCACGGTTGGCGCTCGCCGCCGCTGAGCGCGATCTCGTCGTCGCCGAACGGCAGATGCTCGCGAGCATGGGCGCGCTGGTGGCCCCGCCGCAGGACGACTAAATCGAGCGCCATGGCGCTTGATCCACGGTTCCAGGCACTCCTCGATCGATTCCCGCGCCCGCATGTCGACTGGAAGGCGGGCGCCGCGCACGCGCGCCTGCAATTCTGGAAAACCATCCAGGCGCTTGAAGCCGACGCCCCGCCGGTGCGCGAGATTCGCAATCTGGAGATCGATGGCGCGGCGGGAAAACTGAAGGCGCGCCTCTACGAGCCGATCGCGGCCGGCGTCGGCCCCGGCCCCGCGCTCGTCTATTTTCATGGCGGCGGCTTCGTGCTGGGCGATCTCGAAAGCCATGAGATGCTCTGCCGCCGCCTGGCCGCGAACGGCGCCGTGCGTGTGCTCTCGGTCGCTTACCGCTTGGCGCCGGAGCACAAATTTCCCTGCGCGTACGACGATGCGCTGGCCGCGACGCGCTATGCCTTTACCCACACCGGCGATCTCGGTTTCGATCCCGCGCGCATCGCAATTGGCGGCGATTCAGCCGGCGGCAATTTGGCGGCTGGCGTCGCCCAAGCCCTGAAGCGCGAACCCCAGCGCCCAAAGGCGCAGCTCCTCATCTATCCCTGCGTGCAGCTCATTCAGATGACGCCGTCGCAGATCCGCCTGCGCGAAGGCTTGGTGCTGACACAGGCCGCACAGGATTTCTTCAAGGAGAAATATCTCGCGCGCAAAGAGGATGCTTTCGACGTGCGCTGCTCGCCGCTGCTCGAAAACGATCTGGCCAGCCTGCCGCCCGCTTACATCGTAACTGCGGGCCTCGACCCGCTGCGCGATGAGGGCAAGGCTTACGCCGACAAGCTTGCCGCGTGCGGCGTCTCGCTCACGCTCGCCGACTACCCGGCTCAGGTCCACGGCTTCTTCAATATGACCGCAGTTTCGGCCGGGGCGCGCGAAGCGGTGGAGGTCGCCGCACGCTGGCTTGCCGCAGCGCTCGCTAGACCGCGTTGAACGAGCGCCGGCTGGGCTTTTCCCGCACCCATTGCGACAGCACCCACTTTTCCCCGCGTGTGGGAGGCGCCCCCGCATGGAGCGTGCGTGGATCACCGGCGCCCGACGCATCGATATTCTCGAACCAATAGAGGTCGCCCGTCGCGCCCTTGAACGAAACGTCGAGGTTCGGAAACTGCGTTTCCCCGCCTTCATAGCCGTCATTGAGATAGACCAGCGCCGTGGCGACGCGCTGCCCTTCCCGCGCGACGCTGTCCGCAAGTGCGGGCGTGTCCGTTTCGATGAAATCGTAGTGCGGCGCGAACTCCTGGCCAGGCTCGTAGTGCAGCACCTTCGTCGTCTCGAACGCCATCCGCTCGGCGCCAAGCGCGGTCGCAAGTCGCGTCTGCAGAAAGAGCAGCGGCAGATCGGCGTAGACGAGCGAAAACGTGGTCTCGGTGTTGGTGCGTTCGCGCACCGGAATGAGCCCGCCCGTCGCCTCATCATAGACGGTCGCGCGCGTCAGCCCCGGCTTCGCGCGCATTTTGAACCAGGCGCACTCACGCGCCGAAGCAAAGCCGCGCACACGCGCGATGCGCGGCGAGTCGTTGACGATCTCACTAGGCCGCGCGCGCAGCCAATCTTTCGCCGATATGCTGCGCCGCAGCGCACGCCAATTGACACCCTCCCGATCGGCCAGAAATTTGAGCTCGCCCCGTGCCGGCGCCCAATTGAGCGAAGCCGCGCGCTGCAGATGATCAAGCGCCTCTCCCCAACTTTGCGCGCGCCCCGCGCCGGCGCCGCAAAGAATGGCAAGCTGATGATGCGCCTGTCCGTTCTCGAGCGCGGCGGCCGCTTCGATGAGCGCCGCGCCTTCGACCGGCGAGAACGGCGCATCGAGGCCGACGAGCATGCGCCGCCCCGCCTCGACCATCGCGCGCGCATCGCCTTGCGCCGCACGCGCCTTGAGCGCTTCAAATAGGCTCATCGCGCTTGGCGGTTAGCGCCAGCGCCAGCGCGCCCGCAAGCAAAATCGCCCCGATCGCAAACGGCGCCGTGTGCCCAAGGCCGTCGAACAGCGCGCCGGCGGACAGCGGCCCGATCACGCGCCCAAGGGCGGACGCGGACTGATTGAGCCCCATTACGGCTCCGCGATCATCTTCGCGCGCTTGCCCGCCCACCAACGCGTTGAGCGCCGGCGTCGCAAGCCCCACGCCGACGGCCAGCACCGAAAGCGCCGCATAGGCGCTCCACTGCGCCTGCGCCAGCGCGAGACCGATCAGTCCGCATGCGAACACAATAAGCCCAAGCGCCAGCATGCGCGCTTCTCCAAGCGTGCGCGCGATGCGGCCCGCGCCGCCGCCCTGAAGCAGGATCGTCAGCACGCCGAGCGCCGCGAACGCCCAGCCGGTTTCATGCGCGCCCCAGGAGAGCTCGCGGTCCGCCCACAAGGCGAACGTCGATTCCATCAGCGCCTGCGCGCTGATCATCACGAGCGTGATCGCGACGAGCCGCGCCAGCAACGGCCGCGACTGAAGCAACGCCATGCGGCGCACACGCGGCGCCGTTGCACTGCGGCGCGCCTCGCGCGGCAATGTCTCCGTGAAAAAGAATGCCGCGAACGCCACCGCGAGCGTGGCGAACCCCGCCGCCGCGAAACACACGCGCTGATAGCCTTGAAGCGTTGCGTCCGGCCCAACCAGCAGCGCGCCGAGCGCCGGGCCCACGATGAACGCAACCGCGAACGCCGCGCCCAGGAATCCCATATTGCGCGCGCGTGTGGAATCGTCCGCGAGGTCCGTCGCGGCCGCGAACGCCGCGCCCACATTGCCAGCCATGAGCCCGCCGAAGAGCCGCGCCAGCCCCATCGCTTCGACCGACGTCGCGTAAGCGAGCATGATGTAAGAAACCGCCCCGCCAGCGAGCCCGATGATGAGCACCGGCTTGCGCCCGACAATGTCCGAAAGCCGCCCCCACCCCGGCGAGGCGATCAGCTGCCCGAGCGAATAGGCGCCCATCGCGATCGTCGTCTCAGTCGCCGTCGCGCCAAGATGCAGCGCTAGGAACGGAAAGATCGGGATGAAAAGCCCGAAGCCGACAAGGCCCGTCAGCACGACGAGCACGAGCGCGAGGAGCGAGGCTCCTCTCTTTGCGGCAACGGGCGCGGCGGCCATGCGCGAGCCTTAGCCGAGGCCTCCCGCGCACGCGAGCGCGACGTATCGTCAGGGCTTGGAGAGAGGGCCCGCTTTGGCGATAGTGGCGCCCGACAGGGAGAGAAACATGAACGACCGCGTGACCGTGACGATCGAAGGCGGCGTCGCCGACGTGCGCCTGACCCGCGCCGACAAGATGAACGCGCTGGACGATGCAATGTTCGCCGCGCTCATCGAGACAGGTGAGACCCTGAAGACGAACAATGCCGTGCGCGCCATCGTGCTCTCAGGCGATGGCCGCGCCTTTTGCGCGGGGCTCGACACCTCGAACTTCGGCAAAATGGCTTCGGGTGAACCACGCGGCAACGGCAGCCTGGAAGCGCAAAAGCGCACGCCCGGCGGCGCCAACCGCGCGCAGCAGGCGGTGATGGTGTGGCGCGAACAGCCCGTTCCGGTGATCGCCGCCGTGCACGGCGTCGCCTATGGCGGCGGCTTTCAGCTGACGCTCGGCGCGGACATGCGCTTCGTCGCACCCGACGTGAAGCTCTCCATCTTCGAGATCAATTGGGGCCTCGTGCCCGATATGGCCGGCGTCGTGCTGCTGCGCGGCCTGGTGCGCGACGACTACGCGCGCGAACTCACCTATTCCGGCCGCGTGTTCAACGGCGAGGAAGCCCAGCGCTTAGGCATTGCCACACGCGTCTGCGCTGACCCGCGCGCGGAGGCGCTCGCTCTCGCAAAGGAAATCGCCGCCAAGAACCCGCACGCGATGCGCGGCGCTAAGCGCTTGCTGAACGCGATGCAGGATTCCGACCAGCGCGCGATCCTGCAGCAGGAGACGGACGAGCAAGTCGCGCTCATCGGCTCGCCCAATCAGATCGAGGCTGTGATGGCCAACATGCAGAAGCGCGCGCCAAACTTCGCGGACGTGGCTTAGAGATCGAGCAGCATCCGCTCGGGGTCTTCGAGCCCTTCCTTTACGCGCACCAGAAACGTTACCGCCTCTTTGCCGTCCACCAGCCGGTGATCGTAAGAAAGCGCGAGATACATCATCGGCCGGATGACGACCTGCCCGTTGATCGCGATCGGGCGCTCCTGAATCTTGTGCATGCCAAGGATGCCTGATTGCGGCGCGTTCAAAATGGGCGTGCTCATCAGCGAGCCGTAAACGCCTCCGTTCGAAATCGTAAACGTCGCGCCTTGCAGGTCTTCAAGCTTCAGATGCCCGTCGCGCGCCTTGAGCCCGAGGTCCGAGATCTCCTTTTCGATCTCCGCCATTGAGCGTTGATCGCAATCGCGCACTACCGGCACGACGAGGCCTTTGTCCGTCCCCACCGCAATGCCGATGTCGTAGTAATTCTTATAGATCACATCCTCGCCGTCGATCTCGGCGTTGACGTTCGGAATTTCGCGCAGCGCCGCCACGCACGCCTTCACGAAGAAGCTCATGAAGCCGAGTTTCACGCCGTGCTTCTTCTCGAAGCCGTCTTTGTACTTGTTGCGCGCCGCCATGATCGCGGACATGTCCGCCTCGTTGAACGTCGTGAGCATCGCGGCGTTGTTTTGCGCTTCCTTCAAACGCCGCGCGATCGTTTGACGAAGCCGCGTCATCCGCACGCGCTCTTCGCGCGGCCCGATGGCGCGGGGCGGCGCAACCGGCGTCGGGGCGGGGCGCGTCGTCGTGAGCGCGTTCATGGCGTCGGACTTGGTGATGCGCCCATCGCGCCCGCTCCCAGGAACCGCCGAAAGATCGATCCCCTTCTCCGACGCGATCCGCTGCACGGACGGCGGCGCTGCTTGTGCTTGCGCGGGCTGACGCGCTGGAGGCGCCGGCGCGGCGGGCTTGGCTTGCGGCGCGGCTGCCGGCTTCGCGCTGCCGTTGCCATTCGATGAAGCCGCCGCGCCAGCGCTCACGCGCCCGAGGAGTGACCCGATCTCCACAGTTGCGCCTTCCGCCGCGACGATATCGGCGAGCACGCCTGCTTCCGGCGCCGAGACTTCGACGGACACCTTGTCCGTCTCCAGTTCAACAAGCGTCTCATCCTTCGCGACCGCTTCGCCCGCTTTCTTCAGCCAGCGCGCGACCGTCGCCTCGGTGACGCTTTCGCCCAGCGTCGGCACTACGATGTCTGTCATGTTGCTTCTCTCGGAATGTCGTGGCTTGGCAGCACCGGCTCATTGGTCTTCGTCCAGAAGACGCCGTCATTGCCGTTGTTTTTCTGAACGAGGCGCACGCGTTGGGGATCGAGCCCGCGAATAAGACGCGCGTTGATGCCGATCTTCGCCGCGTCCGTCTCGCCCACGAGCGTGAAATGCGTCGCGCATCCGCAGGTGCGGCAATGGTGAAACTCGAGTTCGCGATCGCCCCACATATAGACGAACGTATCCGGCGGGCTTGCAAAGCGAACGTCGCGTTGCGGATAGTAGGCAATGAGCGAGCCATAGAGCCGGCAATGCGAGCAATTGCAGTCCATCACCCATTCGGGCTCTTCGACCTCGAAGCGAACCGCACCGCAATGACAGGAGGCGTTCAACTTGCTCACCCGAGCGCCTCGGAAAGAAGCGCCTCGAGCTCCTTCAAATGCTTGCTCATCAGCCCCGTCGCGGTGGAGGCAGTCGCGGGCCGGCCGACATAGCGCACGCGCTTGGCTTCCGTCGCCAGTTTCTCGAGCGTGAGCGCAAGCCACGGATCGACGAAGCTCCACCCGCCCATATTCTTCGGCTCTTCCTGGCACCACACCATCTCGGCGTGCGGGAAGCGCGTCAGCTCATGCGCGAGCGACTTGATCGGCCACGGATAAAATTGTTCGAGCCGCAGAACGTACACGTCGTCGATCCCGCGCTTCTCGCGCTCCTCGATGAGATCGTAATAGACCTTGCCCGAGCACAGAACGACGCGGCGAATGTCCCCATCCGCGACGAGCTTGGTGCTCGTCGCGTTGGTAGGATGCTGAGCATCCGCATCGTCCCACAGCACGCGGTGGAACGACGAGCCCGGCCCCATATCGTCAAGCCTGGAGACGCAACGCTTATGTCGAAGCAGCGACTTAGGTGTCATCACGATGAGCGGCTTGCGGAAATCGCGGTGAATTTGGCGCCGCAATGCGTGGAAATAATTGGCGGGCGTTGTGCAGTTGACGACCTGCATGTTGTCTTCCGCGCAAAGCTGCAGGAAGCGCTCGAGCCGCGCGGAGGAATGCTCCGGCCCCTGGCCTTCATAGCCATGCGGCAGCAGCATCACGAGCCCGCTCATGCGCAGCCATTTGCGCTCGCCCGATGCGATGAATTGGTCGATGATGACTTGTGCGCCGTTCACGAAATCGCCGAACTGCGCCTCCCAGAGCGTCAGCGTATTCGGATCGGCGAGCGAGTAGCCGTACTCGAAGCCGAGCACCGCCTCTTCCGAGAGCAGCGAATCGATCACCTCGTAGTGCGCTTGGCCGTCGCGAATGTGATTGAGCGGCGTGTAGCGCTCTTCCGTGACCTGATCGATGAAATGGGAGTGGCGCTGCGAGAACGTGCCGCGGCAGGAATCTTGCCCCGAGAGCCGCACGTCGAAGCCTTCATCGAGCAGCGACGCGAACGCCAAATGCTCGCCGAGCGCCCAATCGATGTTGGCGCCCTCCTCGATCGCCTTGCGGCGGTTCTCGATGACGCGCTGCACCGTCTTGTGCATCGCCACGCCCTGCGGGATTTCCGTGATCTTGCGCCCGAGCTGCTTGAGCTTCTGCTTGGAGACTTCCGTCTTGCCGCGCCGGTCGTCGTCGAGCGGGAGCCCAAAGCCCTGCCACGCGCCGTCGAGCCAATCGGCCTTGTTGGGCTTATAGGCCTTGCCCGCCTCGAACTCCTGATCGAGGAATTGCTCGAACTGCTTGACCCACGCCTCCGCGTCCGCGCGGCTGACGACGCCCTCGCCCGCCAAACGCTCCGTATAAAGAGCAAGCGGCGTCGGATGCCCCTTGATGCGCTGATACATCAAGGGCTGCGTCATCGTCGGATCGTCGCCTTCGTTGTGCCCGAAGCGCCGGTAGCAGAACATGTCGATGACGACGTCCTTGCCGAACATCTGCCGGTACTCGGTCGCGATCTTCGCCGCGAAGACGACCGCCTCCGGGTCGTCCCCGTTCACGTGGAAGATCGGCGCCTGCACCATGAGTGCGGTGTCGGACGGATAGGGTGAGGAGCGCGAGAAGCGCGGCGCCGTCGTAAACCCGATCTGGTTGTTGACGATGAAATGGATCGTCCCGCCCGTGCGGTAGCCCCGAAGGCCCGAGAGCGCGAAGCATTCAGCCACCACGCCCTGGCCTGCGAACGCCGCATCGCCGTGAATGAGCAGCGGCAGCACGCGCGCGCGCAGCTTGAAAAGCCCTTCCTCGTTCTCGTCCCAGCGCTGCGGCTCGGCCTGCTTGGCGCGCGCCTTGCCGAGCACGACGGGATTGACGATCTCAAGGTGCGAGGGATTCGCGGTGAGCGAAAGGTGAACCTTGTTGTCGTCGAAAGCGCGGTCGCTCGATGCGCCCATGTGATATTTGACGTCGCCTGAACCCAGCACGTCTTCCGGCGTCGCCGAGCCGCCGCCGAATTCGTGGAAGATGACCTGATAGGGCTTGCCCATCACCGCGGCGAGCACGTTGAGCCGCCCGCGGTGCGGCATGCCGAACACGATTTCATCGACGCCGAGCGCGCCGCCGCGCTTGATGATCTGTTCGAGGGCCGGGATCATCGCTTCGCCGCCGTCGAGGCCGAAGCGCTTGGTGCCCGGATAGCGCTTGTGCAGGAATTTCTCGTAGGTCTCGGCTTCGATCAGCTTTTTGAGGATCGCCGCCTTGCCCTCGGGCGTGAACGCAATGTGCTTGTCCGGCCCCTCGATGCGTTCCTGGATCCAGCTCTTCTCCGCCGGATCGGTGATGTGCATGAACTCGACGCCGAAAGTGCCGCAATAGGTGCGCCGGAGGATTTCCAGCATCTGCGGAACGGTCGCCGTATCCAGCCCCAGCACGCCGTCGATGAAGATCGGCCGCCCCATGTCGCCGGGACCGAATCCATAGGTCGCGGGATCGAGTTCGTTGGCGTCGCGCGCGCCTTCGATGCCGAGCGGATCGAGATTGGCCGCCAGATGCCCCCGCGTGCGATACGCGCGGATCATCATCAGCGCGCGCAGTGAATCTCGCGCCGCCGATTGCACATCGACGATCGAGGCCTGCGGCAGCCGCGCGCGCGTCTTCTGCTCAAGCTGCTGCTGAACGACGGGCCAATTGCCGTCGAGCAGCGCCGTCGCTTCGCTCGCGCCGCCGCGCACGAGGTCGGGCCGCCCCCAGGACGGGCCATCGACGGCCTGGCGCACGTCTTCGGGCTGATCGCGCAGCGTCTGAAAAAACTGCCGCCAGGATGGATCGACGCTCTCTGGATCTTCCAGAAAGCGCGCGTGCATCTGCTCGACGTAGATTGCATTCGCGCCGTAGAGAAAGCTGGTTTCCAGAAGCGCCGTATTCGGCAGGCTGCGGCCGTCATCCGCCATGTGTTCGAGGGTCCTTGGGGCTCACGCAAGGATCGTGAGCGTAGCGGCGCCTCTTCTAGTGTGCGTCGGCTGCGCTTTGAAGGCGCAATCGCCGCAGAGCTGATGGCCGCTCCGGGAAGCCTACGCCGTAAGCAATTCCTTCATCGTCCGCCCCATCGCGGCCGGATGCGGCGCGACGCGGATTCCAGCCGCCTCCATCGCCGCAACCTTCGAGCCTGCATCGCCTTTTCCGCCCGAAATGATGGCGCCCGCGTGGCCCATGCGCCGCCCAGGCGGCGCCGTGCGCCCGGCAATGAACCCGACGACAGGTTTTTTGCGCCCCTTCTTGGCTTCGTCCGCCAGGAATTGCGCCGCATCCTCTTCCGCAGTGCCGCCGATTTCGCCGATCATCACAATGGCTTGGGTCGCCTCGTCAGCCAGATACATTTCCAGCATGTCGATGAATTCCGTGCCTTTGACCGGATCGCCGCCGATGCCGACAGCGCTCGTTTGGCCCAAACCCTCGTTCGTCGTCTGGAAAACCGCTTCGTAGGTGAGCGTGCCCGAACGCGACACGATCCCGATCGACCCTTTGGAGAAGATGTTTCCCGGCATGATGCCGATCTTGCACTCATTGGGCGTCAAGACGCCGGGGCAGTTCGGCCCAATGAGCCGCGACTTCGATGTGTCGAGCTTCGCTTTGACCCGCACCATGTCGAGCACCGGAATGCCTTCCGTGATGCACACGATGAGCGGAATTTCAGCGTCGATCGCTTCCTCGATCGCGGCTGCGGCGCCTGGCGGCGGCACGTAGATCACGGTCGCGTCCGCGCCCGCTTTCTCTTTCGCTTCCGCGACCGAGTTGAACACCGGCAGCCCGAGATGCGTCTGCCCGCCTTTGCCGGGGCTGACGCCGCCCGTCATCCGCGTGCCGTAGGCGATGGCTTGTTCTGAGTGAAACGTGCCGTTCTTGCCGGTGAAGCCCTGGCAAATGACGCGCGTCGACTTGTTGACGAGAATGGACATGAGAAGCGTGCGTTTCCTCAGCCCATCACGAAGGCGTTGAGCTTGTTGCCGTCCGGATCGCGGAAATACCCGGCATAGAAGCCGCCGCCGCGATCGCCGGGCGGGCCTTCGTCCTTGGCGCCGAGGCTCATCGCGAGATTGTAGATGCGGTCGACGTGCGCGCGGTCTTTCGCGGCGAGCGCCACCATGACGCCATTGCCGACGGACGCGGGATTCTTGTCGTAGGGATGCGTGAGCCCGATGCCGGCCGCGCCGCCCGGCTCCCCCCACGCGATGAAGGTGTCGAACTCCATCATCCGCTTGGTGCCCATCTCAGCGGCGATGGCGTCATAGAACGCGGCCGCGCGCTTCAAATCGTTGGTGCCGAGCGTGACGTAGCCGATCATGCGACCCCCCTCTTCCTCTCTCGTTCTGGCATGCCCGCATCGCGCGGCGCGAGCGGCGCGGCTGCGGTCTAGCGCCTCATCCGCGCGAACGCGACCGGTCGCGCAAGAATTTTCCAAGCCGCCGCTGTCCACTGCCGACGTCGGTGCAACCGGCGCGCGCAGCTTTACATGACGGCCGAATGAATGTTTTATGACAATCCAATGACACATCAATGACGGCCGCTCGTTTCGGCTGCGGGAGGAAGCAATGGCGATGCGTGCGATCCTGGCGGCGGCTCTGGTCTTCGCCGTAGCGGCCCCGGCGTTCGCCCACGAGCGCGGCGAGGCCGGCCTCGTCGAGATTTCCGTGCGGCATGACGATCTCGATCTCACCCGCGCCGAGGACGCCGAGCAGATGATGAGCCGCCTGCGCGCGGCCGCAGCGCGCGCCTGCGCAGCGCCGGAGATCGAACGCCCGACGCCCGCCGCGCGCCGCGAAATGCAGGCCTGCCGCGATGAAGCGCTCGAAGCCGCCGTCGCCGCGCTCGATCAGGAACAGCTCGCGCGCCTGCACCAAACGCGCTGAGAGCCTTTGGCCTAGGGCGTTGGCCCTTCCTCCGGAGGGATCGGCAACGTCGTCGGTGACCAAAGGCCCTGTAAGTGGAAGAAGAAACTCGGGATGTCGCACATCTCGCGAAGCTCAGCGCGAATAGTTTCATCGGTCGTGGCTTGATCGACCTGATCGCACGGAATCATGTCTTCTTGCGACGGTCCCAGGCGGATGTTCGCGATGAAGTGCTCCGTCTGACGCGTCATTGCTTGTTGGCCAAACGCCGCATTCGTCTGGAAATCGTAACCGAGGCGATCAGCAAGAGTTCGTATCGCCTCGATGGATAAATCGCCGACTGCGGGCATCGACGCCCAGCACTGCATTCCACGAGATCCATCTTCGTAGCGATATACCCTCGCATCTACGATTGGCGCACCGTCGTCGCCATGAATCGCAAGCCCAAACGAGAGCGCTTCGCCGCTGCGTGCTGAAAGTTCGATCGCTGGAGGAAGGCGTCGAAATCCAAGCTGAGACGCAACTGCGTCCACGCGCTCAAAGTCCTCCGCAGCAACCGTGCAGAGTTCAAGGCCCTGAAGAACGATCTCCCTGGGGTCCAACTCCTGCCCGTGCGCCCCTGAAATGAGCAGGCAAGCGCTCACCAAAGCGGAGCCCAGTGCGATCACCCCTTCACCGCCGCCACGATTTTGCGCGCCGCGTCTTCTAGATCGTCGGCGTTGATGACGTTCAAGCCGCTCTCGGCGATGATCTTCTTGCCTTCGACGACGTTCGTGCCTTCGAGCCGCACCACGAGCGGCACTTTGAGCCCGACTTCCTTCACGGCGGCGACCACGCCCGCGGCGAGCACGTCGCACTTCATGATGCCGCCGAAAATGTTGATCAGGATGCCTTTGACCGCCGGGTCCGCGGTGATGATTTTGAACGCGGCCGCCACCTTCTCCTGGCTCGCGCCGCCGCCGACATCCAGAAAGTTCGCGGGCTCGGCGCCGAAGAGTTTGATGATGTCCATCGTCGCCATGGCGAGGCCCGCGCCGTTCACCATGCAGCCGATGTCCCCGTCGAGCGCGATGTAGGCGAGATCGTATTTGGAGGCTTCGATTTCCTTTTCGTCCTCTTCGCCGAGATCGCGCAACGCCTCCCATTCCTTGTGGCGGAACTCGGCGTTGGAATCGAAGCTGACCTTGGCGTCGAGACAGACGAGCCGGTCATCGTTGGTGACGATGAGCGGATTGACTTCGAGCAGGCTCATGTCGCTCTTCACGAACGCATCGTAGAGCCGCTCGATCAGCGTCTTGCATTGCGCCGCCAGCGCGCCTTCAAGTCCGAGCGCGCGCGCGACCGCTTCCGCATCCGCCTGCGTCACGCCCGCCAGCGGATCGATCGCGACATTGGCGATCTTCTCCGGCGTCTCGTGCGCGACTTCTTCGATGTTCATGCCGCCCGCTTGTGACGCGACGAACGCCACGCGCCCCACCGCGCGATCGACCAGCACGGAGAGATAGAGCTCGCGCGCGATCGCGGCGCCTTCCTCCACATAGATACGCTTGACCACGCGCCCGGCCGGGCCCGTCTGCAGCGTGACCAAAGTGTGCCCGAGCATCTGCTTGGCGAATTGCGCGACCTCTTCCGGCGAACGCGCGAGCCGCACGCCGCCCTTCTCGCCCGCGTCGGTTTCCTTGAACTTGCCCTTGCCGCGCCCGCCCGCGTGAATCTGCGCCTTCACCACCCACAGCGAACCGCCGAGCTTTGCGGCAGCATCGACCGCCTCTTCCGGTGAGAACGCCGGAAACCCGCGCGGGACCGGCGCGTCGAACGATTTGAGCACTGCCTTGGCTTGGTATTCGTGGATGTTCATCAAGTCCCCACCGGTTGCGCGCGCGGCATATAGGCGTGCGTTTTCCTGCGGCGCAACAAAGCGCTCGAACTAGCTGGTCCGTGGCGCGGGGCGCGCCGCCTCCTCTTCCCCATAGGCAATCTCGGCCGCCGCGACGCTCGTTTCGGGCTTCGGGGAGAACGTCTCCTTGTCCGCCCGCTCCGGCGGCGCGCGCCGCGCGCCGCGCCAGAACATAGCCGCGGTGAGCAAAACCGCCGCGATCCCGCCGAACCAGAAAATCCCCCGCCCGCCCAGCACTTCAACCGCCGCGCCCTGCACGATGGGCCCGACCACCGAGCCCGCGGCCCACACGAAGAGCAGCCCGCTCGTCGCCTGCGCGATGCGCCCGTGCTCGGCGCGGTCCGCCATGTGCGCGACCGCGATGCCGTAGAAAGAAAGCGCGCCCGCGCCCCAAAGCCCGAAGAGTGCGATGCCGGCCCAGCCGGCCAATTGGTCGCGAAAGACCGCGAGCGAAAGCGCCGCGACCGCCGCGATGGCGGTGAGCCCCGCGATCACCACGCGCCGGTCGATGCTGTCGGAGAGACGCCCCGCCGGCCATTGCAGGATGAGCGAGCCGATCCACGCCGCCGAGTAGAAGCTCGCCGCCATGTCCGCGCCGAACCGCTCCGAGGCGTAGAGCGGCGCAAGCGCCAGCACGCCCGAATTGATGAAGCCCGCGCCGAACGCGGCGATGACCGCCGCGGGCGCGGTCGCGAATTGCTCCACCAGCGCGAGCGGCTGCGCTTTGGGCGGCTCCGGCTGCGCAGCCGTCGTGAAACAAACCGGCACCATGGCGAGCGCCGAGATCGCCGCCGCGATCATCCACGGCTCGGCCGCCGTCACCGGCAAGCCAATCGCGAGAAACGGCCCGATCGCCAGCGAGGCCTTGGTGGCGACCATGTAGATACCCATCACGTGCCCCCGCTCGCTCTTCCCGATCGACGCGCTCATCCAGCTTTCGACCGCCGCGAACATAAGCGCGACCGCCACGCCCGCGATGAAGCGCGCCAGCGCCCAGCCCCACACCGCGCCCGCGCCGTGCAGCGCCAGCGTCGTCACCGAAAGGATCGCCGCGCACGCCGCGAAGACCCGGATGTGCCCGACGCGCGCCAGCATCGCGGTCGCGCCGAGCGCGCCCATCATGAACCCGAGCGAATAGGCCGCCGCCACCAGGCCGAGCGACGCGCGCGAATAGCCGTCCGCCGCGAAAGCGAGCGGCAAATGCAGGCCCAACAGCCCTTGTCCCGCCTGCAGGATCGTAACCGCGGCAATGAGCGCCGCGACATTGCGGAGTGACAGCATCCCGCGCCGCTTCTAGGCCGCGCCGCGGCGGCGCGCGAGGCGCGATTATGCAGGGCGCCTCAGCCGAAAAAGATTGCCCACATCAACCGGCCGGGAATGAACGTGAACGCGCCCGCCACGATGAGCCCGCCGAAGAACGTGCCCGCCATCGCGCCGCGATGCCCGCGCAAGTGCCGGCGCCGGATCGCGTAAATGCCCATCGGCAGCGCCACGAGCGTCCAGCCCGAGAAGAGGTGGATGAACGAGAACATGCCGTCATTGATCTCCATGATGAAGAGGCTGGAGATCGCCGTGATCGCCATCGCGATCACCCACGCCCAGCCGACGAACTTGTGCGACGCCGTGCCCTTGGGGCGCAGCAGCACAAACGTCCCGATCGCCAGTGCGGCGAGCGCGGAATAGACGTGCAGCTGCACCGCGAGCGGTTGCGACAGCAGCAGCCCGAAATTGGGCGCGTGGAAATCTGCCTCGGCGAATGAGCGCGCGGTCGGCCCGCCGAGGTGCGCCAGCGAGACCCAGACGATGCCGAGGGTCAGCAACGATGCAGCCAGGATGAGAAAAACGCGGCTTCTGGTGAAGGCGGGCATTTGGCGCGAGGCTCCCTAAACGGCTAACGATGCCGGACCCTTGCCCCGCGATGGAGCCGCCGCACCCGCCAATGCGTGAAAGCCCCGATCCTCTGCGTGAACCGCCCCCGCCCGCCGTTCACGAAGCGCGAATGGGCGAAGGATTCTGGCGCGACCTGGTCCGCAATCTCGCAATTGCGGCGGCGGCCGGCGTCTTCCTGGCAATTGTCGGCGCGCTTGGCATGGGCGAGGCGCCGCTCTGGCGCCGCCTGCTCTATTGGGTGCCGCTGATGCTCATCGGCGCGCTTTTCGGCGGCGCGATCGCGGGGATTGTCATGCGCTTGTCGCCTCGCGCACGCGGCAACGCCTGGCTGTTGGGCGCCCTCGTTTCGCTCGCGGTCGCGGTTTTGAGCGTGGGCTTCATCTTCACTTACACCAGCCTCTTTTGGCGCATGAACATTCCCCCGGCGGCTTGGCCCGCCTTCTTCGGCACGGTGCTGGTCATGTCCATTGCGATGACCGCGATCATGGTCATGGCCAACCATCCCGGCGTGCAGACGCATGCGCGCGCGCCGGGCGCGCCGCCCCAGCCGATCCGCTTCCTCGAACGAATGCCCGCGAAATTGAAAGGCGCAACACTCTATGCGCTCGAAGCGGAGGATCACTATCTCCGGCTCCACACGTCCACCGGATCGGACCTCATTCTCGTACGCCTCGCTGACGCCATCGGAGAACTCGAAGGCGTCGAAGGCGCACAGACTCACCGCTCCTGGTGGGTCGCGAAGGACGCTGTCGAAACCGTCGAGCGCGACGGCGCGAAGGTGACGCTCCTGTTGAGGGGCGGCGTGCGCGCGCCGGTGAGCCGCCCGAATATCCGCGCGCTTAAGGAAGCCGGCTGGTTCTGAGTGCGCGCCAAGTCTCGCGCGAGACGCTCCAGATCACGTGCGGCATGCCGGCGTGTAGCGTCTTCGGCCCCGGCGTCTCGCCAAGCCGCTGCGCCACGCGCTGCGAGGCGTGGTTGTCGATGTGGATGAGGCTGATGACGGCGTCGAGATCGAAGTTGGCGAACGCCCAATCGCCCGCCGCGCGCGCCGCCTCCGACGCATAGCCCTTCCCCCAGAAGCGCCTCGCCAGCCCCCACCCGAGCTCAAACCCCGGCCAGCCTTCCGGCTGCCAAGGCCCGACCCGTCCGACGAAATCGCCGCTCGCCTTCTCTTCGACGACGAACATCCCCGCGCCGCGCAAAATCCAATGCCCGGCGAACACCGCCATCGCCCGCCACGCGGACACGCGGTCCATTGGCCGTTGATCGGCGGTCAAGAAGAGCGCGACCTCGGGCTCCGCCATCATTGCCGCGAACGGATCGAAATCCTCGCCGCGCCAGCCGCGCAGAACGAGCCGCTCCGTTTCAAGCACTGGCGCTTGGATCATTCCGCCCGGAAGTCCCAATTCATCTCCGCGGCAAGATAAAGCGCGATCGCCCACGCCGCCACGTTTTGCCGGAGCGCGGCGGGTTCGATCTTGTCGAGCGTATCGTCCGCCGTGTGGTGGAGATCGAAATAATCGAGCCCATTCTGCCCAAGGTCCATCACCGGCACGCCGGCGGTGCGCACCGCACCCATGTCCGGCCCGCCCGAGGCGAGCGTGGAATCCGTCACGCTAACACCAAGCGGCGCGAGAGCGCGGAAGATCGCCTGCGAGTGGCCCGCCGCGCCCGCGCCGAACCGCGAACGGAAACGCCAGATCCGCCCGGCGCCAAAATCCGATTCCCACGCCAGCACGTGGCGCGGAAGCTCCTCCGCATGCGCGCGCGCATATTCGGCCCCGCCGAGCACGCCCGTCTCCTCCGCGCCGAACAGCACGATGCGGATCGTGCGCCGCGGCCGGCGCGGCAGATCGCGGATAAGCCGCGCCGCCGCCGTTACGATGGCGACGCCCGCGCCATCGTCGATCGCGCCGGTGCCGTAGGTCCATGAATCGAGATGCGCGCCGATCAGTACGATTTCGCCGGGCCGTTCGCGCCCGCGAATTTCGGCGATCACGTTGCCGGAAGGCGCGTTCTCCTCCATCCGCGTCTCCAGCAGCAGATGCATCCGCACCGGCCCGCGCGAAAGCAGGCGCGTGAGTTGATCCGCATCCGGATTGGAGAGCGCCGCGTTCGGCAGGCTGGCGCCGTCGCGCTGGCGCGCATTGCCGCCTTGGTGCGGGAAGCGATGCGAATCCGTGCCGACCGAGCGTATGATGCACGCCGCCGCGCCCATCCCCTGCGCCAGCGGCGCGCAACCGCTGCGACGCGCCACGGCCGCGCCATAGCCCGAGCCGTCCATCGTGCGCGCCATGCCTTCGTCGATGAAAACGATCCGTCCCGCGACCGAGGCCGGCGCCGCGCGTTCGAGCATCGCGAGATTTGCAAAGCGCACCACCTCGGCCTCGATTCCGCCTTCGGGCGTCGAGGGCGAGCCGCCGAGCGCAACGATCGACAAGGCTTGCGGCGACGGCGAAACCACGCGCGCTTCTTCCCGGACCGGCGCCCAGAGTGGAATCGTGAAGGGCTCGACGCGAACGTTGCTGAAGCGCTGCGCGCGCAGCATCGCGACGGCCCAATCCCGCGCCCGCGCCTCCGCTTCGCTGCCCGCCGGGCGCGCGCCCACCTCCGTCGTCAGCGATTCTACGATCTCATAAGCGCGGTCGCCCACGAGCGCTTGCTCACGCAAACGATCGAGCGTGCGCTGAACAGCTTCGGGAATAGGCGTCGGCCGAACCGGCGCGGGCGTCTGCGCCGAAGCGTTCGCCGCGAACAAGGCCCCGCACATCGCGAGGGATTTCAAGAGCTTCTGCATCGCGCCATGCTTGAAGAGCCGCGCGCGCCGCGCAAGCCCAAACACCGCGCTTAGAGCGGCGCGCGCCTGAGCTGCAACACTTCGTCACGCACATCCGTTTCCGAATAGCGCAGCCGTATGGTGATGATCAGCTGATCTTCGCCCTCGCGCCGCAGCACGAGCCCGGAGAACGCGAGTTCGGTCTCCGAGGCGGAAACCGGCTCGAAGATGACCCACTCGTTGCGCTCCTCCCAGCCGGTGAAATCCGGGTTGAAATGCTTCACCCGCATTTGGACGCCGCCTTCGGTCACTTCCATCAGCATGATCTCGTAGAAGACGGGCGCCCCGTTCCGCGTCAGCCGGAAGTGCCCCACCATCTGGCCGCCAGCAGGCGGCGCCCAGGTCTCTTCAAGCTGCCCGCCCAGCCCCTCACCCACCCAGCGCCCAGCGAGCCAGGCCGCGTCCTCGATCCGCGCCTGGGCCGCGGTCGCGGGCGCAAACGCAAGCGTCAGCAGAAATCCGATTGCCCCAAGCCATTTCATCGCGGCCTCCCGTCTTTTCACTCTCGCTGCTATGACGCGCGCGCCAACACGATTTCGACAGGCGGCGGCGATGGCGTTCGAAGGCTTCTCCAAGGACTTCTTCAAATTCTTCCGCGATCTGAAGAAGCACAATGACCGCGAATGGTTCGAGGCCAACAAGGATCGCTACAAGGCGCTCGTCGTCGCGCCGATGTCGGACTTCATCGCCGAGCTCGCGCCGCTTCTGGCCAAGACGAGCCCCAATTTCACCTGCGATCCGCGCCCCAACGGCGGCTCGATGTTCCGCATCTACCGCGACGTGCGCTTCTCCAAGAACAAGGAGCCCTATAAGACCCATGCCTCCGCGCATTTCCGCCACGCGGCAGGCAAGGATGTCCACGCGCCGGGCTACTATCTCCACCTCGCGCCCGGCCAGGTCCTCTTCGGCGGCGGCATGTATATGCCCGAGCCGCCCGCTTTGGCGAAAATCCGTACACGGATCGCCGAGAAGCCGGCGGACTGGAAGAAAGCGCGCGACGCCGCCTCGATCAAGAAGACCTATGGCGGCATCACCAGCCGCGATGCGCTGACCAAAGCCCCGCGCGGTTTCAATCCCGAACACCCCATGATCGAGGATATCAAACGCAAGAGCTTCTTCGTCGGCTGCGACAGCGATGAGGCCGCCGCCGCGTCGCCTACCTTCCCGAAAACCGTCGCCAAGGCCTACGCCGACGCCGCGCCTTTGATGCAATTTCTCTGTGTGTCCGTCGGCGTCAAATACTAGCGCCGCCGCGCTTCCCATTCCGCGCGCGTTTGCCCCCATACATCGATCGGCACACCGATCGGCGCGGGCAGCTTCACGTCCTCTTCCATCACGTAGGAGCCCAGCCGCTTCGCCACCGCGATCGAGGGTGTGTTCTCTTTGGCGATGCAGTGGACGACGCGCTTCCAATTGTGCGTCTGGAACGCCCAATCGATCGCCGCAGTCGCGCCCTCGGTCGCATAGCCTTTGCCTTGCACGGCGCTGACGAGCCCCCAGCCGACTTCCGTGTCCGGCCAGCCGCCCTCAGGCCCGCCTGGAAACCACGGCCCCAGCCGCCCGACCCAGCGCCCGCTCGCTTTCTCGATCACCGAAAACATCCCGAAACCCATCAGCGCCCAGGAGCCCGCGATCGTCGCCATCATGCGCCACGCCGCATGCGGCGGCTGCACGCCGCCAAGATGCGTGTTCACCGCCTCATCCGCCGCGAACGCCGCGAAATGCGGAAAATCATCCTGCACTGGCGGGCGCAGGATCAGGCGATCTGTTTCGAGAGCAGGCCCGAGGCTCACCCCACGCTCGCGTCGATGGTCTTGCAGGCCTCCACGAGGCCCTTCACGGCGTTGACGCTGTTGTCGAACATCGCGCGCTCTTCGCCGAGCAGCTCGATCTCCACCACCTTCTCGACGCCCCCCGCGCCGATGACGCACGGCACGCCGACATAGATGTCGTTGAGCCCATATTGCCCCGAGAGATGCGCCGCGCACGGCAGCAGGCGCTTCTTGTCCTTGAGATAGCTTTTCGCCATCGCGATCGCGCTTTCCGCGGGCGCATAGAACGCGGAGCCCGTTTTCAGCAGATTGACGATCTCGGCGCCGCCGTCGCGCGTGCGCTGCACGATCGAGTCCAGTTTCTCCTGGCTCGTCCATCCCATCTTGACGAGGTCCGGCAGCGGAATCCCCGCCACCGTCGAGTAGCGCGTGAGCGGAACCATCGTGTCCCCATGCCCGCCGAGCACGAACGCCGTGACGTCTTCGACGGAGACGCCGAACTCTTCCGCGAGGAAGTAGCGGAAGCGCGCGCTGTCGAGCACGCCCGCCATCCCAACGACCTTCGCGTGCGGCAGCTTCGAAAATTGGCGAAGCGCCCACACCATCGCGTCGAGCGGATTGGTGACGACGATCACGAACGCGTTGGGCGCGTGCGTCGCGATCCCTTCGCCCACCGCCTTCATCACCTTGAGATTGATGCCGATGAGATCGTCCCGGCTCATGCCTGGTTTGCGCGGCACGCCCGCCGTCACGATGCAAACGTCCGCGCCCTTGATCGCGGCATAGTCGGAAGCGCCCTTCAAGGCGCTGTCCTTCCCAAACACCGGCGAGGCTTCCGCGATGTCGAGCGCTTTGCCCTGCGGCACGCCGTCCACAATGTCGAAGAGGATGACGTCGCCCAATTCCTCGCGCGCCGCGACGTGCGCGAGCGTGCCGCCGATCATGCCGGCGCCGATGAGGGCGATCTTGTTGCGGGCCATTGAAGCGCTCCGGAAACGTGCGCGCTGACAGCGCGCTCACAAAATGAAGGCGCGTGGTCTAGCCCTGCGTCCTGGGAAGCGCAACGCAGCCAAAGACCGGCCGCGCAGTGTGGTTAGGCGCGATTCTTCTTGGCGCTCGATTGCTGCGCCTCGGCTTCCGCCTCTTCCTCGGTGAGCGCCCGCACGAGATCCAAGACGCGCCGCCGGATGCGTGGGTTCTTGATCGACGCAAACATGGAGACGAGCTGCAGCCCTTCGGGTGTCGAGAGCGTGTCGTAAAGGAAGGAATCCGCCTTGCCTTCGGCGACCCCAGCGCGCGCAGAAGCAAGACCGTCGAAGAAGTGCGCCACCGGCACGTCGAGCGCGCCCGCTATGTCGAAGAGCCGTGAGGCCGCGATCCGGTTCACGCCCTTCTCGTATTTCTGCACTTGCTGGAATGTGACGCCCAAGAGTTCGGCGAGACGCTCCTGACTCATGCTCACCTCAAGCCGGCGCGTGCGGACCTTTTGGCCGATCCGTTTATCGACGGCGTTGGCGGTGCGTTCATCATTCATCGTCGTTTCTCACCCTCACTCCCCGCGAGGGCCAAAGCCTCAACGCGAGAATCCCAAAAAACACAAGCGGCGTCAGGAGATACCCTAGCTGCGCATAAAGTGGCGCGGAAATGGCCGGAGGCAATTGCGCCTCCGCCGCGCCCCCGTCGAGCCCGGTCTCGGCCACGCGCCGCCCATAGGCGTCCACGATCGCGGAAACGCCTCCTGACGCCGCGCGCGCCAGCGGCAGCCCTTCCTCGATCGCGCGGTAGCGCGCTTGATTGTAGTGCTGCCAAGGCCCTGTGCCCGCGCCGAACCAGGCGTCGTTCGTCACATTGATGATCCATCCTGGGCGATCGCCGCCGCGCGGCGTGAGGCCAGGAAAGATTGCCTCGTAACAGATGAGAATGACCGCCGGCGGGCCTTCCGGCATGATAAGCCGAACAGGCGGCCCCCCTGGCGAGAATCCAGCGCCGATCTGCTGCAGCGGCGCAATATTGAGATTGCTGAATAGCCCCCACAGCGGAATGAACTCGCCGAAGGGCACCAATCTGTTCTTGTCGTAGATTTGCCCGAGCCGCGTGCGCCCTGAAACGCCGTCGATGATTCCCGCCGAGTTGAAATAGTGCACGGCGCCGGCGCCGTCCTGCGCGCGACGCGAAAAGCCGAGCACGAGCGCGCGGTCGCCGAGGAAGGCGCCGAGCGCGGCGAGCATCTCGTCGTTCTCAAGCAGGAACGCGTTCACGGTCGGAATCGCGCCTTCAGGCCAGATGAGTATCTGTGCGTCGCTCTCGTCCGCCGCGCCCGACACGGCCTCGTAGCGCGCCAACATCCGCCATTCCTGATCGGGCCGGCGCTGCCATTTGTCGCGCTGCGAGACGCCCGCATCGGCCACCCGCACGATCGGGTTGTCACCCACTTCGTCCGGCGCCGCCGCGAGACGCTGCGCGCCAAAGCCCCAAACCAGCCCTAAGGCGAGCGCGCCCGACAGCGCCGGGAGTAGGCGTCGCCCCAGATTGGCGCCGGCATCTGCGATGGTCGCCGGCAGCGCCGCGAGCAGGAGCGTTAGCGCGGTAAGCCCGTAGATGCCGGCCACCGACGCGAGTTGCGAAACCGCTCCGCCGGCGGGCCAGATGTAGCCGGGCAGATTCCACGGCAATCCGCCGAACAGATGCCCGCGCAAATACTCGCTGAGCGCCAGCGCCAGCGCCAGCGTCGCGGCGCGCCGCCAGTCAGGCGTCCAGAAGCCGATCGCCAGGACGCACGCGCCGCCCCAGAAGAGCGCGAGCCCCCCGCCCAAGGCCAGCGCCGCCGGAACGCCCCAGAGCGGCCCGTAGGTGCTGGAATCGACGAGAAACGCCGAACTCACCCAATAGAGCCCGCTCACCAGATGGCCCGCGCCAAACCACCATCCCGCCGCGAATGCGGCGCGTCGCTTGGCCGGGCGCGTCGCGGCGCCGTCGAGCCGCCAGACGAGGACGGCGATCCCGATCAGGAACGCCGGAACGAGGTGAAACGGCGCATGCGCAAGCGTCGCGAGCGCCCCGGCCCCGGCGGTCGCGAGGTGGCCGCGCCAACCCTCAAGCGCGGCGGCCCAGGCCGCCAAACGCCGCACGCCCCAAGGCGCGCGCGCCGCGCTGTCCGCTCCCACGCTCGGTTTTTGGGACATGCGTCCTTGGGCCCCAGTGGGCGCGCCGCGTCAAGCAGCCGGCGCGGCTTGCTCCCCGCTTTGTGCCCCAGGCGGGGCCGCGCGAACACGCACCCGCTTCACCCGGCGCGGATCGGAATCGACGATTTCGATGTCGAATCCGGCCGGATGGCGCAGGATCTCGCCTCGTTCCGGCACCCGCCCGGCAAGCGCTACAGCGAGCCCGCCGGCAGTGTCGAACTCGTCTTCATGTTCTGGCAGCGCCAGGCTTGCGCCGGCGGCCTGCTCCAGCTTGTCGATCTCGGCGCGCCCATCCGCTTCGATCGCACCGCCGGGCTTCTGCTGGATGAGGCCAGAATCCTCATCGTGTTCGTCTTCGATTTCACCGACGATCTGTTCAACCAGATCCTCCATCGAGACGAGCCCGTCGGTCCCGCCATACTCATCGACGACGAGCGCAAGATGTATCCGGCTCGACTGCATCTTCAAGAACAGCGTGGAGAGCTTCATTGACTGCGGCACGTAGAGAATGTCGCGCTTGATGCGCGTAAGCACGCGGTCTGAGAACTTGGCCTTCGCCTCCCCCTCATCGTCGGGCGCCAGCAGCGCCAACACATCCCGCACGTGGACGAAGCCCAGCGGATCGTCGAGCGTCTCGCGGAAGATGGGGAGCCGCGAGTGCTGGCTTTCCGAAAAGGCGTGGGCGGCCTCGCCAAGCGTCGCCGCTGCTTCGATCGCAATGATGTCCGCACGCGGCCGCATCACGTCCTCCACGCGCAGCCGGTCGAACCACGCCGCTTTGAGGATCATGTCCTTTTGCGCGGTCTCCATCGCTTCGCCGCGTTCTTCGCGGTCGGCGAGCGCGGCCGCGACGTCGCCGCCGACGCCGCCCCCGGCATGAATGATTCGGCGCGCCAGCCTTCGCCAAAGGCTTGCGCGCGATCGCGATGGAGGTTCGGAGGGTTCGGGAAGGTCAGCCATAATTCGCGTTAGGTCTCATCGGCCGCGTACGGATCGGCAACGCCAAGGTCCGCCAATATAGCGCGTTCGCGCGCCTCCATGCGCGCGGCGTCGGCGTCAGTTTCATGATCATAGCCCAAAAGATGAAGAAACCCGTGCACCAGAAGATGCGCGGCATGCGCCGCGAAAGTCTTTCCCTGCGTCTGCGCTTCCGTCGCGAGCGTCTCGTAGGCAAGCGCCACGTCGCCGAGCAGGTCGCCCGGCGCGGCGGCGGGAAACGACAAAACGTTCGTCGCCTTGTCCTGGCCGCGATGCGCGAAATTGAGCGCGTGCAGCATCGCGTCGTCTCCGAACGCAATCGAGACTTCGCCGTCGCGAGACTCCGCGGCGC
Organism: Hyphomonadaceae bacterium; assembly: GCA_050246475.1. Classification (GTDB taxonomy): domain Bacteria; phylum Pseudomonadota; class Alphaproteobacteria; order Caulobacterales; family Aquidulcibacteraceae; genus CADEEL01. Next base: position 203,725 of record JBFWVZ010000001.1, on the reverse strand, counting down.
TCGCCGCAGCCAGCACCCGCGCCGCGAAACGCTCCGGCGCCTCGCCAAGCGCGCCATCCCACCGGGCGTCCGCGACGAGAGCCTCAACGACCATTCACCCGCCCCCCGCGCGCGCGGCCTCGTCGCTGTCATAAGCCTGAATGATGCGGGCCACGAGGCGGTGTCGCACAACGTCCTGCGTGCCGAAGCGGATGATCTCGACGCCGTCGAGCCCATCGAGAATCTTGAGCGCATGCGCGAGTCCGGAATGGTCCGAACGCGGAAGATCGCTCTGCGAGGGATCGCCCGTCACCACCATCCGCGAGCCCTCGCCCAGGCGCGTCAGCACCATCTTCATTTGAAGGATTGTAGCGTTCTGCGCTTCATCCACGATCACGAAAGCGTTCGACAGAGTGCGCCCGCGCATGAAGGCAAGCGGCGCGACCTCGATTTGCCGCCGGTCGCGTCTGTTGCGCAGGTCCGTCTCGCCCATCTGGCTGCGGAAAGCGTCCCAGATGGGTTGCAGATAGGGATCGACCTTCTCCGCGAGGTCGCCCGGCAGGTAGCCGAGCTTTTCGCCGGCCTCGACGGCTGGGCGCGTCACCACGATGCGATCGACGCGCTCTTGCTTCATCGCCTCGACCGCGGCCGCCACCGCCAGAAAGGTTTTGCCGGTGCCGGCGGGGCCGACGCCGAAAATGAGATCGAGCGCCTCGTCGCGCAGCGCCTCGGCGTAGTGCATTTGCCGTGGCGTCCTGAGCGTCAGGCCCCCAAGTTGCGGCAACCCGCGCACCGGTTGCGCCTCTTCGCCGGGTTCCGAAAAAGCGATCGCGGCCAGGACTTCGCTCTCGCCGATGCGGCGCTTGAGGCGCGCCTGCTCGATGAGCGTCTCGACAATCCGTTGTGCGCGCTTGAGGTCGTTCTCCGCGCCCGCTGGCGCCGAAAGCGTCACTTCGCTGCCGCGCGCGTCGATCACCACATTGTAGCTCGGCTTGCCGCGCGCGGCGCTTCGATCTCGAAACGCTTCCTGGATGAGCGCGAGGTGCCGGTGAAGCGGCCCCGCCACGGCTTGCGCGGTCTCGACGTCGTCGAACCGGATGACGTGCTTCAGATCCTCGCGTGCGCCGCTCATGCCGCCGCCGCTTGGAGCGCCGCGCCCGTCAACGAGTTTTGCGAAGCCGCTTTGATCCGTACACGGACAATTTGTCCGATCTGGGCGGCGTCGCCTGCGAAATGCACGCTCTGCATATAGGGGCTGCGCCCATGGATTTGGCCGGCTTTGCGCCCCCTCTGCGCGACGAGCACGTCAAGCTCGCGCCCTATGCACGATGCGTTGAACGCGCGTTGCCGCTCGAAGAGGACCCCCTGCAGGCGCGCGAGCCGCTCTGCCTTCACGTCTTCAGCCACCTGCCCCTGCATCGCCGAAGCGGGCGTGCCGGGCCGGCGCGAATATTTGAACGAGTATGCTGATGCAAAGCCGATCGCACGCGCGAGCGCGAGCGTCTCCTCGAATTCCTGCTCCCGCTCGCCTGGAAAGCCGACGATGAAATCGGTCGAAAGCGCGATGTCGGCGCGCGCCGCTCTGAGCTTTGCGGCAATCGTCAGATAGTCGTCGGCGCTGTGGCGCCGATTCATCGCCTTCAAAATGCGCGTCGAGCCCGACTGAACAGGCAGATGTAGATACGGCATGAGCTTGGGCTCGCCGCCGTGCAGTGCGATCAGCTCGTCATCCATCTCCAGCGGATGGCTTGTCGTATAGCGAATGCGCGCTACGCCCTCGATCCGCGCAACGGCCTCGATGAGTCCCGCGAGATCGGTTCCGCCGTGATAGGCGTTGACGTTCTGCCCGATCAGCGTGATCTCCCGCACGCCCTGGTCGGCCAACGCGCGCGCCTCCGCGATCACATCCGCGACCGGGCGCGAGAATTCGGCGCCGCGCGTATAGGGCACCACGCAGAACGTGCAGAACTTGTCGCAGCCTTCCTGCACGGAGAGAAACGCCGAGACGCCGTCCGCCGAGCGCTTTGGCAGCGCGTCGAACTTTTTCTCCGCCGTGAATTCGGTCTCGAGCGCAGCACCCTTGGCGCGCGCCGCCCTCGCGATGAGCTCCGGCAGCTTGTGATAGGATTGCGGGCCGACGACGAGATCGACCGCCGGCGCGCGGCGAACGATCTCCTCCCCTTCGGCCTGCGCGACGCACCCCGCCACCGCGATCGTCAGATCGCCGCCTTCCGCACGCCGCGCTTCCTTGATCTGCCGCAGCCGCCCAATTTCCGAGAACACCTTCTCCGTGGCCTTCTCACGAATGTGGCACGTGTTGAGAATGACGAGGTCGGCCTCCTCAGGCGCATTCGTGCTGGTGTAGCCGAGCGGCGCCAGCACATCGCGCATACGCTCGGAATCGTACACGTTCATCTGGCAGCCATAGGTGTCGATGAAGAGGCGCTTGAGGCGTCTGGCCTCGCCGGGCGTGCCCATGAAAGTGTTTTCAACCGCGATCTGAAACGAGGCCCGATCCTAGTGCCTGAGCGTTCCTGGCGCTACCCGCGCTTGGCGGCCTTGCGCGGCGCATCTTCGAGCGGCACGCCGTAGAGTTCAAGTCTATGATCGACGAGCCGGTAGCCAAGCCGTTCGGCGATGATCTTTTGCAGCCGCTCGATCTCCTCGTCCACGAACTCGACGACCTGGCCGGTCTTCATGTCGATGAGGTGATCGTGATGCGTCTCGGGCATTTCCTCGTAGCGCGAGCGCCCGTCGCGGAAATCGTGCCGTTCGAGAATCCCCGCCTCTTCGAACAGCCGCACCGTCCGGTAAACCGTCGCGATCGAAATATGCGGATCGATCGCCACGGCGCGGCGATGCAATTCCTCAACGTCGGGATGGTCTTTCGACACGGAAAGCACGCGCGCGATGACGCGCCGCTGCTCCGTCATTCGCATCCCCTTTTCGACGCAGAGTTTTTCGATCCGGTCCATGCCGGAGATATGCGCGCTCGCGCGCCGCGTGTCCAGAATCCGCGCTGGTTTCAGCTAAGATTCGCTCGCATCACGCGCGCGTCGCGCGGTCCTTCCGGCGTTGTGTAATAGCCGCGCCGCACACCCGCCTCTTCGAATCCCAACGACTCATAGAGCCCGCGCGCGGCCGTGTTCCCTGCCTCCACCTCAAGAAACATCGTCGCCGCGCCCACTGCGCGCGCGGCCGCCATGCTTTGTGCTGTCAACGCACGCCCCGCGCCTTGGCGCCGTGACGCGGGTGCGACGGCCAATGTCACAATTTCGGCTTCGTCCGCTTGAACGCGCGTCAGGATGAAACCCGTGAGCTCCTGATCCCCTGTCGCGAACGCGATCACGTTCGGCAACATCAAGAGCGCGTCGATCTCATCTGCGCTCCACCCGCGCGCGAAGCACTGTGCATGGGTCGCGGCGAGCGCCGTTGCGCTCCAATCCCGCGCGGATCTGATCGCAAGGCTCACGTGAGCAGCGCTGCGCGCAGATATTGCGGCCCGGGCGGATGCGCGGCGGGATCGAGCGATGCCGCATGCTTCGCCAAGAACGCCGCGTCGGCGGCGGCGCGCTCGCGCGCCTCCGCATTGTCGATCGTCGCTGCGAGCGCCGCCGCGCCCGGGCCTGCGAGCGAAAACGAGCGTCCCGCGGCCGCAGCCGCGAAGGCCGCCGCGGACTCCTCGATCGTCTCGAACCGCTTGGGCGCGATGACAACCGCTCCGGCTTTATAGAGCGCGCCATAGAGCGCGCCGGGCGTGGCGATGACTCCGCCGCGCAGGCCGTCAGCGCCTTGCGCCAACGCGAGCGCTTCAAGCGTCGACACGCCAAGGCACGGAACTGAAAGCGCCAGCGCTAGTCCGCGCGCGAAAGCGAGGCCCACGCGTACGCCCGTGAAGCTCCCCGGCCCAACTGTCACGCCGACGCGGTTGATCTCGGAAAAAGCAATCCCCGCCGTCGCCATCGCTGCGCGCGCCATCGGTGCGATGCGCTCGGCTTGCCCACGCTGCATCGCTTCCGAAAGATGAGCCAGCGTCTCGCCGCCGCGCACGAGCGCGATCGAGCAGGCGTCGAGCGCCGTATCGATACCCATGATGATCATCGAGGCGCGTTGCCGCGCATGCCTAGAACGCCTGCTCCACGCGATTCACTTCCGGCACGTAGTGCCGCAGCATGTTCTCGATGCCCTGCTTGAGCGTCATCGCGGACGAGGGACATCCCGCGCACGCGCCGCGCATAGTGAGCCGCACGATCCCATCGTCGTGGTCCCAGGAATGGAAGAGCACGTCGCCGCCGTCGCGCGCGACGGCCGGGCGTATGCGCGTGTCGATTAGGTCCTTGAGCTGCGCCACGATCTCGGCGGCCTCGCCTTCATAGACCGTATCGTCTTCCTCTTCGTCGGCGGCCGCGCTCGCGCCCGCGGCAAGCACCGGCCGCTGCGCGACGAAATGGTCCATGATGGCTGCAAGGATTGCGGGCTTCAGGTGCGCCCATTCCTCGCCTTCGTCCTTCGTCGCGGTGAGAAAATCCGGCCCGAGATAAACGCGCTTCACGCCTTCGACGGCGAACACCGCTTCCGCGAGCGGCGAGGCGTGCGCCGCCTCTGCGTTTGCGAATTCGCGCCCGCCCTGCCCAAGCACATCGCGTCCGGGCAAAAATTTGAGCGTCTGCGGATTAGGCGTGGATTCCGTTTGGATGAACATTCGCTTCAAGTGGGCTCATCGCCGTGCGCGGTCAACCGGCGGCCAAGGGCTCCGCCAGCGCCTTGATCTCGTCCTTGGACAGCGCGCCCGGCACCACCAGCACCGGAATCGCGCGCCCGGCGAGCGACGTGCCCCGCGCCAAGGAGGAAACGAGCGGCCCAGGCCCGCTTTGCCCGGCGCCCGCCGCAAGCGTCACGATCTTGATCGCCTTGTCTTCCTCGATGAGCCGCTTGATCTCGCCTTTGAGATCGCCCTCGCGGATGACGGTTTCGACCGTGAGCCCCGTCTCGGCCCAGACTTCCGCGGCGAGGCGCTGCGTGAGCGCCTCGGCGGCCTCAGCGGCCTGGCGGCGAATCTCTTCCGAAACCGACACCCATTCAGCCGGCTCCGTCGGCTCCACCACGCGCAGCATCACGACGGCGCTCCCCGAGAATTTCGCGCGCAGCGCCGCATAGAAGAGCGCCGCCGGAAACTCCGGGCTCTCGTCGGCGATGACGAGAAATTTGAAGCCTGCGCTCATGGCCTGATCGTCGCCGAAGCCGCTCTATTGAGCAAGCGCCGCCTCCGCGTCCGCAAGGTCTAGCGCAAGAATGGCTAGGTGGTTGGGAACGAGCGCCGCGCCGCGCGATCCGTTCATCACGAAGAGCGGCTGGTAGGCGCCCGCGCGATCGAGCGCCCCGAGCGCTGCTTCGGGAAAGCGCGCGCCGAAATCGCGCGCCGCGCCGCGCAGCGTCAGCGCCCAGGCATAGGCCTCGCCGCGGGCGCCGTAGAAGGCGCGTTCGTCCTCGTCCGACGTAAAGAGCCGCCCACTTTCGGCGACCCGCGCGGAAAGCGCTCTTTGGCGCGCGCCGAGTCGCGCGAGCGCAATCTCGGTGAGCGACGCCTGCATCGCGCGCAGCCGCACATCGCCCCGCGCGGCGGCCGCCGCGAGCCGCGAAAGCGCTTCCCGGATGCGCCCCCGGTCGAGTGTTCCATCCGTCTCCAACTCCGCGCGCAACTCAAGCAGCGCCGGCGCCTCCGCGCCCGCGGCGACTTCGACTTCTCCTAGAAATGCGATCGCGGCCTCTTCGGCGCCGGCTTGAAAGAGCCGCTCGCGCCTCAGCTGCGCGGCGGGCGCGAAGAGCCGCGCTTCGTCGAAGGCGCTCTCGTCGTCCGCGCTTAGGGCGAACACGCGTTCGACCGCCTGGACCGACGCCGAACGCCCCGGCTCGACTTCCAATGCGATCGCGGAATCGATCGCATGAACGCCGCTCCGCGCCGCAACGACGAACGCTGCGATCAACGCGATGACGCCGATCGTCAGCGCGAACGCGATGCTCATCCGCGCCCAGCGCACGAAACGCCGGCGCAGGCCGAGTCGCGGCGCACGCCGGACGGCGTCCCGGAGCCCGCGGTAGAATCGGTTGAGGCGCATCCAGTGCGCCTTAGGCGGATTTAGCGGCCGTGTCCGCCATGATTGTCGTGATCGTGCGCGCCGGCGCGGGGCCGCTCGACATTCGCGCGCACCGCAACTTCGCCTGCATCCTCAAAGCGCAAGGTGATCGCGATGCTGTCGCCTTCGGCAAGCGCGCGGCGGAGCCCAATCACCATCAGGTGAAGTCCGCCCGATTCGAACACCGTCCGCCCATGCGGAAGAATGGGAACCCCGTCGCGCGCCTCGATCATGTGCACGCTGAGATCGGCCGCGATGCTGGTTTGATGGATTTCGATGCGCTCGGCGTCGGGGCTCGTCGCCGAGAGAAGGCGGTCCGCGCCGTCGCCATTATTGACAATGACGAGATAGCCGGCAGTCGCCGCCCGGCTCGCCGGCGGCGGCAGCAACGTCGGGTGCTCGATCGTGAGCGCGCCGATCGAATATTCGTGCGCTTCCGCGCGCGACGAAACGAGGTGAACGAAACTCGCCGCAGCAACGGAAAGCAGGGTTGCGATCAGAATGCGCATGGCGCGTCTCCGGAGTCTTGCCGCGAGATTAGCCGCGCGCGCGGGCGCGTCGCTGCGGCGCATGCCCGCATAAACGCCTCAATGCGTGGGGAGAATTAGCGCCAGAAGCCGACAATCTTGCGCACGTCGTCCATGATCGGCGCCGCGATCGCATCCGCGCGCGCGGCGCCGTCGCGCAGAATGGAGTTGAGATGATCCGGCGCGGCGATGAGCCGCCGCATCTCGTCTGCGATCGGTGCAAGCTTGCCCGCAACCAGATCCGCGAGCGCGGGCTTGAAAGCGCCGAATCCCTTGCCGCCCCATTCGCCGAGCACTTGCTCCGCGCTTTGACCCGATATCGCGGCATAAATGCCGACGAGGTTTTCCACCTCGGGCCGCCCTTCGAGACCCTCCTTGCTCTCGGGCAAGGGATGAGGATCGGTCGTCGCTTTCTTGATCTTCGAGACGATGACGTCGGCGCTATCCGTCAGATTGATGCGCGACTGATCGGAGAGATCCGACTTCGACATTTTCTTCGAACCATCGCGCAAGCTCATGATCCGCGCGCCGGGGCCCTGAATCAGCGGCTCAGGCAGAGGGAAGAAGCCCGGCGCATCGAAATCGTTGTTGAACTTCTGCGCGATGTCCCGAGAGAGCTCGAGATGCTGCTTCTGATCTTCGCCGACGGGCACGTGTGTCGCCTTGTACGCAAGAATGTCCGCAGCCTGCAGCACCGGATAGTCGAAGAGCCCCACGCTCATCCGCTCCGCATGCTTGCCGGCTTTGTCCTTGAATTGCGTCATCCGCTCGAGCCAGCCCATGCGCGCGACGCAATTGAAGATCCACGCGAGCTCCGTGTGCGCCTGAACGGCCGACTGCACGAAAATGATCGAACGCTTGGGATCGACGCCGGCCGCGAGGTAGGCCGCCGCCACTTCCCGCGTGTTGGAGGCAAGCAGCTTGGGATCGAGATCGGCCGTGATCGCGTGCAGATCGACCACGCAATAGATGCAGGTGTGCTTCTCCTGCAGCGCCACGAATTTGACGAGCGCGCCAAGATAATTGCCGAGATGCAAGCCGTTCGTCGGCTGCATGCCGGAAAACACGCGCTCGGGGCCTTTGTAGGCGGGCGGCGGCTGATCGCTCATCGGAGGGCGCGTCTAAGTCAGTCGGGCCCGCCGGGCAAGGCCGCGCTACCCGCGCCGGAATCGCTCCCGCCCCGCTCGCGCCGGAACGCGGCGCGAAGCTCCGAGAACGTCACCGCCCGGAAAAGAAACGCGCAGAGGAAATAGAGCGTGCCGCCGCCAAAGATGGCGAGCGCCACCGCAGCCTCCTTCGAGCCGACCACCGCCTCAAGCGCGTCCCGCTGTTGGCCCGCTACAAAGAGCGCCCCGAAGAGAACAGTTGTCGCCGCTCCCGCGCGCAAGAGCCGGCCGTACGCGCCCGCCGTCGGGCCGTATGCGTCCCGTTTCGTCAGCGTGCGGATCATCAGCAGCACATTCACCCACGCCGCCGCGCTCGTGCCGATGGCGAGCCCTGGAAATCCGGGCGCGCCGAGCGCACGAAACCCGAAGAAGAGCCCCGCGCCGATCGCCACATTGAGCGCCATCGAGATGATCGCGTAGCGCATGGGCGCCTGCGTATCCTCGCGCGCGAAGAAAGCCGGCGCATAGACTTTTGCGAGCACGAACGCCGGCACGCCCCAACCATAGTGGAAGAGCGCGAGGCCGACATTGCGCGCATCTTCGCTGGTGAAGGCGCCGCGTGCAAAGAGCCCGTCGATCAAGAATGCCGGGATCGCGAGGATCGCCGCCGCCGCCGGCAGCGTGAACGCCATCGCCAGCGCGACTGCTTCATCGAGCGCGCCCTTGGCGCCGACCGTGTCGTTCTCCTGCACCAGCCGCGAAAGCCGGGGCAGCATCGCCACGCCGACCGCGATGCCGATCAACCCGAGCGGCAATTGATAGAGCCGGTCCGCCACGTTGAGATAGGTGATCGCGCCGGCCTCGAACGAAGCGAGCGCCTGGCTCACCATCACGTTGATCTGCAGCGCCCCACCCGCGATCGCGCCTGGAACGGCGAGCGCGACGATGCGCTTGACGTTCGGCGTGATGCGGGGCGCCGTCGGCGCGGCTTGGGCGCCCGCGCGTTTCGCGCCGAGCCACACCCAAATGGCTTGCAGCAGGCCGGAAACGGAAACCGCGATCGCCGCTGAGATCGCGGCTTGTTCTGGATTGTCGCGGAAGGGCCAGACGCCGACGAGCAGCGAGAGATTGAGTAGAATGGGCGCCGCCGCCGCGACGAAGAAACGTCCGCGCGCGTTCAGCACGCCCGAGAAGAGCGTCGCAACGCTCATCGCCACCAGATAGGGCATCGTCAGCTGCGTGAGCAGTGTCGCCAGTCCAAAGGTTTGCGGGTCGTCCACATAGCCGGCGAAGAGCACGCGGTTGATCCACGGCATGAAGACGATTGCGAGCGCTGAAAGCGCGGTCGTGACGACGAGCAAGATGGAGAGCGCCTCGCGCGCCATGCGGTCGGCCGCTTCCGCGCCGTCGGATGCAAGCGTCTTGGCGTAGACGGGCACGAACGCTTGGCTGAACGCGCCTTCCGCGAAGAGCCGCCGGAAGAGATTGGGAAATCTGAGCGCCGCGAAAAACGCGTCCGCGATCGGCCCGGCCCCGAGCGCCGCCGCCAGCACGAGATCGCGCGCGAAGCCCAGCACGCGGGAGATAAGCGTCAAGCCGCCGATGACAGCTGTGTTGCGCGCGAGACTCATGAGCGGCGCGCTTTAGCGCGCATCGGAGGATTGCGCCACCGCCAGCGCGCGCCGCGCCGGATCGGATGGCGCCGCCGGCTCTCCGGCGCGCAACGCTTCAAGCAGCTTGGCGCGCAACGGTTCAACCTTGGCCGTCGAAAGCTGCCCGCCGCCTGGCGCCCGCACATAGAACGCGTCCGCCACCCGCTCGCCGTAAGAATCGATGTGTGCGGAATCGATCGAAATTCCGGCCTCGGCAATGACGCCCGCGAGCGCCGCCAGCAGCCCCGGCCGGTCCCGCCCTGAAACTTCAAGCACGGTGGCCCCCGGCGTCATCGCATTGTCCGCGCGCACCCAGGGTTCGATCGCGAACGCCGCCGCGCGCCGCGAAGGCTTGGGCGCCTCGGGAATCGCCGCGTTCTCACTCGCCGCGCGCGTCAGCCTCTGCAGCAACGCGCCCAGCGCCGCCGGATCGTCGAGCCCGAACGGATGTCCCTCCACGGTTTGCACTGAAAAAACGTCGAACGCCTTGCCGTCGCGCGTCGTGTTCACGCGCGCATCCGCGATGTCGGCGCCGCACGCGGCGAACGCTGCCGCAAGCGAAGCAAAAAGTCCGGTGCGGTCCGGCGCGAATACGAGAATCTCCGTCGCGCCGCGCTTGGCGCGCGGCCGCGCCGCGGCGTGGATCGTCTTGTGCTGTTCGAGCGCGGCGTCGATCTCTTGTGCGTGCCAGACGAGCGCTTCGGAATCGAACGAGAGCCAGTAGGAATCTTCGAGCGACGCCAAGAAGCCGCGCATGCGCGCTTCCGTCGTCGCCCCGATCGCCTCGGCCAGCCGCGCTTTCGCTTCGCCCGCCTGCACAGCCAGCCGCTCGCGCACGGCCTCTTCGTCGGTACGCCCGCCTTGCAGCGCGGCTTCGGTGAGTCCGTAAAGATCGCGCAGCAATTGGCCCTTCCAGCCGTTCCACACGCCGGGGCCCACGGCTCGAATATCCGCGACCGTCAGCACAAGGAGCAATCGCAAACGCTCCACGGTTCCCACCAATTGCGCGAATTGCATGATCGTGCGCGGATCGCCGATGTCACGCTTCTGGGCGAAATCGCTCATCTCCAGATGGTGCCGGATGAGCCAGCCGATGAGCTCGACCTCCTCCTCGGGCAGACCCATGCGCTTGCCGGCCGCGTGCGCGGCCTTCTCTCCCATCTCCTGCTGATCGCCGATGCCCTTGCCGGTATCGTGAAAGAGCATCGCCAGGTAGAGCGCGCGCCGGTTGACGATCTTTGGGAAAATTTCCGTCGCGAGCGGGTGGTCTTCCTGGAAGCGGCCCTTTTCGATTTCAGAAATGATCTCGATGGCGCGCAACGTGTGCTCGTCCACCGTGAAGTGGTGGTACATGTTGAACTGCATCTGCGCCACGATGCGCCCGAATTCCGGCGCGAACCGCCCCAACACGCCCGCTTCGTTCATCAGCCTGAGCGCTGCCGCCGGATTGCGCTTCGACGCCGCGACACTGAGAAACGAAGAGACCGCTGCGGGATCGCGGCGAACCGCGGGGGTGATCTTGCGCAGTCGCTTCTGCACATCGCCAAAGAGCGACGGCTGAATGTCGAGATCGCGCTGATCGGCGATCTCGAAAATGCGGATGAGATTGACCGGATCGTCCAGCGTTTCGAGCGAAACGACATCGAGGCGCCCGCCCTCGATCTTGAAGCCTGGCGCATCGAGCGTCGCCTGCGGCCACCAGCTTTGCGGCAAGAGCCGCGACAATCCCTTGGGGCTCATCTTGGCGTGATCTGTTTCAAGCTTTGCGCAGAGCGTGCGCGTGAGAGCGCCGACATCGCGCGCCATCAGGAAATAGCGCTTCATGAAGCGCTCGACGCCCTGTTGGCCGGAGCGCCCCTCATAGCCCATCCGCGCGGCGATCTCGGGCTGAAGGTCGAAGGTGAGCCGCTCCTCCGCACGCCCGGTCACGAAGTGAAGATGACACCGCACCGTCCAGAAGAATTCGAGCGCACGCCGGAAACGCCGTCCCTCTTCGAAACTGAACACCCCGTTGCGCACATACTCGACGCCGCGTTCATGGCCATAGACATGCCGCGCCAGCCAGAAGAGCGTGTGCAGATCCCGCAAGCCCCCTTTGCCCTCCTTGACATTGGGCTCGACCATGTAGCGCGAAGCGCCGGCGCGCAGATGCCGCTCGTCGCGTTCTTTGAGTTTGGCGGCGATGAATTGAGCGTGCCCAGGCTCGACGACGTCCCTTCGGAAGCGCACCCGCAATTCATCGAAGAGGCTCTGATCGCCCGCGACGAACCGCATTTCCAGAAGCGCCGTTTCGATCGTGTGATCGCCGCGCGCGAGCTTCAGGCATTCCTCGATCGTGCGTGACGAGTGTCCCACTTTGAGGCCCATGTCCCACAACATGTAGAGCATGTACTCGGTGACGCTCTCGGCCCACGGCGTCTGCTTATAGGCGCGCAGGAACAGAAGATCGATGTCGCTCGACGGCCCAAGCTCGCCGCGCCCATAGCCCCCGACCGCCACGACCGCGAAGCGCTCCCCCGCCGTCGGGTTGCGCGAGCGAAAGATGTGCACGGTCGTGAAGTCGTAGAGCGCCGCGATCGCGACATTCGCCACCTTTGCCAGCAGCCGCGCCACCGCAAATCCGTTGTCGCCTTCTTCGAGCCGCTCCTTGGCGATCGAGCGGCCGCGGAAGAGCGCGCCGTGGATCAACTCGCGCGCACGCCGCGTCAGGGCCGTTTGATCTCCGATATGATCGAGCGCCGCCGCCGAGAGCAGCGTGCGCAAACGCGCGCCATCCACCACATCCTCGATGCGGGCGGGCTTGATCCGGTCAGCCATACGCTTACTTTGGCACAGTCACGCGGCGAATGAACGATGCTTACGCTTCAGTCATGAAGTGAGCGTCAATGGGTTTGGACGCAAACTCGCCCGAATTGACCGCTGTGTGACGGGGCCGGGACTTTTGGCGCGGGCTGGTCCGCGCCGGCGCCGGCGGCATGGAGTGCAGCTCGATGGCGCAAGCGCGCAACACCCGCCTCGCCACCGTCGATGACGGTGTGCGCATCCGGCCCGTGGACGCCGGAGACCGGCAGGGTATGCTCCTAGAGGAGCGCATTCTTCGCTCGCAGATCCAGCGCGAACGGGCTTCGGCCTATTGGTTCGCCGCGACCAAGTGGGGCATCGCCGGCCTGGTCGCTGGAATCTGCATCGGCGGTTACGTCATGTATGTCGCCTCGGTGGCGACGCTTCCTTTGGCGCAGGACGCGCTGGCCCGCGGCGCAGCCATCCAGGACGCCCGCCACCAGATCGAGGAGGCTTCGGGGCTCCCGCAAGAAAATCTCCCGCAGCAAGGCCAGCAACCGCTGCCGCGCCGCTAATCCTCGAACGAACGTCCCAAACCAGAGCGCCCGCCGCGGGGCGCTTTTCTGTTGCGTCATTCCTTCCTGGACTTGAGCATCTCTTTGAGCCGGTAGAGCGCTTCCTGCGCAGCGCGCGGACTCAAGCCATCCACGTCCAGCACGGCGAGCTCTTCTTCTATCTTTGACGGTTCGATCTCTTCGGGAATGCTTTCAAAGAGCGGCAGCGCCTCGGCAAGCTCCGCGTTTCGTCCGCTCTTGCCGGAATCGAGCCGCGACAGAACCGCACGCGCGCGTTCCACGACGCTCTTTGGCGCCCCCGCGAGTTTCGCGACCTGGATGCCGTACGAACGATCCGCCGCGCCCGGCGCAACTTCGTGCAAGAAGACGAGGTCGCCCTTCCACTCCTTCGCCTTGAGGTGCGCGTTCGCGCAGGCGCCGAGCCGCTCCGGCAGCACGGTGAGTTCGTGATAGTGCGTCGCGAACACCGCGCGCGCTTCGTTGATGTCATGCAAATGCTCGCTCACGGCCCACGCAATCGCGAGCCCATCGAACGTCGCGGTGCCGCGCCCGATCTCATCCAGCACAACAAGCGATCGTGGCCCGGCTTGGTGAAGGATGGCCGCTGTCTCCACCATCTCGGTCATGAACGTTGAGCGCCCGCGCGCGAGATCGTCGCTCGCGCCCACGCGCGCAAAGAGCCGATCGACCAGCCCAAGCCGCAAGCGCCGCGCAGGAACAAAACTCCCCGCCTGCGCCAGCACGGCAAGCAGCGCGATCTGGCGAAGATACGTGCTCTTCCCCGCCATGTTCGGCCCGGTGACGAGCAGAAGCCGCGCGCCCGCCTTCCCCTCGCCATCGAGTCTCGCATCGTTCGCCGTGAAGCCTTTGCCTTCGCGTTTGAGCGCGGCCTCCACGACCGGATGACGCGCGCCCTCCGCGATGAGCGCGCGCGTCGCGTCGATTTCTGGCCGCGTCGCACCGACGTCTTCGGCCCATTCGGCCAGCGCGCAGGCGACGTCGAGCACCGCCAACGCATCCGATGCCGCGCGGATCTTCGCTGCGAGCGCCGCCGCCCGCTCCGCGAACGCCGCGAAAAGCGCGATCTCGCGCGCCAGAGCCGCCTCCCCCGCCCGCGTGATCTTGCCGTCGAGTTCAATCAGTTCATTTGTCGTGAAACGCACCGAATTGGCGTTGGTCTGCCGGTGAATGAACCGCGCATTGAGCGGCGCCCGCATCAGCGCCTCGGCCTGTTTCGCGGTCACCTCGATATGATAGCCGAGGATCGAATTGTGCTTGAGCTTGAGCGAGGCGATGTCGGCAAGCTGCGCGTAGTCGTTCTGCATCGCCGCGATGAGCGTACGGCTGTCGTCGCGCAGCGTGCGCAATTCATCCAGCGTCGGGTCGAAGCCCTTCGCGATGAACCCGCCGTCCCGCGTCACATAAGGAAGCTCGCCCGCCAGCGCGTGCTTCAAATCGCGCGCCAGATGCGCGAGATCGGTCTCGACCGCCGGCGAAAGCGCGCGGCACGCCGCTTCGATTTCCGCCGGCGCTTCTTCATGCACGCCGCTGGCGCGCGCGCAGGCGCGGTCTCCCGCCAGCAAACCGTCCCGCAGCGCGGCGAGATCGCGTGGGCCCCCGCGCCCAAGCGAGAGCCGTGTGAGGCTCCGCGCCAGATCGCCGGCTTCGCGCAATTCCTTGCGCACCGCCTGGCGCCGCTCGCGCTGTGTGGCGAAATAGTCGACCGCGTCCAGGCGCTCGACGATGGAAGCCTTCTCTGTGAGTGGCCGCGCGATGCGCGATGCGAGAAGCCGCGCGCCCGGCGCCGTCAGCGTCCTGTCGATGGCGCCAAGCAGCGAACCCTCGCGTGAGCCGCGCAAGCTTTGCTCAATTTCGAGCGCCGCGCGGCTGGCCGGATCGATCGCTAGAAACGCCTGCGCGCCGGCGCGCCGCGGCGGCGCCAAGCGCGGCGCGGCGCCCGCCTGCGTCAACTCAACATAATCGATGAGCAGCCCAAGCGCGGAAAGCTCCGCGCCGCTGAAGTCTCCGAACGCATCGAGCGTCGCGACCTCGAAGAGCGCCTTCAAGCGCCGCTCCCCAGCACGCGCATCAGCCTTGATGGCCGGCCGTGTCGTGACCGAGGCCGCTTCCGCCCCAAGCGACCGCATCCGTGCGCCATCCGCTTCCGTCGCCAACAATTCCGCCGGTGAAAGCGCCGCCAATTCGTCCGCAAGCGATGAAGCCGCCAGCGATCGCGCCTCGAGATCGCCGGTGGAGATATCCGCCCACGCAATCGCACACATCTCGCCGTTGAACGAAAGCGCCGCAAGCCGGTTGGCTGCGCGCGCGTCCAAGAGCCCTTCTTCCGTGAGCGTGCCGGGCGTAACCACGCGAACCACTTCGCGCCGCACGATCGACTTCGACCCGCGCTTCTTCGCCTCGGCGGGGTCCTCCATCTGCTCGCACACCGCGACGCGGAAGCCGGCGCGGATGAGCTTCAGCAAATAGGCGTCCGCCTGGCGCCACGGCACGCCCGCCATCGGAATGTCTTCGCCCTGGTGTTGTCCCCGCCGCGTCAGCGCGATGCCAAGCGCGCCCGCCGCCTGCACGGCATCCTCGAAAAAGAGTTCGTAGAAATCCCCCATGCGGAAGAAGAGCAGCGCGTCGGGATGCGCCTCCTTCGCCGCTAGATACTGCGCGAGAAAGGGCGATGCGCTCTTCGCGGGCGCGTTCTGCGCGCCTGTTGAGGAATCGGGCATGGGCCTACTCTATAGCACGCGCCAGCGCGCATTGACGCGATGGCGCGCGCGGCTAGGGTGCGCCGCTCAGATTTGAGCCGAGCCGCCTTCCAATGAACGAAGAGAAACGCGCCTTCACGGACGAAGAAGCGCTTGCCTTTCACCGCGAACCCCAACCCGGGAAGCTGTCCGTCACGCCGACAAAGCCGATGGCGACGCAGCGCGATCTCTCGCTCGCCTATTCTCCGGGCGTCGCCGTGCCGGTCAAAGCCATCGCGCGCGACGCCGACGCCGCCTACGACTACACCTCCAAGGGCAACATGGTGGCCGTCATCTCGAACGGCACCGCCATCCTGGGCTTGGGCAATCTGGGCGCGATGGCCTCCAAGCCGGTGATGGAGGGCAAGAGCGTCCTCTTCAAGCGCTTCGCCGACGTGGATTCCATCGACATCGAGGTGACGACGCAGGACGTCGAGGAATTCATCACCACCGTCCGCAATATCGGCCAGACCTGGGGCGGCATCAATTTGGAGGACATCAAGGGCCCTGAATGCTTCATCATCGAGAGCCGCTTGCGCGATGAGCTCGATGTGCCCGTCTTCCACGATGACCAGCACGGCACCGCCATCATCGCCGCCGCGGGCCTCATCAACGCCTGCGAGCTGACGGGCCGCAAGCTCAAGGACATCAAGGTCGTCGTCAACGGCGCGGGCGCCGCGGGATTGTCCGTGGCCGGATTGATCAAGACGATGGGCGTCGCCCACGAGAACGTCCTCGTCTGCGACCGCGAGGGTGTGATCTATCGCGGCCGCGAAAAAGGCATGGATCAATTCAAGGCCGCCTTCGCCGTCGATACCGACGCCCGCACCCTGGCCGACGCGATGAAGAGCGCCGATTGCTTCATGGGCCTTTCGGTCGCCGGCGCGGTCACCAAGGACATGGTCAAATCCATGGCCAAGAAGCCGCTCATCTTCCCGATGGCCAATCCGGACCCGGAGATCTTGCCGGAGGATGTGCTCGAAGTCCGCAAGGACGCGATCATCGCCACCGGCCGCTCGGACTACCCCAATCAGATCAACAATGTCCTGGGCTTTCCCTACATTTTCCGCGGCGCGCTCGATGTCCGTGCGCGGACGATCAACGAAGAGATGAAAATCGCCGCCGCAAAAGCGCTTGCGGAGCTGGCGAAGGAGGACGTGCCCGATCAGGTCGCCGCCGCCTATCACGGCCGCCGTCTCAAGTTCGGCCCGGACTATATTATCCCCACACCCTTCGATCCGCGTCTCATCTCCCACGTGCCGCCCTATGTCGCGAAAGCCGCAATGGACACGGGCGTAGCGAGGAAACCGATCGCGGATATGGAGGCCTACAGAAACGGCCTGGCTCAGCGTCTCGATCCCACCGCCGCGCTGTTGCAGCGCGTTCAGAATTTTGTCCGCCAGGCCAAGAAGCAGATCGTCTTCGCCGAGGGCGAGGAGCCCGCCGTCATCCGCGCCGCGGCCGCCTTTCAAGAACTCGATCTTGGCGAAGCCATCCTGGTTGGCCGCGAAGAGCAGATCTTGCGCAACATGGCGCTCGTCGGCGTGCCGGAGGGCGCGCGCCTGCGCATCATCAACGCGCGCATTTCCGATCAGAATCCGGCGTACACGGATTATCTCTACAAACGGCTGCAGCGCCACGGCTACCTGCATCGCGATGTTCAGCGCATGGTCAATCAAGACCGTAACATCTTCGCGGCCTGCATGGTCGCGCTGGGCCATGCCGACGGCATGGTGACGGGCGTGACGCGGAATTTCGCCACTGCCCTAGAGGATGTTTGCCGCGTGATCGATCCCGCGCGCGGCTCGCGCATGATGGGCATGTCGATCGTGCTTTCGCCGGGCCGCACGATTTTCATCGCCGATACGAATGTCGCGGAATTCCCTGACGCGCCCGAGCTTGCTCAGATCGCGGTGCGCGCCGCCGCAGTGGTGCGCGCCTTCGGCATCGTTCCGCGTGTCGCCTTTATCTCCCACTCGACGTTCGGCAACCCCAAGCTCGAGCGGGCCGAAAAGCTGCGCGACGCCGTCTCGATTCTCGACCGGCGCGACGACATCGAGTTCGAATACGAAGGTGAGATGAGCCCCGAAGTCGCGCTGAATCCCGGCGCGCGCGGCCTCTTCCCGTTCTCACGCCTGACCGAGCCCGCCAACGTGTTGATCATGCCGGCCATTCACTCCGCTTCGATTGCGACGAACCTCTTGGCCACTTTGGGCGGCGCGACGGTCATCGGCCCGATGCTCACTGGCCTGGAGCGCTCTGTTCAGATCGCGCCGCTGAACGCACCGGTCTCCGACATCGTCACGTTCGCCACGATGGCCGCGTTCGACGTTGCGCAGAACTAGGCGGGCGCGGGTGTTTCCTTCGTGCGCTGAATATTGGCGTCGCGGCGCGCGATGATGAGCGCCAGGATGAGCGCCGCCACGCCGATGAGGCACGAATAAAAGAAGAAGACGAAATAGCCCGCCCCGAGCGCCGCCGGTGCGATGCCGAGCGGCTCGGCGCCCGCCGCGAAGCTCTGCGCCGGCAGCCGCGAGAACAATCCCGTCAGACCCGCGAACGGCCCGCCTGGCGCAGCCCCGCGTGCGCTGGCCTCGACGATTCCGCCCGAATGCGCCGAGATGAGCTTGCCCGGCAGCGCGTAGAGCGAGGAGAAAAGCGCATACTGGGTCGCTGTGAAGCCCGCGCTCGTGAGGCTCGACATATACGCGATGAGCACGGTGCCCGCGAAGCCCGCGGTCACATTGTCCACCATGATGGCGACAGCGAAAGCGCGCCAGTCCGGCCCCTGCGTCGCCAGCCATGCGAACACGAGATTGGAAACGGGCCCCGCGAACGCGCCGAAGATAAGCGCGCGCATCAAGCCGAAACGCGCAATCCCCCACCCGGCCGCGCCGACGCCCAGCATCAGCATCGCCACGCCGAAGCCCTTGCGAACCTCTGCGATGGTGGTGAGATCGAACCCGAGATCGAGATAGAACGGGTTCATGATGTTGAGCACGAAATCGCTCAAGCGATAGCAGCAGATCATCGCCAGGATGAGCCCCGCAGTGTGCGGAAAGCGCGTGAAGAAATCGCGGATCGGCTCCCCGTACGAGCGCACGAAATAAACGCCCGGCCGCGTTGTCCGCCCAGGGATCGGCCAAGCCGCCGCGATCATCATCGCCAGCCCGGCGAACGCGAACGCGACCTGAATGAACACGCCCCACGGCCGCGCCGCCCAGGCTTCACGGAAAGGCGTGAGCGATTCCGCGCTCTGTCCGAAGAAGCCGCCCGCCCACTCCGCCATCACGAATTGGCCCGTGAAGCCGAGGCCGAACACGAACGCGCCGAAAAGCAGGAGCAAAAGCCGCGCGATCCACTCGATCGCTTCGGGAACGGGCTTCGCCGCTATGTCGTCGGGGAGAAGCGGCGCCATGACGGGTCGCGGATTTTCCTTAGGCGCCAGCAGCACGGCCGCGATCCCGATCGCCATCAGCGCCGCCATCGCGGCGTAGGCGAGATTCCAGCTCCAATTGTCCGCGATGAGCAGCGGCGCGATGCCCGCCGTGAGGATCGCAATGCGATAGCCCCATTGATACATCGCCGCCATCGCGCCTTGACGCTCATCGCCCGCGGCTTCGATGCGCCATGCGTCGATCACGATGTCCTGCGTCGCCGACGCAAACGCGACGAGCACCGCGAAGCCGGCGACGAGCGCAAGGTTCGCCGCGGGATTGGAGCCGGAGACGAGATAGAGACCGACGATGATCACGCCCTGCGCCGCGAGCATCCAGGAACGGCGATGGCCGATGAGGCGCGTGAGCCCAGGGATTGCGGTGCGGTCCACCACGGGCGCCCAGAGGAATTTGAGCGAATAGGCAAGCGTCGCAAGGCCAAGCAGCGTGATCGTCGTTAAAGGAATGTTGGCTTGCCGCAGCCAGGCCGAAAGCGTGTCGAAGATGAGGAGGTTCGGCAGCCCCGCCGCGAAGCCGAGCGCGAGCATCACCAGCATGCGCCGTTCGAAGAAGACCGCGATCGCCGCCCAGGTCGATTTCTTGGGGGCCGCTTCGCCGGCCGTGGTCTCAGCCATTCTTCTCTCCGCCCAATCAGCCCGGCCCGAAGCTGCCCGGCTTCGATGCGCGGGTAAAGCGGGCCGCGACAGAGGCAAGCTGCGCCGCGTCGATCGGCTTGGTTACGAAGGCGTCCATGCCCGCAGCATGCGCGGCGCGCCGGTCCGCCTCTCCCGCGTCGGCGGTGAGCGCCACGAGCGGCGCGCGCGCGCTTTGCCCGCCGTCGCCGCGGATAAGCCGCGCGGCCGCCAGCCCATCGAGCTCCGGCATTCTGAGATCGAGAAAGATGAGGTCGTAGGCGACGGCATGCGCCGCCTCCGCCGCGCCGCGCCCCGTCGAGACGACATCCACCTCCGCCCCCGCGCGCGTGAGCAGCGTGCGCGCCAAGAGCGCGTTGATTGGATTGTCCTCCGCGAGCAGCACCCGCGCGCCCTGGAGCGTCGGTGCTTGCGCGCGGTCGTCGTCGTCGGCCTCCGCCGCGCGCGCGCCGCGCGCAAGCCCCGCGGCAATAAGAATGCGCTCCGCGAGCGAACGGCGCCGGATCGGCTTGATCACATAGTGCGCGATGCCCGCTTCACGATGGAGCGCGATCGCCTCGCGCTCTTCCTGCGGCGCCAGCGCCACGACGCCGCGCGCGCTCGCCGCGATCGCTGCAAGATCATCGCCCTGAACGGCGCCGTGATCGATAAGCACGACGTCGAACGATTCAAGTGCGTCAGGAGCCGCGCGCGCGGCCGCGCCGCCGGAAGAGGCGATCGTCGCGATCAGCGCTTGCGCCAGCACGTCGCTCCCGGTGAGCACGCCGATGCGCAGATTCATGAGCTTGGGCGAAGCGGCTGCATCGCCCGCTTCTTGCAGCGGCAACTCGGCCCAGAAAGTGGCGCCGCGTCCAGGCGCGCTTTCGACACCGACGCGCCCCTTCATCGCCTCGGCGAGCCGTTTGACAATGGCGAGCCCGAGCCCCGTGCCGCCATAGCGCCGCGCAATGCTAGAATCGGCTTGCGTGAATTCCTCGAAGATCGCGGCATGATGCTCCTGCGCGATGCCGGGGCCGGTGTCCTTTACGCTGACGCGCAAATCGCCGTTCTTCGCGCGGCCGATCTCTATGGTGACGCCGCCCGCCTCCGTGAACTTCACCGCATTGCCCGCAAGGTTGAAGAGAATCTGGCGGAAGCGCCCCTCGTCTCCCATGACCACGCCCGGTGCGTTCGCCCGCGCCAGCGTCACGATTTCGAGCCCCTTCTCCCGCGCCTTGGGGCTCAGCAATTCCGCGACCGCCTGCGCCGCCGCCTCGGGATCGAACGGCGCCGCATCGAGCGCGACCTTGCCCGCTTCGATGCGTGAATAATCGAGAATGTCGTTGATGAGATCGCTGAGCAGTTCGCCCGATTGTTTGATGGCTTTGAGATGATCGCGCGCTTCCGGCTCAAGCCGTGAGGACGCGACAAGCGCCGTCATGCCCAAGATGCCGTTGAGCGGCGTGCGCAATTCATGCGTGAGCGTGGCGAAGAGCGAGGTCTTGGCGCGGTCGGCTTCCTCCGCCGCTTGCGCGCGCTCCGTCACATCGCGCGCCACCGCGATGCGCGAGCCGTCGAGCAGGCGCCGCTCCGCCCATTCATAGAGCCGCCCGTCAGGCGCCGGCGCATCGAAGCGCCGCAAGCCCCCTTTGAATGGCGGCGGCTCGATGCGCCCCCAGGGCGCGCGCGCCGAGCCGAGCACATGCCGGAACGCAGCGCGAAAGGCCGCGTTCGCGCGTAGGATCGCGCCGTCGGCGCTGAAATGCGCGGCTGGATCCGGCGCCGATTCGAACGCGTCGGCTTGGGCGTGAAGCTGAGCCTGGCTCATCGCGCGCCATCAAAGCGCGATCCGCGTTAAGAGAGCTTAAGGCGCGGAGCTCAGGTTGCAGCCGCCAACGCCCCGCGTTGCTCCGCGCCCGCCCATTGCCGCCTGAGCGACAGCGCTTCCGCGATATGCACGCGCTTCACATCCTCACGCCCATCCAGGTCCGCGATGGTGCGCGAAACCCGCAAGGTGCGGTGATAGGCCCGCGCCGACAGCGAGAGTTTCTGCGCGGCCGACGAGAGCAGCGCCGCGCCCGCTTCGTCTGGCCGCACCAAAGCGTCCAATTCCGTTGGATTGGCTTTCGCGTTGAGCAGATCGGGATCGAGCCCAAACTGCGCGGCGCGCGCTGCCTGGATCGAGCGCGCGCGCGCCACGCGCGCCGCTGCCTCGGCGCTGCCTTCGCAGGGCGCGGGCAATGCGAGATCGGCCGCCGTCACCGGCGGAACGTCGATCTGAATGTCGATGCGGTCGATGAGCGGCCCCGAAAGCCGCGCTTGATAATCCGCCGCGCAGCGCGGCCCGCGCCGGCAAATCCCGATGCCCGGCCCGCCGCCGCACCGGCAAGGATTCATCGCGGCGGCCAGCAGCACATCGGCGGGATAGGTGATGCGATGGTTGGCGCGCGCGATCGCCACTTCGCCCGTCTCGAGCGGTTGGCGCAGCGCATCGAGAACCGCCGGCCCGAACTCCGGCAATTCGTCAAGAAACAACACGCCTTTATGTGAAAGCGAAATCTCGCCCGGCCGCGCACGCAACCCGCCGCCGACAAGGGCCGCCATCGATGCGGAATGATGCGGCGAACGGAACGGCCGCGTGCGCGTCAGCTGCCCGCGCTCCAGCAAGCCTGCGATGCTTTGAATCTGGCTGACTTCGAGCAATTCGCTTGCCGAAAGCGGCGGCAAGATGCCCGGCAGGCGCTGCGCCAGCATCGACTTGCCCGAGCCTGGGGGGCCGACGAACAAGACGTTGTGCCCGCCCGCGGCGGCGATCTCCAGCGCGCGCTTCGCCTGCTCCTGCCCTTTCACGTCGCGCAGATCGGGAACGCTCGCGCCGTCGATCAATTCGCCGCGCGGCACCGCGCGAATGAGCCCGGAGCCGCGAAAATGATTGACGAGCGCGATGAGCGACGGCGCGGCGATGATCTCTCCATCCGCCCACGCGGCTTCAGCGCCTGATGCGGCGGGACAGATGAACCCAAGCCCCATCGCCTGCGCCGCCATCGCCGCGGGCAGCGCGCCCGGCGTCGGCGCAAGCGACCCATCGAGCCCCAATTCGCCGAACGCCAACGCGCGCTCCAGCGCATCCTTCGGCACCACGCCGACTTCGGCCATCAGCGCGAGCGCGATCGGCAAATCGTAGTGCGCGCCTTCCTTCGGCAAATCCGCGGGCGCGAGGTTCACGATCACCCGCCCGTCCGGCACCGCGAGCCCCAGGCTCGCAAAGGCCGCCCGCACGCGCTCCCGGCTCTCCGAAACGGCCTTGTCCCCAAGACCGACAATCACAATCCCGGGCAGGCCCCCGGCCAGCTGCACCTGCACATCGATCCGCTTGGGCTCGAGCCCAACGAACGCAACCGTCACCGCTTTTGTGGACATGCGCGAAGTCCCCCACAGATCGGCCATGGACTTATCCACAGACTCGCGCGACTTTAGCCCAATTCAAGAACAAAAGAAATACGTAAGACGAACAACCTCACGCTCGCGTTGAAGCTGCGGGCGCAATTCTCGAATCTGGTCTGTGGATCAAACGCTGCGCTGCGTCGTCCAATGCGTCAACACGCTCCTAACGCTCACCGCACGCGATCGTCGAACCACGCGCCGCGCACATGAATCGGCAGCGTCTGGGCGCCCACGATCATCAGATCGAACCGCATACGGAGGATTGTAAGGCGCCACCTCTTCGCCAGCAGCAGCGCCGCGTTCGCGAGGCGCTGTTGCTGGCGCGGCATGAGCGCTTCCCCGCCCGCCAGCTTTGTCTTGCGCGCCTTCACCTCGACGATGATCAGTGTACGGTCTTTAAGCGCCGCAAGATCGATCTCGCCGTGCGGCGTGCGCACGCGCCGCCCCAGAATGCGGTAGCCCTTGAGCATGAGCCACAACATCGCGATCAGCTCGGCGCTGCGCCCGCGCTGCTCCGCTTTGCGCCGGCCGGCCGCATCGCGCGCGCTCACCCGCGGCTGTCCTTGAGGGCGAGAGCGCGTGCATAGACATCGCGGCGCGAAACGCCCAACGCATCGGCCACTTCTTGCGCGGCGTCCTTGACGCTGGAGCGTGCGAGCGCTGCCCTAAGCGCCGCGTCGATTTCCTCCGTGGACGGAGGATCGGCCTCTCCAGGAGGCGCGACAAGCACCACGATCTCGCCTTTCGGCGCGCCCGCTTGCGCGTAGTGCGCGGCTAAATCGCCGAGCGGCGCCCGGCGGAATTCCTCGAAAAGCTTAGTGAGCTCACGCGCAACCACGCCCTCACGCGGCCCAAACGCTTCCACCATCGCGGCCAAGCTTTCTGCCAAGCGCGGCCCCGATTCGTAGAACACGAGCGTCGCCGGAACTGCGCGCAGCCCCGCAAGGAACTCCGCCCGCGCCTGCGCCTTCGCCGGTGGGAAGCCCGCGAAGAGAAACCGGTCTGTCGGCAAGCCCGCGCCGACGAGCGCCGCAAGCGCCGCCGATGCGCCTGGGATCGGAATGATCTTGTGCCCCGCCTCGATGACGGCGCGCGCCAGCTTGAAGCCCGGATCAGAAACGAGCGGCGTCCCGGCGTCGGAGACGAGCGCCACGCGCTCTCCGCGTTCGAGCCGCGCGAGGATGTCGCCGCGCGCCGCCTCGGCATTGTGCTCGTGATAGGAGGAGAGCGGCGTGCGGATCGCATGCGCCGCAAGCAGCTTCGCCGTGACGCGCGTATCCTCCGCGAAAATCCGGTCCGCGCCCGCCAGCACGTCGAGCGCCCGCAGCGTGATGTCGCGCAGATTTCCAATGGGCGTCGCCACCACATAAAGGCCCGCTTCGAGCGGTGGACTGCCTGCGCTGGCGGAATTAGGGTCCGCCGCGTCGCTTGGCGCGGATGCGCCGGGATCGGACGAGGGATCTTCCATGACGAAGCACGGATCATCGGCGCGCGCGCGCTCCGCGCCAAGCCTGAAGCAGCGGGCCATGACGGGCGTGGCGCTGCTCGGCCTGGCGGGCCTCTCGGCCTGCGCCACCGCTCCTGAGCGCGGCCCCATGGGCCCTCAAACCCCGACTCAGCCGGGCGCTCAGGTGCAAACGCGCGACGGCGTCACCCCGTCCTTCATGGCCAATCGTTCGATTACGCGCGTCGGCCTGCTCCTGCCCTTCTCGACGCGCCCGGCGGACGCTTCCGCCCTCTTCAGCGCCGCCGAACTCGCGCTCTTCGACCACGGCAACCAGAATATGCTGCTCATCCCGCGCGATTCCGGCGGCGATGAAGCTGCGGCCGCGGCCGCCGGCCAGGCCTTGCTGCGCGACGGCGCCGACATCGTCATCGGCCCGGTGTTGCGCGAGGGCGTCGAGGGCGTCGCTGGCGTGGTGCGTCGTGAAAACGTCCCGGTGATCGGATTCTCCTCGGACCGCACCGTCGCCGGCAACGGCGTCTACCTCTTGAGCTTCCAGCTTGAGGATGAAGTCGCGCGCCTTGTCTCGTTTGCTGCAAGCCGCAACATCCGCACCATCGCACTTCTGGCGCCGGCCAACGAATACGGCCGCCGCGTCGAGCAAAGCTTGCGCGCCGAAGCGCAGCGCCGCGGCGTCACCATCGTGCGCAGCGAACTCTACGCGCGCTCCGATCAGGAAGCGGGCAATGCCGCCGAGCGCTTGGCGCGCGCGCTTGCCGCCAATCCCGCGCAGGGCATCGTCATTGCTGAAACCGGCTCGGCGCTGCGCGCGACCGGCCCCGGCCTCTTGCGCGGCGGCTTGAACAGCCGCGAAGTTCAGTTGCTCGGCACAAGCGCTTGGGCTGGCAGCGACGCACACCGCGAACCAACGCTCGCGGGCGGCTGGTACGTGGCGCCTGATCCCTCCGCACGCACCGACTTCGAGCGCCGCTATCGCGGCGCCTACAACACCGATCCGACGCGGCTCGCGAGCCTCTCCTACGACGCTGTCTCGCTCGCGGCGCTGCTTTCGAACGATCGCGGCCCCGGCGGCTTCACCCGCCAAGGCATCGAACGCAGCGACGGCTTCATGGGCTCCGACGGCCTCTTCCGCTTCCGCGCCGACGGCTCGATTGAACGAGGCCTGGCGATCATGGAGGTGCGCGCCAACGGCGTGCAGGCGATCGACGCTGCCCCGCGCCGCTTCACATCCCCCGCGACCTAGGCAAGCGCCAGCTCAGAAGCGATCCTGTCCGCAAGCGCGCGGCCCTTCGGCGTGAGTGCGAGACGCCGGGCGTCGAACACGACGAGCCCTTCCGCCGCGAAGAACGTGAGCAAATCGGCGCGAAGCGCCCGGCCGCGCAGCCGCTCCAGCCGTTCGCGGTCAACGCCCTCGGCAAGTCTGAGCCCCATCAGCAAATATTCGTCCCCGCGCTGCGCATCGCTGAGCCTTTCGGCCTCCGCCCATTCCGCGCCTTTCTCCAACACAGCCCGCATGTAGGCCGCGGGGTCGGCGTGCGCACGCGTCGCCGTGCGCGCGCCATCGATCGTCAAGCGTCCATGCGCGCCCGGCCCGATCCCAGCCCAAGCGCCGCCGCGCCAATAGACGAGATTGTGCGCCGATTGCGCTTGCGTGTTCCGCGCATAATTGGAGATCTCGTAGGCGGGAAAGCCGTTCGCCCCGGTGATCTCCTGCGTCGCCGCGAAGAGATCGGCCGCACGCTCGGCGTCGGCGGCATGCATGCGCCCTCGCGCCACCGCGCGCGCGAACGGCGTGCCTGCCTCGATCGTCAGCTGGTAGAGCGAAAGGTGTTCGATCGGCAGCGCCAGCGCTTCGCGAAGCTCGTCCGCCCATTCCTCCGTAGACTGACCGTCCCGCGCATAGATAAGGTCGATGGAGACGCGCGCGCCGCTCTTCGCGGCGTCCTCAACCGCCGTTAGCGCCTGGCGAACGCTGTGCGTGCGCCCCAGCATCATGAGCGCGGGCGTGCGGAGCGCCTGCACGCCAAGCGAAAGCCGCGTCACGCCCGCGCCCACAAGCTCCGCGAACCGCGCATGGTGCTCCGGGTTGGCCTCGAGCGTGATTTCGCAGTTCTGCGCCAGCCCGAACGATGTTCGCGCCGCTTCGATCAGGAGCGCGACGTCCTCGCCGCGCATCAGCGACGGCGTCCCACCGCCGAGAAACAGGCTTCCAGCGCTTCTCTCGGCCGCGCGCGCGGCCTGCGCCTCCATGTCGAGCGCGAGCGCATTGCGCAGATCGCTGTGAGCCCCGCCCCTGTCCCGGCGCACGTTGAAATCGCAATACGGGCAGATCGACGCGCAATAAGGCCAGTGCACGTAAATCCCGAAGCCGGGATCGCTCATTGGAGCGCCGCGACGAGCTTGGCGAACGCGCGCGCGCGGTGGCTCATCGCGTGCTTCTGCGCGGGATCCATCTCGCCGAACGTTTGCGCATGCCCGTCAGGCGCAAACATCGGATCGTACCCGAAGCCTTTGTTGCCGCGCGGCGGCCAAGTGAGCGTGCCTTCGATCTCGCCCTCAAACGTCTCGACGCTGCCGTCGCGCGCCAACGCCAGCACGCACACGAATTTGGCGCGTCTGTTTTCCGCGCCTGCGAGTTCGCGCCAGACCCGCGCCATCGCGGCATTGAAGTCGCGCGGCTCGCCGGCCCAGCGCGCGGAATAGATCCCGGGTGCGCCGCCCAGCGCTTCGACCGAGAGCCCGGAATCATCCGCAAGGGCGGGGAGCCCGGACGCCTCGGCCGCCGCGCACGCCTTGAGGATCGCGTTGCCCGCAAACGTCGGCTCCGTCTCTTCGGGCTCGGGCAGCCCGAGATCGCCCGCGGACACCGGCTCGAGCCCCAGAGGCCCCAGCAGATCGTGGATTTCGCGCACCTTCCCAGCATTGTGGCTGGCCACCACCAACCGGCCGCGCAGGGAGTGAGACGAGCTCATCGCGATCGTCATCTTTGACCCTTGGCGTCGGGGTCTATATCGATTATCAATAAATCGAGATCAGGATTGGCGGCGAGAAGGACGAGCAGAGCCATGAAAGCGCTGGGCAAGGGATCGGTCGCCTCGATCGTGAAGGGCGAGCTGGACGTTTTCTGGGTGCTGCTGTGGATCGGCGCCGTCGCGCTGACCATCGCCATCCTCGCCTCGCTCGGCCTCTCTTTCGCGGCCTGGAACGGCTTCCTTCCGGCCAATCAGATCGGCCCAGGCGGCGGCTTCTCACTGCCCTTCGACGATGGCGAGCGGCTCGATTGGCGCTTCATGATCCCGGCCCTCTGGATCGGGGCCGCCGTCACCGCCGGCTGGCTCGTCATCGTCTGGCGCATGAAGCGCATCTTCGCGAGCTTCACCGCCGGCGAGCCCTTCTCGACCGACAACGCCCGGCATCTACGGATCATCTGGATAGCGCTCCTCGAAGTGGAGATCGCGCAATGGGCGGTCGCCTGGATCTTCGGCGCCATCCTCTTGGGCCGGGATGTGCCGTTCGGCCCCTTCGAGCAAATCAGGCCCGACCTCAATCTCATGAACTGGGCTGCGATCCTCATCATCTTCGTGCTGGCTGAAATCTTCCGCGAAGGCGCGCGGCTGCGGGAAGAACAGGCGCTGACCATCTGATGGCGATCCGCGTCACCCTCGATCGCGTCCTGCTGGAGCGGCGCATGTCGCTCACGGAACTCTGCGAGCGCGTCGGCATCACGCTCGCCAATCTGTCGATCCTGAAAACCGGCAAGGCCAAGGCCATCCGCTTTTCGACACTCTCCGCGCTTTGCCGCGAACTCGAATGCCAGCCGGGCGATCTGCTGACCTACGAAGCCAGCCCCGACGACGCCGTCGAAGAGATCGCCGAAGCTGCGGAGTGATCAGGCCGTCAGCGCTTGATGGGCTCCCTGCTCGAACGCGTCTCGCAACGCGAACTTCTGAATCTTGCCGGAGCCCGTGAGCGGCCAGGCATCGACCCATATCCAGTAAGCGGGCGTCTTCTGCGGCGAGAGCCGTTCGCGGATGAAGGCTTTGAGCTCCCCGGGCGAAGGCCGCGCCGCGCCGCGCGGGCGCATGAAGCACGCCACCTGCTCGCCCCAGCGCTCGTCCGGCACGCCGACGACCGCGACCTCAAGCAGATCGGGATGCTCAAGCAGCGCGTTCTCGATCTCCGCGGGGAAGAGATTCTCGCCGCCGCGAATGATCATTTCCTTCACGCGCCCGGTGATCTTCAGATAGCCGCGCGCATCCATCGTGCCGAGATCGCCGGTGTGCAGCCAGCCATCGCTGTCGATCGCCGCCGCACTCGCTTCGGGATTGTCGTTGTATCCGCTCATCACGTTGAAACCGCGGCAGCAGATTTCGCCCTGCGCGCCGATCGGCAGCACGGTGTTTGTCGCGGGATCGCGGATCGACACGTCGATGTGCGGATAGGGCTGGCCGATTGTGCCGGCGAGATCGTCGTCGCTATCGTGCGCCCAGGCGCCGGTGATGCCGGGCGAGGCTTCCGTCTGCCCGTAGATGATCTGGATGGGCGCGCCGAACACGGCGCGCGCTTTGCGCACCAATTCCGGCGCCACCATCGAGCCGCCGCTCAGAATATTTTGCACGCAGGTGAGATCGCGCTGGCCCTTTTCGGCCGCCTCCATCAGCGCGACCATCATCGTCGGCACGCCGCCGATGAATTGCGGGCGCTCCCGCTCGATCACGTCGACGAGCATGACCGGATCGAACCCCGGCGCCAGCAGCACGGTGGCGCCCCGGCCGAAACTCCCTAGCACCAGGATCGCGCACCCTGCGGTGTGAAAGAGCGGCATGTGATGCAAGACGCGCGTGCCGGGCCCCACATCGTCGCGCGCCAGAATGTCTATCCCGCTCTGGATGAGGCCCTTCTGAT
The DNA here is from genome assembly GCA_050246475.1 of Hyphomonadaceae bacterium. GTDB lineage: Bacteria > Pseudomonadota > Alphaproteobacteria > Caulobacterales > Aquidulcibacteraceae > CADEEL01. The sequence continues at coordinate 174,332 of JBFWVZ010000001.1, read as the reverse complement.
GCAGCAGCGCGCCCTTCGGAAATCCTGTCGTGCCGGAGGTGTATTGGATCTGCACCACATCTTCGGGCGCCGTCTCGCGCAGCGCGCCTTCGTTTTCGCCGTCGAACAAGGCCGCATGATCCGTGAGCAGAATCGCGCGCGTCACGGCCCGCGCCTCCGCTCGCGCCTGCGCCACGATCGGCCCAAGCTGCGAGCCGCGCACGCTCTCGACGTGATAAATCGCCTCTGCCTGCGATTGCTTGAGCACATAAGTAAGCTCGCGCGCGCCGAACGACGGATTGACCGTGACGAGCGTCAGCCCCGCTAGCCCCGCCGCCAGTTCGAGCAGCACCCATTCCGGGCGGTTGTCCGCGAAGACCGCGATGCGCGCCCCGCGCGGATGCCGCTGCGCCAGAGCGCGCCCAAGCCGCATCGCATCCTGCCGCAGCTGCGCGTAGGTCCATTCGCGGCCCATGCGCCCGTCCGGCAGGATTTCCCGGAGCGCCAAGCGTTCGCCGTCCTCGCGCGCCTGCTCGTCGAGCAGCGACGCAATCGTCCGTGCACGGAACGGCGCGTCCGATTGTGCGGGAAAAAACGATTCCGTGAGCTGGACCGTATACATCGCGCGCGCCTCCCCATCGGAGGCGCGTCATGTGGACCGCACGCCTCTCCCGTGGAGGTTTAGACGGCCCCGCGCTGCAACGCAAAAAGCTCGCCGCAGCCCTTCTGCGCAAGGCGCATCAGCTCGGCGAATTCCTCGGGCGCGAATGGGCGCTTTTCGCCCGTGCCTTGGATTTCGATGATCTTGCCGTCCGACGCAAAGACGAAATTGGAATCGACTTCCGCGGCCACGTCCTCCGCATAATCGAGATCGAGCACCGGCGCGTTCTCGAATACGCCACACGAAACCGCCGCGACCTGCCCGCTCACTGGGTTGGTTTTGATCACACCCTCCTCAACGAGATATCTGCACGCCGCGTTGAGCGCGACCCAGGCCCCCGTGATCGCCGCGGTGCGCGTGCCGCCGTCCGCCTGGATGACGTCGCAATCGAGCGTGATAGTGCGGTCCCCCAACGCCGCAAGATCGACGACGCTGCGCAGACTGCGCCCGATCAGCCGCTGAATCTCCTGCGTGCGCCCGCTTTGTTTGCCCTGCGCCGCTTCGCGCCGCCCGCGCGTGTGCGTCGCGCGCGGCAGCATGCCGTACTCGCCCGTGACCCAGCCCTTGCCCTGCCCGCGCAGCCAGCCCGGCGCGCCGGCCTCCACGCTCGCCGTGCACAGCACATGCGTCTCGCCGAATTTGGCGAGGCACGAGCCTTCGGCGTAGCGCGAAGCGCGCGTCTCCAGCGTGATCGCACGCATCTGATCGGGCGCGCGGCCGGACGGGCGGGTCATGGGGGCTCCTGTGGATTCGGAAGGCGCGTCTCATGACGGAGCCAGCCCTCCGCGTCCAGCGCTTGCCACCCACCCCCCAATCGCTACCTAACGGGCGCGATGTCCGCCCCGCCCGATCTGTCGAGCCTCGACGCCCGCTCGCGCGAGATTTTCCGCGAGATCGTGGAGAGCTACTTGGCCACCGGCGAGCCGGTGGCCTCCCGCACGCTTTCGCGCCTGGGCGGCGTTGCGCTCTCGCCCGCCTCCATCCGCAACACGATGGCCGATCTGGCGCAGCTTGGCCTTCTCGACGCCCCCCACGCCATGGCGGGCCGGCGGCCCACCCAGGCGGGCCTGCGCTTCTTCGTCGATAGCCTGCTGGAGCTCGGCGATCTGGCGCCCGACGAGCAGCGCGAGATCGAGGATCAGGTCGCGCGCGCGGGGCGCGCGCCGCAGGACGTCCTGGGCGCAGCGAGCGAACTCCTCTCCGGCCTCGCTGGCGGCGCAGGCCTCGTGCTTTCACCTGAACGCGAAGCGCCGGTGCGTCACGCCGAGCTTGTCGGCGTCGCGCCGGGCCAGGCCCTCCTCATCCTCGTCTTCGAGGACAATCAGGTCGAGAACCGCCTGATCGCCACGCCGCCCGATCTGGGCGCGGGCGCGCTGCAGGAAGCCGCCAACTATTTGAACGCGCGCTTCAAGGGCAAAACGCTGACGCAAGCTCGCGCGGCGGTCGCGGAAGCTCTCAAGCGGGACCGCGCCGCGCTCGACGCGGCCGCGGCCGGCTTGGTCGAGCACGGCCTCGCCGAATGGTCGGGCGAGGATCCGATGGCCGGGCGCTCCCTCATCGTACGCGGCCGCGCCAATCTCCTGCAGGATCAGCAGATCGCCGCCGATCTGGAGCGCGTCCGGCGCCTCTTCGACGATCTCGAAAAATCGAAAGAACTCGTCCAGCTCCTCGATCTGGCCAAGGCGGGCGATGCGGTGCGCATCTTCATCGGCTCGGAGAACCCGCTTTTTTCCATGTCGGGGTCGAGCCTGATCGTCGCGCCCTATATGAATGCGGAGCGCAAGGTCGTGGGCGCCTTGGGCGTGATCGGCCCGACGCGGCTCAACTACGCCCGCGTGATCCCGGTGGTCGATTACACGGCCCGCGTGGTCGGCCGCGTGCTGGACGCGCGCGCGGAACGGTGATGTGAGAAGCGGAATGTCGGAAGAACAGGAAAATCAAACTGAAGCCCCCGCGGCGGAGGAAGCCGCGGCGCAGACGCCGGAGGAGCGCCTCGCCGCGCTCGAAGCGGAGATCGCCAAGCTGAAGGACGAGCATTTGCGCGCGCTCGCCGAGGTGGAGAACACCCGCCGCCGCGGCGAACGCCAAGCGCAGGAGGCGAAGGCCTACGCCATTGACCGCTTCGCCCGCGATCTCCTTCCGGTCGCGGACACCATGGCGCGCGCGCTGCAATCCGTGACGCCCGAGGTGCGCGCAGCCGATGAGGCCGTGCGCAACCTCTTCGCCGGCGTCGAATTGACGGAGCGTGCGCTCATTGAAGCGTTCACGCGCCATGGCTTGAAACGCGTCGGGACGAAGGGGGAGCGCTTCGACCCGAACCAGCACCAGGCCGTGGCGCAAATCCCTTCGGACGCGCCCGCGGGCGCCGTCGCCGAGGTGATGCAGGCGGGCTACGTGCTGAACGACCGGACCATCCGCGCCGCGATGGTCGCCGTCTCCACCGGCCCGGCCGCGCATGCGCCTCCCGCCGGCGAATCGGGCGAAGAGCCCGGCGCAGCGGTGAACATCAAAGTCTAAGGCAAGGAGCGGGGCGGGCGTGCAGTTCGATTTCTATTTCTCGTTCCGCAGCCCCTATTCGTACCTGGGCGTGGTGCTCGTGAAGCGGCTGATGGAGAAATGGCCGCTTGAGCCGCGCATGCGCATCGTGTGGCCCATCGCCATCCGCATTCCGGGCTTCTTCAAAACGGTCAATCCGCTCTGGCCGCCCTATCTCGCGCGCGACACCTGGCGCATCGCCGAGATGAACGAGATTCCCTATTCGTGGCCGCGCCCCGATCCCATCGTGATGGATATCGGCTCAGGCGAAGTCGCAACCGAGCAGCCTTACATCCGCCGCGTCTCCCGCCTGGGCGTGCTCGCGGAAGAACGCGGCAAGGGCGTCGATTTCGTGCATCAGGCCGCGACGGCGATTTGGTCGGGCAAGATCGAGAATTGGCACGAAGGCGGTCACATCGAAGCCGCCCTTGAACACGCCGGCCTCAATGCTCCGGACTTGGACAAAGCGGCCGCCGACGAAGCCGAACGCCTTGATGCGCAAATCGAATCCAACATCGCCGCGCAGAGCGCCGCCGGCCATTGGGGCGTGCCGCTCTTCGTGTTCGAGAACGAACCCTTCTTCGGCCAGGACCGGCTCGATCTTTTGCTCTGGCGCATGAAGAAGCGCGGCCTTACCCCTCGCGCGTGAGGGATCGCATCGCCTTGATGCGAACATGAACAGCAGTTAACCAAACGCTGTTCAGGGCGGAGGATGCAGAATGCGCAAGATGTGGTTGGCCGGCGCGGGCGCGCTCGCGGTGTTGACGGCGTTTGGCGGCGCGGCGTTCGCGCAGGAGAGCGAAGCTGAACCGGCGCCCGCTGCTCCGGCTGCGGACGATCAGTCGGCGGACGTTTCAACAACCGGCGTCTTATCCCCCGGCGGAAGCGTCACCGCCACGCTCGCGCCCGCCGGAGACAACGATTGGTTCCGCATTCGCCTCGCGGCCAACCGCACGTACACCTTCACGATGGAGCGCGCTGAGGGCGAGGGCGGATTGGGCGATCCGTTGCTCGCGATTGTCGGGCCCGGCGGCGGCGAGCCGCTTGCCTACAACGACGATTCGAACGGCTCATTGAATTCGACGCTCATCTTCACGCCGCGAACCGCGGGCGACTACTTCCTGCTGGCGCGCGGCTTCCTCGACAACGCGGAAGGGCGCTACGTGCTGACCGCGTCGCAAGGCGTCGCCGCGCCGCGTCTGCCGGCAGACGTCTCGGCTGACGTCTCGACGCGGGGACGCATTTCTGTCGGGCGCAGCGTCACCGCCGCACTCGATCCAGCCGGCGATCAGGATTGGTATCGCATTCGCTTGAACGCGGGCCAGCCCTACCGCTTCACGCTGAACGCCGCCGGCGCGCAGCAATTGGGCGACCCGTTGCTCCTGCTCATCGGTCCGGGCGGCGGCGAGCCCATCGCCTACAACGACGATTCCAATGGCACGCTGAACTCGCTCCTTGAGTTCACCCCACAAACCAGCGGCAATTACTTCCTAGGCGTGCGAGGCTTCTCCGAAAGCGCGACCGGCACTTACGAATTGCGCGCCGAGCGGACCGCGCCTCCGCCGCGTTTAGCCCTGACTGACGGCGTCGGAAGCGTGGCCGGCTCGATCGGCCAAGCCGGCGAGACCGATCGCTACGCGGTCTCTCTCACCGGCGGGCAAAGCTACCGCATCAGCTTGACGAGCACGGAAGGCGATTCCGGCCTGCCCGATCCCCTCGTCCTGCTCTACGGCGCCAACACGTCCCAGCCCATCGCGGGCGACGACGACGGCGGCGAGGGCTTGAACTCCTATTTCGAGTTCATCCCGCCTTCGACCGGCGACTACACGATCGAGGCGCGCGGCTATTCGCCGATGATGACTGGCGGCTATACGCTCGCCGTGCGCGCCGGCGACATTCCCGACAACGCCCAAACCGACGTCAGCCTCAGCGCGGCGGGGGACGTGCGCGCCGACCGTCTGTCTCCCGCGGGCGACAAGGATTGGTTCCGCATCGATCTGGCCGAAGGCCAGAGCATTCGCATCCACATGACGAGCGGCGAGCAATCCGGCGAGGCGCCGCTCTCCGACCCGCTCGTCATCGTGCGCAGTCCGGACGGTGAAATGGCGGCCGTTGACGATGACAGCGGCGAAGGGCTGAACGCTTATTTGGAGTTCACGGCGCCGGCGGCGGGAACGTACTTCATTGAAGCGCGCGGCTTCATCGATCGCGCCGAAGGCGCCTACACGCTGCGCGTCCTGCCGGGTGAGATTCCCGCCGGCGTGGAAGGCGCCGAGCCCCTCGCCGCGAACGAGCCGCGCGTCAGCCAGATCGGCGCCGCCGGCGATATCGATTGGTTCGCCGTCGATCTTGTCGAGGGCCGCCAATACCGCATGCAAGCGCAGGGCGGCGAGGACGAAGGGGCCCTGGCCGACCCGCTTCTCACGCTCCACGGCGAAGACGGCGCGGTGCTCGCGACCGACGATGACGGCGCAACCGGCGTCAATCCGCAGATTACCTTCACGGCCGCGCGGACCGGGCGCCACTACCTGGCGGTCAGCGCATTCGGCAATCAAGCGACCGGCCGGTATGCGGTGCGGCTGCTCGACAGCGAAGTGCCGGGCTCAGACAGCACGGACGACACGCTGACTGGCCTGGATGACGCGCGCGCCAGCCGCATCGATTTCCCCGGCGATCGCGATTTCTATCGCGTGGTCGTGGAGGCGGGCCACTCCTACACGGTGCGCGTGACGCCCGGAGAGGCCAACGCGCTCGCGGATCCGGCGGTCCAGGTGCTGAACGCAGCCGGGCAGGAAATTGGCTCCAACCAGGACGAAAGCCGCAGAAGCCGCGCCGCGGCGTTGACCTTCGTGGCCCCGGCCGACGAAGCGATCGTCTATGTCGTGGTGACCGGAGAAGACGATGGCGTCGGCGATTACGAGTTGACGATCGCCGCCACGCAATAGGTCCCGATGCGGGAGAGGAAGAGAGGGCGCGGTCTCCTACGAGACCGCGCCTTTTCTATCCGAGCCCTGCCGCTCCAGCATCCAGCCAGGATATTCGGGCGCGAGCGCGGAAACCGAATCGAGCAGCGAAAGCTCCTCCGCGTCGAGCTTGACCTCGGTCGCGGCGAGATTGTCCTTCAATTGCTCGAGCGTTCGTGCGCCGATGATGACGCTGGTGACGTGGCTCTGGTGGAGAAGCCAAGCGAGCGCGATGCGTGCGGGGCTTGCGTTGCGCTTCTCCGCCATGGGGCGCATCGCATCGACGATGTCGAGCGCCTTCTCCTTGTTGATCGGCGGAAAATCGAAGCTCGTGCGCCGCGCGCCATCGGGCCCCGAGGTTTCGCGCGTGAATTTGCCGGAGAGGAAGCCGCCCGCGAGCGGGCTCCACGGCAGAATGGCGAGGTTCTCGTCTTTCGCAAGCGGCACAACCTCGCGCTCAAGATCGCGCCCGGCGATCGAATAGTACATTTGCAGCGAGTCGAACCTGGAAAGCCCGCGCGCCGCCGAGACCCCGAGCGCCTTGGCGATCTGCCAGGCCGCGTAATTGCAGAGCCCGATGTAGCGCACGCGCCCTGAACGCACGATGTCGTCGAGTGCGTTGAGCGTCTCGTCGAGCGGCGTCAGCGGATCGAAGCCGTGAACCTGATAGAGATCGATATGATCGAGCCCAAGGCGGGTGAGGCTGGCGTCGATCGCGTCGAACAGGTGCTTGCGCGAGAGGCCGGAAATGTTCGCCGCCTTCGCGCGCCGCTCCGCCTCGGCCTTCTCAGCATCCGTGGCGCTGTCGCGCGGCGGAACGAACATCATGCGCCCGTGCGCCTTGGTCGCCACGACGATCTCGTCGCGCGGCAGGCCGTGATTGACGATCGCGCGCCCCAGCGCCTCTTCCGATAGGCCGTTCGAATAGACATCCGCCGTGTCGAAAAAATTGACGCCCGCATCGAACGCGCCCTTCACCAGCGCGTCGCACTCTTCCTGCTTGAGTGCGCCCACCACACGCCAGAAGCCGGAGCCCCCGAACGTCATCGTGCCGAGGCAGATTTCCGAAACCAGCAGGCCCGTGCGGCCCAATTTCTTCATGCGCATCGCGTCGATCCCTCTTGAATGGCCGACGCCTTAACCGAACGCGCGCGTGAAGTCTTGGCTCACGCAACGCCATGCGTGCGCAGCCACGCGAGTGCGCGCGTCCAGCCGTCCCGCGCGGCCGCTTCGTTGTAGCTCGCGCGATAATCCGCGTGAAACCCATGCTCCGTGCCTGGATAGACGACGATCTCCGAGCCTGACGCATTGCCCGTCGAAGCCAGCGCCGCGCGCATCGTCTCCACGCTGCCGAGCGGAATGCCGCGATCGTTCTCCGCATAGAGCCCGAGCACCGGCGTTCGCAGCGCGGGCGCGATGTCGGCGGGCCATTGCCGGCCCGGTTCGGCGCCGAACCCATCCTCCGGCGGCGCGACGAGCCGCCCGTACCACGCGACGCCCGCTTTGATCCGTTCGGGAAAGCGCGCCGCCGCCATCCAAGTCACAGCGCCGCCCCAGCAGAAGCCCGTGATCGCCGCTTTGTTTGGCGCCGTGAAGCGCCGCCCGACGATCCAATCGAGCGCGCCTTGCGTGTCGCCCATCACCTGTTCGTGGCCGGCCGTGCCGACGATGGCGCGGATCGCTCCAAAATCGGTCAGCGTCGAGGGATCGCCCGCGCGGTCGAAATAGTCGGGCGCGATGGCGACGAACCCCTCCCGCGCGAAGCGATGGCAGACGTCGCGGATATAGGCGTGGATGCCGAAAATCTCGTTGACCACGACAATCGCGGGGTATCGCCCGCGCGCCCTTGGTCGCACCGTGTAGGCTGGCAATCGATAGCCGCCTGCGCCCGCGATGTGCGTCTCTACAATGGTTAGGCCGTCCGTCGGCGTCGTAATCGCCTCGGCGTTGGCGCGCCCGGCCGCGGCCGCGTAAGCGGCCGTGAAGAGCGAGGCGGCGACGGCGCGGCGGCTGGGCGCTTGGCCGTCATGACCTTCCGGCGTCGAGAGGTTCATCGCTTCAGTCCTTTTCGCAGCTGCCTTTAGATGAGCTAGAACGCAAACAGGGATTTGGGGAGAAGTCATGCTGCGTTTCTTGATCCTGGCCCTTCTGGCGTGGCCCTTTGCCGGCGCCGCCCAAGCCGCCGCACCCGCCGCATTCGATCCCGCCGCCGCCGCCGACGCCTGGCTGGCAACCCTCGGCCCGGAGGCGACCGCCCGCTCCAACGCCTATTTTGAAGGCGGCTATTGGATCGGCTACGCGAGCGCGGCGCTCACCATCGCCGTCTCGTTGCTGATGATGATCCTCGGCTGGGCCAAAGGCGTGCGCGGCTGGCTCGAAAAGACGGTGAAATTCTACGTCCTCGTCGCCTTCGGCATGGGCCTTTTCTACATCCTAGTCTCAAGCGTTCTGACGTTCCCGTTCACCTGGTGGGTCTCCTTTGCGCGGGAGCACGAGTTCGGCCTCTCAACCCAGACATTCTCCGAATGGCTCGGCGAATATCTCATCAACTTCGCGCTGAGCCTCGTTATCGGCGCGCTCTTCATCGCCGTCCTGTACCTCATCGTGCGCGCGGCCAAGAGCGCCTGGTGGATCTGGGGCGCGGGCGTGACGATGGCTTTTATGATTTTCGTGCTGGCGATCGCGCCGGTCTTTGTGGCGCCGCTGTTCAACACGTACACACCGATGCAGGAAGGCCCGCTGCGCACCTCCATTCTGCAAATGGCGCAGGCGAACGGCGTGCCGGCCGACAACGTCTATGTGTTCGATGTCTCCCGCCAATCGAACCGCGTTACGGCCAATGTGTCCGGCATGTTCGGCACGACTCGCATTTCGCTCTCGGACACGCTCCTGGAGCGCGTGAGCCCGGAGGGCGTGCGCGCAGTCATGGGCCACGAGCTCGGGCACTATGCGCTTCAGCAGATGGCGTCGATATTGCTGATGCTGGCGGCGCTCATTGCCTTCGTTTACGCGTTGACGCATCTCATCTTCGTGCGCGCCGTTAGGAACGAACGCTGGGGCGTGCGCGGCGTCGAGGATCCGGCGGGGTTGCCGCTGGCCTTCGCCATCGTAACGTTTCTCTTCGCCTTGGCGACGCCCCTCAACAACAACATCATCCGCTACCACGAAATGCAGGCCGACCTTTTCGGTCTGAACGCGGCGCGCGAACCGGGCGGCTTCGCGGAGGCGGCAGTGCTTCTCTCCGAATATCGCAAGATGCGCCCTTCGCCGCTTGAGGAATGGTTTTTCTACGATCACCCGTCCGGCTACACGCGCATCTTCACCGCCATGCAATGGCAGGCGCATGAACAAGCAGCCGGGCGCTATCCGCAGCGTCCCGCCGGCCCGCCGCCAGGCTGGCGCCCTGATTTTGTGGTGATGCGCGAAGGCGCCGCGCTGCCCGCCGCTACGCCGGAACCGTCACCCGCCGCACCGTCAAATTGATCCGCCCGCCTTTGGGCAGAAGGCTCGATGTGCCCGGCACGATGCGGTCGACGCCGTGATAGGCGCGCCGCGCGGCCCCCGAGAGCAGGCAGACGTCGCCTGACGTGAGCCGCACGCTGCGTGTGGGGTCGCTGCGCACGACGCCCCCGATGCGGAAAAGCGCCGTGTCCCCAAGCGAAATCGAAAGCACCGGCGCATCCCAGGCTTCTTCGTCGCTGTCGACGTGAAGCCCCATCTTCGCCTCGCTCTCGTAGAGATTGACGAGGCATGCTTCCGGCGGCGCGTGATAGCCCGCGAGCTCGCTCCAAAGATCGAGCACAATGGGCGGAATGTCCGGCCACGGACGATCCGTCTCCGGGTGCGTCGCCTGATAGCGATAGCCCCGCTCCTTATCCGTCACCCACCCGAGCGGCCCGAAATTCGTCATCCGCACGCTCATCGGCGCGCCCGATTTGGGCATCCGAGGCACATAGAACGGCCCTTGCCGCAGCCGCGCGAAGATCGCGTCCCGCAGCGCCTCCTGCGCCGCGCGCGAGAGCTTGCCCGGCCAGAGCCGGAAGCCCGCCTGCTCCATCGTCTGCGCCATCGCCGCCGCCGCAATCCTCCTATTCGCCGCCCCATGCAGGGAACAGATCGGGACCCCGCTTGAATCTCCAAGCGAACCGGCCCCAAAACATGAGGCGATACGCCAATTCACCTAGCCGCAATGGGGTTCTTGCGGGCTTGCCCATGCCCCCCATATGAGGCCGAGCGTGATCGGTTAGGTCACGGTTCGCTTCAATATTCGGTTAGGGGCGCAAGGGCCGAAGGGACGCCAGTTTATTGGGTCCGCCAATCCAGGCGCTGCGCCGCCGAGAGAGACTGAGGAAGAGTGAAAATGAGCAAGGTCATCGGCATCGATTTGGGGACCACCAATTCCTGCGTCGCCATCATGGAAGGCGCTACGCCCAAGGTGATCGAAAACGCGGAAGGCAATCGCACCACGCCATCGGTCGTGGCCTTCACCGAAGCCGGCGAACGCCTCATCGGCGTTCAGGCGCTCCGCCAGGGCGTCACCAATCCCGAGCATACCTACTACGCGGTGAAGCGCCTGATCGGCCGCAACTTCGACGATCCGATCGTGAAGAAGGACGTCGCTCTCGTTCCCTATAAGATCGTCAAAGGCCCCAACGGCGACGCCTGGATCCAGGGCCGCGACAAGCAATATGCGCCCTCCGAAGTCTCCGCCTTCGTGCTCCAGAAGATGAAGGAGACGGCCGAAGCTTATTTGGGCGAAAAGGTCGAAAAAGCCGTCATCACTGTCCCCGCCTACTTCAACGACGCGCAGCGCCAAGCCACCAAGGACGCAGGCCGCATCGCGGGCCTCGACGTGCTGCGCATCATCAACGAGCCGACGGCGGCCGCGCTCGCCTACGGCTTGGACAAGGCCCAGCACAACAAGACCATCGCCGTCTACGACTTGGGGGGCGGCACCTTCGACATCTCGATCCTGGAAATCGGCGACGGCGTCTTCGAAGTCCGCTCCACCAATGGCGACACGTTCCTGGGCGGCGAGGATTTCGACGTCCGCATCGTCAACTACCTCGCCGACGAGTTCAAAAAGACCAACGGCGTCGATCTCCGTCAGGACAAGCTCGCGCTGCAGCGCCTTAAGGAGGTCGCGGAGCAAGCGAAGAAGGAGCTCTCCTCGCGCGCCGATTTCGACGTCTCGATCCCGTTTATCTCGATGGACGCGAACCGCAATCCGCTCCACCTCAATCTGAAGATCACCCGCGCCAAGTACGAGAGCTTGGTCGAAGATCTCGTCAACCGCACGCTCGAGCCCTGCAAGGCGGCGTTGAAGGACGCGGGCCTAAAGGCCTCCGACATCCAGGAGGTCATCCTCGTCGGCGGCATGACGCGCATGCCGAAAATCCAGCAGGTGGTGAAAGAATTCTTCGGCCGCGAGCCCCACAAGGGCGTCAACCCAGACGAAGTCGTCGCCGTCGGCGCCGCCATTCAGGCGGGCGTGCTCCAGGGCGATGTGAAAAACGTCGTGCTGCTAGATGTGACGCCCCTGTCGCTTGGCATCGAAACGCTGGGGGGCGTGTTTACCCGCCTCATCGATCGCAACACCACGATCCCGACGAAGAAGAGCCAGATCTTCTCGACCGCGGAGGATAACCAGCAGGCCGTGACCATCCGCGTCTTCCAGGGCGAACGCGAAATGGCGGCGGATAACCGCGCGCTCGGCCAATTCGATCTGATCGGCATTCCCCCCGCGCCGCGCGGCATGCCGCAGATCGAAGTCACCTTCGACATCGACGCCAACGGCATCGTCTCCGTCGGCGCGAAGGACAAGGCGACCAACAAAGAACAAAGCATGCGCATTCAGCCGTCCGGCGGCCTCTCCGAGGACGACATCAAGCGCATGGTCAAGGAAGCCGAAGAACACGCCAGCGAAGACAAGGGCCGCCGCGAACTGGCCGAAGCCAAGAACCAAGGCGAAGCGCTGATCCACGCGACCGAGCGACAGCTCGCCGAGCACGGCGAGAAAATCTCTGCCGCCGATAAATCCGCTATCGAGAATGCGGTGACGGCGCTGCGCGCGTCCCTCGCCACCGACAACGTCTCCGACATCGCGTCGAAGACGCAAACGCTCGTGCAAGCCTCGATGAAGATCGGCGAGGCGATCTACGCGGGCGCGCCGGGCGCCGGCGCGGGCGGCGAGGGCCAGCCGGGCGGCCAAACCCAGTCGGACGAAGGCGTCGTGGACGCCGAGTTCGAAGAAGTGGACGGCCAGAACAAGAAGAGCGCTTGAGTTAGCGATTAGCGACATCGGGGTCGGTCGATGCAGCGCTCTCATCTCCAAACGAACGCGAGGCGGCGCTCCTTCTTGCAAGGGGCCCGCCTCCTTCTCATCTGGGCGCAATCATGAGCGCCGCGCGCGACTATTACGAGGTGCTTGGCGTCCCGCGCGATGCGGACGGCGCCGCTATCAAGTCCGCCTTCCGCAAGCTCGCGATGAAGCATCACCCGGATCAGAATCCGGGCTGCAAGGTCTCCGAGGATTCGTTCAAGGAAATGAACGAGGCCTACGCGGTGCTCTCCGATCCCGAGAAGCGCGCCGCTTACGATCGCTACGGCCGCGCCGCTTTCCAGCAAGGCGGCCCGTTTGGCGGCCAAGGCGGTCCGCAGGGCTTCACCGACTTCGCCGATCTCTTCAATGAAATGTTCGGCGCCGATCTCGGCGACATTTTCGGCCGCGGGCCGCGCGCGCGCGGCCCCGAGCGCGGCGCCGATCTCCGCTACGATGTGGAGATCACGCTGGAGAACGCCTTCACCGGCGTCGAGCGTGAGATAGCCGTGCCCGCATCCGTGCGCTGCGATCCGTGCAACGGAACCGGGGCCGAAGGCGCCGCCGCGCCGGAGACCTGCCGCACCTGCAACGGCCAAGGCCAAGTGCGCGCGAGCCAGGGCATGTTCCGCGTCGTGCGAACGTGCCCCGCCTGTCATGGGCGCGGTCAGATCATCAAGAATCCCTGCCCGAGCTGCGCTGGCCGCGGCCTCACGCAGAAGGAGCGCACGCTTGCTGTGAAGATTCCGGCGGGCGTCGAGGACGGCACGCGCATTCGGCTGGCCGGCGAGGGCGATGCAGGCCCGCGCGGCGGCCCGCCCGGCGATCTCTATCTCTTCCTATCCGTGCGCCCGCACCAATTGTTCGAACGTGACGGCCCGGATCTCTATTGCCGCGCGACCGCGCCGATGGCGACCGCCGCTTTGGGCGGCGAGATGGAAATCCCCACCATCGACGGCCAGCGCGCCAAGATCACCATCCCGCCCGGCGCGCAGACCGGGCGCCGCTTCCGCCTCAAGGGCAAGGGCATGACAAGCGTGCGCCGCCACGATCGCGGCGATCTCCATGTCGAGATTTTCGTTGAGACGCCGGTCAACCTCTCGGCCAAGCAAAGAAAGCTGCTCGAGGAGTTTGCCAAGGACTGCACCGAAGAAGCCCACCCTCAGAGCCATGGCTTCTTCAATTCAGTGAAGCGCTTCTTCGAAGCCCGCCACGAAGAGCCGCCCGCACGCTGAGCGCCTGCTTCCTGAACCGCGTGCGGCATTGACCGCGCCGCCTCCGGCGGCTTCCTTCCATCGGCCTGAAGAACGAGAGGCTAGGCGGCGGTGGAGCTATTTCTGCTCGGAAGCGCGGCGATATCCGCCTTCGTCTTCGCCGCCGCCATCGTGCTCGCGTGGTCCTACTATCGGCGCTCCAGCGAACTCCGCGCAGCGCTCGCCGAGGCGCTGGCTCGGATCGAGGAGCTGGAGGGCCGCGTCACCGATCGCCCTGCGCCATTCGTGCGCGCGCCGGAAATTGCCCCGCCGGCTCAGAACACCGGCGCGCCAGCCGCTCCGCAACCCACCGAACTCGTTCTACCGCCGCCTCCCCCGGAGGTCCCGCCTCCGCGGATCGAGACGCCAGCATTGGCGGGCGAAAGCTTTGCCCCGAATCGCCCAGGCCTAACGCCCGGCATCGCCGCCTTGGCAAGCGCCGGGCTCGCCGCCGCCGCGCTCGTCGCTGCGCGCATGGATCTGATCTCGCCGCCAGCAGGCTTCGTCGTGGCGATGCTTGCGGGCCTTGGCGCCTTCCTCGCCGGTGAATGGCTGAACGCAGCGCGCGGCGCGGATGCACCGCCCCGCGCCTTGGCGTTGCTCTCCGCGTTGGCGCTTCTGCTCTTTCTCTTCACGTCGTGGTTCGGCGCCGTCGCTCTGCGCGTTGTGTCGGAGGATGCGGGCTTCTTCTTCGCCGCCGCTGCGGCGCTCGCCGCGCTCTGGCTCACACGCCGTTACGGCGAACCGATGCTGGCGTTCGCGCTAGCGTCATCTCTGGCGCTGCCCGCGTTCTTCAATCTTGGCGAAAGCGCGGCCTTCCCGAAACTCGGCTTCCTGATCGTGGTCTTCGTCCTCGCGATCTGGCTGAGCGCGCGAGTCAATCGGCGTCTCTGGATTTGGCTCGCCGCCGCCGGCGCGCTCGGCTGGGCCATCGCGTTCACCGTCTCGCCGCTCGCGCCGCCAACGATCCTCGCGCTCGCGGCCTATCTCGCGGCGCTTGCCGCCATCGCCTTCGCCTACGCATGGAGCAGCGCGCGCGAACCACGGCCTTTCTCACCCACCGCTCTTGGCGGTTTGAGCGAGCCGCTGCGCGCCGGCTGGCTCCTCGCGCTCGCCGCGCACGCAATTCTCATCGCGCTGCTTCTGCGCGCGGGCGAGAGCGCGCCCTTGGCGGGCGCGGCGTTGGCCGCGGTGGCGACAGGTGCTGTGCTTGCGGCCGCCTACGCCGAAGCGATGGCCCTGCCAGCGCTCGTCATCGCGGCGAGCTCAACGCTTGCGCTCGGCTTCTGGCCGCAGGCGAGCGCTCCGCAAGCTGCGTGGATAGCAGCCGCTGCGCTGGCCTTCACGTTCACGCTCTCCGGCTGGCTCGCCATGGGCCGCGCCAAAAACCCCACGCCGGGCGCCTTGCTCGCCTCAACTGGCGCGCTCGCCGCACTCGTCGCCAGCCAGGCGCGCTTCCCCGACGCGCTCCCGCGCGAACTATGGGCCGGCGCGGCGCTGACGCTCGCCGCGTTAGGCGCACTCTTTCACTTGCGCGCGCGCGGCGTGCGCGGCCAACGCGGCGTCGCGGAAGCATTTGCCTTGGGCGCCGCGCTCGCCTTCGCGACGGCGATCGCGTTCGCCGCGCCGGGCGCGGCGGGCACGCCCGCGCTCGCACTGGCTATTGTCGCCATCACTGCCGTAGAGAGTCGCGTGCGCTCCCATGCATTGCGCATCGCCGCATGCATCGCCGCCGCCGCGATCCTTTGGCGCATCGCGATTCACCTCACGGCGCCCGCGCAGCCCTGGCCTTTCGCCCTTTGGCTCTCGCCCTTGGCGCTTCAGGCGCTCGCGGCGGGCGCAGCACTTCTCGCCGCCGCGCACAGTGCATCGGCGCAAGCGCAAGCCCGCACCCTCGCCGCGCAATTCTTGTTCGCCGCCGCAACGGCCGCTGTGGCGGCAAGCGCATCCATCGAAGCGCGCCATTTGGCGACGGGCGGCGCGTTGCAGGCGCCGTATGCGAACCTCGCCGAACTGGGCGTCCACACATTGATCGCGCTCGCCGCCGCGACCGCGCTGGCGCTGCGCTTCGGCCCGCGCCCGCCCTGGATCGCGCGCGCCGCGGAATATGCGGCGCTGACCGCCGCCGCCTTCAATGCCCTGATCGCCGGTGGAATTTTCCTCAATCCGTGGTGGGGGCCCTTTGCCGCCGAAGCGCCCGGCTTCCTCATCGCCAACCCGCTCTTCATCGCCTACGCGGCCCCGGCCGCGGCGTTCTTCGGCTATGCATGGCTCGCCGCCAGCCAGGATCGCCTTGTGCGCGCGAACGCAGCGGGATTGATCGCACTCCTCCTCGCGCTTCTTTGGGCCGCGCTTGAGATGCGCCGCTTCTTCCATCCCGATTCGATCGCGCAGGCGCCGCTTCCGCCAGGCGAGGCATGGTCCATCGCGGCCGTCGTCTTCCTGCTCGCGCTCACCGCCGCGCTCATTGTGCTTTACAATCGCGGCCTCTTGCCGGAAGCGGGGCGCCTGCGCGCCATGGCCGATCCGAATCTGACGCCTCCACGATGACACTGAAGCTCGCCATCGCCGGCGCGAAGGGCCGCATGGGCCAGGCGCTCGCCCTCGCCATCGCCGGAGAAGCCGATTTCGCCATCGCCGGCGCCACCGAGCGCGAGGCCGGCGGAGAGATCGCGCCCGGCGTCGCCATCGTCGCGAACGCGCATGACGCCGCGAAGAACGCCGACGTGTGGCTCGATTTCACAGCGCCGGAAGCAACCCTCGCCGCGCTCAAGGCGCTCGAGGGAACAAGCGTCCGCGCCGCCATCGTCGGCACAACGGGGCTCACCGCCGCGCAAGAAGCGGAGATCGCGTCCGCCGCGAAACGCATCGCCATCGTCCGCGCTGGCAATTTCAGCCTGGGCATCACTTTGCTTGAAGCGCTCGTCGAGCAAGCCGCCTCGCGCTTGCCCGATTGGGATGTGGAGATTCTCGAGGCGCATCACCGCCGCAAGGTCGATGCACCCTCGGGCACAGCCTTGGCGTTGGGCGAAGCAATTGCGCGCGCGCGCAACGCGGCCCTCGCCGCGCTGCGCGTTCGCGCCAGAGACGGCATCACCGGCGCGCGCAAGACGGGTGAGATCGGCTTTGCGTCGCTGCGCGCCGGCTCAATCGTCGGCGAACACGAAGTGCTCTTCGCGTCCGAACGCGAAACACTGCGCTTGAGCCATCAGGCGCACGACCGCGCCATCTTCGCCGACGGGGCGCTGGCCGCCGCGCGCTGGGCCGCGATGAAATCGCCGGGCCTCTATTCGATGCGGGATGTGCTCGGCCTATAGCTCTTGGCCCGCGAAAGCGCCGCGTTGAGCGCGCGAGAGAAATCCGCCCGCTCCGGCGGCGACAAAAACGTGCCCACCCGCAGCGCCTTTCCCGCCGACGCGATCCGCACCGAGCGCGCATCCGTCCGCGCCCGCGCCCATGCGGGGCTCACCGTCCAATGCGAGAACGCGCCCTCCGCGCTCTTGCGCGAAACGATGAGCCGCTCGGCGCCCACCGCCACGCGCTCCTCCGTGCGCCCATCGCGATAATTGATGCGGAACGCGACCCACAGCAGGACAACGTCGAGCACGAGGAAGAACGCCACCGGCCACGCGCCCTGCAGCATGAACATCGTCACGATCGCCGCGTCGATCGCCGCGAAGCCGCAGAGCACATAAACGAACGCGCGCCGCGAGAGGCTGCGATGCGGCGTCAGCACCGCATCCATGAAAAGCGGCCCCGCCTGCCCCGGCGGCGCTTGCGAACGCTCCCAATGTGGGCTCATGGCGCTAGGGTGCGGCGCGGCGAGGCTTTCGCCAAGAGGGCAATGCATGGCGCGCACGCGCAAACTCACAAGAGAAGAAGCGGCCGCGCTCTACCGCCGCCTCGCGGAGACGCGCCCCGATCCCCGCACCGAACTGGATTACGATAGCCCCTTCACACTCCTTGTCGCCGTCGTCCTCTCGGCGCAAGCGACCGACAAGGGCGTCAACCGCGCCACCCCCGCGCTCTTCAAGGCAGCGCCCACACCTGAAAAAATGGCTGTGCTCGGCGCCGAAAAGATCGGCGGCTACATCAAGACGATTGGCCTCTGGCGCAACAAGGCCAAGAACGTTGAGGCGCTCTCGCGCGCTTTGATCGAACGGCACGGAGGCCAAGTCCCGCATGATCGCGCAGCTCTTGAAGCCTTGCCCGGCGTCGGCAGGAAGACCGCAAACGTCGTTCTGGCCGAAGCGTTCGGCGAAGGCACGATCGCGGTCGATACCCACGTCTTTCGCGTCGCCAACCGCACCGGCCTCGCCAAGGGCAAGACGCCGAAGGAAATTGAAGCGCAGCTGATGAAGATCACGCCGCCGGAATATCTCCGTGGCGCGCACCACTGGCTCATTCTGCACGGCCGCTATGTGTGCTTGGCGCGCACGCCGGGGTGCTGGAAATGCGCCGTCGCGGAAATTTGCCGCTACCCGGCGAAGACGCCCTTCCCTTCGACGGCGTCCAAGACCGCGCGGGCGAAGCGCTCCGCCGCGCCCTCCGCGCGCGCCAAGAAGAGATAGGGCTCGATGATCTCGATCTCGATGACGCGCCAATCGCCCGCCGGCGCAAGCACAAGATCGACGCGCGCATAGAGCATCGACTGCGCCGCCGCCTGCATCGCCGCGCGCGCGATGGCGTCCGTTCCGGGCGGCGCTTCGATGTTCAGAAACGCCGCCTTGATGTCGTTGGCGAACCACTCGCCCGGCACCGGCCGCTTGCGGATCGTGTGCGAAAGCGCGCCGTTGAAATAGACGAGCGAAAGCTCTCCCTCCGTCTCGATGCTCGGCAGGAAGGGTTGCAGCATCGCAGGCCCTTGCGGCCCGTTGATGAGATCGGCCTCGCTCCACGCATTGCGCTTTAAGCGGATCGTCCCCATCGAACCCGCGCTCACTTGGGGTTTCGCGACGAGCTCCGCCGTCTCCAGATCGTCGAACGCACGCCCAACGGCGCGCGCATCGAGTTTATCGGCCCACACCGTGTCGATGACAGGCGCGCCCTTCGCCGCGATCTCTTCGAGATAGCGCTTGCGCGCATTCCATTTGACGGTCGCGGCCGGATTGAAGAGCCGCAAGCCCGCGCGCTCATGCGCCTCAAGCGTTGCGATGAAGCGCTCGGCCTGGCTGGTGTAGTCCCAGCACGAGCGGATGAGCCCGGCTGCGAAACCTCGCGCCGGCAAATCCGGCGCATCCCAATAGCAGGGCTCGAACGAAAGCCCGATTCTACGCCCCGCTTCCCGCACGAGCCCGAAGTCCGGCCCTTCATACGCGGGCAACACGCCGTCTGGCACAGGCGCGCCGCGAAAAGTCCGCCCTGTCAGATACGCGATGCGAAGGGTCACGAACGCGAAGCGCGCGTTTCCGCCGCCGCCGCACAATCGCCAAGCGCAGGCGCAGTCTCGCCCGCGCGCCGCGGCTGCGATTGCGCATCGGCGAGGCGCATCGCTTGCCCCTCCTGCGCAAACACCAGCACCAGCGAGCAAGCCTCAGCGCGGTAAGTGAGGATCGCACCCGCGCCGTCACGGCGCGCAACGTCTGCCTGGCCGAAGCGCCGCTCGATCGCGTCAAGCGTCGGCGCGTCCCGCTGCCCGGCGCGCGCCACAAGCCGCGCGCCCTCGCTGGCGCCGCGGCCTGTTTCAACCGCGGCCGGCGCCGAGGGCTGGGCCGGTTGAGGCGCTGGCGCGGTCGCGCACGCGGCGAGCGCCGCCAGAGGCGCCAAGGCCGCGAATCGAGCGTGTTTCATGAGCGCGACCATGCCTCACGCCCGCGCAACGCCGCAATGCTGGACGCCCCCGCCCCGCCCGCCTAAACCGGCGCGCCGCCGGGCCGGGGAGAAATATGAGCGCCACTTACGACGTCGTCGCAGTCGGCAACGCCATCATCGACATCCTCCACCAAGTTTCCGACGATTTCCTCTCCCGCCACGCCATCGCCAAGGGCGCCATGACCCTGATCGACGAGGCGCGCGCCGAGGAGCTCACCAATCTCTTCGAGGGCGCGGTCGTCGCCGCGGGCGGATCGGCCGCCAACACAGTGACAGGCGTCGCAAGCTTTGGCGGGCGCGCCGGCTACATGGGAAAAGTCGCCGACGATCAATTGGGCGCTGATTTCACCCGCGCCTTCCGCGCCGCGGGCGTGCATTTCCAAACACCCCCGCGCGCGGCCCCGCCCGGCACCGCGCGCTCGCTGATCGCCGTCACGCCCGACGGCCAGCGTTCCATGAACACCTATCTCGGCGCTTCGACGCTGCTCGATTCCGGCGACATCGACGCCGATCTCATACACGCGGGCGCGATCACGTTTCTCGAGGGCTATCTCTTCGACCGCCCGGAGGCGCAGTCCGCGTTCGTCAAGGCCGCCGAGATCGCCGACGCCGCCGATCGCCGCGTCGCGCTGACGCTCTCCGACACCTTCTGCGTCGAGCGCCATCGCGCCAGCTTCCGCCATCTCGTGGCCGGCCACATCGACATCCTCTTCGCCAACGAGCACGAGATCCTGAACCTCTATGAGACAAACGATCTGGGCGCCGCGCTCGCCGCCGCGCGCCCGGTCTGCCCCGTCGTCGCGGTGACGCGCTCGGAGGCGGGCTCCATCATCGCGGTCGGCAATGAGACCGTGAGCGTCCCCGCCGCGCCCGTCGCCAAGGTCGTGGATTCCACCGGCGCGGGCGATCTCTACGCCGCCGGTTTCTTGTTCGGCGCCGCCCGCGGCAAGAGCTGGGCCGAGTGCGGCGCGCTGGGCTCGCTCGCCGCCGCTGAAGTCATCTCGCACATGGGGCCGCGCCCTGAGACCAACCTTAAAGACCTTGCGGGAAAGGCCGGCCTTGCAACCTAATTCGCCTTTCCTGAGCGGCGCCATGGACAGCGCCAATGGCGCTTGCGAATGTGTGCGCTGCGGGGAGGGAGAAGAGGCTTGAAGCCCACCGACACGAGCGATCCGGATTACTTTCACAAAGTCGTCGACTGCCAATGGGCGTGTCCAGCCCATACGCCGGTCCCCGAATACATCCGTTTGATCGCCGATGGCCGCTATAGCGACGCCTACATGATCAATTGGAAATCGAACGTGTTTCCCGGAATTCTCGGGCGCACGTGCGATCGCCCATGCGAACCGGCGTGCCGCCGCGGGCGTGTTGAGGAAGAGCCCGTCGCCATCTGCCGGTTGAAGCGCGTCGCTGCCGACATGAAAGACGACATCCGCGCAAGGCTCCCCAAGGCGCCCAAGAAGAAGAACGGCAAGAAGATCGCCTGCATTGGCGCTGGCCCCGCTTCGTTGGCGGTCGCGCGCGATCTGGCGCCGCTTGGCTATCACATCACCGTGTTTGACGCCGAAGCCAAATCCGGCGGCATGGTCCGCAGCCAAATCCCGCGCTTTCGCCTGCCCGAGAGCGTGATCGACGAAGAAGTCGATTACATCACCGGCATCGGCAATATCGAGCTGAAGCTCGGCCAACGCATCGACTCGCTGAAATCCCTCCTCGCCGAGGATTACGACGCGATCTTCGTTGGCTCCGGCGCGCCGCGCGGCCGCGATCTCGACATCCCCGGCCGCCAGGAAGCGGCGAAGAACATCCACATCGGCATCGATTGGCTCTCCAACGTCTCGTTCGGGCACATCGATAAGATCGGCAAGCGCGTCATTGTTCTGGGCGGCGGCAACACCGCCATGGATTGCTGCCGCACCTCACGCCGTCTGGGCGGCGACGATGTGAAGGTGATCGTCCGCTCGGGCTTCGAGGAGATGAAGGCGAGCCCCTGGGAGAAGGAGGACGCGATGCACGAGGGCATCCCGATCCTCAACTTCCTCGTCCCCAAGGAATTCGCCCATAAGAACGGCAAGCTGACGGGCGTGACCTTCGAGAAAGTCGCGGCCGTGTTCGATGAAAAAGGCCGCCGCACGCTGAAGCCCACAGGCGAACCGGATGAGCATCACGAGTGCGACGATGTCCTCGTCGCCGTCGGTCAGGAGAATTCCTTCCCCTGGATCGAGCGCGACATCGGCCTCGAGTTCGACAAATGGGACATGCCCAAGGTCGATGAACGCACCTTCCAGTCGACCAACCCGAAAGTCTTCTTCGGCGGCGACGCCGCCTTCGGCCCCAAGAACATCATCTGGGCTGTGGCGCACGGCCACGAAGCCGCGATCTCCATCGACCTCTTTGTGAGCGGTGAGGATGTGAAGGTGCGCCCGCCGCCCAACGTGGCGATGTCCAGTCAGAAAATGGGCATCCACGAATGGAGCTACGACAACGACATCTCCGCCGAGCTGCGCAACAAGGTGCCGCTCGTCGATAAGGTCGTGGCGCTGAAGGACGTGCGCACCGAGGTCGAGCTCGGCTTCGATAAGAAGCTCGGCTATTCGGAAACGCAGCGCTGCCTGAACTGCGACGTGCAGACGGTCTTTTCCGCCCCCGCTTGCATCGAATGCGACGCCTGCGTCGACATCTGCCCGATGGATTGCATCACCTTCACCGAGAACGCGGAAGAAGACGCGCTCCGCCTGCAGCTGACGGCGCCCGCGGAAAATAGGACGCAAGACCTCTACGTCTCGCCCCCCGTCGCCACGGGGCGCATCATGGCGAAAGACGAGGATGTTTGCTTGCACTGTGGGCTCTGCGCCGAGCGCTGCCCGACGGGCGCGTGGGATATGCAGCGCTTCACGCTCGATATGGCCGTTGCGGGGCGCCAATGCCGGACAGCGTGACAGAGGAAGCCTCGCAGGCCGCCGCGCGCGCCGAGATCGTGAACGATTTCGTCGTGAAGTTCGCCAATGTGAACGGCTCGGGCTCCGCCTCCGCCAACTCGCTCTTCGCCAAGGCGGTGCTGCGCATGGGCGTGCCGATCGCCGCGCGCAACATCTTCCCCTCAAACATTCAGGGCCTGCCCACGTGGTACGAAGTCCGCGTGTCCGAAGCCGGCTGGCTCGGCCGCCGCGGCGGCGTCGATCTTATGGTCGCGATGAACCCGCAGACCTGGAACGAGGATCTCCGCTCCATCGAGCCGGGCGGCTATCTTTTCTACGATTCAACGAAGCCGCTGCCGCCTTCGATGTTCCGCGATGATGTCAACATCGTCGGCGTGCCGCTCACGCAGATCTGCAACAAGACCTACACCGATCCGCGCCAGCGCCAGCTCTTCAAGAACATCATGTATGTCGGCGCGCTCGCCCATCTGCTGGGCATTCCCGACGCGGTGGTGGAGACGCTCCTTAGGGAGGAATTTGCTTCCAAGCCCAAGCTGATCGACGCGAACCTCAAGGCCTTCGGCCTAGGACGCGACTACGCCGCCGAGAACCTGGCCTCCATCGCGCTCAAACTTCAGCCTACGGACAAAGTCGGCGAGCGCATCTTCGTCGAGGGCAATTCCGCCGCCGCCTTGGGCGCGCTCTATGGCGGTGCGACGGTCTGCGCTTGGTATCCGATCACGCCCTCCACCTCGCTCGCTGAAGCCTTCATGGAGCATTGCAAGGCTTTCCGCACCGATCCCGAAAGCAAGAAGGGCCGTCACGCCATCGTGCAGGGCGAGGACGAAATCGCTTCGATCGGCATCGTCGTCGGCGCCGGCTGGAACGGCGCGCGCGCCTTCACCTGCACATCCGGCCCCGGCATCTCGCTGATGCAGGAATTCATCGGCCTCTCCTACTTCGCCGAGATTCCGGCCGTCATTTTCGACGTGCAGCGCGGCGGCCCTTCGACGGGCATGCCCACGCGCACGCAACAGAGCGACGTGCTCTTGGCCGCCTACGCGAGCCACGGCGACACCAAGCACCCCATCCTCTTCCCGTGCGATCCGACTGAGTGCTTCGAAATGGGCGCGCTCGCCTTCGATCTTTCGGATCGATTGCAGACCACGATCTTCGTTTTGCTCGATCTCGATATCGGCATGAACGAGTGGCTCTGCGAACCCTTCAAATGGGATGACAAGAAGCGGCTCGACCGCGGCAAGGTAATGAGCCGCGAAGATCTCGAGGCCGGCAAGGATTTCGGCCGCTATCTCGATATCGACGGCGACGGCATCGCCTACCGCACCTACCCGGGCACGCATCCCTCCAAGGGCGCCTATTTCACGCGCGGCACGTCACGTGACCGCTACGCCCGCTACAGCGAAGAGGGCTCCGTTTACGTGGACAACATGCAGCGCCTGCTGCGCAAGTTCGAGACGGCAAAGGCGCTCGTACCCGCGCCCCAGAGGCGCGACGCCAAGCGCCGCACGCCCTATGGCGTCATCCACTACGGCTCGACCGCCCCCGCGATGAACGAAGCGCTCGCCGCGCTCGAATCGCAGAACCGCCATCTAGACGCCATGCGCGTGCGCGGCTTCCCCTTCGCTGACGAAGTGTTCGAGTTCATCCGCGATCACGAGCAGGTCTTCGTCGTCGAACAGAACCGCGACGCCCAGCTGCGCACGCTTTTGGTCACCGAAGGCGGTGTCCATCCCGCGCGCCTGACGCCCGTGCTGCACTATGACGGCACACCCATCACCGCCCGCTTCATCGCCGCCGAGATCGCCACGCAGATGAAGGCGACCGAAGCGATGCCTCAAGGCAAATCAGAGCCCGCGCAATGACCTACATCGCCAAGCCGAAATTCCGCCACCCCGAGCTTGAGCCCAACGATCTGGGCTTCACGCGCCGCGATTACGAAGGAAAGGTCTCCACCCTCTGCGCCGGCTGCGGCCACGATTCGATCTCCGCCGCGATCATTCAGGCCGTCTATGAACTCGCGCTCGAGCCGCACCGCATCGCCAAGCTCTCCGGCATCGGCTGCTCATCCAAAACGCCGGACTATTTCCTGGGCGCGTCCCACGGCTTCAATTCCGTACACGGACGAATGCCGTCGGTGCTGACGGGCGCAAACCTCGCCAACCGCGACTTGATCTATATGGGCGTGTCTGGAGACGGCGATTCCGCCTCGATCGGCCTCGGCCAATTCGCGCACGCCATCCGCCGCGGCGTGAACATGGTCTACATCGTCGAGAACAACGGCGTGTACGGCCTCACCAAAGGCCAATTCTCCGCGACGTCGGACAAAGGCTCGAAATCGAAGCGCGGCGTCGTCAATCACGACGCACCCATCGACATGGTGGGCCTCGCCCTCCAGCTCGGCGCCACCTACGTCGCGCGCTCCTTCTCGGGCGACAAAGGCCAGCTCGTCCCGCTCATCAAGGGCGCCATCACCCACCACGGCGCGGCCTTCATTGATTGCCTCTCGCCCTGCGTGGCCTTCAACAATCACGAAGGCTCCACCAAGAGCTACGATTACGTCCGCGCCCACAACGAGGCGGTGAACAAGCTCGACGTCATCCCCAGCCGCAAACCCATCGAAATCGATCACGCGCCCGGCACGTTGGAGATCGTCACCCAGCATGACGGCTCCCAGCTCCGCCTCCGCAAGATCGAGGCGCAATACGATCCCTCCGATCGCTTGGAAGCCACAACGTATCTGCAAAGCCGCGCCGCCGAAGGCGAGATCGTCACCGGCCTTCTCTACGTCGATCCCGAAGCGCAGGACCTGCACGATTACCTGAACACGGTCGAAAAGCCGCTGAACCAGCTCTCCGATCCAGAACTCGTCCCCGGCGCCAAGGCGCTCGATAAGATCAACGCGAGCCTTCGTTAGAGAATAAACCGCGACAGATCCGCGTTCTTCGCGAGATCGCCGACATGCGCCTTCACATAAGCCGCATCGACCTTGATCGCCTCCCCGCCGCGATCGGGCGCCGTGAAGCTCACATCGTCGAGCAGCCGCTCCATCACCGTCTGCAGCCGCCGCGCGCCGATATTCTCCACCGCCGCATTGACGTCCGCCGCGATCGCCGCAAGCGCCTCGACGCCATCCTCCGTGAAATCGAGCGTCACGCCCTCGGTCGCCAGGAGCGCTTTGTATTGCGTGACGAGGCTGGCTTCGGGCTCCGTCAGGATGCGCCGGAAGTCCTCCCGCGTGAGCGCCTTGAGCTCAACGCGGATCGGCAATCGCCCTTGCAATTCCGGCAAGAGATCGCTCGGCTTCGCCACATGAAACGCGCCTGACGCGATGAAGAGAATGTGGTCCGTCTTGATCGGCCCATGCTTGGTGGTGACGGTCGTGCCTTCGATCAACGGCAAGAGATCGCGCTGCACGCCTTCGCGTGAGACGTCGCCTCCGCCCATCCGTTCGCTGCGCGACGCAATCTTGTCGATCTCGTCGAGAAAAACGATCCCGTCTTCCGCCGCCGAAATCAGCGCCTCTTTCGCCAGCGCCTCCTGATCGAGCAACTTGTCGCTCTCCTCTTTCACCAGCGGCGCATGCGCTTCGTTGACCGTGGTGCGCACGCGCTTCGTCCGTCCAGCAAACGCCTTGCCGAAGATGTCTCCGATGGAGATCATCCCCACATTGCCGCCGCCCCCGCCCGGCAATTCGATCTGCGGGATCGCGGGGCCGGTGTCGGCAAGATCGATGTCGATCTCCTTGTCGCCCAACTCATCCGCCCGCAGCTTCTTGCGGAAGCTCTCGCGCGTCGCGGAAGAAGAGCCTGCGCCCACCAGCGCATCGAGCACGCGCTCCTCGGCCGCCGCCTCCGCCCGCGCGCGCACTTCGCGCCGGCGCTTCTCGCGCGTCATCTCCATCGCCACTTCGGCAAGGTCCCTGACAATCTGCTCGACGTCACGCCCCACATAGCCGACCTCGGTGAATTTCGTCGCCTCCACCTTGAGGAAGGGCGCGCCGGCGAGCTTTGCGAGCCGCCGCGCGATCTCCGTCTTCCCGACACCCGTGGGCCCGATCATCAGAATATTCTTCGGCGTCACTTCTTCGCGCAGCGCCTCGGGCAATTGCTTGCGCCGCCAGCGATTCCGAAGCGCGATCGCCACGGCGCGCTTGGCGTCCCCCTGCCCGACGATGAAGCGGTCGAGCTCCGAGACGATCTCGCGCGGAGAAAAATCGCTCATGCCGAGAGGCTTTCGATGGTGAGCGATGTGTTGGTGTAAACGCAGATGTCCGCCGCGATCGCCATCGCCTTGCGCGCGATCTTCTCGGCGTCCGTTTCGTAGTCATAGAGCGCGCGCGCCGCGGCAAGCGCATAGTTTCCACCCGAGCCCACAGCGATCACGTCGTGCTCGGGATCGACCACGTCGCCCGCGCCCGTCACCAAGAGCGTCTCGTCGCGGTCCGCGACGATGATCATCGCTTCGAGCCGCCTGAGCGAACGATCGGTGCGCCAATCCTTCGCAAGCTCCACGCACGCGCGCGTCAGCTGCGTCGGAAAGCGCTCCAGTTTCTGCTCAAGCCGCTCGAAGAGCGTCAGTGCGTCGGCGGTGCCGCCCGCGAATCCTGCAATGACCCGCCCATCGGCGAGCGGACGCACCTTACGCGCGTTTCCCTTGAGGATCGTTTGCCCGGTTGAGACTTGCCCGTCCCCGGCGACGACGACCTTGCCGCCTTTGCGCACCGCCAAAATGGTCGTGCCATGCCAATGCGGAAACCCGCTCTCGCTCACGTCTTTTTCTCCGGCCCCACCGCGGGGTCATGTGGCCGTCGCCCGGAGAAGGTTCAAGCGGAATTGACTCAAGCGGCGTCCTCGTCGCGCATGAGGGCAGGCTGGCGCTCCGCGCGGAGCCGTTCGCCGAACGTGGCCGCGGGCTCGGCCGCGCCGTAGAGGAAGCCCTGCCCATACCGGCAGCCGCGCCGCCGGAGGAACTCGGCGTCCGGCTCACGCTCGATGCCCTCGGCGACGACTTGCATGTCGAGCGTCGCGGCCATCGCCAGGATCGTCTCAATGATCGCCGGCGCGTGGCGATCTTTCTCGAGCCCCGCGACAAATTGGCGGTCGATCTTGAGCACGTCGAACGGCAGTTGCGTGAGCGCGGCCAAACTCGAATGCCCGCAGCCGAAATCGTCAATCGCAAAACGCACGCCGCGCTGCCTGAGCGGCTCGATCATGCGAAGCGCTTGCTCGGGATTCTCCATCGCTACGCTCTCGGTGATCTCAAGTTCGAGGCAGAAGGCCGGCAAGCCTGCGTGCTCGAGGATGCGGATGACGTGCTCCGGGAAGCGCTCGTCGCGGAATTGCAGCGGCGAGACGTTGACCGCCACCTGCACCGGGAAACCTTCCCGCGCCCAACCGGCCGCCTTCCAGCACGCTTCGCGCATCACCGCGTCCGCGAGTTGCCCGATGAGACCGGTTTCCTCGGCGGCCGGAATAAATTGCGCCGGGCTGACGATCGTGTTGTCGGGCCGCACCCAGCGCGCCAGCGCCTCGGCGCCCTCGACCCGGCCGGTGGCCAGATTGATCTTCGGCTGGAAGAAGGCGCGGAACTCGCCGCGCTCCAGCGCCGCGCGCATTTCCTGCTCGAGTGTGAGCCGGGACGTCGCCTCGCGGTCCATCGCTTTGGTGAAGAACTTCACCGGTGTGTTCTGTGTGCACGCCGCGGCGAGCGCCAGGCGCGCGTTGCGCGTCAGCGTATCGCCGTCGCGGCCGTCCCGCGGCGCAAGCGCTGCGCCCACGCTGCAATCGAGCGTGAGTTTCAGATCGCGCCAATCGAACGGTTGGTTGATGGAGCTCGCCAGCATCTGCGCAAAGCGGGCCACCTCGTCCTCATGCGCGAAGGACGGCGCCAACACCGCAAACTCGTGGGCGCGCAACCGCGCCAAGAGGCTCGGATTGTCGCCAGCCCCCTGCACCCGCACCATGCGATCGACATTGCGCACCGCGACGCGCAGCCGCTCGGCGACGCGCGTCAGCAAGTCTTGCGCCGCGCTCTCGCCAAGAGTCTCGAGAAGCCGCCGCAGCCGGTCCAGATCGAGCACGATGACGGCGCCGATTCCGTGTGCGCCCTCGGGCCGCGCCAAATATTCCTTGAGCGCGCGCGAGAAGCGCTCCTGATTCGCCAATTGTGTGGCCGCATCGAGATAGGCAAGCTTTTGAATCCGCCGCATTGAGGCTTCGAGCCGCGCCACCATTTGATTGAAGGCGGAAGCGAGCTTTTCGAACTCATCGCCGGTGCGAATGTCGATTTGCCCCCCGCTCAGCCCCTTTTCGGAGATCCGTTCCGCGAACGCAGTGAGCTCACCGAGCGGCTGCGCGCGTTTGCGCACGACCATGACCGTCAGCGGCGCCGCCACCAGCACGAAGGCGATGAAGAAAAGAAAGAACGGCGCGAGCGCGGGAAAATTCTGCGCCTCCAGCTCCCCGCGCGACACGCCCACGGAAACCGCGCCGACGACCCGGTCGTTGATGCGCACCGGCGTCGCGGTCCAAACCGTGTCATTGGTGACGACGCTGCCCTGCATTTGCTGCGCAAGCGAATCTCGCACCGCCCGCGCTTGCATGGGCGTCGCTGGCGCGCCTGCTTGAGCGATTGTGCGGCCCTGAAGGTCATGAACGGACGCGTGCGTGACATGCCGCGGGCTCGCCATGCGCGCGACCGCGCGTTCAAGCGCCGCGAAGTCGTGTGTTGCGATGCGCTGCGCGACGAGGCTGCCCGAGAGCCCCGCCATATCGAACGCAAGCCGGCGCGCATGCTGCGCCGTGTCCACACGAAAGGCGGTCACAACGGTGCCCACGCACACGACCGCCATGGAAAGGACGAGCAGCGCCACGTAGAGCGACGCGCGCCCCGCCAACCCCAAGGGCCGCGGCTTCCATCCGAAGGGCAGCGAACGCGCCAAATGCCTCATCCGTCGCGCCTGCGCAAAAGGCGCGCAGGGTTTCGAATCGATCTTCCGCGCCAATCGTTAGGATGGGATAAAGGCTGACTTGGTTATTATTGTCTTGTCGAAGACGAGCCGAGTAAATCGCCTCTTAAGCGGCAAGGAAAGGGCGTGGGAAGACATGCGCAAGGGCGTCATCGAGCGCAAGACGAAGGAGACGCAGATCCGCGTCGAACTCGATCTCGACGGAACCGGCAAAGCCGCGATCGCCACCGGGATCGGCTTCTTCGATCACATGCTGGAAAGCTTCGCCAAGCATGGCGGCCTTGATTTGGCGATTGAAGCCAAGGGCGATCTGCACGTCGATATGCACCACACTGTCGAGGATGTGGGCATCTGCATCGGCCAGGCGGTGAAGGAGGCGCTCGGCGATTTCGCCGGCATCCGCCGCTACGGCCACGCTTATATCCCGATGGACGAGACGCTCTCGCGCGCCGCGATCGATCTCGCCAACCGCCCCTACCTCATCTGGCACGTGAAGTTCTTCCGCCCAAAGCTCGGCGAAATGGACACCGAGCTCTTCAAGGAATTCTTCCAGGCCTTCGCGATGCACGCCGGCGCCTGCCTTCACGTCGAGAACCTCTACGGCGAGAACACGCACCATATCGTGGAGAGCTGCTTCAAGGCGCTCGCTCGGGCATTGCGCACGGCCGTCGAGATCGATCCGCGCCTCAAAGGCGCCGTCGCCTCCACCAAGGGCTCGCTTTAGGTTCTCCGTGTGCGGACGATTGCGCTCATCGACTATGGCGCGGGCAACCTGCGCTCCGCCGAACGCGCGCTGATCGCGGCCGGCGCACGCGATGTGCGCGTCACCGATGACCCACAAATTGTCACCGCCGCCGATCGTATCGTCCTGCCCGGCCAAGGCGCCTTCGCCGATTGCATGGCGGGCCTCAAGGGCCGCCCTGGTTTGGTCGAAGCGCTCGAGCGATCCGTCCGCAAAGACGCAAAGCCCTTCCTCGGCATTTGCGTCGGCATGCAGCTCTTGGCCGAAAGGGGCCTGGAGCACGGCGAGACGCCGGGCCTCGGCTGGATCGGCGGCGTCTGCCGCAAACTCGACGCGGGCGGTGAGCGCCTCCCGCACATGGGCTGGAACGCCGCCGCGCCGACGCGCCCGCACCCCGTCCTCGATGCGCTCCAGCCGCGCACGTTCATGTACTTCGCGCACTCTTTTGTGCTCGATGCGCCGGATCGCGTCGCGGCGTGGACCGAGCACGGCGAGAGTTTCGCCTCCGCCGTTGCGGACCAAAACATCCTCGGCGTTCAGTTCCACCCGGAGAAGAGCCAGGCCGCCGGCCTTGCGCTCCTCGCCCGCTTCCTCGATTGGAAGCCCTGATGCAGCTTTATCCCGCCATCGACCTGAAGGACGGCCGCTGCGTGCGCCTCGTCGAAGGCCGCATGGAGGCGGCCTCGATCTTCAACGAAGATCCCGCTTCGCAAGCCGAACGGTTTCAGACGGCGGGCTTCCACTGGATTCACGTCGTCGATTTGGACGGCGCCATCGCCGGCGCCCCGAAGAACGCCGGCGCCGTCGCCCGCATCCTGGAGCGCGCCGCGATACCCGTTCAGGTCGGCGGCGGCGTCCGCGACATGGGCGGCGTGCTCTATTGGCTGGAGGCGGGCGCTTCGCGCATCATCCTGGGCACCGCCGCGGCGACCGATCCCGCCTTCGTACGCGAAGCCGCACGTGACTTTCCTGAGCGCATCGCCGTCGCCATCGATGCGCGCGACGGCAAGGTCGCCACCGCTGGCTGGGTCGAGCAAACCGAGCTCGACGCCGTCGATCTCGCGCGCCGCTACGCGGATGCGGGCGTCGCCGCGCTTATCGTGACCGACATTTCCCGCGACGGGAAAAAGACCGGCATCAACGTCGAACTGACAGGTCAAGTCGCCGACGCGGTGCCCCTTCCCGTCATTGCCTCGGGCGGCCTGCGCGGCGTCGCGGATATTGAGGCGCTCAAAGCCCGTCCGGGCCGCGCCATTCACGGCGCCATCCTCGGCCGCGCGCTCTACGACGGAGACTTCTCGGCGGCGGACGCTCTGAAGGCCGCCGCCTGATGCTCTGCACACGGATCATCCCGTGCCTTGACGTGAAGGACGGCCGCATCGTCAAGGGCGTCAACTTCGTCAACCTCAAGGACGCCGGCGATCCCGCCGAGCAGGCCGCGATCTACGACGCCCAAGGCGCCGACGAACTCTGCTTCCTCGACATCTCGGCGTCGCGCGAGAATCGCGCAACGCTCCTCGACGTCGTCGCCAAGACCGCCTCGCGCTGCTTCACGCCTTTGACCGTCGGAGGCGGCGTGCGTGCATCGGAGGATGTCCGCGCGCTTCTGCTCGCGGGCGCGGACAAGGCCGCGATCAACACCGCCGCCATCGCCGATCCTTCGCTCATCGATCAGTGTACG
The DNA here is from genome assembly GCA_050246475.1 of Hyphomonadaceae bacterium. GTDB lineage: Bacteria > Pseudomonadota > Alphaproteobacteria > Caulobacterales > Aquidulcibacteraceae > CADEEL01. The sequence continues at coordinate 142,482 of JBFWVZ010000001.1, read as the reverse complement.
GAGAAATTCGGCGCTCAATGCATCGTCGTCGCCATCGACGCCAAGGAGACCGCCCCCGGCCGCTGGGAGATCTTCACCCACGGCGGCGCCAAACCTACCGGCAAGGACGCCGTCGCCTTCGCCATCGAGGCCGCACAGCGCGGCGCCGGCGAATTGCTGGTCACCTCGATGGACCGCGACGGCACCCGCGCCGGCTATGACATCCCGCTCCTCCGGGCGATTACGAGCCAAGTGCGCGTGCCGGTCATCGCCTCGGGCGGCGCGGGAAAATTGGAGCATCTCGTCGAGGCGGTGCGAGACGGCGCCGCTTCAGCCGTGCTCGCCGCCTCCATCTTTCACTTCGGAACTTTCACCCTCGCCCAAGCGCGCCAAGCCTTGGCCGAAGCGGGCGCCCCGATGCGCCCGCTCGCCGCGTGAGACAAGACGATGCCTGAAACGCTCGGCCAAGCGCTCGACGCGCTCCTCGCCACAATCGATGCGCGCGCCAACGCCGATCCGTCGGAATCCTACACCGCCGCCCTCCTGGCCGCCGGACCTGCGAAGTGCGCCAAGAAACTCGGCGAAGAAGGCGTTGAGGCCGCGCTCGCGGCTGTCTCCAACGACAAATCCGCCCTCGCAGCTGAGTCAGCGGACGTGCTCTACCACCTCGCGGTCACGCTCAAGGTCTGCGGCGTATCGCCAAACGACGTCGCCGCCGCGCTCGCCGCGCGGCGGGGATCGTCTGGCCACGATGAAAAAAGGAATCGGTAGTTGTGCTGGGGCTGTGGTGCAATTCAGGATTCGGTCAGGGGGTGGAATCGCTCTTAGACTGCCCAAGCGCGTAGCGGCGGCCATGTCGGCCTTAAGCGCGTGCAGGAGAACTACAAATGCCCAGCACGGGTTTGCCGATCGGCCCCTACGCTCTTTCTTCCCAAAATCTTGATCTTGCCCTCACACGCACTGGCCCGGGCGCGTACGCACTCGGCAGACTGCAGACGAACGGCTCGTTCGTTGTCAGCTACGTTGGGCGCTCAGACGCAGATTTGAAGGCACGGCTAAAGTCACACGCCGAGAACGGCGCATATTCGGTGTTCAAAGCAGGATACGCGCCATCCGCCAAAGCTGCATTCGAATGGGAATGTCAAATGGTTCACGACTTTCCGGGCTTAGACAACGCTGTGCATCCGGCCCGACCAGCTGGGTCGAATTGGAAGTGCCCGCGCTGCCGCACATTCGGCTAGATCTTCGGGACGTTCTTGCCTGGTAGGCAATCTTTGATGTCTTGAAGGGCCGCAGCGTAACCATGGTGCCAATAGGCGCGCTCTGCGCTTCCGGCATCGAGATGCCGTTGCTCCTCGCCAATTTTGTTCGCGTTTTCGCGAAGCCATTGCAGAACGATGTCGAGGCGTTCCTCAATCGCCTGTTCGAGGGATTCTGCGCGCCGGACTGCTACTTGCTCTGTCATGCATGGTTAACTGCAAGCTTGGCGCCACGGTTCCCGGCACGGCCATCCGATCACGTCGGAATGGCCCCGAACCGCCCGGAGTTGAAATCCTCGATCGCCTGGCGGATCTCGCTCTGCGTGTTCATCACGAAGGGCCCGTAGCCGACGATCGGCTCCTCGATCGGCTCACCCGTCAGTGTAAGGACGATTGCGTCGCTCTCGGCGCGCACATGCGCCTCACTGCCTTCGCGTGAAAGCAGGAAGACTTCCGGCGCATTGTTCGTGTCCCCGCCATTCACTGACACGCGTCCGCTCAGCACGACCAGCATTGTCGTATGGCCATCGGGCAGCAGCAGAATCGCCTCCCCGCCCGCGTTCAAGCGCATGTCCCACACATTGATCGGCGTGTGCGTGCGCGCGGGGCCTTCCGTGCCCGCGAAATCGCCCGCGATCACACGCACGCGCCCCGAATCGTTCGCGAGCGACGCTTCGCGGATCGCATCGCGCGTGATGCCCTGATAGCTGGGCGCGGTCATCTTGTCCTTGGCGGGCAAGTTCACCCAGAGCTGCGCCATGTGAAACAGTCCGCCGCTCTTGCCGAACGCCTCGGAGTGGAACTCTTCGTGGATGATGCCGCCCGCGGCGGTCATCCATTGCACTTCGTCCTTGCCGATCGTGCCGCCATTGCCGGCCGAGTCGCGGTGCGAAACCTCGCCGTCGAACACGATGGTCACCGTCTCGAAGCCGCGATGCGGGTGCTGCCCGACGCCGCGTTGCTTGGGCGAAGGATCGAACCACGCCGGCCCGCCATGATCCAGGAGCAGGAAGGGCGAGATATGCTGCCCGAAGCGGTTGTAGGAAAAGAGCGAGGCAACCGGAAAGCCGTCGCCGACCCAATGCTTCTGCGGATTGGTGAAGCGCCCAAGCAGGGTCTTCTGCCTCGTCTTCGTCGCGGTCGCGGTCGTCATCGAAAAATCTCCCAGCGCCCAATATAGCGCGCCCGCATCGCGCTTCAGGAGCGCACAGCGATGATACCGGCCTTTAGTCCTGCGCGCGCAGAAACACGTAATAGGCGCCCCCGCCGCCATGGCGCTGATGCGCTTCCGCGTACCCGGCAATGAGCGCACGCACGCCCGGCGCAGCCAGCCAATCCGGCAGCCTTTGCTTGAGGATGCCCGGCGCAGCCTCCCCCGATTTGAGCCGCGCCCCCTTCCCCGTCACCACGAGGACGAGCCGCGCTCCCTCCACGTGCCGGGCTTCAAGAAAGGCGAAGAGCGCCGCGCGCGCCTGATCCTGATTGTGGCCATGCAGATCGAGCCGCGCATCGATCTCCAGTTTCCCGCGCCGCACGCGTTTTTCGCCGCGACGATCCATCGGCGCGCGCTCCGCCCGCTGCTTCGCCGCGCGCGCCGGCGCCGGCTGCGCATGCGTATGGCCGGTGCGGTGTGCGGGCGCGCTCGCCGTCGGCTCGTGATGAAACTTCGGAAATGGCCGCAACGGCGTCACCGTGCGCGCCACGCGCGACCAGAGCGACGTCTCTTCCGCGCTCAGTTCGCGCTTCTTGCGGCTCATTTAGGCGGCGACGACGCGCGCCAGCTTCCAATTCGGATCGCTCGAACGCACATCGCGTTCGAACGTCCACTTCTCCTTGGTGTCGCGCAAGCCGTGTGCGCCTTCCGCCAGCTCGGCCTCGAACTTGACGACGACGCGCGCCGTTTCGGCTTCGAGCGCCGCATCGAGCACTTCGGCGGTCTTCAGCCGCACCAGTTCCGCGCCCTTCTCGCCGCGCTCGTTCCGCTCGTCGATTGCTTTCGCGTAGGCTTCATAGACCCGCGGCGTGAGCAAACCCTTGAGCGTGTCCCGGTCCCCCTGCGCGAACGCGGTGACCGTCATCTCATAGGCGCTGCGCGCGCCGCCGATGAAGTGCTGCGGATCGAAATTCGGATCGGCGCGCATGACGTCGGCAAGGCCGCCGGCCGCCGAAGCCCCGAGCCCCGGCACAGTGGGCGTGCGCTGCGCGGGCGCCTCGCGCGGCAGATCGCCTTGGGCGGGCTGCGGCTGCGCGGGGCGCTCCGAACCAGTCCGGCGGCCCAGCACGCTGTAGAGCTTCGCCAGCACTACGCCCGCCGCGATAGCCAGAACCAGGAATTCAATCAGCGGGGTCAAAACGGGGCCTCGTTAAGTCTGAATCGGGTCGGCGGCGCTGCGCAATCCGCGTGTCTAGCACATAATGCGCCGCGCCGCGCCCCGCCAGTTAACCGAATGCCACGCGCCCGGCGATGCCGATTTGCCGCCCGGCCCGCCCCATGTTAGCCCGCGCACCTTCCCGCCATCGGAGAAAGCCCATGACGACGCTGGCCCCAGGCCAAGAGGGCGCGGGGGAAAACCCGCACATGCGCGTGCTCGCGCAATACGTGAAGGATCTTTCCTTCGAGAACCCGATGGCTGCGGCCGCCGCCCGCGCCTATGACGCCCAGCCGCTGATCGACATGGGCGTGGAGGTGAAAACGCGCGCCGTCGGCCCAGAAGGCGACGTCTTTGAGGTCGATCTGCGCATCAAGGTGGACGCCAAGCGCGGGGATGAAGTCCTCTTCATCATGGACCTGACCTATTCAGGCCTCTTCCAGATGATGAGCGTGCGCCCCGAGGAGGTCGAGCCGATGCTCTGGATCGAGTGCCCGCGCTTGCTCTTTCCATTTGCCCGGCAAATGCTCGCGGAAATCACACGCGAAGGCGGCTACCCGCCCCTTCTCGTCAACCCAATCGATTTCACGCCGCTCTATTGGGCTGAACTGAAAGCGCGCGAGGATGCGCAGGGCGGCGCGCCCGCTTAAGCGCTGCGCTTCGCCCAGAGCGAGTCTGGCCCAAGCGTTTCGACAAATGCGGCATGCGCAGCTGCCTCATCGTCCGTGATGCGCGCGGGCAACGGCGAGGGACGCTGGAGGCGCGGCGTGAAGACGACGATCGCCGCGCCCGATTCGTCCGCGACCGGTTCATCGCCGAATGAAAGCGCCTGCTCGCGTCCGCCGCGCAGCTCGAGATAGACCCGCGCGAGGATCTTGGAATCGACGAGCGCCCCGTGCCCGCCGGGCCCCTTGCGCGCCGCGAGATCGAAGCCGTCGCGATCCAGCATGAAGCGCTTTGAAAGCGCATCGAGCGAATTGGCCGCGCCGCGGAATTTCTGTCGCGCAATGGCCAGCGTGTCGATGAACCGCTCGGTAGGAAACGGATCGCGCCCAATCATGCGCAGTTCGGCATTGAGAAACGCGCGGTCGAACTCCGCATTGTGCGCGATGATCGGCGAATCCGCGAAGAAATCGATCAGCGCGTCCGCCATCGCTGAGAAGATCGGCTTGTCGCGCAGAAAATGCGTGGTGAGCCCATGCACCCGCACGACTTCGTCCGGCACGTCGCGCCCAGGATTGAGATAGCAATGAAAAGTATTCCCGGTCGGCGTGAGATTGAAAATCTCCACGCACCCGATCTCGACGATTCGGTCGCCAGTCGCCGGATCGCGCCCCGTTGTTTCGGTGTCGAACACCACTTCGCGCATGGGGAACGCCGCTAAGCCGGTTCGAGCATCGCGTCCAGCACGGCCGCCACCTGCGCGCGCGCCTCCTCGAACCCGAGCCCCGTATTGATCACGAAATCGGCGCGCTTGCGCTTTTCCGCGTCCGGCATTTGCTTGGCGAGAATCGCCTCGAACTTCTCCGGCGTCATGCCCGGCCGCGCCAGCACGCGCGCGCGCTGCACCGCCGCCGGCGCCGAGACCACCGCAACCGCATCGAGGAACCGCTCTCCCCCGCCCTCGAAAAGCAACGGAATATCGAGCACGACGATCGCCGCGCCTGCTTTGCGGTGCCGGTCGAGAAACTGCATCTGCGCCTGGCGCACCAGCGGATGCACGATCGATTCCAGCCCGCGCATCGCTTCGGGATCGTTGAGCACAAGCCCCGAAAGCGCGCCGCGATCGACAGCGCCGTCCTTCACCGCGCTTGGAAAGGCCTCCGCGATGGGCGCCACCGCGGCGCCGCCTTTCGCATAAAGCGCATGCACCGCCGCATCCGCGTCATAAACGGGCACGCCCGCTTCGCGGAACATCTGCGCCGTCGCGCTCTTGCCCATGCCGATGGAGCCGGTGAGCCCAAGCAGGATCATCGCGCACGCTCCGCCAATTCCAGCTCGATCGCCGCCCGCCCCATTTCGATCGAGGGCTTCTGACCGAACCAGATTTCAAAACTGGCCGCTGCCTGGTGGATGAGCATGCCCAGCCCATCGAGCGCCTTAAGCCCGCGTTTCGCGGCTGACGCCAACAAGGGCGTTTCGAGCGGCGCATAAACCGCATCCATCACGATCGCATGCGAAGGCGCGCGCGCCATCGGCCATTGCATCGCCGGCTGGCCCTTCATGCCGAGCGTCGTCGTGTTGACGATGAGATCCGCGCTCTCGAAAAGACAGCCCATCTCGCTCCACGCAAAGGCTTGCGCGCGAGGAATGAGCGCCGCCGTCTCCATCGCGCGCGCCTGCGTCCGGTTCGCTATGAGAATCCGGCTGACGCCCGCTTGCGCGAGCCCCCAGGCCGCCGCGCGCCCTGCCCCGCCCGCGCCGATGACGAGCGCCGCGCCCGTCATGCTGCGCCAGCCGGCATGTGAATCGTCGAGCGCGCCGATGACGCCGCCCGCATCCGTGTTAAAGCCGGAAAGCGTGCCGTCCTCCTCCCAGCGCAGCACGTTGGCGGCGTTGAGCGTCTTTGCCGCTTTGTCGAGCTTGTCGGCGGCATTCGCCGCACGCTCCTTGTGCGGCACCGTGACGTTGGCGCCTCTTAGTCCGTAGGCGGACAATGCCTTGAACGCTTGATCCGCCCGCCCTGTTTCGATCCGGATCGCGGCATAGACCGCATCGAGCCCCGCCGCCTGAATCCACGCATTGTGCAGCACGGGCGAAAGCGAGTGCGAGACAGGGTCCCCAAGGATCGCCAGCACGTCGGTCTTGGCCGTGATGCTCATGCCATCACCACCTCATGCTCGCGCAGGAACGCCAGCAGCTCCATGAGCGGCAAGCCGAGCACGGCGAAATAATCCCCCTCGACGCGCTCGAAAAGCTGCGCGCCCAGGCCCTCGAGCTGATAAGCGCCGACCGAGGAGAACGCCGCCTCCCCCATCCGGTCGAGATAGTCTTCCAGAAACGCATCGCTGAACATCCGCATACGGAGCTTCGGCGTCGCGACATGGCGCCAGATCGGCACGCCGTCTTGGACGATGACGGCCGCCGTCATCAACACATGGGTCTGCCCGCGCAATGCTTCCAGATGGGCCTTGGCCTCCGAGCGGCTCGACGGCTTGTCGAAAGCCTCCTCCCCCAGCGCCAGCATCTGATCGGCCCCCAGCACGAGCCCGCCCCGCCGCCGCGACACCGAAAGCGCCTTCAGCTCCGCCAACGCATCGGCCTGATCGCGCGGCTTCATGCCCGCATGGCGCAAGCTCGCCTTCGCCGCCCCTTCGTCCACCCGCGGCTTTTCGACCTCGAACGCCACGCCTGCATCGGCGAGCATCTTGGCGCGGACGGCGCTGCCTGAAGCGAGAACGAGACGGCTCACGCATCCCCCGCACGCAGCTCGGCGAGCAAATTGAGCACCGCCGCGGCCGTCTCCTCGACTGAGCGCCGCGAGACATCGATCACCGGCCACCCCTGCCGCTCGTAGGTCTTCTGGGCGTGGATGATCTCGGCGCGCACCGCCTCTTCGTCGATATAGCTCGTCTCGCGCGTCTCTTTCATCGTCGCCAGCCGATTTCTCCGTACACTGAGCAATCGGTCCGCGCTGATCGTGAGCCCCACGATGAGCGGCGCATCCGGTTCGAAAAGCTCCGGCGGCAGCGGCACATTGGGCACGATGGGCACATTGGCGGCTTTGACCCCGCGATTCGCGAGATAAACGCTCGTCGGCGTTTTCGACGTGCGCGACACGCCGACGAGGATCACATCCGCATCTCTAAGCTCGACGACGTGCTGGCCGTCGTCATGGCCCATCGCGAAATTGAGCGCATCGATTCGCCGGTAATACTCGGCGTTGAGGATGCGCCCCGCGCCAACCCGGTGATTGAGCTCGAGCCCCAGATAGCGTGAGAAAAGATCGAGCGTCGAATCGAGCACAGCCACGCACGGCACGCCCTTCGCCGCGCAGAAATTCTCAAGCCGCTCCCGCTGCTCGACGTTCGACATCGTGAACATCACGATCCCGGGCGACGCTTCGATCTCCTTCAGGACGCGCTCGAGCTGACGCGCCGAGCGCACCAGGAAGTTCGTGTGTTCGATCGGGATGATGTTGTCGAACTGTGCGCACGAAGCGCGCATGACGCCCGTCAGCGTCTCTCCCGTCGAATCCGAGATGAGATGAACGTTGAAGAAGACGCCCGGTTTCGGGCCTGGTGCGGGGGCGGGCTCGGCGGCGTCTGCCATGGGCGCAACATATGTGGAGAGGTTGTTAAAGAACGGCGCATCGCCTGCTGTCCAGCGCCCTCGCCCTTCTAAACGGCTAAGAACCGCCTCTTCTTTTCAGGTTCTCTCCCATCCTTCTCCACACGCCCTGGCGCCGCCTCTGACGGAATCGTTCATTTGGGAGGAATCGCGCGCCGCGCCCGTAAGTCGCGCCCGCGAAGGTCCCGTTCGAAGGGAGAGCGTGTGGACAGGCTTGGGATATCGTCTAAGTCCCTGTTCCTCTCCGCCCTACCGCTTGAATCCACCTCCTATGAATCCAAAAGAAGATAAGAAAAGGGAGCCTGCGGGCTGGGGGGAAAAACCTCTCATGCGTGCGCTTCGCGGCGAGCGCTTGGAGAGGCCGCCAATCTGGATCATGCGTCAGGCAGGCCGCTACTTGCCCGAGTATCGCGAACTTCGAACCCGCGCGAAGAGCTTCCTCGATTTCTGTTATGCGCCGGCGCTCGCGGCGGAAGCGACCTTGCAACCCTTGCGCCGCTTCGATCTCGACGCAGCGATTCTCTTCTCCGACATCCTCACCATTCCCGATGCGCTCGGACGCAAAGTTTGGTTCGTCGATGGCGAAGGCCCGCGACTCGATCCATTGATCGGCGAGGCCCGCTGGCGGTTCGATGAGCCCGAGCGCGCGGTCCAGCGGCTCGCTCCCGTGTACGAAACGGTTGAGCGGGTTCGTTCGGAGCTCGCGGCCGATCGTGCGCTGATCGGATTCGCCGGGGGGCCGTGGACTGTCGCAACCTACATGCTTCAGGGAGAAGGCGGTGAGAAAGACCGCGCCCGCCGCGCCGCTTACGAGCGCGTCGAGGAAGTTGACGCCCTCCTCGCCGTGCTTGCGGAAGCGGCCGCGCAGCATCTGGCCGCGCAGATCCGCGCCGGCGCCGATTGCGTGCAGATTTTCGAAAGCTGGGCCGAGGGGCTGTCGGACCCCCTCTTCGATCGCGCGATCATCGCACCCACACTGAAGCTCGTCACGCGCCTGCGCGAATTGGCGCCCGACGCGCCGATCATCGGTTTTCCCCGCGCCGCGACAGGCGAACAGATCGCCCGCTACGCGGAAATGACAGGCATCGATGCGCTTGGGCTTTCGACCGCCGCCAACGCCAGATCCATCCGTGCACGGATCGATCGCCCGCTTGCCCTCCAGGGCAATCTCGATCCCCAGCTTCTGATCGCCGGCGGCAAGGCGCTTGAGGCAGGCGTCGCCCACGTGCGCGCCGATTTCACGGGCGGGCCGCACATCTTCAATCTTGGGCACGGCATCACGCCCGAGGCGAAGATCGAAAACGTCGAGCGATTGATTGCCTTGGTGAAGGCATGAGCGCGCGAAAGGTCGCGATTGTCCTCTGCAATCTGGGCGGCCCGGATGGTCCCGACGCCGTGCGGCCCTTCCTCTACAATCTCTTCAACGACCGCTTCATTGTCGCCGCGCCGCAGCCCGTCCGCGCCGCGCTCGCATGGGCGATCTCGATGCGCCGCGCGCCCTACGCGCGCGAGAATTACGCCAAGATGGGCGGCGCCTCTCCCCTCCTTCCGGAAACGCAAAGGCAGGCAGAAGCCCTCGATCGCGCGCTCGCTGGCCGCGCGCTTGGCGCGGAGGCCAAGTGCTTCATCGCCATGCGCCATTGGAAGCCCTTCACCGAAGATGCGGCCAAAGCCGCACGTGCTTGGGGCGCGGTCGAAGCGCTCGTTCTGCCGCTCTACCCGCAATTCTCAGGCGCCACGACCGCCTCTTCGCTTGCGGCCTGGCGCGGCGTGAGCGATCTGCCCACGCGCGCGGTCTGCTGCTGGCCCGCGGCTGATCGGTTTGCGCGCGCCCACGCCGACGTCATTCTCGACGCTTGGCGCAAGGCGGACTCTCCAGCGCGCCCGCGCGTGCTCTTCTCCGCGCACGGTTTGCCCGAGCGTGCCGTCAAAGCCGGCGATCCCTATCAATGGCAAATCGAGAAAACCTGCGCCGCGGTCACCGCCTTGCTGCCGCCGGACTGGGAGCACGAAATTTGTTACCAATCGCGCGTCGGCCCGCTCAAATGGATCGGCCCGTCCACGGAAGAGGCGATCGACAAAGCCGGGCGGGACCGTATCGGTGTCATCGTTTCTCCGATCTCCTTCGTCTCCGAGCACATCGAGACGCTGGTGGAGCTCGACATCGACTACGCCGCGCGCGCCGAGGCGAACGCCCTGCCCTTTTTTGGTCGCGCGCCCGCACTCTCCGCGCGCGAAGGCCTGATCGAAACCATGGCCGATCTCATCGAAGCCGCGCTCAAGCGCCCGCTGACGACAACCTCCGAAACCGGCGCGCGCCTCTGCCCCGCGCACTTCTCTCTTTGTCCGATGAAAGCGACCTCATGAGCTACGAACTCGTCCGCGCGCTGCACATCATCGCCGTCATCGCTTGGATCGCGGGGCTCCTCATGCTGCCGCGGCTCTACGCCTACCAAACCGAATCCGAGCCGGGCGGTGAACTCGAGAAAAAGATGATCGACGCCGCGCGCCGGCTGCGCGTGCTCATCTTGATGCCGTCGATTATCTTCGCCTTCGCCTTCGGGCTCTTGCTCTTTTACGTGCGCGTGGGCGCCGGCGCGCCGCCGGTTTGGCTCATGGCCAAAATCGTCATCGCCTTGGGGCTTGCCGGCTATCACGGCTATCTCGCCAGCGTCGGGCGCAGACTCGCCAAGGGTCAGCGCCCCCGCAGCGCACGCTTCTGGCGCATGACAGGCGAAATCCCCATGCTCGCCGCCATCGCCATCGTCCTGCTGGCCGTCCTTGAGCCAACCTTTTCCTAACCTCTCCGTTCCATAAGCGATCTCAGAGCCTTGGCTTGACGGCCCGGCCCTCTTATGTTGCTTTCCTGTTGCTTCGCGCGGGCCTCGTCCGCGCACGCGCCGGCGGCGCGAAGGCACCCTTCTCTCCTCCGCCGATCCTTCTCTAACCTTGAAGTCCCGCTGACGCCCGAGCTGCGTCCGGACCAATCCCAGGCGAACATTGATGGCCGACGATCTCGCAGTGAGCGAACTCACACCCGCGCCCGTGCCGGAAGGCATGACCTCCCTCACCCTCCAGGAATTGAAGCGCAAGCCGCCGGCGGAGCTTTTGGCGATGGCCGAAAGCCTCGAAGTGGAGAACGCGAACAATCTCCGCTCGCAGGACATGATGTTCGCGATCCTGAAGGAGCTTGCCGACCGCGGCGTCGAAATCGGCGGCGGCGGCGTCGTTGAGATTCTCTCCGACGGTTTTGCGTTCCTGCGCAGCCCGCAATCGAATTATCTGCCGGGGCCCGACGACATCTACGTTTCCCCGCAGCAGATCAGAAAATCAGGGCTGCGCACCGGCGACACGGTCGAGGGCCAGATCCGCGCCCCGAAGGACGGCGAGCGCTATTTCGCGATGACCAAGATCACCGCGATCAATTTCGAGGATCCCGATCGCGTCCGCCACAAAGTCCACTTCGACAATCTGACGCCGCTCTATCCCAATGAGCGCCTTAAGATGGAGCTCGAAGACCCGACGCTCAAAGATCGCTCCGGCCGCGTGATCGATATCGTGGCGCCCATCGGCAAGGGTCAGCGCTGCTTGATCGTCGCGCCCCCGCGCGTCGGCAAAACAATTCTTCTGCAGAACATCGCGAAGGCCATCGCCGCCAACCATCCGGAAGTTTATCTCATCGTTCTCCTGATCGATGAGCGCCCGGAAGAAGTCACCGATATGCAGCGCACGGTGAACGGCGAGGTCGTCTCCTCGACGTTCGATGAGCCAGCCACGCGCCACGTCGCCGTCGCCGAAATGGTGATCGAAAAGGCCAAACGCCTGGTCGAGCACGGCCACGACGTCGTCATCCTGCTCGACAACATCACCCGCCTCGGCCGCGCCTACAACACGGTCGTCCCCTCCTCCGGCAAGGTGCTGACGGGTGGTGTGGACGCCAACGCCTTGCAGCGCCCGAAGCGCTTCTTCGGCGCGGCGCGCAACATCGAGGAAGGCGGCTCCTTGACCATCATCTCCACCTCGCTGATCGACACCGGCTCGCGGATGGACGAAGTCATCTTCGAAGAATTCAAGGGCACGGGTAACTCGGAAATCGTGCTGGACCGCAAGGTCGCCGACAAGCGCGTCTTCCCCGCGATGGACATTCTGAAGTCCGGCACGCGGAAGGAGGAGCTGATCACGCCCAAGGAGCACATGCAGAAGATGTACGTGCTCCGCCGCATCCTGGCGCCGATGGGCACGACGGACGCGATCGAGTTCCTGTTGGACAAGCTCCGCGGCACCAAGAACAACGACGAATTCTTCCAGAGCATGAACACGTAAGCACATGCAGGCGCTGCGCGTCGCGATCGCGGCGGCAGCCGCTTTGCTTGCCGCGCTGACGCTCGCCGCGTTCCTCGCGCGCTGGGCCGATCCGTTCGAACTCCTCAGCCACTTCCGCTTCCAGTTCGCGGCTGGCGCTTTTGGGCTGGCCGTCTTCGCTCTCATCGTGCGCGCGAAGCGAACGGCCATCGCGGGCGCGGCGCTCGCCGTGCTGAACGCCCTGCCGATTGCGATTGTCCTTTCTGCCTCGGCGCCCGCCGCGCAACCAGGCGCGCAAGAAACGCGCGCGATCTGGGCGAACCTCTTGGGCGATCCGCGCGCGCTGGATCACATCGCGGCGCTCGCCCGCGTCCATCGCGCCGACGTCGTGGCGCTCACCGAATTGCCCCCCGACGGCGCCCGCGCCGTGCGCCGCGCGTTCCCCGACTTCCGCTGCTTCACAACCTTTGGCGCGCAAACTGTCTTCACCGCGTTCATCGCAACGCGCGCCCCGTGCGTGAGCACAGGCGAAGCGGCGACGGAGCGAGCCGACTCGCCCGTCGTGTTCGCCGAGACCGCCGCCATCCGCATCGTCGCCGCGCACCCGCGCCCGCCGCTTGGCCCCGGCGCCGCCGAGGAGCGCGGTGCAGTCTCCATGGCCGCCGCGCGCGCGGCGAGTGCGGGCGAGCGCCCCGCCCTGCTGCTCGGCGATTTCAACGCGACGCCCTGGTCCCCTCTTCTGAGCGACATCACACGAACGGGCTTGCGCCGCGCGCGCTGCGGCGCCCCCTTCGCCTCGACCTGGCGATCGCCCGATCCGATCTTTGGTCTGCCGATCGATCATGCATTCGTCGGCGAGGGTTTGGGCGTCGTCTCTTGCCGCGTCGGCCCCGGCATCGGCTCCGATCACCGCCCGCTTCTGATCGTCGTCGCGCCAGCAAGCTAAGGCGTCAGCACCAAACTCCCGGTCGTCTTGCGCCCTTCCAGATCGCGATGCGCCTGCTGCGCGTCCGCGAGCTTGTAGGCCTTCGGCTCGGCCACCTTCACCGCGCCCGATGCGATGACGCCGAAGAGATCGTCCGCCGTCTCCTGCAGCGCTTCGGGCGTCGCCGTGTAATGGAAGAGCGTCGGGCGCGTGAAGAAGAGCGAGCCCTTTTGCGAGAGCACAAGCGGGCTGAACGGCGCCACCGGCCCCGACGCATTCCCGAAGCTCACAAACATCCCGAGCGGGCGCAGCGAATTGAGCGAGGCCTCGAACGTATCCTTGCCCACCGCATCGTAGACGACGTGCGCGCCCTCCCCGTTGGTGATCTCGCGCACGCGCGCCGCGATGTCCTCGCGCGAAGAAACGATCACATGCTGCGCGCCCAGTTCGCGCGCGATCGCGGCTTTGTCATCCGAGCCGACGACCGCGATCACCACGGCGCCGAGATGCTTCGCCCATTGCACCGCGATCTGCCCAACGCCGCCGGCCGCCGCGTGAATGACCGCAACCTGTTGCGGTTGCACGGGAAACGTCTTGCGCAAGAGATAACGCGCCGTCATCCCCTTGAGCATCGACGCCGCGGCTATCGCGTCGCTCACGCCGGATGGAATTGTCACAGCGCGCGCCGCTGGCACGCAATGCGCTTCCGCGTAGGCGCCGGCGGGCCCCGAGCAATAGCCCGCGCGATCGCCTTCCTTGAATCGCGTGACGCCCGCGCCGACCGCATCGACGACGCCCGCGGCCTCCAAACCCAAGCCGCTTGGCAGCGCCATCGGGTAGAGCCCGGTGCGGTGATACGTATCGATGAAGTTGACCCCGATCGCGGCGGCGCGCACGCGGATCTCGCCGGGCCCAGGTTCGGGTATGTCCACGTCGGCGAGCGTCATCACCTCCGGTCCGCCCGTCCTCTCGAAGCGTATGGCCTTCATTCGCGTAAGCACCTTTCCGCCGCCCAGCCTTCGCCGTCGGCTTGATCGAGCCCGCGATAGGCGGCCTCCGGTTCGTCGGTCGCGATAAGCGTCACGCCCTCGCGCAGCAGCGATCCATAATCTTCCGCGCCGCGCGCCGCGCGTTCGTCGAAGGAATCCGCGCCGCCAAGCGCGCCGTAAATCACCTCGACGCCCCGCGCGCGCAGCGTCTCATAGAGCGCCCCGTCGCGCGCCTGCGTGCCCGTCCACGCGAGCACGCGGTCGAGCGGCACACCGACCCGCCGCAAGCGGTCGAGATCGCCCGCTTCGTCGATCGGCACCGAGATCATCAGGTCTGGCTCAAGCCGATGCAGCCGGATCGCCGCGCCCGTCGAATAGACGATGACGATCACGCGCTCCGTCGCCACTGCGCGCTGCACCGCCTCGACGACGGCTTCGAACGGCACGCCCTCCTTGATGTCGAGTTCGAGCACCGTGCGCCCGTCGGCCCAATCGAGCGCTTCCTGAAGCGTCGCCGGCCCTTCCCCGTCCCGCGAGTTGCGCAGGCGCAGCGCGCGGAACGCTTCGAGGTTCATCTCGTCCAACCGGCCCGACCCGTTGGTCGTGCGCGAAACATCGTCGTCGTGCATGAGCACGAGCGTGCCGTCGCGCAATTGCCCCACGTCGATCTCGAGGAGCGCCGGGACACGCCCAAGCGTGCGCGCGAAGGTCGCCATCGCGTTTTCCGGGTAGCCCCGCGTAGGCCCCCCGCGATGCGCCGCGACGACCGCCGCGTTCTCCCGCCGCAGGCAATCGAAAAATTCCGAGAGCACCGGCGGCGCGATGGCCGCGCTCTGCGCGCCGGGCGCTTCAGCCTCCGGCGCCGTGATTTGCTCGCACCCAAAAAGGAAAAGCGCCGCCAGCGCGGCGCCCGCGATCCTCACGCCAGCTTCTCCCTCAGGAACGCGATGGTGCGCCCGTCCGCGAGCTTGGCGGCCTCCGCGTCGTAGTGCGCGCCGCCGGGCCGCGTGAACGCATGGTCCTGTTCGGCGTAGGTATGGATGACGACATTGGGCTTGCCGGAGAGCCCGGCGATGATCGCCTGCTGCGCCTCCGGCTTCACGAACTGATCCTTCCCCGCGATGTGCAGCATGAGCGGCGTCGTGCTGTTTGCAGCATCCTCAAGCCGCGTCTCGATCGACACGCCGTAATACGCAACGCTCGCATCCGCGTTCGTTTTGCACGCGGTGAGGTAAGCCAGGAACCCGCCGAGGCAGTACCCGATGGCGCCCACCTTCCCGCCGCCGGTCATCCCGCGCACATGGTCGATCGTCGCCTGAATGTCCTCGATGCCTTTGATCGAGCCCTGCGCTTGCTGAAAGCGCGTCATCAGATCGAACGCCTTCTTCCACTCCGCTTCGCTCTGATCGGTGATGTCCACATTGGGCTCGAGCCGCCAGAAGAGATCGGGGCTGATCGCGAGGAAACCTTCGCTGGCCAGCCAATCGGCCTTCCCGCGCATGACCGCGTTGACGCCGAAGATTTCCTGGATCGCCACCACGGCTGCTTTGGGTTGCCCCGCCGGGCGCGCCACATAGGCGCGGAAAGCGCCATCCTTGCCTTGGACTTCCACCCATTCGCCCATGCGGCTCTCCCTCACCTTGCGCCCGGTCTATAATGCGCCGATCACGCCTCGGCGACGGCTGGAGTTAGCCCCATGAAGTTCACGGTCAATGTCGAATGCTCGCCGGAGGAAGCGCGCCGCTTCATGGGCCTGCCCGATGTCACGCCGATCAACGAGAAGCTGGTCGAAGAGATGGGTAAGCGCATGGAGAAGAACCTCGCGCTGATGAGCCCCGATACGATGATGCAGTCCTGGATGAGCGTCGGCACCCAGGCGCAGGACGCCTTCATGAAGCTGATGACGACGGGCACGGCCGCCGCCCTGCGCGCCGGCAAGAGCGAGTGATTGCCGCCGCTGCCTAGAGAGACGATCGCCGCGCTGGCCACCGGCGCCGGGCGCGCCGGCGTCGCGGTCGTGCGCGTGTCGGGTCCCGCCGCACGTGAAGCGCTGCGAGCGGTCGCCGGCGGCGATCTCGAACCGCGGCGCGTCACGCTCAGAGATTTCCGCCATCCCACATCGGGTGAGCTCATCGATCGCGGCTACGCGCTCTGGCTCCCTGGCCCGCACTCGTTCACCGGCGAGGACGTCGCGGAACTCCACGGTCACGGCGGCCCCGCCGTCGTCGCGGCCCTGATCCGCGCACTCCTCGTGCTGCCCGGCGTGCGCCTGGCCGAACCGGGGGAATTCACCCGCCGCGCCTTCGAGCACGGCAAACTCGACCTCACCCAGGCCGAGGCGATCGCCGATCTCGTCGACGCCGAGACCGAGGGCCAACGCAAACAAGCGCTCCGCCAATTCGAGGGCGCGCTGGAGAAACGCATTGAGGCCTGGCGCGCCGAGCTCGTCGCGGTCATGGCGCTTTGCGAAGCCGAGATCGATTTTCCGGATGAGGATTTGCCCGGCGCGTTGGCGCAATCGGCGCGCCCGCGCATCGCCGCGCTCGCGACTGATCTCGCATCCTTCCTCGATGACGCCCACCGCGGCGAACGCGTGCGGGAAGGCTTTCGCGTCGCCATCATCGGCGCGCCGAACGCGGGCAAGTCTTCGCTCCTCAATGCGCTCGTTCAACGTGAAGCCGCGATCGTCTCTGACATTCCAGGCACGACGCGCGATATCGTTGAAGCGCGCATCGTGCTCGCTGGCTTCCCCGTTTGGATCGCGGATACGGCCGGCTTGCGCGAAGCCGCCGATGCGATCGAAGCCGAAGGCGTGCGTCGCGCACTCGAACGCGCGCGCGACGCGGACTTGCGCATCGCTGTCGATGATTCACGTGAAACGCGTTGGCCCGATGCGCTCATCGCCAACGACATCGTCGTCTTCTCGAAAAGCGACGTGAGCGCGGTGAGCGATGATGCGATCGCATCGGCGCACGCACACGCATTCGATGCGCTGCGCGTCAGCGCGAAGACGGGCGCTGGAATCGCTGATCTGCTTGAACGGATCGCATCGCGCGTGCGCGATGCATTGGACTCAAACGAAAGCGCGCCCATCACACGCGCGCGTCATCGTGCGCTGATCGAGGAGGCTTACGATGCGCTCTTGCGCGCAAGCGCGTCGCTCGACGCCGGCGCCGAACTCGCCGCGGAAGATCTGCGCATAGCGGCGCGCGCGCTTGGGCGCATGACGGGACGCATCGATGTCGAGGAACTGCTCGACGAAATTTTCGCGCGCTTCTGCATCGGCAAATGAGCGCCAAGGGACGGATGAGTCCTTCGCGCACGAACACGATTCACTTCGCCGGTTTCACGCGAAACAGATGAATCGGAATCAACCACTCGCGCACGCGAGTCATCGCCGATGATTCACGTGGAACGTCTTGCGCGAATCTTCGCGCGCATCGCGCATGTGGTTCGAGAAGACGATCGTGTTTCTCGCCGTCATTCCGGGCGAGCGAAGCGAGACCCGGAACCCAGATGCCGAACTACCGACTAGGTTCCGGATCGCGCCTCCGGCGCGTCCGGAATGACGCAGTGAAGCTCGAGTAGCGCCCGGCGCCATACCATGACGCCGCGCTCCATTTCCGCTATGACGCCCGCCCCAATGTCACGCGCTCGATCCTTCGACGTCATCGTCATCGGCGGCGGCCACGCCGGCTGCGAAGCCGCGGCCGCTTCCGCGCGTCTGGGTGCGCGCACGCTGCTCCTCACCCACAAGATCGAGACCATCGGGGAGATGAGCTGCAACCCCGCCGTCGGCGGGTTGGGCAAGGGCCATCTGGTTCGCGAGATCGACGCGCTGGACGGCCTGATGGGGAAGGTGGCCGACGCCGCCGGCATCCAGTTCCGCTTGCTCAATCGCTCGAAAGGCCCCGCCGTCCGCGGCCCCCGCGCCCAGTCCGACCGCAAGCTCTACCGCCAAGCCATGCAGGCCGCCCTGGCCGACCAGGCGCACCTCACCGTCCTGGCTGCCGCCGTCGAAGACCTAATCACCACCGTCATCCCGGGCGAGCGGAGCGAGATCCGGGACCCAGCGGCCAACGACGGATCGGTGGCCGCTGGGTCCCGGATGCCGCGGCGCTCCGGGATGACGGAAGAGGTGGTTGGTGTCCGGACTGCGACTGGCGAGGAGTACCTGGCTCCCCGCATTGTCCTCACCACCGGCACGTTCCTGAAGGGCGTCATCCATATCGGCGCCAAACGCATCCCGGCGGGCCGCGTGGGCGAGGCCCCGGCGCTGGGGCTCTCCGAGCGCCTCTACGGCCTGGGCTTCGCCTTGGGCCGCCTCAAGACCGGCACGCCCGCTCGCCTGGACGGGCGCACCATCGACTGGGCCGCACTGGAGATGCAGCAGGGGGATGACCCGCCCACGCCATTCTCCTTTCTGACCGCAAAGATCAACAACCCCCAGGTCGCCTGCGGCGTCACCTGGACGACCGCGGAGACCCACCGGATCATCGCGGAAAGCCTCGATCAGTCGGCGGTCTATTCGGGTGCCATCGCGGGCAGGGGCCCGCGCTACTGCCCCTCGATCGAGGACAAGGTCGTCCGCTTCGCCGAGAAGAACGCCCACCAGATCTTCCTCGAACCCGAAGGCCTCGACGACGACACGATCTATCCGAACGGCATCTCCACCTCGCTGCCGGAGGAGGTGCAGGAGCGCCTCATCCGCACCATCCCGGGGCTCGAGCGCGCGGCGATTCTGCGCCACGCCTACGCGATCGAGTACGACTACGTCGATCCGCGCGAACTCCTGCCCACGTTGGAGACGAAGCGTCTGAAGGGGCTCTACCTCGCGGGCCAAATCAACGGCACGACCGGGTATGAGGAGGCTGGCGCTCAAGGTCTGATCGCGGGCTTGAACGCCGCGCGCGCCGCGAGCGGCGGCGAGCCCTTCGAAGTCACTCGCGCCGAAGGCTATCTCGGCGTGCTGATCGACGATCTCGTCACCAAGGGCGTCACCGAGCCCTATCGCATGTTCACCTCGCGCGCCGAGTATCGCCTCTCGCTGCGCGCCGACAACGCCGATCAGCGCCTGACGCCGAAGGGCATCGAGCTCGGCTGCGTCGGCGCCGAGCGGGTTGCCAAATTCGCTTATAAAATGGGCGAAATCGAACGCGCCCGCGCTCTTGTACAAACATGCGCATTGACGCCGGCGCAGGCCAAGCGGGCAGGGCTCAAGGTCAACCAGGACGGTCAGCGCCGCACCGCGCTCGAACTCCTGGCTTACCCGACGATTGCGTTCGAAGACCTCGCGCGCATCTGGCCGGAACTCAACGATCTCTCCGCCCAAGCGCGCGAGCAGATCGAAATCGATGCGCTTTACCGCGGCTACCTCGAACGCCAAGAGGCCGACGTCATTGCTTTCAAGCGCGACGAAGATCTGCGTTTGCCCGCCGACCTCGACTACGCGCGCGTCGGCGGTCTTTCCAACGAAGTGCGCCAGAAGCTCTCCGCCGCGAAGCCCGTCACGCTCGGCCAAGCCGGCCGCATCGAAGGTGTCACCCCCGGCGCCCTCACCGCACTCCTCGCCCACGTAAAGAAGCGCGCGTGATCGCCGCCGTCGTCTTTCCTCCCCCGCGAGCGGGGGAGGTGGCGGCCGAAGGCCGACGAAGGGGGGCGAGGCCGCGTCATCCCCTCACTCCGCTCCGCGGACAGCTCCCCCGTGAATGGGGGAGCGGGGCCAAGCGCGCGTGAGCGCCTACGATTCGACCCGCTTCCGAATCGACGCCGGCGTTTCACAGGAAACAGCCGAACGCCTCTTAACCCATGAGCGTCTGCTCGCCGCCTGGGCCCCGCGGATCAACCTGATCGGCCCCGGCGAACTCGAGCACTACTGGCGCCGCCACGCGCTCGACAGCGCCCAGCTCCTCCGCCACGCCCCGGCCAACGCCAACCTCTGGCTCGATCTGGGGTCGGGCGCCGGCTTCCCCGGCCTGGTGGTGGCGGTCTGCCTGGCCGAGCGCGGGGAGGGCGTCCGCGTCGATCTGGTCG
This sequence comes from Hyphomonadaceae bacterium, assembly GCA_050246475.1. Lineage (GTDB taxonomy): Bacteria > Pseudomonadota > Alphaproteobacteria > Caulobacterales > Aquidulcibacteraceae > CADEEL01. The sequence goes on along the minus strand of JBFWVZ010000001.1, from coordinate 122,336 downwards.
AGCAGAACGCTAAAAGGGCCGCCTTCCTCCGCGAGGCCGTCCGCGAGACGGGCGCGCCCGCCAGGGTCCTCCATCAGAAGCTCGAAGCGCTAAGCCCCGGAAATCCTGAGCAATCCTATGACGTCTGCACGGCCCGCGCCCTCGCGCCCTTGAAGCGACTCATCCTCTCTGCCAAGCCTTGGCTCGATCGCGGCGCAGTGGGCCTCTTCCCGAAGGGGGCGGACTATGCATCTGAACTCGCCGAGGCGGGGTTTGCCCCGGTGGGTGGGGCGTCCGGTCTTCCGGAATTCGAGGGTCTGACCGCGGACGTGTTGGAGTCGCTCTCCGATCCACGCGCCCGCATCGTCCGGATTCGCCGGACAGGGGAATTGAGAGAGGAGTAGGGCCATGCGGGTTCTGGCGATCGCCAACCAGAAGGGCGGGGTGGGCAAAACCACCACCGCCATCAATCTGGGCACGGCCCTGGCCGCCACTGGCAAGAAGGTCGTCATCTTCGACACCGACCCCCAGGGCAACGCCTCCACCGGCATCGACATCCAGCCCGGCGAGCGGGACGTGACGGCCTATGAAGTTCTGGTCGGCGCCCGGCCCCTGGGCGCGGCCATCACTCCCACGAAGGTCCCGAACCTCCACATCGTGCCCGGCCACGCCAACCTCTCCGGCGTCGAAACCGAGCTCATGGCGGGCCTGCGCCCCCAGCACCGGCTCCGCGACGCTGTCGGCGGCTTCCGCGCCGATGCGGCCGAGAAGTTCGACTACATGCTGATCGATTGTCCGCCCTCGCTGAACATCCTGACGGTCAACGCGCTGACCGCGGCGGACGGCGTGCTCGTCCCGCTCCAATGCGAGTTCTTCGCCCTCGAAGGGCTGGCCCAGCTGCTGCAGACCATCGAGGCGGTCCGTGCGAACCTCAATCCAAGCTTGGATATCCAGGGCGTCGTCCTCACCATGCACGACAAGCGCACGGTATTGTCCGAGCAGGTCGCCACCGAAGTCCGAGGCCACCTGGGCGCCAAGGTGTACGACACGGTCATACCGAGAAACGTCCGCCTCTCGGAGGCGCCCAGCCACGGCCTGCCCGCCATCGTCTATGATCAGGCGGCGCCTGGCTCGCAGGCCTATATTTCACTGGCTCGCGAGATGATTGCGCGGGAGGAGGGGCTCAAGGCCGCGTAAGTCGAGCGACTTGAGTCCCTGAAACGTCAAGAGGTTTTAGTGAATCGGCAAGTATTGCCGATTCAGATCGAGGTCATACCGGCGAATCAACTGCGCCGTTGGAGCACTACCCATGAACGATCGGCCTCGTGGTTTGGGACGCGGATTGTCGGCGCTGCTGGGCGAGCCTGTGCGCACGGCCGATTTCCAGCGCGACCGCCCCGCCAACGCCCCCGCCTGGATCCCGCCGGCGGAATCGAACGCCAAGGTGGTGGAGCTGCCGACGGCCCATCAGGCGCCGCCGCAGCAACCGCAGGCGCCGGTCCAAGCCGCAGCCCCGATCCAGGCCGCGCCGCCGACTGCGGGGCTGGAGCCCAGTCCCCGCGGCATCCCGATCGAACTGGTTCAGCGCAACCCCAACCAGCCCCGCAAGCACTTCGACGAGAAGGAGCTGAACGAGCTGGCGGAATCCATCCGCGTCCATGGCATCCTGCAGCCGATCCTGGTCCGCCCGATCGCTTCGGCGCCTGGGCGCTACGAGATCGTGGCTGGGGAGCGCCGCTGGCGCGCCTCCCAGAAGGCGGGCCTCCACACCATCCCGGCGGTCATCCGCGAACTGGACGAAGTCGAAATCCTTGAGATCGGCATCATCGAGAACGTCCAGCGCCAGGATTTGAATCCCATCGAAGAAGCGCAGGGCTATCAGGCGCTGATTGATCGGTTCTCCCGCACCCAGCAGGAAATCGCCGATGTCGTCGGCAAGAGCCGACCGCACATCGCCAACATGCTGCGTCTGCTGGCGCTGCCGGGTTCAATTCTCGACATGGTGCGCGATGGGCGCCTGAGCGCCGGGCACGCGCGCGCGATCCTGACCGCGCCCGATCCGCAAGGTCTGGCCGAAAAAGCGATCCGCGAAGGGCTGAACGTCCGCGAGGTGGAGCGCTTGGCCTCCGCCGCGAAAGACGCGCGCGACGGCGCCCGCGTTCACCCAAGCGCGCCGCCGATCGAGAAGGACGCCGACACGCGCGAACTTGAACGCAATCTCTCGAACGCCTTGGGCCTCGAAGTCACCATCAGTGACAAGAACGGCCAGGGCGAAGTGAAGATCGCTTATAAGACGCTCGAACAGCTGGACGATGTGGCCCGCCGCATCTCCGGCGGCACAGCCGCGCGCCCCTTCAACAGCGACTTCTGATCAGCCGGGCAGGGTCCCCAAACCCCAGCTAAATAAGCAAAACGAGCACGCGCCGCTCGAACACTCCACGTCGATCATGAGGCTCGAGCGCTTCGATGCGAAGGCCGGCTCAGGCAATCGGCGCGCCTCAACGCATCACTCCGCATCACGGCCAAGGCGCGCAAATAAAAAGAAGGGCGCGGAGAGAGCCGGCTCCGCGCCCTTCTTCTGTGGCGAGCGTCGCGTAAGAGACGCCGAAGCGCCGCGTTGGGTGGGCCAACGCGGCGTCTCAGCAATTAGGCGACGATCTGCGCAGCTTGGTGAACGATCGGCGCGGCGACGAGAGCGAACGCAAACGTGGCGGCGATCATCGAGTAAATGCGGGTCATGGCAAAGCTCCGAAAGGTGTTTGGTGAAGCGCTGGGCGTCTGCGAATTACGCGACGATTTGCGCGGCTTGGTTCAGCACCGGGACCGCGACGACGGCGAAAGCGAACGCGGCGGCGGCGAGGGAAACGAGGCGGGTCATGTGTTTGGCTCCTGGCTCTTGGTTCATCGCGTCTCTGCGATGAGTGGACTTTAGGGGGCGCTGCCCCTGGCGGCTGTGACTGCGGTCACACCAGAGAGATGCCGGAAAACGCGCGTTTGGATGCGCGCAAGCGCGCGCATTGGAGCCCTGCAATATCGAGGGATCAGCGCGCGGCGAGCGCGGCGATTCTGCGGAAGGCGTCGGCGGCCAGAAGTTCTTGCGGGCTCTGCGCTTGCTTCGCCGCGCGCTCCGCGGCCCACAATGCATCGAGCGCGCGCAGCACACGCGCGGAAGGCCAACGCGCGAGCTGCGCTTGAAACGCGTCGCGCTCTTTCCAGAAAACCGGCGGGCGCAGCTTGCCCGCCGCGTCTTGCGCCGAGAGCCCTTTATCCATCAGCGTGCGCGCTTCGAGCAAGCGCAGCATGCGCCGCTCCATCGCTTTGATCGCGGAGACGCCGGAAAGCCCTTCGACGCGCGCCAGCGCTTCGGCCGCTTCGCCCGCGCGCCCGGAGACAGCCGCGTTCACCGATTCATCGAGAGCGCTTTCGCCTTCGTCCGGGAGGAGGGCGCTGATGGCATCCGCCGACAGCGCATCCTTCGATCCGTGCGCGAACGCCGCGAGCTTCTGAATCTCCTGGCGCGCCAATCCGCGATCGGCCGGCAGCAACGCATCGAGCGCATCGGCCGCGTCCTTCGAAACGGTGACGCCTTCATCCTTCAAGAGCGCGCGTGCGAACGCGCTGCGCTCTGCGTCCGTCTCTTCATAAAACGCCATCGACGCCGCATGCGTCGCCGCTTCGAACGCCTTCACGAGTTTCGAGCTGCCGCCGATATCGCCGGCCTCGACGATCAACGTAGCGCCTTCGGCGCCGTTCTCGATTTCCTTGAGCGCCGCCAGAATCGCATCGTCGCCACCGCTCGTCTCGATCCGCGCCCACGCCACGCGCGGCCCGCCGAGCAGCGATTGCGCGACGAGCGCATCGGCGAGGCGCGCTTTGTCTTTCTTGATTTCATCGTCGGTCAGCTTGGTGAGCGCGAAGGGATCGTCGCTGCCCTTAAGCGCGAACGAGATAAGCGCCTGTGCGCCATCGGAGATGAAGCTGCGGTTGGGCCCGTAGAGCAGGGCGGCGCGGATCGCCGGATCGGGTTTGTCGAGAAAGCGCCGCGCGGCCGCGCCAGCGATCTTCATGCGTCAGCTACGCCGCGCCCGCGCGAGCCTCAGCGCGAGATCGGCGCGGATGCGTTGCGCCAGGGTTTCCGCCGCACGCTCGCGCGCATCGTCCTGCGCGGCGATCTCCCCGAACGCGGCCGTGGGGATGACGTAGGTCGCGACACTCTGCACCGTCCCGCGGATGGGCCGTTGCCCTTCGGGCTGCGAAAGCTCGTAGCGCGCCGTCAGCCGCAGATCGGCGCGGCTGGCCGATTCATCGACGCGCAGGCCAAGCCGCGTCACCTGTTCGCGCAATGTGATCTGCAGCGTCTGCGGTTCGCCTTGGCCGCGCTCAACCGAAAGGATGCGGTCGAGCTCGTTGCGCAGCACGTGCCCCGCTTTGCCCTCGATCATCGGAATCGAGACCGCCCCGATCACCGGCCCGCCGCCCGGCTGGGGCGCATAAAGCGGTGAGAACCCGCAGCTCGCGACGAAGAGGGCGAAAACGATCATCAGCGCGCGCATGGGAGTCTCCCTCACCCGGCCACGATATTCACGATCCGGTCCGGCACGACAATGACTTTGCGGACAGTGAGGCCGCTGAGGAAAGCCGCCACCCCCTCATGCGCGAGCGCCTGGGCGCGCACGTCGTCCTCCGCCGCGCCCTTGGCGACCGCGATTTCCGCGCGCCGCTTCCCGTTCACCTGCACCGGCAGGGTGACGACGCTTTCCGCCGTCAGCACCGGATCGGGGAGGGGCCAGGCCGCCGCCGTCACGAAGCCCTCCTGCCCAAGCGCCTCCCAGCTCTCCTCCGCCAGGTGCGGCATGAAGGGCGCGATCATCTGCACGAGGAGCCTGAGCGCCTCGCCCCGGGCCCAGACGTGCGCCGGGTCGTTCGCGCCCTTCGCCTTGGCGATCGCGTTCATAAGCTCGTAGGCGCGCGCGACCGCCACGTTGAACCGAAAGCCGTCAATGTCGGCCGTGACGCCCTTGAGCGCCCGGTGCACGGTTTGGCGAAGCGCCAGCGCCTCGCCCTGATCGGCTCCCGCCGGCGCGGCTTCATTCGGCTTGGGCGCGGGGCCTCCATGCGCTTCGACCGCGCCCCAAACCCGCTGCACGAACCGCCACGCGCCCTCGACGCCCGCGTCCGTCCACTCGACGTCGCGGTCCGGCGGCGAATCCGAGAGCACGAACCAGCGCGCGACATCGGCGCCGAAATCCGTCACGAACGCATCGAGATCGACAACGTTCTTCTTCGACTTCGACATCTTCTCGATCGCGCCGGTCTCGACAGGTTTGGCGCCGTCGAGGCTGACGCGCACGCCCTCGCGCATCTCCGTCTCTTCCGGCAGCAGCCATTGCCCATCGACCCGATAGGTTTCGTGCGTGACCATGCCTTGCGTGAAGAGGCTGGCGAACGGCTCGCCGCTCTCCAACTCGATCAGCCCGCAATCGCGCATCGCGCGCGTAAAGAAGCGCGAATAGAGCAGGTGCAGCACCGCGTGCTCGACGCCGCCGACATATTGATCGACCGGCAGCCAATAGCCCGCCTTCTTCTTGCCGAACGCCGCCGTCTCGTTCTTCGGATCGGTGAACCGCGCGAAATACCAAGAGGAATCGACGAACGTGTCGAGCGTGTCGGTCTCGCGCGTCGCGGGCTTGCCGCAGGAAGGGCAGGGCGCGTTCTTCCACGTCGGATGATGCGCCAGCGGATTGCCCGGTCTGTCGAACGTCACATCGCGCGGCAGCTCGACCGGCAAATCCTTCTCCGGCACGCCGACCGGCCCGCACGCCGCGCAATGAATGATCGGGATCGGGCAGCCCCAATAGCGCTGCCGCGAAACGCCCCAATCGCGGAGGCGATATTGCGTGTGCGCCTCGCCCGCGCCGCGCTTCTCCAGCTCAGCGATCGCCGCCTTGATAGCTTCGTCCGTAGGCAGACCATCCAGGAAGCGTGAATTGTACGTCGTGCCCGGCCCCGTATAGGCGACGTCGTCAATCTTATGCAGGCGCGGGTCTTCGCCCGGCGGCAGCACGACAGGTGCGACCGGCAGATCGTACTTGCGCGCGAAATCCAGATCGCGCTGATCGCCCGCCGGCGAGCCGAAAATTGCGCCCGTCCCGTAGCTTGAGAGCACGAAGTTCGCCGCCCACACCGGCAGCTCCCAATCCGGATCGAACGGGTGGCGCACCTTGAGCCCCAGATCGACGCCGAACTTCTCCGCCTTCTCGATATCGGCTTCCGACGTTCCCAATTGGCCCGCGCGCGCGACGAAATCGGCGACATCCGGGCGCGCCGACGCAATCGCCTTGGTCAGCGGATGGTCCGGCGCCAGCGCCACGAAGCTCGCGCCGAACAGCGTATCCGGCCGCGTCGTGAAAACCTCGATCGTGTCGTCCCGGCCGACGATCTCGAACCGGAACTTCGCCCCGAGGCTCTTGCCGATCCAGTTCGCCTGCATCAGGCGCACTTTGTCCGGCCATTTATCGAGTCCGCCGATCGCATCGAGCAAATCGTCCGCATACGCCGTAACGCGGAACACCCATTGGTCGAGTTCGCGCGTTTCGACCGGCGCGCCCGAGCGCCAGCCCTTGCCGTCAACGACCTGCTCGTTCGCCAGCACCGTCTGATCGACGGGATCCCAATTCACTTTCTGTTTGCGCCGCGTCGCCAGGCCTTGTCTCCAGAAGGCCAGGAACATCGCTTGCTGATGCTTGTAATAGGCCGGATCGCACGTCGCGATCTCGCGGCTCCAATCGATCGCCAAACCGAGCAATTTGAGCTGTCCGCGCATCGCCTCGATATTGGCGAGCGTCCAATCGGCGGGATGCGCGCCGCGCTCCATCGCGGCGTTTTCAGCCGGCAAGCCGAACGCATCCCATCCCATCGGATGAAGCACGTTGAAGCCTTGCGCGCGCCGGAAGCGCGCAATCACGTCTCCCATCGTGTAATTGCGCGAGTGCCCCACATGGATGCGCCCCGAAGGGTAGGGGAACATCTCCAGGACGTAGGCTTTCGGTTTGCCTTTGGCGTCTTTCGGGTCGAGCGCGCGGAAGAGCTGCGCCTCTTCCCAGCGCGCACGCCACTTCGGCTCGATCTCACGATGATTGTAGCGGGACATGAAATTTCACGCTTGGCGGGCGCCAAGCGCCTCGTCGATGCGGGAACGAAAGGGCGCCTAGTCTTCGTCTTCGTTGAGCGTCGAAAGTCGAAGTTGGCGCGCCCGCGTCAGGATCGCGTTCTCGATTTGCAGCCCCGTGTCGGGGCTGACGGTCGCATCGACCCACGACCCGCCCGCATTCGTCTGCCGGAAAACGGAGACGTTGAGCGCGTCGGCCCGGAGCCGTGTGTCGAGGATGTAGACCGTCGCCTTGAAACGCTCGTTCGGGCGCGCCGGATCGACGTACCAATCCGTAATGATGACGCCGCCCCAGGGATCGGCGCTCGCCAGCGGCATGAACGAGAGCGTGTCGAGCGTCGCGCGCCAGAGGAACGCGTTGACCCCGATCCCTTCCTGCGTGACCGGTGCGTTGTTGCCGTTGTCGCCGTTCGTGAACGGCAGGTTGAGCCGTCCGCGGTCTTCGCCGTCGCTGGAGCAGGCGGAAAGCGTCGCGGCCGCGATGAAGACAGCCGCCGCCATTCCCAAAACTCGCTGCCCCATGAACTCGCTCCCCTTGAAGTCTGGCGCGTCAAATCAGATGTGCGGGGCTCTATAGCATGCCCTCAAGGGCCAGCCAGGGGGCAGTGCTGCGGCGGAATCAAGGCCCGGGAACCACGAGATTTTTCGCCCGTTTCCTGATTTCGCCATAGACCTGTGACTTTATTTTCACTGCGCATTAGGCCGGACTCGGCTATACATGTGCGCTTGAGGCCCGCGGGGAACCGGGCCGTTAGGGGTATAAGGGTGCAGCTCCGGTCCGCCTTTCTGTTCGCTTCCGCGGTGTTCGTCACCGCAGGCGTCGCCGCGCCGGCGGCCGCCCAGGAAAGCGTGCAGGAGCGCAACGCGGTGCGCGCCGAGGTCCCCTGGTACGAGCGCTTCACTTACAGCCAAGGCGCCCCGGAAACGCTGTCGGGCGTCGGCCCGCAGGATCGTCGCGGCGTCCAGGCTTGGCAGCCGACCACGCGTTGGGGCGTGACGGTGAACCTGCGGGAAGCGGCGCGCACCCCGGTCGTGCCCGTGCCCGGCGATCGTGAAACCGCGGTCGGCGCCTATTACCAATTCACGCCGAGCGTGCGTGTCGGCGGTCAGGTGAGCGTCGGCGTCAGCCAGGATCCCGTCGCGCCGACGAATCCGGCTGGTGAAGAGCCCGCCGCAGGCGTCCGGCTCGAATCGGCCTTCCGCTTCTAAGCAAGCGCTTCCACAGCGGCTACTCCGGCAAACCCGCGTCCGATGAGGCGTGCGCCCGTGCGCGCATTGACACCCCCAAGGGCATAGACAGGCAACCCCGCCGCTTTCGCCAACCGCCCCGCCTTGAGCGGCCCAAGCGCGCGTGCGGCGGATGGGCTGTTGGAAGGGAAGATGAGAGAGAGCAGGGCGGCGTCCACGCCCGCGGCCTTCGCGCGCGCTAGCGCGCCGCGAGAATGCGCTGCGGCCGTCACCAGCCAGTGTGTCGGGAGGCTCCGCGCCAGCGCGACGAGCCGTTCGGGCAGGTGAACGCCGTCCGCGGCAAGGGCGCGCGCCAGCGCGGCGTCGCCGCCGATCAGCAGGGTGAGGCCGCGCCGCCGGCAGAGCCGCGCCAAGGCGCGCCCGGCGGCCAATCGATCCGCCGCGCCGAAATGCCGGTAGATCACCCCCGCGCCGCGCGGCAGCCGCGCCGCCGCCCCGAGCGGATCGGGTGTGCGTTCCCGGTCGATCAGAAAGAGGAGAGGGGGCAGGCCTTTTGCTCCCGCCTCGCGGTTGAGCCGCTGCGCGAGCCCGATTAGCACCGCCCGGCCCATATGGATTCCGACGCCTCCTCCGATATCGCTTCCCGCCGCGCGGGGATTCTCGCGCGCATGAGCGAAGCCGCGCGCGCGGCCGCGCGTGATCCCGCCGACATCGCCTTGATCGCGGTCTCGAAGCAACAGCCCGAGGCGCGCATCGAAGCCGCGATCGCGGCCGGCCACCGCTTGTTCGGCGAAAACCGGGTTCAGGAGGCGCAGGCCCGCTGGCGCTCGCGCCGTGAGACGCCCGGATTGTCTCTTCGCCTCGTCGGCCCGCTCCAAACCAACAAGGCGCGCGACGCCGTCGCCCTCTTCGACGCGATCGATTCCCTCGATCGCGAGCGCCTCGCTGCGGCCTTGGCGGATGCGATCCAGAAGGAGGCCAAGAGCCCCGATATCCTCATCCAGGTGAACACGGGGGAGGAGCCGCAGAAGGCCGGGATCGCCCCCGCCGAAGCCGACGCTTTCATCCGCGCCGCGCGCGAGATCTATGGATTGTCCGTCCACGGATTGATGTGCATCCCCCCCGAAAACGAAGAGCCGGCGATGCACTTCGCGCTCCTCGCCACGATCGCCGCCCGCAACGGCTTGACCGCGCTGTCCATGGGCATGAGCGACGATTTCGAGACCGCGATCCGCTTTGGCGCGACCATGGTGCGGGTGGGTTCGGCCTTCTTCGGCGATCGCGCCTAGCCGATCCGCAAAGTGTCCCCAAGCTTGGCGATCTTCAGCGCACGGAGCATCGTTTCGCGGTTGACGCCGACGCATCCTTGCGTCGGCCCCCCATCGTTCCGCGCCAGATGCCAGAAAATCGCGCTGCCGAAGCCGGGGATCACCGGATCGTCATTGTGCCCAAGGACGACGACGAGGTCAAAGAGATGGTCCACGCGCCAAAGCTTTTCCGCGCTGGCCGGATAGGGGAGTTTGACGGGGAGATTGTAGAGCGGGTCGGCCGGCGCATCGCACCAGCCGTCGTCGGGCGCGATCGGATAAACCGGCAACGCCGTCTCCGGCGCCGCCTCCCGGTCCGCGCGGTAGAGCACGCGCCGCAGCAAGTAGACGCCTCCGGGGGAGGCGCGGTCGCTTTCGCGCTTTTCGGAAGCGGGGATGATCCCGGCGGGCCCCAGCGTGCAGCGCGCGGAAATCCCCGGTCCGGTGAAAGTGCCGTCTCCCTGGGCGCGAAAGGACATGCTCACCATTTAGGCTTTAAGGTCGCGGCAAGAAACTGATGGGCGAGGAGACCCGATGAGCGCGAGGAAGGCAGTCATTCTCGTCATCGACGACGACGACGATCTCCGCGCCGAGCTCGCCGCCCAAATCGGCCGCGAGGAGGGCTTCGAGGTCGAGGTCGCCGCCGATGCCGCCGAGGGCATGCGCCTCGCGGCGGAAGGCAAGGCCGCGCTCATACTCCTGGATGTGCATTTGCCGGATATGGACGGGGTCCAGGTGTGCCGTCGCCTGCGTGAGGAAGGCGTGAAGGCCCCGATCATCTTGCTCACCGGCGCCGCCAACGAAGAGCGCGATCAAGTCTCCGGGCTCGACGCCGGCGCCAACGATTATGTTCTGAAGCCCTTCAAATTCTCCGTTCTGCTCGCCCGCATTCGCGCGCATTTGCGCAGCCACGAAGCGAGCGAAGACGCCGTCTTCCAGGTCGGCCCCTATGAATTCCGCCCCGCGATGAAGGTCCTCGTCACCGATCAGCAGAAGAAAATCCGCCTGACGGAGAAAGAAACCAACATCCTCAAATACCTCTACCGCTCCGGCGAAAAGCCCGTCGGGCGCGAGGAGCTGCTGCGCGAGGTCTGGGGCTACAATTCGGGCGTCACCACCCACACGCTTGAAACGCACGTCTATCGCTTGCGTCAAAAAATCGAGCCCGATGCGCAAAGCCCCAAGCTGCTCATCACCGAGAGCGGCGGCTATCGCCTGCAATTCTAGCTGAGCGGCGCCGCGAAAAGCACGCCGACGAGCACCGCCGCATAATGCGCGCCCGACGCCGCCACCACGCTGCCGTGCCAGATCGCGCGCCGGTAGGGCAGGCGCTTGATGAGGTAGAAAACGACGCCGATCGTGTAGAGCGCGCCCCCGACGATGATGAGAATGAGCGCCGCGAGCGGCACGCCCGCGATGAAGGGCTGCAGCGCGATGAGCGCGAGCCACCCGAGCGCCAGATAAAGCGCCACCCAAAGCCGCTTCGAAAGTCCGGGCAAAAAGAGCTTCCCCGCCGCGCCCAGGATGGCGATCGCCCATACGGCCGCCGTCATGCCGATCGCCCACGCGCCCTCGAAGCGCTGCGTCGTGAAGGGCGTGTACGTGCCCGCGATCATCAGGAAAATCGCCGCGTGATCGATCCGGCGGAAAAAGGGCTGCCGCGCCGAACGGTCATGGAAATTGTAAAGCGTCGAGGCGATCAGCATCGCGATCCAGCAAAAAGCGTAGATCGCGAGCGCCGAGAATTGCCCCGCGCCCCCTTCCGCAATCGCCAGCCCCAGAAGTGCAACAGCCCCGATCCCAGCGATGGTGAGCCCGATCCCGTGCACCCACGCATCGGCGATCCGCTCACCGCGCGTGGGATAGTGGGGGTTTGGCCCGCCGCTCATCGGCCGCCGCGCTGGTAGGAATCGTCCGCCAGCATCATCGCGCTCACGAGATCGCGCTCAACTTGCGTCATCAGCGGATTCCACAAATCGAAAATCAGCAGCACACGGACGAAATCGCTGTCGTTGCGCGCTTCGTGTTCGATCGTGTCGTCGAACACCCAGGTCTTGCCGAGCCTCCACTGCCGCCATTCGTTGCCGACCCGGTAGCTGCATCCTTCGGGCAATATGAGCGGCAGATGCGCAATGACGCGCGTATTGGTCGATCCAGTGTGCGGCGGAATGCGCGTCTTCGGCTGCAAGACGGAAAACATCGCCGTCGGCGCAAAGCCCGGCTGGTCGGCGAGCGGAAGAGACTCAAGGATCGCCGTCGTTCGGGGGCAGCGCGCGCAATTGGCGTCGTTGCGCGCCCCGTTTTCGAAGAAGAAGAAGCTGCTCCACGCCGGATTGTGGTTGAGCGGCGCCCACTGATTGAGCGGCGCGCCGGCCGCCTTCTGAATGTAGGGGCGAAACGCGGGCCAATCCTGCGCCAGCACCGCCTCAAGTTCGCCGCGTATGACATCCGTTTGCGCCTCGAGCGCGGCCATCCATGGGAACAGCGCGTCGTCGAAGAAGGGGATAGGCGCCAGGCGAGGGAAGAGCAGTTGGGCGGGCTCCTGCACCTTGGGGGTCGCCACGCCCGCCAGAATGTCGAGGCACTCGTCGAACCGGGCAAGCTCGCCGGCCTCGTATTGGCCGCGCAGCGAAGCAACCGCTTGCCTCAGGTGCGCGCGCCGCCTCTCCGCATCCGCGGCGACCGCCGCCTTGGCGTGCGCGATCGGCTGCGCGAACTGCGGTTGCGGCCGTGAGGGCGCGACGCGAAGCGCCGCCTTGTAGGCCCGTGCGGCTTGCGCCGGCTGCCCGAGCTTTTCGAGCGCAACGCCCTTGGAGAGCAGCGCCAGGAAATCGTAGGGATCGAGCGCCAACGCCGTGTCGAAGGCCGCGAGCGCGCCCGCGAAATCGCCCGAGACGCGCCGTGCGACGCCGAGCTGAATATGGAGAGCCGTCTCTCGCGGCGCGCCGTGAAGCGCCGCCTCAAGCAGCACGATCGCGCCCGCCGCATCGCCCGCCTGCAGCCGTCGCGTGGATTCGGCCAGCGCGGCTTGCGGTGAAAGGGTTTGAGCGGCGCTCATCGCCGCCGCTTATCGCACGCGAGAGGCCGCTCACGCGACCGGCTTCGCGTCATTAGAGCTGGAAAGTCGCAGCCACCGGCACGTGGTCGCTCGGCCGCTCCCAAGAACGGCACGGCACGTGGATTTCGTACGCCAGCGAGGCCGGCGCGAGGTCGTCGCTTGCCCAGATATGGTCGAGCCGCCGGCCGCGATTGTTCTTCGTCCAATCCGGGCTCCTGTAGCTCCACCAGGTGAACAGCTTTTCGGGGGAGGGCCGGTGCCGGCGCGCCAGATCGACGAACCCGCCGGCCGCGACGATCCCATCGAGCGCTTCCGTCTCGACCGGCGTGTGTGAAACGACGTCAAGGAGCTGCTTGTGGCTCCACACGTCATGTTCGCCAGGCGCGACATTGAGATCGCCCACGACGACCAGTGGGCCGCCGCCGCGGCGCTTCTTGTATTCGCGCTTCATGCGTTTGAGCACGTCGAGCTTGTGCGCGAATTTCTCGTTCCGTGCTGGGTCCGGAAGGTCGCCGCCGGCGGGCACATAGAGATTGTGGATCTCGATGCCGTCGATTTTCACTGCGGCGACGCGCGCTTCCTTCTTGTGGCAGAGCGCCGGCCCTTCGACCGGCTCAAGCTTGCGCTTGGCGACGATCGCGACGCCGTGCCAGCCCTTCTGCCCGACGACATGCATGTGCTTGTAGCCCGCCTCCTTGAAGGCGGCGGACGGGAACTCCCCGTTCCGGCATTTGATTTCCTGGAGGCACAGCACATCTGGGCGCGCTTCGCCGAGAAAGCGCTGCACCATGGGCGCGCGCAGCCGCACCGAATTGATATTCCACGTCGCGATCCGCATCGGCCGGTATGTGGCCCGCTTCGCAGGTCTTCGCCACGCTGCAACGCGCGACATGAGGCTCCGACGTGTCGTCTCGAAGGCCGGCCCAGGCCACCGGCGCGGCTCAACCTCAGTGACGCCTATTCCGGCGAACCCGCGCCAAAAACTAAGACGCCCGGCTCTATTTCAGAGCCGGGCGTCTCTTGCGCCTTGAGGGTGGGCGCTATTCGCCGGGAGGGGAATGTTCCGGCGGGCCGCCGCGCTGGATCCGTCAGCGGGGGGACGACGCCGATCCAGGGGGATGAGCGACGGCCTCACGTTGCATATAGAACACAGGGCCGAAAAAATCAATCTCCCGCCAAGTGAAAGCGCTTGCGTGCGCCGCTCACGAGACGGTGAGCGAAGCGCGCTTGGCGCCAATTCGCGCATGACTCCAAGCGCTTAGCGCTTGATCAGCGCGCTGGCGCCGTCGTGTTGAGAGCGCCGGGCCGCGGCGTACGAAAGAGGCGCGGATCGATGGCGCCGCCCGAATCAACGCTTGTGAGCGCCACGCGCGTGCGCGATCCCGTGGCGTCCACCACCTCCCATGAACGCAAGGTCATGTTGGCGCCCTCGAGTCGCAGCGTGATCTCGCCGTCCGCTTCCCCGGTGCGGTCGCGCACGGAGACGAAGAGCGCGCCGCCGTCGCGCGCCACGCGCGTCACCCGCGCATCGCGGTCGAGGTTGATGTTGTTCTTGAGCACGAAATAGAGCGGCGTTTGCCGGAGCGGCGCGCGGTCGAGGCTGCGGAGCGCTCGGTCGTGGATCGCCACGGTTTGCCCGTCGGAGACGATCAGCAGCTGCGACGGCGCGTCATACTCGAAACGCACGCGGCCGGGGCGCTGCAAGTAGAAACGGCCTGTCGTGGCCGTGCCGTCCGGCGCGACCTGACGGAACCGCCCCTGCACGCTGCGCTGCGCGTTGAGCGCTGCGCTCGCTTGCGTCAGCGCCTGGGCGCGCGCAGCCCCCGTGAGAACGGTTTGCTGTGCGAGGGCGGGGAGGGCGGCCGATGCCGCCAGGCCCACGAGGGCCGCAAGGAAGGCGCGTCTCATGGGGCCAAGAGATGGAGCGCCCGCCAGGCCTTGGGAAGGGCCCAAATGGGGCCTTCTCGGGGTCATTTGGCTCAGGAAGCGTTCATCCGTGGGCGGAGAACGCGGGCCGCCTAATGTTCCCCGGCGCCGATCAAAATTTCGCGTTTGCCCGCGGCATTGGCCGTCGAGATGACGCCTTCCTTCTCCAGCCGCTCGATGAGCGTCGCCGCGCGATTGTAGCCGATCTGCAGGCGGCGCTGGAGATAGGAGGTCGAGGCCTTCCGGTCGCGCGAAACGATCTCGACGGCGCGGTCGAAGAGTTCGTCGCCCGTCGCGTTTGAAGCGTCGAACAGATCGGGCTCCGCGTCCGGATCGTACTCCGGCTCCTCTTCCGTGATGTCGGCGCGGTATTGCGGCGTGCCTTGCGCCTTGAGCATGGCGACGACGCGTTCGACTTCCGCGTCCGTCACGAACGGGCCGTGCAGACGCCGGATGCGTCCGCCCCCCGCCATGTAGAGAAGGTCGCCTTGTCCGAGGAGTTGCTCCGCGCCTTGCTCGCCGAGGATCGTGCGTGAATCGATCTTCGACGTGACTTGGTAGGAAATGCGCGTCGGGAAGTTCGCCTTGATCGTGCCCGTGATCACATCGACCGAGGGGCGCTGCGTCGCCATGATGAGATGGATGCCCGCTGCGCGCGCCATTTGCGCAAGCCTTTGCACCGCCGCTTCGATCTCCTTGCCCGCCACGATCATGAGATCGGCCATCTCGTCGATCACGACGACGACGTAGGGCATCGTTTCGAGCGGCAACTCTTGCGTTTCGTGGATGGGCGCGCCGGTTTCGGGATCGAAACCCACATGCGTCGTGCGCTCAAGGCGCTCGCCCGTGCGGCGCGCCTCCGCGACCCGCTCGTTATAGCCCATGATGTTGCGCACGCCGAGTTTGGACATGCGCCGGTAGCGCTCTTCCATCTCGCGCACGGTCCATTTGAGCGCGACGACCGCCTTCTTCGGGTCGGTGACGACGGGGGAGAGGAGATGCGGAATGCCTTCGTACACCGAAAGCTCCAGCATCTTCGGATCGATCATGATGAACCGGCACTCTTCCGGAGGGTGCCGGTAGATGAGCGACAGGATCATCGCATTGATGCCGACGGATTTGCCCGAGCCGGTCGTCCCGGCGATGAGCAAATGCGGCATCTTCGAGAGATCGGCCGCGAAGGGATCGCCTTCGATCGTCTCGCCAAGCGCCAGCGGCAGCCCGCCTTGCACGCCCGCGAAGGAGGGTGAAGCGAGCAGCGTGCGCATGAACACGGTTTCGCGTTTCGGGTTCGGCAATTCGATGCCGATCGCGTTGCGCCCTGGGATGACGGCGACGCGCGCCGCGGTCGCGCTCATCGAACGCGCGATGTCGTCGGCGAGGCCGATCACGCGCGCCGATTTCACACCCGGCGCGGGCTCGAGTTCGAACAGCGTGACGACGGGGCCGGGCCGCGCTGAGACGATCTCGCCCTGCACGCCGAAGTCCGCGAGCACTTCTTCAAGTTGCCGGCTCATCGCTTGGAGTTGCGCCGGGTCCGCGTGGCTCGTGCGCGCTTTGGGCGGCGCGAAGAGATTGTCGCCCGGCAATTCGAAGCGCTGGCCGCTCGCATAGACTGGCGCGGGCTGCGAACGCGGCGCCTCGCGCCGGGTGCGCTTGGGCGCGGGCGGTTCGCGCATGCGCTGCGGTTCTTGCTCAGGCTCGTAGGCGGGCGGAGGCGCGTGCCGCACGCGCGGCGGGGAAGGCGCATGCTCGACGCGCCCAAACTGACGGAAATCGCCTTCCTGGCGCGCCATCCGGTCCCCGACGAAGGTGAGCGCCCGCGAAGCCCCGCCGGCCGTGGCTGCGGCGGCGCGGCTTGCGGCGCTCGCGGCCGTGCGCACGTCGCGCGGCCTGAGCTGGAACGCCCAACCGATCGTCAAGACGCCGCCGATGGCGGCGAGAAAACCCGCGATGGCTTGCGGGAAGGGAAGCCCTGGAAGCCCGAGCAATCCGCCGACGAGGCCGACCACGGAATCGCCGATGATGCCGCCGAATCCGGTGGCCAGCGGCCACGCTTCCATCACCGATGTCGGAATCGCCGAGGCCGCGCCAGAAAGCAGCGCGATCCCGGTGACGCCAGCGAGCAAGCGCGCGCGATCGATCGGCGCGGCGAGCCGCTTGCGGAACACGCGCATCGCGCCGGCGGCGACGAGCGCGCCCATCGCCATCGGCGCCGCGGCGCCCAGCGATTGCATCGCGATGTCGGCGAACGCCGCGCCTGGGCCGCCGAAGAGATTGCCTGCGCCGGAATCGACAGCGGTGTTGAAGCTCGGATCTTCCGGCGAGTACGTGATCACCGCGCCGAGACCGTAAAGACCGAACAGGCCCGCGCCCAATGAAAGCGTCGCACGCTTGAGCGCGCGCCGGCCCGTAAAGGACGTTGCATCGGAGGGGACTGGCCCCTCGGCCGTGTAAGCGTCGTCAGTCATTGGCTGGGCGGGCCCCTCGCGCTTCGTGGCGCGTTTCGGATGGACCTTCGTCCCGCCGGGTTACCAAGGCGTTGACGGTAAGCCGGTAGTCCCGAGTTTCATCACCTGTGGCGGAAAATCCGCGATTCCCAAGGCCCTACCGCGGTAGTCGCCGGTAACCTTGATCGCCCCTTAACAAGAAAATTGGGCGCGCTCTTAACGAACGCGCCCAAGGTCTTCTGGAAGGAGAACCCGCACGATGCGGGGCGAAATGCGCGCGCGTGAAGGGCGCGCGCGCACTTTGCTTCGTTACGGATGATAGGCGCGTTCGCCATGCTCCGTGATGTCGAGGCCTTCGTCCTGCTTTTCGGGCGAGGCGCGCAGCCCCGGAACGATCCGCAGGATCAAGAACACAATCGCGCTGGCGGCGAAGGACCACGCGAACGACACGCCCACGGCGATCGCCTGAGTCGTGACTTGCGAGGTCATGTTATAGTCCTCGCCGCCGCCGCCGCCCCAGGCCGGGTTGTAGAAGAAGCCCGTGCCGATGGCGCCGATGATCCCGCACACGCCGTGAATGCCGAACACGTCGAGCGAGTCGTCGTAGCCGAGCGCGTTCTTGATCGCCGAGCAGAAGAGAACCGCGATCGGCGAGGCGACGAGGCCAAGAATGATCGCGCCCATTGGCCCGACGAGGCCCGCCGCTGGCGTGACGACCACGAGCCCTGCGACGATGCCGGAGGCGAGCCCCAGCATGCTCGGCTTGCCGCGCGTGACCCACTCCGTGACGATCCAGGAGAGCCCCGCCGCGGCGGTGGCCAGGAACGTGTTGATGACCGCAAGCGAGGCCCCGCCCGTCGCTTCAAGGTTGGACCCGGCGTTGAAGCCGAACCAGCCGACCCAGAGCAGCGCTGCGCCGATATAGGTCATCACCAGCGAGTGCGGCGGCCAAGGTTCGGAGCGATAGCCCGCGCGCCGCCCGACAAAGAGCGCGCCGACGAGGCCTGCGACGCCCGCATTGATGTGAACGACCGTGCCGCCGGCGAAATCGAGCGCGCCCATGTCGAAGAGATAGCCGCCGGCCCACCAGACCATGTGCGCGATCGGGTAATAGGAGAGGAGCGGCCAAAGCACTGAAAACCCGACGACCGCGGAGAATTTCATCCGCTCTGCGACGCTGCCGAGCACCAGCGCCGCCGTGATCGCCGCGAACGTCATTTGGAACGCGATGAACGTGAATTCCGGAATGACGACGCCGTCCGTGAACGTCGCCGCGGTTGAGTCCGCCGTCACGCCGTTGAGGAAGAGCCGGTCGAAGCCGCCGACAAAAAGATTGTAGGGCCCGTCCGTGAAGGCGAGCGAATAGCCCCAGAACGCCCATGCCAGCATCCCGATCACAGCGCAGGTCGAAACCGCCATGAGCACGGAAAGCATGTTCTTTGAGCGCACCAGGCCGCCATAGAAGAGCGCCAGGCCCGGAATGATCATCGCCAGCACGAGGATCGTGGAGACCATCATCCAGGCGTTGTCGCCCTTATCCATGGTCGCCTCCGGCTCAGCTGCTTCTTCGGCGACTGCCGGAGCGGCTTCCTCAACAACCGGGGCAGGCGCCTCGGTGGTTGCCGGCGCCGCGGCCTCAACAGCCGGCGCCGCCGCTTCTTGAGCCCAGCTCTCGCCGGGCGCGGCCGCGCCCAGTGCGAACGCCGCCAGCAGCGCCGCGGTCCCGAGCCGCAGCGCCCGCCACGGCGCCTTCAAAGTCGATTGTTTCATGCCCTGCTCCCGTCTCGCGGCGGACCAAACACAATGCCCGTCGTCCCCTGGCGAGGAGGCGATTGACCGGGCCGCCTTCGCAGCCCGCAAGCGGGGAGGGGGTCGCGCGTGTGAGCGCCCGCAACATCGCCTAAATTTTAGGCGCCCATGACAAAGCTGATGCGCTGCGAGGCGCCGCATCGACGCCGGCCCTTGGGGGAGCGAGACTGAATCGATGGCGCAACGACCTCGGACCTCCGGCGGCCGCACAAATGAGATTCGCCGCGACGTCGCCATCGTCGGCGGCGGGCCCGTGGGCCTGACGCTTGCGCTGGCCCTGGATCAGGCCGGCGTCTCAGTTGCAGTCGTTGATGCGGCCGCCCCCGAAACCGCGTTGGCCGAACATTTCGACGGCCGCGCGTTCGCCATCGCCTTCGCGAACTACCGCATGTGGCGTGCGCTTGGTCTTGGCGCGGCGCTCGATCCCGTCGTCCAGCCCATCGAGAAAATCATGGTGACGGACGGCCGCCCCCTCGGTGAGCGCGGCAAGGGCGGGCCGTCGCTGCTGCATCTTTTCTTCGACAGCCGCGAACTCTCCGAAGGCGCCGAGCCGCTGGGATACATGGTGGAGAACCGCCATCTGCGCCTCGCGCTCGATGAAGCCGTGCGCAAATCGAACATCGCCCGCATCGCGCCGATGAGCGTGGAGCGTTTCGAACGCGACGCATCCGGCGTCACGCTCTCGCTCAAGGACGCAAGCACGATCCGCAGCGATCTCATCGTCGGCTGCGATGGGCGGCGCTCTTTCGTGCGCGGCGAATTGGGCATTCGCACAATCGGCTGGCGCTACGAAGCCACCGCCATTGTCGCGACAGTCGGCCATGAAAAACCGCACGAAGCCGTCGCCCATGAATTCTTCCTGCCCAACGGCCCGTTCGCGATTCTCCCGCTCACGGGCGATCGCGCCAACATCGTCTGGGCCGAGCCCCCGAAGATCGTCGAAGCAATCCTCGCTCTGTCGAAGGAAGATTTCCTCATCGAGCTGAAGCGCCGCTTCGGCGATTTCCTTGGCGATGTCTGGCTTGAAGGCCCGCGTTTCTCCTATCCGCTTTCTCTACAATTGGCCGAGAAGATGATCGCCCCGCGCGCCGCGCTCGCGGGCGATTCCGCGCACGGCATTCACCCGATAGCGGGGCAGGGGCTCAATATGGGCTTGAAGGATGCCGCCGCGCTCGCCGAATGCATCGCCGATTGCGCCGCGCTCGGGCTCGACGCCGGCGATGAAAGCGCGCTCGTGCGCTACGAGCGCTGGCGCCGCTTCGACAATGTGTCGATGGCCTACGCGACCGATTTTTTCGATCGCCTCTTCTCCAACGACCGCGCGCCCATCCGCCTCGCGCGCGATCTAGGCATGGCCGCGGTGAACGCGGCCGGCCCAGCGCGCCGCTTCTTCATGCGCGCCGCGGGCGGCGCGGCCGGCAATTTGCCGAAGTTGCTGAAAGGCGAAAGCCTCGCGGCCTAGCTGGTCTTACGCGCCACGATGAAGGGCCGCGAGTCGCGCGTCTTCGATCCATGACGCTGCGTCTCGACGATGGTGAAGCCTGCCGCCTCGATCTCGCGCGCCAGCTGGTCCGCCGAAAGGAAGGAGACAGTCGGCGCCATCCCCACTGCCTGCATCACCGGAACGAGCACACGAAAGAGCGGGTTCGAATCCTTGAGGCAGAACGTTTTGCTGACGAACACACCGCCGGGCTTCAGTAGGTTGCGGACGTTTTCCAACACGCGCGGGCGGTCCTCCACGAGATGCACGATGTTGAAGCCGAGTATCGCGTCGAAGGAGCCCGCGGGCCACGGCGGCGCATTCATCACCGCTTGTTCGAAGGAGAGATTTGCGAGCCCCGCCGCTTGCGCTTTCTCACGCGCGATGGCGATCATCTCGCCTGAAATATCGCTGCCCACGTAACGCGCCGCCGAGGGCGCGAGCTTCAGCGCCGCGCTGCCCGTGCCGCATCCGAACTCGAGCACGCTGTCGCTCGGCTTCAGATAATGGCGGGTGCGCTCGAGCGTTCGTTCGAAGGCGGCTTCGTCGGCGACGGGGCTTGCCGCGTATTTGCGTGCCGTCTTGTCCCAGAAGCGCGCGTCTCTCTCACTCATGTTCGTCCAATCCGCTTGTTGTGCGCCGCCATGCGCGCGTCGCGATCGCGCCCGAGTTCATAAAGAAGATCCCACGAATAGAGCCCCGTCTCGTGCCCGTCGTCGAACGCGATCCGCACCGCATAGCGCCCGACGGGGAAGGCGTCTTTCACGGACACGCCTTCCTTGCCTGCGATCGCGGGGAGGGGTCCGCCGCCATGCCCGCGCACTTCCGCCGATGGGCTCTCGACGCGCAGCAATTCGAATGGAATCAAAAAACGCGCGCCGTCGTCGAACGCAATCGCCAGCGCTTTTGCGCCGCGTTGAAAAACGAGCTCGCTGGGCCAAGGCTTGCTCACTCGTTCGCTCCCAATTCGCGCGCCGCGTCGGCGACGAGGATCGGCACGCCGTCGCGGATCGGATAAGCGAGCCGCGCGGAATCGCTGACGAGCTCCTGCTTCTCGCGATCGTAGCGAAGCGCCGTGCGCGATTGCGGGCACACCAGCACCTCCAAAAGTTTCGGGTCGGGCTCGTTCATCGCCTCGCTCACTGCAAGGGGCTGGCGCCGTCGCGTCCGGAATCCGTTTCAAGGATCGCGATGAGCGCCGCGGCCCGCTCCGTCAAGGTCGGCGCCTCGAGGAGCGCCTGCTTGGCGGCGATGTCGAACGGGCAAAGCGTCGCCACCGCGTGCACAAGCGCCTCCGGCGCGGCTTCATCGACGGCGCTCCAATCGATCTTGAACCCGCGCGCCGCGCCGTACTGCGCCAGCGCCGCCGAGAGCCGTTCGCGATCGACGCCGAGGCCTCCTTCGGCCGCGCGCAGATCGTCCGCATAATCTTCGTACGTCGCGATCACTTGCCGGTAAGGCGTGCCCGCCTCGATTTCCTGCTCCACGCGGAAGCGCGCCAGCCCCGAGAGCGTGATGAGGTAGCGTCCGTCGTCCGTCTCGGCGAACGCGGTCACCCGCCCCAGCGTGCCGATCTCCATGAGCGGCGGATGCATCGGATCGCCGTGCGCAGGTTGGATCATCCCGATGACGCGCGTTCCCGCCAGCGCATCGTCCACCATGTTGAGATAACGCGGCTCGAAAATGTTGAGCGGCAGCGTGCCGCGCGGAAAGAGGATCGCGCCGCCGAGCGGAAAGACAGGAATGGTCCGCGGCAATTCGCTGGTTCTGCGCGCTGTCGGCATGGCGCTCCTTCGGCTCCCTTAGATGCGCCGCGCCGCGTGAAAGGCAATCGCGTCCAGTGAAGTGGATTAAGAGAAGAGCAGCGCTGAAAGTCTGCGCCGCCCGCTCTTGGCCACATCGGAGGCAGGCCCCGCCGCCTCGAAAATTTTCACCAGTTGCTTGCGCGCCGCTTCGTCGTTCCACGCGCGGTCGCGCTCGACGATGGCGAGCAAATGATCGACCGCGCCCGAAAGATCGCCGCGCGCCGCGAGCGCATTCGCAAGATCGAACCGCGCTTGATGATCGCCCGGCGTCTGCTCGACGGCCGCCTTGAGCGCGTTCGCGTCGCCCGCGTCGGCGCCGCTTGAAAGCTCCAGCGCCGCTTTGACGCCCGCGACGTCGGGATCCTTCTGCTTATCCTCGGTCAAGCTCTCGATCAGCTGCCGCGCTTGCTCCGGCTCGCCGCCCGCGATGTAGCAGCGCGCCATGCCCGCGAGCGCTTTGGCGTTCTCCGGATCGAGCTGCAGCGCCATCGCGTAGCTCTGCGCCGCCCCGCCCAGATCGCCGAGCGCGAGGCTCTCTTGCCCGGCCTTCAAAAGCTCGACGATGTCCTCGGCGTTTCCCGCGCCGCTCAAGCGGTCGATGAAGAGCTTGATCTGGCTTTCAGGCACCGCGCCCATGAAGCCGTCCACCGGCTGGCCGTTCTGAAATGCATAGACCGCGGGGATTGAGCGCACGCCCAGCTGGCCCGCGATCTGCGGGTTCTCGTCGATGTTGATCTTGACGAGCTTCACCTTGCCTTTGGCCGCGCGCACGTTCTTTTCAAGCGCGGGTCCAAGCTGCCGGCACGGCCCGCACCACGGCGCCCAGAAATCCACGATCACGGGCTGCTTCTGCGATTCCTGGATGACGTCGGCCATGAAGCCTTGGTCGCTGCCGTCCTTGATCGGATCGCCGCCCGCTGGGTCCAGGCCGTCTGCGTAAAGGGTCATGCGTGCTAGCCTCGCTCTGCGGCCCTTAAATGGTCGCCGCCAGCTTCGCCTTCAACGAGGCGCGGCGTCCCATCGGGATCGAACGCCAGAAGGGTGGGGCGGCGCCCGGTCGCTTCGAGGAAGCGCAGGAAGCCCGCGGGCGAAACGCCCGTCGTCGCGTCGTTCTTCAGCGGATGAAAATTGATCGGATCGTGATCGAGGAGCGCGGCGTCCAGCGCGAAGCGCACGCGGTTGAGCGTGTCGTTGATAAGTGCGAACGCCGTCACCGAACCGGGCGTGACGCCCAGCGCCTCCATCAGCAAGTCGGGCGACCCGAAGCTCGGCCGCCCCATGCCCATGAGCTTGGCCGCCGCGTTCAGATCGATTTTCGTCTCCGCGTGCGCGGAGAGGAGGCCGATGAGGCCCTTCTTGTCCTTGAGGAAGAGGTTCTTGGTGTGTCCGCCCGGGATCGTCTCCTTCACGAAGGCGCTCTCCGCGACCGTAAAGACCGGCGGATGCCGCGTCGTCCGGTGCGCGATCCCCAGCGCGTCGAACCGTGCGAAAAGCTCGGCTTCCGTGGCGGGCGGCGGTTGGCGCATGGGGAAGCCCTTGGCGCATCGCGCCGCGCTCGTCTATGGCGGGGCCGATGAAGCTCACCTGCTACACCGTGGAGGGTCAGCCCGCCGAGATGATCCCCGGCCGCCCCGATCGCGACTGGATGGATGCGTTCCACGCCCGCCACCCTTACCGTTGCCTGCCGCTCGTTGTCGCCAACACGACTGGATGGGAGATCCTCTCGCCGGTCTCCTTCACGGCGAGCTGGACCGGCGGGACCCACTCGAAAGACATCCGCATCGATCCCGATGGCGATACGACCCCTGAGCAGCTGCAGCGCTGGGCCGTCTCGCACTTTTCCCACGGCGTGCTGACCTTCCACACCGGCTATCTCTTCCGCACCGATCCGGGCTGGGATCTCTGGGTCGGCGGCCCGCCCAATCACATCAAGGACGGCATCCAGCCGCTGACCGGCATCGTGGAGACCGATTGGCTCCCGTTTCCCTTCACCATGAATTGGCGCTTCACGCGCCCCGGCATCGTCCGCTTCGAGAAGGGCGAGCCGATGTGCTTTGTGATGCCCGTGCCGCACGCGGCGATCGATGACGTCGAGCCGCTGGTGAAGCGCCTTGCCGACGATAAGAAACTTCACGGGGATTATTTGGGCTGGGGCGAGAGCCGCTCGAAATTCCTCACGGGCCTCGAAAAGCGCGATGAGGAGACGGTCAAGCAAGGCTGGCAGCGCGATTACTTCAAGGGCCAGACGCCGGCCGGGGAAGCCGCCCCCGAAACCCACATCAACCGCCGCCGCCTGAAGCCCCCGCGCGCCGCTAAGCCGGGGGAGTAAGCCGAAACGCCGGGCCGCGGAGGAGGGCGCTTGCGCGAAACGCGCCCCTTTGCGATATGAGCGCCCCTTGGGCGCGCGCGTCGCGCCCATACCCAACGGACGCGGGCGTAGCTCAGGGGTAGAGCATCACGTTGCCAACGTGAGGGTCGAGAGTTCAAATCTCTTCGCCCGCTCCATTTTCCTCAGCCGGAATCAAGAATAAGCTCGCGCGCTCGCGAGGAGGCTTCGTCATGGCCAAAGGTCAAATGCGGTCCAACAAAGAGAAGCGGAAGCCGAAGAAGGAGAAGGCCAAGCCCGCCACCGGCGCCAAGAAATAACTTCGTTTGAGAGGCGGTCGGTTGAAACAGAATCACATCTTTGTTTGTGGCGGCGGCCACAGCGGCACGACTCTGCTGCTAGCAATTCTCGATTCGCATAGCGAGATCGCAGCGGTCCCGGTTGAGACCGGCGTGTTTCATCGCCTGCGCGATGATGCTGAACTTCTGTCCGAAGTTGAGCAATGGCGCGCCCGCTTTGCGATTCCCGACGTACGATATGTGGCCGAAAAGACGCCTGTCCACGTCAGGTATCTTGCGCGGATATTCACGCTCTTTCCCGGCGCAAAGGTCATTTTCATGACTCGTGACGGAAGGGACGCCTCTATTTCATCTGCGAAACGCCTCGGCGACTACTCAACCGCCGCGAAGCAGTGGGTGACGTTCAATCGCGCTTACCTGGACTTCCCGGAACGTCACCGAGTGCTTGCCGTGCGATACGAGGACCTCGTGGGAAATACTCGCGCGGCTGCGGAGCGGATTTGCGCATACCTGGGGTTGGCCTTCGACGCGGCGATGCTCAGTCATCACGAACGTCGCCGTACGTGGTGGGACTCCGACGTTCGTCCGGCCGACAACGCCGCCCCCCTGGTCGGCGACAACCACAAACGCAATCGAAATTGGCAGATCAACCAGCCGCTCTTCAACGCCACCGGCCGGTGGCGCAATGACACGACGCCGGAAGAGCTGGCGATTTTCCAAGGGATAGCGGCAAAGACGATGCGTGATCTGGGCTATTCTCTGGAGAATTGAATCTCAGAGTCCGATCTTCGTCAGCCCTTCCGCGATCGCCGGATCGACGCGCACGTCGCTTGCCTTAAGCGGTCGCGTGAGGCGCAAGCCCTCCATGCTGCGCGCGCGGGAAAGCGCAACATAGGTCTGCCCTGGCGCGAACGCGCCGCGCCCCATATCGATCTCCACCGAGTCGAGCGTCATCCCCTGCGCTTTGTGGATGGTGAGCGCCCAGGCGGGCGCGAGCGGGAATTGCACGTACTTGAACTCCTCCTTCACCTCCATCTGCCGCGTCGTTTCGTTCCACACCCAGCGCGCCTGCGGCCAGGTCGCGCGCTCCACCTCTTCGATTTCGCCCGTCGAATCCATCCGCACCCGGACGATCTCGGAATCCATCGCCGCCACCGTCCCAAGCGAGCCGTTCACCCAGCGCCCCTCGGCGTCGTTCTGCGTGAAGATGACGCGCGCGCCCTTCTTGAGCGCCAGCTCCATGGGCGCCGGCAGCCGCTCGCCCACATTGCCGCGCGCCTCGCCCTCGAACTGCCCGCCGTAAAGCGCCGTGTCCCCAGGCAACGCCGCCAAGCCTTGCGCGTTGTAGCGGTCGGCGAACGCGTTGGTGGCCGTGAGCAACACCGGGCGCTGCGCCAGCGAGCGCTCCACGCACGCGGCGTTGAGCGTTTCGACCGCATCCTCCACGCGCCGCCGCTCGCGGATCGCGGAAAGCAGCGCGATGAAATCCTCGTCTGTCTGGCGGCGCACTTCGGTCAGTTCGAACGCCGCGACGGGCGGATCCTTGAGCGCGTGCGCGGAAAAAGCGTAAGGGCTGTCATAGCCCGCTTCCTCCAGCAGCCGCCCCTCATCCCCACGCACCACCGGCGGCAGCTGATAGAAATCCCCGACCAGCAACATCTGAACGCCGCCGAAGGGCCGGATGCTTTTCCGCGCCGCGCGCAGCGCATGGTCCATCGCGTCCAGCACGTCGGCCCGCAGCATGGAGACCTCATCGACAATAAGGCGCTTCAAATGCCGCGCGTTCTTCGAGAAGAACCAGTTTGGCTTCTCCGCGTGATTGATGAGCGGCCGGGGCGGGAAGCCGAAAAACGAATGCACCGTCTGCCCGCCGATATTCATCGCGGCGAGCCCCGTCGGCGCCAGAATCGCTTGCGCGGGCGCCTGCGGCTCGTTGGCGAGCGCGCGGATGAAGAAACTCTTGCCGGTGCCCGCGCGCCCGGTGACGAAGACGATCGGAATCTTCTCGTCGAGCGCGGCGCGGATGTCGCCGCCGGCATTCTGCGCGGGCGAGGGGAGGGCCATCGCCCCCCTATGCCTTGCGTCGTCCGCTGTCGCAAAGGCCCGGCTGCGCTGTTAAGATCGCGCCATGAGAGCCATCCTCGCCGCCGCCGCGCTCGCGCTCGTTTCTGCATGCGCGTCGCAAGAGCCCGATCCGCGCATCGCCGACGGGCGCGTCATCGCCGAAACGCAATGCGCCCGCTGCCACGCGGTCGGCATGCTCGATGAAAGCCCGCGCCCCGATGCGCCCGTCTTCCGCACCATTCTCTCGCGCTATAGCGCCGAGGCGCTCTCCGAGGAATTGATCAACGGCATTCAGGTCGCGCACCCGATGCCGGACTTTCAATTCAATCCCCAAGGCGTCGATTCGCTCATCGCCTATCTGCGTTCGATCCAGCGCGAAGAGAGTTAGCCCGCGCGCGCCGGCGCGAGCTTCAGGAGCGCCGCCTCGATATCTTTCTGCATGAAGGGCTTTGAGAGCCGCGGCGCGGCGCGGTGCGCTTCCTCGATGCCCGCCGCGTCGTAGCCCGTGCAGAATGCAAACGGGATGTTCTGCGCCGCGAGGAGATCGGCCGCCGGCGTGCTCCTCTTGCCCGCGACATTGACGTCGAGCAGCGCCGCGTCCGCCGCGCCTGGATTGGCGGCGATGAAATCGACGGCCTTTTCCAGATGCAGGAACGGCCCGACGATCGTGCAGCCCATTTCTTCGAGCATCGCCTCCAGCATCATGGAGACGAGCGCTTCGTCCTCCAGCACCAGCACGCGGAGGCCGGCGAGTTTCTGTGCGGCGGTCATGGGTGCGGCGGCTCCAGCGGGATGACGAGGCGGCATGTGAGCCCTTCGGGCGCGAACTCGAATTGGGCCTCGCCCTCAAGCTCGCCCGCAATGCTGCGGCGGATGAGCTTCGTGCCGAAGCCTTCGCCGTTCTGCTTGGGCGCCGGGCCTTTCATTTCCCGCCACGTCACGAAGAGGCGCACATAGGGTTGATCCTCCACGCGCCACGAGACATCGACGCGCCCGTCCGGCGCCGAAAGCGCGCCGTATTTCGCCGCGTTGGTCGCGAGTTCATGGAAGACGAGCCCCAGCGCCAGCGCTGGGCGCGGCCTCAAATGCACGTCCGGCCCGGCAAGCTTCACCCGCCCGGGGCCATAGGCGTCGGTTTCGCTCTTCGCCAAATCGCTGAGCGCCGCGCCGGACCAATGCTCTCGCGTCAACGCTCCATGTGTGCGCGCAAGCGAGGCGAGCCGCGCCGCGAATGTGGGGTAGGGGTCGCGCGCGCGCTCATGCATCGTCTGCATCGCGATCGCCTGCACGCTCGCCAGCGTGTTCTTCACGCGGTGGTTCAACTCATCCACCAGGAGCCTGAGCTGCGCCTCCGCGCGCACGCGGTCCGTGATGTCGAAGCCCTCGACGAAAATCCCGGAAACGCCGCCCGTTTCATCGAACAGCGGCTGATAGACGAACGTCAGGTTCCGCTCTTCCGCGCGCCCTTTGCGCGTGAGCGTCACCGCGACATTGGCGCCCACATAAGGCGTGCCCGTGGCGCGGACCCGGTCGAGAACGTCGATGAATCCCTGCCCCTCGATTTCCGGCAGCGCCGCGCGCAGCGGCCGCCCCACAAGATCGCTGCGCCCGACGACGGTCTGGTAAGCCTCATTCACCAGCTCGAACACGTGGTCGGGGCCGCGCAGCACAGCCATGAACGAAGGCGCCTGGTTGAAGAGCCGCTTGAGCTGTTCGCTCTCCTGGGCGAGCGAGGCGTTCGCCATCTGCACGGCGGCCGCGCGCGTCATGACATCCTGGGCCAGTGCGCTGTCAGGCGCGCGCGCGGCCTCCCTGAGCCGCATGAGCTCCGTCACGTCCTGCGTCTGCTGCAGCACCGCGACGACGCGGCCCTTGTCGTCGCGGATCGGGATATGTGTGGCGCTCCAAAAGCGCAGCTCCGTGCCGCCATCCACCGGGATCTCGTACGGGATGAAGGCCAAGTGATCGACGACGCCCTCGTCCCGCGCCCGCGCGATGGAGCGGCGCAGCATCTCCATTCGCTCCGCGCCCTCCGGGAACGCCTCGAACATCGTCTTGCCGGTGAGGTCCTCCCGCGTCCGCTGCGTGACGTCGAGATAGGCCTGGTTCATCGCCACGAGCCGGAAGTCGCGGTCCATGATGACCTGCGGCGTGGGCATGGCGTCGAAGAGCCCAGCGTAGTCGATTGTTGTCACGCCGCCCGACATTCCACCCGCACCGCCCCCATCAGGCACCCCAACGCGGGGAGGGCGGTCCGGTTCCCGGAAACCTCAAGAAAAGGTCAGGCCTCGTCGAGCGCCTGCGCCAGATCGGCGATGAGATCGTCCGGGTTCTCAACCCCGATCGAGATCCGGATGAGCGAGGGGGTGATCGAGAAGCGCTTGAGCTCGCTCTTGTCCATCCCCGAATGCGTCATCGCCGCCGGATGCGATGCGAGCGTCTCCGTCCCCCCGAGGCTGACGGCGAGCTTGATCACCTGCAGCTTGTCTAAAACCGCGAACGCGGCCTCCTCCCCGCCCTTCACTTCAAAGGAAAAGGTTGAGCCGGCGTTCTTGTTCTGCCGCTCGTGGATCGCCCGGTCGGGATGGTCCTTCGGCAGGAAATCGAGATACCAGACGCTCGCGATCTTCGGGTGGTCGCGCAGGAATTCCGCCACACGCCGCGCGCCATTCGCGCCGGCCTCCATCCGCAGCTTGAGCGTTTCGAGCGAGCGCATCAGCAGCCACGCCGTGTGCGGGTCGCACATCGTGCCGAGCGTGGAGCGCATCCGACGCACGGGCTGAAGCATGGCTTTTGCGCCCGAGGCGCCGCCCGCGATCAAATCCGAGTGCCCGCCCACATATTTCGTGAGCGAGGTGACGACGATGTCGGCGCCGTGCGCCAGCGGCGTTGAATAGATCGGTCCCAGCATCGTGTTGTCCACGATGACGGGCGGGCGTTTCCCGTCCACCGCCAGTGACTCGGAAATCTTGCGCGCTTCCTGAATGTCCACGAGCGCGTTCGTCGGATTGGCTGGCGTCTCTATGAAGATGCAGCCCACGTGTCCCTTGGCCTTCGCTTCCTCCGCCGCCGCGCGCATCGCCTCGACGCCATGCTCGGCCTCGAAGCCGACTTGCGCGACGCCGAACTCCGGCAGGATCGAATGGATAAGCGTTTCCGTGCCGCCATAAATCGGCTGGCTCTGCAGGATGACGTCGCCGGGGCGCAGGAACGCCCACAGGCACGTCGAAATGGCCGCCATGCCCGAAGCAAACCCGAGCGAAGCCTCCGCCTCGTCCCAGATGGCGAGGCGGTCCTCCAGCACTTCGAGATTGGGATTGTTGAACCGCGAATAGACGAGGCCGGGCTCCTCGTCGGGGCCGAGCTTCCGGCGTCCCTGCATCGCGGCGAAGAAGTTCTTCCCGTCCTCCGCGCTCTTGAACACGAAGGTCGAGGTTTGAAATTGCGGCGGCTTAAGCGAGCCCTCGGAAAGATGCGGGTCGTAGCCGTAGCCCATCATCAGCGTTTCCGGCGCAAGCGGCTTGTTGCCGAGCGTGCGCTTGCGCCACGTCTTCTGCGCCATGAGAGCGCCTCCATGCGAATTTTCGGGCTTTGTCGGCTCTTAGCGCCGCGAACGCAATTCCACTGCGATCAGGCGTCGAACCAGCGCGCGTTTTTGGCCGCCGGCGCCGGAGGTGGGCCGTCGAGCGCGAGCGGCGCATACGCGAGATCGAGGCTCGGATAGGCGAGCGGCGCCTCGAGCGCTGCGCCAAAGGGCGCGCTTTCACGCGCGCCGGTCTTGGCCCGCACGGCGCCGAGCGCCGCTGAGATTTCGCACCACGCTTTCATCGGCGCGATCGGCGGGGGCGCAAGCGTCAGCGGATGCACCGCCGCCTCGATCGCCGGCAGCCCCAGCGGATCGGCCCCGTCCGGCAGCACGACTTCCGGAAGCGGCTCTGCGATCCGCAAATGGAAAGTCGATTCATAGACGCCGCCGAACGGGTCGATGCTCCGCACCCGGACGGCATGAACCGCCCCGCGCTCGCGCCGCGCGACGGCGGGGTCGGCAAGGCTGATGATGCCGGTGTCGGGATCGATTGTGAAACGCCGCCCGCAATCGTCGATGAGCGTGTGCCCAGCGCGCGGAGTCGCCTTTTCCTCAAGCCCCGCGTCGGCGGTGAGCGCGTGGCCAAGCGAAAGCGCATCGAGCGCATCGGCCCCAAACGGCGCATCGTTGTAATCGTCGAGCGGATTGATCGCGTGCAGCCCGCCGGAAACGTCTTCCCAGAACGCCGGCTGCGCACGCGGGGAGAGCACGTGCGGCGCATCGTCGATCGCGAGATCGACGGGTTCGATGGGTGTGCGCTCGTGGGTCATGGAAGCGAGTTTAGGCCGGGATGCCTAATGCCAAATGAAAAGCGCCGCGGCTTTCACCGCGGCGCTTCAACACTTTGTTCAGCTTGATGAGAGGTGCGTTACGCTTGGCCCCATCCCATCACGGCTTTCGTCTCGAGGAATTCCTCGAAGCCGAACTCGCCCCATTCGCGCCCGATGCCGGATTGCTTGTAGCCGCCGAACGGCGCTTGGAAATCCGCGCCCGCGCCGTTCAAGTGCACGTTGCCGGTGCGCAGCCGCCGCGCGACTTTCTTCGCGTGCTCTTCGCTGCCGGACTGCACATAGCCCGAAAGCCCATAGACCGTGTCGTTCGCGATGCGGATCGCGTCCTCTTCATCTTCATACGGAAGAATGGAGAGCACGGGCCCGAAGATTTCTTCGCGCGCGATCGTCATGTCGTTCGTCACGTTCGCGAACACCGTCGGCTTCACGTAATAGCCGCGGTTGAACCCTTCCGGGCGCCCGACGCCCCCGGCCATCACGGTCGCGCCTTCGTCGATGCCCTTTTGGATGAGCGCCTGCACCTTTTGGAACTGGTTCGCGTTGGCGAGCGGCCCGATGGCGCCGCGCTCCGCGTCGCCCGGCGCCATCACCTTGATCGCCTTGGCCGTCGCCGCCGCGATCTCCGCAGCCTGATCGTGCAGCTTGCGCGGCACCAACATCCGCGACGGCGCGTTGCAGCTCTGCCCCGAATTCGTGACCATCTGGATCATGCCGGAGGAGACGGCCTTCTGCAGGTCGGCGTCTTCAAGCACGATGTTGGCGCTCTTGCCGCCAAGCTCCAGCGCCACGCGCTTCACGGTGTCAGCCGCGCCCTTGGAGACCAAGACGCCCGCGCGCGTCGAGCCGGTGAAGCTCATCATGTCGAGCCCCGGATGGCGCGAGAGCGCTTCCCCGACGCTCGGCCCGTCGCCGTTCACGAGATTGAACACACCCTTCGGCACGCCCGCTTCGTGCAGGATTTCCGTGATGAGGATCGCGTTGAGCGGCGCCAGTTCGCTGGGCTTCAGCACCATCGTGCAGCCGACCGCGAGAGCAGGGGCCACCTTGCACGCGATCTGATTGACCGGCCAATTCCACGGCGTGATGAACCCGCACACGCCCACGGGCTCGCGCAAGATCCGCGTGCCGTTCATCGAACGCTCGAATTCGTACGTGTTGAGCAGCCGCAGCGCTTCCGCGAAATGCCCAAGCCCCGAAGGCGCTTGCGCCGCGCTGGCGAGCCACATCGGCGCGCCCATTTCCGAGCTGATGGCCGCAGCCACTTCGCCCATCCGGCGCTGATAGACTTCGATGATCTTGCCCAGCAGCGCCGCGCGCTCTTCCTTCGACGTGCGCGAGAAGCTGTCGAACGCGCGCTGCGCCGCCGTCACCGCTGTATCGACGTCCGCCGCCGAGCCGAGCGAAATCCGCGCGATCGGCTCCTCCGTCGCCGGGTTGATCACGTCGTGCGTGCGGGGCGTGACCGGGTCCACCCACTGGCCGTCGATATAGAATTTCAGGTGCTCGCGCATGGACGCCGCCTCCGGGAAGTTTTGACGAGGATCGTTGGAAATTTTCGCCCGCTTCTGTACGCCCCGCTTGGCGTTGCGTCGAGGTCACGCCGCGTCACGTGTGAGCGAAGTGCAAAGAGACGATCCCCTCCGCTCCTTCGGGCGCATCAAGGGCCGCCCCCTGAAGCCGCGCCAGGCGGCTTTGATGGAGACACTCTACCCAGAACTCGCACTGCCCGAAGGCCCGCTCGATCCAGAAGCGCTCTTTCCCTCCCCCCTTGCCGGGGAGGGCGGGGAGGGGGGTGCAAGCGCGCCGCGCGAAGTCATTCTCGAAATCGGCTTCGGCGGGGGCGAGCATCTCGTCCACCAAGCCAAAGCGAACCCTGAAGCGCGCTTCATCGGCGTCGAGCCTTTCTTGAACGGCGTCGCCTCCTGCGTGCGCCACATCGAAGAGGCGGGCGTCTCCAACGCGCGCTTGCTGCAAGGCGATGCGCGCGACGTGCTCGCGCGCCTGCCGGACGCGAGCCTAGACCGCATCGACATCCTCTTCCCCGATCCCTGGCCCAAGACACGCCACTGGAAGCGCCGCCTGATCCAGCGCGATCTCATCGCGGCGCTGGCGCGCGCAACGAAGCCCGGCGGCGAAATCCGCTTCGCCACCGATTGGGCGCACTACGCGGCCTGGACGCTGGAGCTCTTCCTCAAAGAGCCGCGCTTCACATGGCGCGCCGAACGCGCCGACGATTGGAGGAAGCCCTGGCCCGCCCACACGCCCACACGCTACGAACAAAAACGCCTAGGCGATTGCGTGCCGATCTATTTACGTTTTCTCCGCGCCGATCGCGGATGATGCGCGCATGGGCCATCCGCTTCCCTCTCCGCCGCTCTGGCGCTTGGCGTTCATCGCGCTGAGCGTCCCGACGCTCATGGGCTTGGCGCTCGGCGATGCCGATTGGCTCCAGGCCGCGTTCGAAAGCCCCGCCGCGATGGCGGCCGATCCGCTCGACGCGCTCTTCGCGATCGCCGCGCCCGCGCTCATCCTCTGGGCCGGTGTGCGCGCCTCGAACTGGTTCTCCGGCTTCCCGGTGCTGTCGATGATCGCTGTCGCGGCAATCGCCGGCGCGCTTGTGTGGCCGTTCGTGGATGCGCGCGATCTGGTGGATGCGGTCCACGATCAATATCGCTCGATCCGCCGCATCGGCTGGCTCTTCTGGCGCGACCGGCCCGACTCCATCGTCGAAGGCGCGCTCCTCGGCGCCTTCGTCTCGATGGCCTACTGGGCGCTCGCGCGCTTTCTCCCGTCAGGAGGGCTGACAACGGCCCGCGAGCCCTCTATATAAGCGGTCAAGAACATCGCTGACGCTCTCGATGAGAGCATCGGCGGCGGTCCCGGGAGGGGCCGCCGCTTTTGGTTTTTCTGGGGTCCGTTTTTGAGAGCCACCAACCCCGTCGAGGAAAAGGTGATCGCCGCCATCGAGCCGGCCGCCCACGATCTGGGCTACCGCCTTGTGCGCGTGCGCGTCACCGGCATCCGCAGGAAGCGCCTACAGATCATGGCCGAGCGCGATGACGGCGTGATGCTGTTGGACGATTGCGAGCGTCTCTCGCGCGCGATCTCGCCGGTGCTTGACGCAGCCGATCCCATCAACGGCGAATACGATCTCGAAGTCTCAAGCCCTGGCATCGATCGCCCGCTCGTGCGCTTGGCCGATTTCGAACGCTTCGCCGGCCACGAGGCCAAGCTCGAAACCGCGCAGATGATCGAAGGCCGCAAACGCTTTCGTGGGCTCCTGAAGGGCGTCGAGGGAGACGCCATCCGCGTCGCGCTCGCGGAAGGGGAGGCCAAAATCCCCTTCGCCTGGTTAGCGGACGCCAAGCTCGTGCTCACCGACAAGCTCATCGAAGAAGATTTGAAACGCGCGAAAGCGGCCGAAGCCGCCGACGCTGAAGACTGGAAGAAGAGGAACACCCAATGACCGCCACCGGCATTTCCGCCAACCGGCTCGAAATCATGCAGATCGCCGACGCTGTGGCGCGCGAAAAGTCCATCGAGAAGGACATCGTCATCGCGGCCATGGAGCACGCGATGCAGAAGGCCGCGCGCTCGCGCTACGGCGCCGAGCACGATATCCGCGCCAAGATCGATCCGAAGACGGGCGAGATGACTCTCATCCGCGCCATGACGGTCGTGGACGAATCCATGCTCGATGACGAAACCCGCCCCTTCAATCCGTCCACGGACATCATGCTCGCCGATGCGCTGAAGAGCGATCCCGAAGCCGTCTCGGGCAAGGTCTATGAAGAGCTTCTGCCCCCAATGGATTTCGGCCGGGTCGCGGCGCAAACCGCCAAGCAGGTCATCAATCACGAAGTCCGCGAGGCCGAGCGTGAGCGCCAGCACGAGGAATACAAGGATCGCGTCGGCGAAGTCGTGAACGGCGTCGTCAAGCGCGTCGAATACGGCAACACCATTGTCGATCTCGGCCGCGCCGAAGGCATCATCCGCCGCAACGAATCCATTCCGCGCGAAAACCTCCACCAGGGCGATCGCGTGCGCTCCTACGTCTATGACGTCCGCCGCGAAACGAAGGGCCCGCAAATCTTCCTCTCGCGCGCCAAGCCTGAGTTCATGGCGCGCCTCTTCGCCCAGGAAGTGCCCGAAGTGTACGAGGGCGTGATCGAGATTAAAGCCGCCGCCCGCGATCCGGGTTCGCGCGCCAAGATCGCCGTGCTCAGCCACGACAATTCCATCGATCCCGTCGGCGCCTGCGTCGGCATGCGCGGCGCGCGCGTGCAAGCCGTCGTGGGCGAATTGCAGGGCGAGAAGATCGACATCATTCCCTGGTCCTCCGATCCCGCGACCTTCATCGTGAACGCGCTGCAGCCGGCCGAAGTCACGAAGGTGGTCCTCGATCCCGAGGAGCGGCGCGTCGAAGTCGTCGTCGCGGAGGCGCAGCTCTCGCTCGCCATCGGCCGCCGCGGCCAAAACGTGCGCTTGGCCTCTCAGCTCACCGGCTGGTCGATCGACATCCTCACCGAGGACGAAGAAAGCGCGCGCCGCCAGAAAGAATTCGCCGCCCGCACGCAGCTCTTTATCGCCGCCCTCGAAGTCGATGAGACGTTCGCGCAATTGCTCGCCTCCGAAGGCTTCGAAACCATCGAGGAAATCGCTTACGTGAACCTCGAAGAACTCGCTTTCATCGAAGGCTTGAACGAGGAAATCGCCGAGGAGCTTCAAGCCCGCGCCGTCGAATTCCTCGAAAAGCAAGCCGCCGAGCAGGATGCCAAGCGCAAGGAGCTGGGCGTCGAGGATGCGCTCGTCGCCGTGCCGGGCATGACGCTGCCGATGGCCGTTGCGCTCGGCGAAGCGGGCACCAAGTCGCTCGAAGACTTCGCCGGCCTCACCGCGGATGATCTCCGCGGTTGGTTCGAAACCAAGAACGGTGAGCGCGTCCGCGAGCCCGGCGTGCTGGATAGCTTCGGCCTCACACAAGAACAGGCGGACGAACTGATCCTCCAGGCGCGCGTCGCGGCGGGCTGGATTGAAGCGCCCCCGGTCGAAGAAGCGGCAGAAGATGAGGCCGCCGCTGAAACAGAGGAAAGCTGATGCGTGTCGGGATCGTCGGCGCCACGGGCCTTGTCGGCACGCTGATGCGTGAAATCCTCGCGGAGCGGAATTTTCCCGTCTCCGCGTTGAGGCTCTTCGCGTCCGCGCGCTCCGCCGGAAAGACGCTGCCGTGGAAAGGCCAAGAGATCGCCGTCGAAGACGCCGCGAGCGCCGATTATGCCGGGCTCGACATCGTCTTCTTCTCCGCCGGCGGCTCGACGTCGAAGGCGCTTGCGCCGAAGGTCGCCGCGGCCGGCGCGATCGTCATCGACAATTCCTCGGCCTGGCGCTCCGACCCCGATGTGCCGCTCATCGTCTCCGAGGTGAACCCTCACGCGCTGGCCTCGATCCCCAAAGGCATCGTCGCCAATCCGAACTGCACCACCATGGCCGCGATGCCCGCGCTGAAGCCGCTCCACGCAAAAGCCGGCCTGAAGCGCATGATCGCCAGCACCTATCAGGCCGTCTCCGGCGGCGGCTTGGCCGGCGTCGATGAGCTCGAAGCGCAGGTGAAAGAGACGGGCGATGAATCCGCCGTGCTTACGCACCAGGGCGATGCGCTGGGCTTTCCGCACGTGAAGAAATGGGCCGTCCCCATCGCCTTCAACGTCGTGCCGCTCAACTACGTGCTGGGCGAGGACGGCTACACCGAGGAAGAAACCAAACTCCGCGACGAGAGCCGCAAGATTTTGGAGATCCCCGATCTGCGCGTCTCCGGCACCTGCGTGCGCGTGCCGGTTTACACCGGCCACTCGCTCTCGATGAATTTGGAGTTCGAGCGTCCGATTTCGCCGGAAGAAGCGCGCGCGCTCCTCGCGAGCGCGCCCGGCGTCGTCCTGGCGGATGTGCCCAATCCGCTCGACGCGACGGGCAAGGACGATGTCTTGGTCGGCCGCATCCGCCGCGACCCGGGCGTCGAGAACGGCCTCGTCCTCTTCGTCGTGGGCGATAACCTCCGCAAAGGCGCCGCCTTGAACGCCGTGCAGATCGCGGAAGTCCTCGTCGCGCAAAAGGCCAAGCGCGCGAGCGCGGCTTGAGCGAAACGGATCACGCGCCGCACGCGAAGAAGGGCAGGGAGCGCCGCTGCGCCGCCACCGGCGAAACGCTCAGTGAAGATCGGCTCGTCCGTTTCGCGCTGGCGCCCGATAGCGCCATCGTGCCGGACGTCGCTGCGAAACTGCCGGGCCGCGGCGTTTGGGTGCGCGCAACGCGCGAAGCGGTGAACCAGGCGGTCAAGCGCGATGCGTTCTCGCGTTCGCTCAAGGAAAAAACGCGCGCGCCCGCCGATCTCGCGGATCAAGTCGAAGCGCTCCTCGCCAAACGCTGCCTCGAGCTCGTGGGCCTCATGCGCCGCGCCGGCGCGCTCGCCAGCGGATTCGATTCGGTGGAGGCGCAGATACGCGCTGCACGCCCGTTTGCTGTGATCGAAGCCGAGGACGGCGCCGAAGACGGCCGCGAGAAAATCATGCGCTTGGCGCTTGGGTTATGGGGCGGTGCCCCCCATCTCACGGGGTGCTTCCGCGCCCAGGAATTGGGCGTGGCGTTGGGGCGTGATCATGTGGTACACGCCCTCGTGCTCCAAGAGCGCATGGCGCTGCGCTGGGCGGCTGAAATTGGCCGCCTTTCCGGATTTCGCGCCATCGTTCCGGCCTCCTGGCCCGATTCCTGGCGATCCGGCTCCGTCGAAGGAGCTTGAGCGCCCCGATGCGGGCGAA
Source organism: Hyphomonadaceae bacterium (assembly GCA_050246475.1). Classification (GTDB taxonomy): domain Bacteria; phylum Pseudomonadota; class Alphaproteobacteria; order Caulobacterales; family Aquidulcibacteraceae; genus CADEEL01. The sequence continues at coordinate 84,288 of JBFWVZ010000001.1, read as the reverse complement.
GGCGATGCGCCTTCCGGTGAAAAGCCGGGCTGCGCGTCGGGCGCGATGTTTTGGCGTGGTTTCTGGGATCTGAATGACGGACGGCACTGAACAGGAAAAACCGGCTGGCGGGAGAAAGCCTCTCACGCTGACGCGCACCACCCAATCGGGCACGGTGCGTCAAAGCTTTTCGCACGGCCGCACCAAGGCCGTGGCCGTTGAGGTCAAGGAAAAGCGCTCCCTGAACCGCCCGGGCGCTGCGCCCGCCGCGCCGGCGGCCCCTGGCCCAGGCGTGCCGCCCAATCTCGCGCGCCCCGCCGCGGCCAAGCCGGTCGCCGCGCCGGTTGAGCCGCCGCCCGCGCAGGGCGGCATCACCGATGATGAAGCGCGCCGCCGCCAAGAAGCCGTGCAGCGCGCCATGGGCGAACGCCAGCAGCGCGCCGCCCGCAGCGCCGAGGAAGAAGCCCAGCGCCGCGCGCTCGAAGATGCGCAGCGCCGCAAGGTCGAAGAAGAGCAAGCCATTGCGGCCGAAGCCGAAGCGCGCCGCCGCGCCGAGGCCGATGAAGAAGCCGCCCGCCGCAATCTGGCCGCCGCGCGCTCCGGCGCTGACGCTCCGCTGCGCCAAGCCGAGCAGCCGGCCGCGCAAGCCCAACAGCCGCAAGGCCGTGACGCGGATATCCTTTCCGAACTCGGCGGCCGCGTGAAATCGGCCCGCAAGCCGCTGCCGGCCGCGCCGGTGAAGCCCACCAAGAAGGGCGAACCAAAGCGCCGCGAAGGCCGCCTCACGCTCGACATGGTCGAGCGCATCACCGAAGGCGATGACGATCGCGTCCGTTCGCTCGCCGCGTACCGGCGCGCGCAGCAAAAGGAAAAAGAGCGCCGCGCAAAGCTCATGGGCGGCGGCGACCGCGAAGTCGCCAAGCGTGAAGTCGTCATTCCCGAAACCATCACGGTTCAGGAATTGGCGAACCGCATGGCCGTGCGCGTCGCCGACATCATCAAATTCATGATGCGCCAGGGCCAGATGCTCAAAATGAGCGACGAGCTCGACGCCGATACGGCCGAGCTCATCGCGACTGAACATGGCCATGCGGTGCGCCGCGTCGCGGAATCCGACGTTGAAGAGGGCCTCGCCGGCGAAGTCGATTCCGAGGAATCGATGCAGCCGCGTCCGCCCGTCGTCACCGTCATGGGCCACGTCGATCACGGCAAGACGTCGCTCTTGGATTCGCTGCGCGAGACCGATGTCGCCTCCGGCGAGCACGGCGGCATCACGCAGCACATCGGCGCCTATCAGGTTCGCTTGAAGGACGGCCAGCGCGTCACGTTCCTGGATACGCCCGGCCACGCCGCGTTCTCCGCCATGCGCGCCCGCGGCGCCCAGGTGACGGACATCGTCGTGCTCGTCGTCGCCGCCGATGACGGCGTCATGCCGCAAACCATTGAGGCCATTCAGCACGCCCGCGCCTCGGGCGCGCCGATCATCGTGGCGATCAACAAGATCGATAAGCCCGAGGCGAACCCGACGCGCGTTCTGACCGATCTCCTTCAGCATGAGATCGTCACCGAAGCGCACGGCGGCGACACCCTCTCCGTCGAAGTCTCGGCGTTGCAGAAAACCGGCCTGGATAAGCTGGTCGAGACCATCCTGCTTCAAGCTGAGGTCATGGACCTCAAGGCCAATCCCGATCGCCCCGCCGAAGCGACGGTCATTGAATCGAAGCTCGATAAAGGCCGCGGCACGGTCGCCACGGTGCTGGTGCAGAAGGGGACGCTGAAGCGCGGCGACATCGTCGTCGTCGGCGCCCAGATCGGCCGCATCCGCGCCATCACCAACGAGCGCGGCCAGCAATTGCAGCTCGCCGGCCCCTCCGAGCCGGTCGAGATCATGGGCCTCGAAGGCGTGCCCGAACCCGGCGACGTGCTGAACGTCGTCGAGAACGAAAACCGCGCCCGCGAAGTCGCCGATTATCGCGCTCGCGCCAAGAAGCAGAAGAGCGTCGGCCGCTCCGCCGGCGCCACGCTCGAATCCATGATGGCGAAGTTCAAGGATTCGACCGCCAAGGAATTGCCGCTGCTCATCAAGGCCGATGTGCAAGGCTCCGCCGAAGCCATCGTCGGCTCGCTCGATAAGCTCGCGCACGAGGAAGTGCGCGCGCGCGTCGTGCTTTCCGGCGTCGGCGCCATCAATGAATCGGATGTCCAGCTCGCCAAGGGCTCCGGCGCCCCCGTCATCGGCTTCAACGTCCGCGCTTCGAAGGAGGCGCGCGATCTGGCTGAGCGTGAAGGCGTCGAGATCCGCTACTACAACATCATCTACGACCTGATCGACGACATCAAAGGCGTCATGTCCGGCATGCTCGCGCCGCTCACGCGCGAAAGCTTCCTGGGCAACGCGGAAGTCTTGGAGGTGTTCAACATCTCCAAGGTCGGCAAGGTCGCTGGTTGCCGCGTCACTGAGGGGGTCGTCCGCAAGGGCGCCAAGGTCCGCATCCTGCGCGACAACGTCGTCATTCAGGAAATGGGCGTGCTGACGACCTTGAAGCGCTTCAAGGACGAGGTGAACGAAGTGATCTCCGGCCAGGAATGCGGCATGAGCTTCGGCCCCTTCCAGGACATCAAGCAGGGCGACGTGATTGAGTGCTTCAATGTCGAAGTGGTGCAGCGCTCGCTTTAGGGCGGCCGCGCTCGGCCTCGTCGCTGTCGCGCTCGCCGCTTGCTCGCAGGATGAGGGCCAATCGGGAACCAATCCCGGTTCGCGCTCCTCCGTCGTCACCGAGCCCGAGCTCGCCGTCGATGCGGTGCCGCAAGAGGTGCCGGGGCTCGCGCGTCAGCGCTGGCGCGCAGCGAACGAAAATGCGCGCGACGTTGCCGGCAATCTGACGGTCAGCCTGGAGGAGGGGCGCGGCGGGCCCCTTGCGTTGGCCTTCGCCAACGGCATCACGCTGCGCGGCGAGGAGCGCGCCGTCCACGAAGGCTCGGTGCGCATCAATGCCGATGGCGCGACCTTCCGCTCGCTTCTGGGCCTCTCTCCGCAAGTTCAGACGCGCGTCTATCGCATCGTCGAAGAGACGGTCACGTTGAGCGCACAGCAGGGCCTTTGCGGCGACAACCGCACGACGACGATCGCCGCCTCCGAATTCGTCGATGAGCGCGGCCGCTGGGTGTTGCGTCTGGCCGCGTTTCGCGGCTCCGTCGCGCCGGGCGAGGGCCGTGTGAACCCCGATCTCTGCGGCGTCTTCGCCTACGAGTCTCAGTGAAGCCCACGTGAGCAAGAAGACCGCTCCCCGCACGGCCCACGGGCCTTCGCAGCGCCAATTGCGCGCCGGCGAACTTGTGCGCCATGCTTTGGTCGATGTGCTCGCGCGCGAAGAATTGCGCGATCCAGATTTGAAAGGCGTCTCCGTCACCATCGGCGAGGTGCGCGCCTCGCCCGATTTGAAGCACATGACCGCGTTCGTCGCGGCATTGGGCGCGCACGATCCCAAGAAGATCGCCGCCGCGTTGACGCGCTGCGCGCCCTTCCTGCGCGGCCGCTTGGGCAAGAACGTCGAGCTGCGCCACATCCCGCAGCTCCATTTCGAGCCCGACGTCTCCTACGACGAAGCCACCCACATTGACCGGCTGCTCCGCAGCCCCGCGGTCGCGCGCGATCTCAAGCCCGAAGGCGAACGCTGATGGGCCGCCGCAACAAGGGCGATGACGTCGATGGCTGGATCGTCCTCGATAAGCCCGAGGACATGACCTCCACCGACGCGGTCTCCCGCATCCGCCGTCTCTTCAACGCCAAGAAAGCCGGCCACGCCGGCACGCTCGATCCGCTGGCTTCCGGCGTGTTGCCGATCGCGCTCGGCGAAGCGACCAAAACCGTCCCGTTTCTGATGGAGGCGGATAAATCCTATCGCTTCACCATCGCCTGGGGCGTCTCCACCGCCACGCAGGATCGCGAAGGCGCGGTGATCGCCGAAAGCGCCGTGCGCCCGTCGCCCGAGGCCGTCCGGGACGCGCTCAAGAATTTCCAAGGCGAGATCGAACAGATCCCGCCCGCCTTCAGCGCCATCAAGGTCGATGGCGAACGCGCCTACGATCTCGCCCGCGCGGGGGAGGCGGTGGACCTGAAGGCGCGCACGGTCGTCGTCCACGCCATCGAGCTTGAGGCGGCCTCGAATGAAAGCGCCACGATCCTCATGCGCTGCGGCAAGGGCTTCTATGTCCGCGCTTTGGTGCGTGATCTGGCCGCCGCTCTGGGCGCGGAGGGCCACGTCCACGCGCTGCGCCGCCTCTCGGTCGGCCCGTTCACTGAGTCGCGGTCCATTTCCCTCGACGCCCTGGAGGATTTGCGCCATAAGGGCGCCGCGTCCGAACGCCTCGATCCCGTTGAGACCGCGCTGGCCGACATCCCGGCGCTGGCCATAAGCGGGGAGGACGCGTTCAAGCTCAGGCAGGGACGGCCGATCGTTCTCCTTCCCCACGTGGTGGAGACGCTCAAGAGCAAATTCCAACCCCGCTCCGTATCCGGCCAGGATGCGTCGCGCGCGGCTTTGGCGTTGTTCGAGGGCAAGGCCGTCGCCCTGGGGGACGTGCGGGCGGGCCAATTCAAGCCCACCCGCGTCTTCCATTTGTCCTAGGAGAAAGAGGACGATGTCGATTGCAGCCGAGCGCAAAGGCGCGCTCATCAAGGAATACGCTCAAGGCAAAGCCGACACCGGCTCGCCGGAAGTGCAGGTGGCCATCCTCTCGGAGCGGATCGCCAACCTCACCGAGCACTTCAAGACCCACAAGAAGGACAATCACTCGCGCCGCGGCCTCCTGAAAATGGTGTCTCAGCGCCGGCGTTTGCTCGATTACCTCAAGGATCGCGACACGGCCCGCTATCAGAAGCTCATCGAGCGTCTGGGCCTGCGCCGCTAATTCTCAAACTGCACACGCGCGTCTCCGGCTTGGCTCCGGCGCGCGCGTGCATGTCCGGCATGCGCGATTCTGCGTGTGCCGGTTTTCCGGGAGCCAAGCAAACCCCGCGAAGGGTCGCGGGGGCAAAGTGGCCTCGCGCGTTGTGAACGTGCCGGGGCACGGAGTTTTCCATGTTCAAAACTGAATCTGTCTCCCTCGATTGGGCCGGCCGCAAGCTGACGCTCGAAACCGGCAAGGTTGCGCGCCAAGCTGACGGCGCCGTCTTCGCCACCTGGGGGGAGACCGCGCTTCTGGCGACGGTCGTCTTCGCGAAGGAGCCCAAGCCCGGCTTGGATTTTTTCCCGCTGACCGTGAACTACCAGGAGAAGTATTTCGCCTCGGGCCGCATTCCCGGCGGCTATTTCAAGCGCGAAGGCCGCCCGACAGAGCGTGAGACGCTGCTCTCGCGCCTCATCGATCGCCCGATCCGCCCGCTCTTCGTCGAAGGCTTCAAGAACGAGACGCAAGTCATCATCACCGTCCTTTCGTGGGACAATGAAAACGAGAGCGACATCCTCGCGATGGTCGCAGCGTCCGCCGCACTGACGCTTTCCGGCGTTCCCTTCCGCGGCCCCATCGGCGGCTCGCGCGTCGGCTGGATCGACGACAAGCCGGTCCTGAACCCGACGATCGCGCAGATGGCGGAATCAAAGCTCGATCTCGTCGTCGCCGGCACGCATGACGCGCTGATGATGGTCGAAAGCGAAGTGAAGGAACTGACGGAAGAGCAGATGCTCTCCGCGCTCAACCTCGCGCACAAGGGCATGCAGCCCGTGATCGACGCCATCATCGAATTGGCCGAGAAGGCCGGCAAGGAGCCGTTCGATTTCGATGCGCCCGATCGCTCCGCTGAGAAGAAGCAGATCGCAGATCTCGTCGGCGCCGATCTGGGCGCTGCGTACTCGATCGTGAAGAAGGATGAGCGTTACGCCGCCGTCGGCGTCGCGCGGGAGAAGGCCAAGGCCGCGCTCGTGAAGTCGGACGGCAATCCCGAAGGCCTCGACGCTGGCGTCTTCAAGGAAGTGTTCAAGGAAGTCGAAAGCGACATCGTCCGCTCGCGCGTCGTGAAGGATAAGGCCCGCATCGACGGCCGCCCGGTGGACAAGGTCCGCCCGATCGTCTCCGAAGTCGGCTTCCTGCCGCGCACGCACGGCTCCGCGCTCTTCACGCGCGGCGAAACCCAAGCCGTCGTCGTCGCCACGCTCGGCACGGGCGAAGATGAGCAATACGTCGACAGCCTCTCAGGCACGTCGAAGCAGCGCTTCATGCTCCACTACAATTTCCCTCCTTACAGCGTCGGCGAAACCGGCCGCTTGGGCGGGGCAGGGCGGCGTGAAATCGGCCACGGCAAACTCGCTTGGCGCGCGCTCCAGGCCGTTCTGCCGACTGCGGAGCAATTTCCCTACACCATCCGCCTCGTCTCCGAGATCACCGAGTCGAACGGCTCTTCGTCCATGGCCACGGTGTGCGGCTCTTCGCTCGCGCTCATGGATGCGGGCGTGCCGATTTCGGCGCCCGTCGCCGGCGTCGCGATGGGCCTCATCCTCGAAGACTACGGCTACGAAGTCCTGACAGACATCCTGGGCGATGAAGATCACCTGGGCGATATGGATTTCAAAGTCGCAGGCACCGAGAAGGGCATCACCTCGCTCCAGATGGACATCAAGGTCGCCGGCATCACGCCGGAGATCATGCAGGTCGCGCTTGAGCGCGCTCACGCCGGCCGCATGCATATCTTGAGTGAGATGAACAAGGCGATGGCCGCGCCCCGCGCCGATGTCGGCGCCAACGCGCCGCGCATCGTTCAGATCAAAATCCCGACCGATAAGATCCGTGATGTCATCGGCACCGGCGGCAAGGTGATCCGCGAAATCGTGGAGAAGACCGGCGCGAAGGTGAACGTCGAGGACGACGGCACCGTGAAGGTCGCGTCCTCCGACGCCGCCGCCATCGAAGCCGCCGTCAAATGGATCAAGTCGCTCACCAGTGAGCCTGAAGTGGGCATGATCTACGAAGGCAAGGTCGTGAAGGTGATGGAGTTCGGCGCCTTCGTGAACTTCTTCGGAGCGAAAGACGGCCTCGTTCACGTCTCGCAGCTTTCCAAGCAGCGCGTCGAGAAGCCGTCCGACGTCGTCAAGGAAGGCGATGTCGTGAAGGTGAAGCTCTTGGGCTTCGACGATCGCGGCAAGGTGCGCCTCTCCATGAAGGTCGTCGATCAAGCGACGGGCGCCGATCTCTCCGCCGAGATGGGCGAAGAAGCCGAGGATCGCGGCCCGCGCGAGCGCGGCGAACGCCGCCCCCGTCGCGACCGCGAAGCCGCCAACGGCTGAGCTAAGGAATAGGGGAGTGTGGAGACGGCGGGCGCTTAACGGCGCCCGCTGTTTTCTTTGCACGCGCCGTCTCTATGGTGCGCCAATGGCCGATCTCGTCGTCGCCGCAACCTTTCTCGATCGCGCCGAAGCGCTGATCGCGCGCGGACTTTTGGAATCCGAAGGCCTCTTCGCGGTCGTGCCTGAATTCGATCAGCTGGGCGTGATGCCCTATCTCATCCACGCGGAGGGCGGCTATCGCGTGCTCGTGCGCGATGCCGATGAAGCGAAAGCCAAAGCCATCCTCGCCGAGATCGCCAAGGCCGCGCCGCTGCCTGACGAGGGCGCCTAGAGCAGCGGCCGTTTCGAGATCGGCTCGTCGAAATAGTGCGCGAGATTCTTGAGCGCGTGCCCGTTCGTCATTTTGAGCGATCGCCCGCGGATCTCGTAGAGCCCCATCTTCTCAAGCTTCCGCATCGACTTGTTCGTGTGGACGAGCGAAAGCCCCAGCGCGTCGGCGATGTGCTGCTGCGTCAGCGGAAATTCGAGCGTCCCGCCGCTATTCGTCAGCCCAACCGAATCCGCGCGCTTGCACAGCTGCATGATGAGCGCGGCGATCTTCTCTTGCGCCGTGCGCTGCCCGACGCCGAGCAGGTTTTCGTCCACCAGCATCTCCTCGTGCGCGGTGAGCCACGTCACGTCGAACGCGACCTCCGGAAAATTGCGGTAGAGATCCCACACCTTGCCCCGGTCCAGCTGGCAGAGTTCGACGTCCGTCAGCGCCTCGACGCTGTGGGGAGAAGCTTCAAACATGTTGGCCTGAAACCCGATGAGATCGCCCGGCAGCAGGAAGTTCAAAATCTGCCGCCGCCCGTCCGGCAGCGCCTTGGCGCGGAACGCCCAGCCCGCGAAGAGCGTGTAGATCGCCGGCTCGGCATCCCCGGCGGAGATGATTTCGCGCCCCGCGTGCACCAGCACGTGCCGCTTCTTCATCTGGTTGATGAAGGCGATCTCATCCTCCGAATACGGCTTAAACGGTCCGTGTCGCCGGAGCGGGCATTCGGGGCAGGGCACACGGGCCATGGGCGTCGGCGTCTCCTTCTTCAAGGACGCACTCTGCTTGGGCAAAATCGGTGTGCTATGTCGAAATACATAAGCGGCGTCTTATTCACGCTGTAGTTTGTCCCGGGCGGAATGCTCCGGGCCGGGATCGTTCGTAGGCGTGAAGGAAAACGGGCATTCAACCACTGGGTTCCTCCAATGAGCCTCAAGCGGCGCTGATCGATCGCCTCGCGGCGTTGCGCCGGCGCGGTTGGCCCGCATGGGTCTTCGCCGCGGCTTCCTTTGCCGGGGCCTTTCTCGTGCGCTACGGCTTCGACGACGCGCTCGCGCGTTTCCCGTTCTTCACCTTCATCATCGCCATCATTATTTCCGCGGTTGTGTCCGGCGCGCTGCCGGCCCTCGTCGTGGCGATTTTGAGCATCGCCGCCGCGATCTATTTCTTCGTGCCGCCCGTCAATTCGTTCGAACTGACGCCGGAGCGGTTGTCGAACGTGTCTGTCTATGCCGTGCTCGCCGCCGTCATCGTCGGCGCAATCGGCGTCATGCACGCAGCACTCGATCGCTTGTCTGCGGAGCGTGCGCGTGTCGGAGCGATCGCCGTCTCGCGCCAGACGATGTTCCAGGAATTGCAGCATCGTATGGCCAACAAACTGCAATTCATTCAGAGCTTGTTGACGCTGGAGCGCCGCCGCGTCGCCAATCCAGAGGACGCCGCCGTCTTCGATGACGCGATCAAGCGTCTCGACACCATGGGCCGCATTCATCGCCAGCTCTATCATCCGGACTATATCGCGCTCCCGATGGGCGGGCGCATCGAGAATGTCGGGCGCGATATGCTGGCCTCCGCCGGCGCCGCCAACATCGCGCTCTCGGTCGAGATGCCCGATGTGGAATGGACGCAGGATCGCCAGCTCGCGCTTGCTCTCATCGTCACCGAGGCGTTGGTCAACGCCATCAAATACGCGTTCCCCGATGGCCGGAGAGGGCGTTTCGACGTGCGCCTCAACCCGCTCGAAGCAGACCGCTACGAACTCATCATTCAGGATGACGGCGTCGGCGCGCGCGAGGCCGACATGGGCGCCCCGACTGGCAGCCTGGGCACGCGCATCATCCAATCGCTCGCCGCGCAATTGGGCGGTGAAGCCGCGTTCGACGGCGCGAACGGGATGAAGATCACCATCAGCTTCCCCGGATAAGCGCCAGCTTCTCCGGATTGCGAACGCCGTAGAGCGCGGCGATCCGGCCGCCTTCCACCGCGATCGACAGCGTCTGATCGAGCGCGCCTTCGATGAACACCAAGAATCCCGGCGATCCGTTGATTGTCGTCGGCCTAAGCGCGAAATCGCCGCTGCGCTCCGCGTATTTGCGCGCAAGGCCAATGATGAACCGCGCCACCTTGTCCGCGCCGCGGATCGGATTGAGCGCCGCCGTTCTGATCCCGCCGCCGTCCGTCAGCGCGACGGCATCCTCCGTCAGCATCGCCTTGAGCGCCGAGACATCCCCGTTCGCCGCCGCCTGCGCGAACGCGGCGAGCAAACGCTCATGCATCTCCGGCGCCGCCTCGCGCGCGGGCCGCGCATCCTTCACCGCTTTGCGCGCACGCGACGCAAGCTGCCGGCATGCTTCCTCGCTGCGCCCCAGCGCCTCGGCCACGTCCGCGAAGCTCTCGTCGAACACGTCGTGCAGCAGGAACGCTGCGCGTTCGAGCGGGGAGAGCCGCTCAAGCGTCAGCATCAGCGCAAACGAGAGATCGTCCGCCAATTCCGTCGCCGCGTGCGGCGAGAGCGCATCCGCATCGAGCACGGGTTCCGGCAGCCACGGCCCGACATAGATTTCCCGCCTCGCCCGCGCGCTCTTCAGCCGGTCGAGGCAAAGCCGCGTCACGATGGTGACGAGAAACGCTTCCTCGTTCGCCACGTCGCGCGCGCTTTGCCGCTTGACCCACGCGTCCTGCACGATGTCTTCGGCGTCAGCGAGGCTGCCGAGCATGCGATAGGCAAGCCCGGTCAGCCGCCCGCGATGCGCTTCAAACGCCTCGCTCACGCCGCAAGCGCGCGATCGATCTTGATCACGTCCACATCGCGCCCATCGACGCGCACGCGCCGGCACTCTTTCGCGTAGCCAAGCCCGGCTTTGACCATCGGGAAAATGCGCCCGATCTGGCATGCAAGCGTCAGATCCACGACGCCCTTGTCGCCCCACGCCTCGCGCACCGCCTCGCGCGCTTCGTCTTCATGGGGGAGGCGATGCACGAGCGCTTCCGCGAACGCAAAGCCGAGCGCCGCCGCTTCGCTCATGCGGGCGCGTTCGCGCGTGAGCACGGCTTCGATGTCGCGCGCCGCCACGCGCTGCTCTTTGCCGAAATTGACCACAAGCTGCACGCACGGCCCGCAATCCTCCGCCATCGCGCCCACGAGCTTCGCCGCGATCACCGCTTCCTTCGGTGCGCTCTCGCGGTGCTGCGCCAGCGCGAACACCTTTGCGAACTTGTCGAACGCCTTAGGCGAGGTCTCCAGCATCGCAAGCATATAGCTGACGTCATAATCGTAACGCGCGCCCATCGCCTTCAGAAGCGCGCGCGCAATGGTCTTACGCATCTCTCTCTCCTTTCGAGGGGAGCGCGGCCCAAAGCGCGATGAGCGCCGGCGCGATGACGAGCGCCACATCGTTGACCGGCCGCGCCGCCATTCCGCACGCGATTTCGTAGCTATGGATGCCCGCATGCAGCAGGAAGAAGACGCTGCCTGCCACCGCCGCCGGCCAATAGCGCCCCCGCCATCCACGCGCCGCGAGCGCGATCCCCGCGGCGAAATAAGCCGCGCCGATATCGGCCACGAAGTGCGGATTGAACGGCCCGGTGTTGGCGACGTCCGGCACTGTGTCGTACCAGCGCCGCCCGGCGAAGAGCATCGCCACGCCGTTCACGGCCGCGCCGGCGCCCAGAATGATCGCGATCCATCGCTTGAGCATGCGCGCTCCTCCGCCGCTAAGACGAGAGAGGAGGGCGCTTTGTGACGCGCTCGCGCAAGTCTTTGCGCGCTCGGCTAGGGCTCCACGCCGTCCGGCACGCCCACCACGTGGAAGCCGCCGTCCACGTGGATCACTTCCCCCGCGACCGAGCGCCCAAGATCGGAGAGCAGCCAGAGCGCGCAGCCCGCCACGCCCTCCATCGTCGTGTCTTCCTTGAGCAGGCTCCAGTCGCGCGCCGCGCTCATCAGCTGCTTGCCGCCCGAAATGCCCGCCATCGCCAGCGTCCGCATCGGGCCGGGCGAAACCGCGTTCACCCGAATGCCCTTGGGGCCAAGATCGCGCGCCACATAGCGGGTCGCGGCTTCGAGCGCGGCCTTCGCCACACCCATCATGTTGTAATTGGGCACGACGCGCTCGCTGCCTTGATACGTGAGCGTAATCATCGCGCCGCCGTTCGGCATGAGCGCGGATGCGCGCCGCGCCGCATCGACGAACGAATAGGCCGAAACGTCCATCGAGTTCTTGAACATGTCCCGCGTGGTGTTCTCCACGAAGCTGCCCTTGAGGCCCGCTTTGTCGGCGAACGCGATCGCGTGGACCAGGAAATCGAGCCCGCCCCATTCGCTCTTGAGCTTCGCGAACGCCGCATCCATCGACGCGTCGTCCGTCACATCCGCGCTCACCATGAGCTTCTGCCCGACGCTTTCGACGAGCGGCCGCACCCGCCGCTCCAGCGCCTCGCCTTGGTACGTGAACGCGACCTCCGCGCCTTGCAGCGCCAGCTGCTTGGCGATCCCCCACGCGATCGAGTGATCGTTCGCGACGCCCATCACGAGCCCGCGTTTGCCCTTCATCAGATCGCCTTTGGGAAGGCTCCACTCGTCGGCCAAGGCCGCCTCCTTGGGAAAGCTATGTTGCGGCGCAGATGGCAGGGGCGGCCCATTTGGGTCAAGCTGAGCGGGAGCGCCGCCGGGCAGGGCGGCTGAATGAGGGAGGGACCACCATGTTGTCGAACCTTTCGGCGCGCGCGCCGCTGTTTTTGAGCGTCCTGCGAATCGTCGCCGCTTTGGGCTTCATGCAGCACGGCCTGCAGAAGCTCTTCAACTTCCCGCCGGGCGAGCGCGGGCCGGTCGAAAACTGGCTCTCCTTCCCGGTCGGCATCGCCGGCATTTTGGAGACGTTCGGCGGCGCGCTGCTGCTGATCGGGCTCTTCACCCGCCCGGTCGCCTTCATCCTCTCGGGCATGATGGCGGTTGCATACTGGATGGCCCACGCGCCCCAGAGCCCATACCCGATCCTGAACGGGGGCGAGCTGGCCATGCTCTACTGCTTCACCTTCCTCTACTTCGTGTTCGCCGGCGGCGGCTCGCTGAGCGCCGACGCGCTCCTGGGCCGGAAGCCAGCGGCCGCAGCGGCCTAAAGTCGACGCCTTGAAACCGACAGCGTTTAGATATATCTATTCGATGTATCGAAATGCTGTCGGAGAAGGAAATGCATCGACATCACTGGCGCCACGGCGAGGCCGGGCGCGGATTTGTCCATAAAGGTCATGGCTTTGGCGGCCATCGCCACGGCTGGGGCCGCGGCGGCTGGAGAGGCCGCGGGCGCATGTTCGATCAGGGCGATCTGCGCCTGATCGTGCTGACGCTCATCCGGGAAAAGCCCCGCCACGGATACGAACTCATCAAGGCCATCGAGGAGAGCCTGGGCGGCGCCTACGCGCCGAGCCCCGGCGTCGTCTACCCAACGCTCCAGCACCTCGAGGAATTGGGCCATGTCGCGCTCGCCTCGGAGGAGGGCGGCAAGAAGCTCTACGAAATCACCGCCGAAGGCCGCGTCTTCTTGGAGGAAAACAAGGACGCGACCGACGCCATGCAGCGCCGACTCGATCGCGCGAAGGAGCGCTTTGGCGCAGGCCCCCCCGCGCCCATCGTGCGCGCGATGGAGAATCTCCGCATGGCGCTGCGCATGCGCATCGATCGCGGCGATCTCTCTGAGGAGCGCGTCGCTGAGATCGCCGCCGCGCTCGATCGCGCCGCTGCGGAAGTCGAAAAGAAGTGAGCGGCTAAGCCGCCGCGCGGTCGCGGAAATTGATCGCCTGCAAATAGGCGATGCCTTCTTCCGCGATCGCGTCGCCGATCATCCGGTCGCCTTCGCCCGCGATCTCGTCGAGATCGACGTATGCCGCGTAGAACGCGCGCGTGCGCTCGCTGATCAGCCCCGCATTCCACAGCGTCTTCACCAGCACGCGGAAGACGCTCGTCTCGCGCCCCATCGAGCGGCGGATGCGTTCATCCGTGGCGCGTGCGCGCAATTCAGCCGTCACGCGCTCCGGATCGAGCCCGTACGCGCCGAACATCTGCTGCTGTTGCTGCGGTGAGGCCTGGTTGAACAGCAGCGCCTGGAAGCAATGCGCCGCCCAATCCTCGACGATATTGCGCTCCGCCTGCGTGAGATGCGGCACCGTGCGCTCGGCCCAGATTTTCCCGAATTTGTGGTGAAACGCCTCGTCCGTCATCACGAGCTGGAAGAGCTTGCGCGCCACAGGATCGCGATTGTAGCGGAAGTGCAGCGCGAACGAGCCCATCGCCAGCCCCTCGACCAGCATCTGCATCCCGACGATCTTTTTATAAACCTCTGGCGCCGCCACGATCTCTTCGAGCAATTGGCGAAGCACATCGCCGCACGGCTTCGCGCGCCCCCAGCGCGCGTGAATGTATTTCGCGAACGCCGTCACGTGGCGGCCTTCTTCCCGCGTCTGGTTCGCCGCATATTCCTGCGCGCCTGCATCCTTGAGCACATGGCAGAGCGAGGCCGAGAGATTGAGCGCGCCTTGCTCGCCGTGCAGGATCGATGAGAACTGCCAATTCGCCATCTCGTTGATGAAGGCCGTGCGCTCTTTCGGATCGGCGAAATGCTTGGAGACGTAATCGGTCTTGAGCGCGAGGATCATCTCCTCCGGGAGGAGGGGCTCGTTCTCCATGTCGAACGGTTCGGCGAAGTCGATATATTTGGGATCGAGCGGATCCCAGAAATGCTCGTGCGTCAGCGAGATGATCCGGTCGAACGCGGTGGAGCGGTTCAGATGCCGCTCGCAATCGAGCATCGCGCCGAAATCCTCGGGCGCGACCGCGTCGTACATCGCGTCCTTGGTGATGTTGCGGTCCATGCGCCGCCTCCCTGATCCTTGGAAGGTCTGCCTTAAACCCGCTGCGGTCAACGCCGTCCGCTAGGGAACCGGCCCCGCGCGCCCTTCGTTTCGCCCCAAGGATTGAACCGCCGTCCTGCGGCGAGAGGAGCGAACATGGCCGAAGAAGTGAGACAAACCGATGTGGCGCGTGACCCCGAGGGCCGTGTCGTCGGCACGACGGAGCGCATCGTCGAGCGCAGAAGGGGCGGCGGCTTCGGCTGGGGCTTGCTCTTCGGCGTGCTGATCATCGCCGTCGGCATCGTCGTCTTCGCTTATAGCCAGGGCGGCTTCACCCGCACCGAGCGCGTCGTGACCGATACGTCAATCACCCGCAACATCGAAACCGCCGCCGAAAACACCGGCGAAGCCATCGAGGGCGCGGCCCAAGCAACGGGCGACGCAATCGACAACGCCGGCGCCAGCGCCGAGCAAGCGGCCAACAACGCCGCCGACGAAGTCCAGTCGAACTAGAAGGTCACGCAGCGAGCTTGGTGAAAGCCAAGCTCGCATTCGTGCCGCCGAAGCCGAACGAGTTGGAGAGCACGCACTGGATGTCCGCATCCGTGCGCTTGCGCACGATCGGCAGATCTTCGAACGCGGGATCGAGCTCTTCGATGTGCGCGCTTTCGCACGCAAAGCCCGATTGCATCATGAGGATCGAGTAGATCGATTCCTGCACGCCCGCAGCCCCGAGCGAATGCCCGGTGAGGCTCTTCGTGCCGGAGATGAGCGGCATGTCGTCCCCGAAGACGGCGCGCACTGCCTCCATCTCCTTGATGTCGCCGATGGGCGTAGAGGTCGCGTGCGGATTGAGATAATCGACGCGCCGGTCGAGGTTCTTGAGCGCCATCTTCATGCAGCGCGCCGCGCCTTCGCCGGAGGGCTGCACCATGTCGACCCCGTCGCTCGTCGCGCCATAGCCAGCGACCTCGGCGTAAATCTTCGCGCCGCGCGCCTTCGCGCGCTGATATTCTTCAAGCACCACGACGCCTGCGCCGCCCGCGATCACGAAGCCGTCGCGGTTCTTGTCGAACGCGCGCGAAGCCTTCTCCGGCGTCTCGTTGTACTGGCTGCTCATCGCGCCCATCGCATCGAACAGCACCGAGAGCGTCCAATCGAGCTCCTCGCTGCCGCCCGCGAACATCACGTCCTGCTTGCCCCACTGGATCATCTCGTAGGCGTTGCCGATGCAATGCGCGCTGGTCGCGCACGCCGAGCTGATCGAGTAGTTGACGCCGCGAATTTCAAAGGGCGTCGCCAGCGTCGCCGAAGCCGTTGAGCTCATGCTCTTCGGCACCGCGAACGGCCCCACGCGCTTGGGGCCTTTTTCCCGCGTCACGTCCGCCGCCGCCACGATCGCGCGCGCCGAAGGCCCGCCCGATCCCATCACGAGCCCCGTGCGCTCGTTGGAGACGTCTTCCTTCTCCAAACCGGAATCGCGGATCGCCTGGTCCATCGCCACGTAATTCCAGCCCGAGCCGTCGCCCATGAACCGCATCACGCGCTTATCGACCACCTCGGCTGGATCGAGCTGCGGGCGCCCATGCACCTGGCTGCGGAAGCCGCGCTCGACATAGTCGGCCGCGCGAGCGATGCCGCTCTTGGCCTCGCGCAAGCTCGCCAGCACTTCCTGCAGATTGTTGCCGATGGAGGAGACGATCCCCATGCCGGTGACGACGACGCGACGCATGTTTCTCTCCCGTGTCTGTTGTGCGTGGGCTGCTTATCCGCCCATGCCGGCCGCGAGCTGCTCGGGGCTGAAGAGGCCGACCTTCAGATCCTTCGCCGTATAGATGGGGTTGCCGTCCACCAGCACCACGCCGTCCCCGACGCCCAGCACCAGCCGGCGCAGGATCACCTTCTTCATCTCGATCTCGTAGCGCACGAGCTTGGCCTTGGGCGTCACTTGCCCGCGGAACTCCACTTGCCCGACGCCCAGCGCGCGGCCTTTGCCCGTGCCGCCCATCCACCCGAGGAAAAAGCCGACAAGCTGCCAAAGCGCATCGACGCCCAAGCACCCCGGCATCACCGGATCGTTGATGAAATGGCAGTCGAAGAACCAGCGCGAGGGGTCGATGTCGAACTCCGCGATCATCGTGCCTTTGCCGTGCGCGCCCCCGTCCGAGGTCATCTGCGTGATCCGGTCGAACATGAGCATGGGCGGCGTCGGCAGCTGCGGATTGCCCGGGCCGAAAAGCTCGCCGCGCCCGCAGGCCAAGAGCTCGTCGTAGGAGAAGGAGGCGGCGCGTTCTTTTGCTTCTTGCATGGGGTCGCCGGTGCTGAAGGGGAGGGGTTGGGCTACCATGGCGAAGGTTTAAGCGGCAAGGCGGACGCGACCGGGCGCTCCGCGGATGACAGCCCCGCCGCCGCGATTGTAGGGTCCGCCCCGGCGGCCGGGGGGCCGGACCGTGGGGACGTTCGAGAAATGTGGATCATCCGCCTGCCGATCGCGCTCGTCACGCTGGCGATTGCGCTTCTCTGCGCTGCGCTCGCGGCCGGAGTCACGGCAACCCAATTGGGCCTCGCTCTCGATCATGATGTCTGGCGCGCCTTCGCCGAGCAGGCGGCGAACGCAAATTGGATCCAGGCCGCATTGTGGACGGGCGCGGCGCTTTGTTTCTTCATCGCCGCCGTCCGCCTGCTGCGGCGCACATTCGCGTTCTTCTTCTGGCTGGCGGCGTTCGCTTTCTTCGGCGTGCGCTGGTGGATGATGCGCCAAGCTGAAGGCGCGCTCCCCAACATCAACGTCGCCGAAATTTCGAGCGTCGAGGGCGCGCAGGCCGCCGCCATCGAAGCCTCGCGCGACTATGGGCTCGTCGCGCTCGCCGCGCTGCTGGGCTTGGGCCTTCTCATCCTGCTCATTGACGCCGTTGACCGCGCCCATCGCAACCGCGCCGACGTCTAGGTTGATTTAGCGCTGCGCGCCCTTAGGTTCCGCGCGCGTGTGCGAAGTGAGTCCCCATGAGTGAAGTGTACGACGTCGTCATCGTCGGCGGCGGTCCCGGCGGCTACAACGCCGCCATCCGCGCCGGCCAATTGGCGTTGAAGACAGCCATCGTCGAAAGCCGCGGCAAGCTCGGCGGCACGTGCTTGAACGTCGGCTGCATCCCCTCGAAGGCGCTGCTCCACGCCTCCGATTTCTATGAGGCCGCCGCCAAGCGTTTCAAGAGCATGGGCATCGGCGTCGAAGGCCTCTCGCTCGATCTGCCGCAAATGATGAAGCAGAAATCCGACGCCGTGGATGGGCTCACCAAGGGCGTCGAGTTCCTGATGAAGAAGAACAAGGTCGATTACGTGAAGGGCAGGGGCGTCATCGAGGCGCCCGGCCGCGTCGCCGTCGAAGGCCAAACCCTGCAAACGAAGAACATCATCGTCGCCACGGGCTCCGAGCCCATGCCGCTCCCCGGCATCGCCATTGACGAAGAGCGCATCGTCTCTTCGACCGGCGCGCTGGCTCTAAAGGAAGTGCCGCAGAAACTCATCGTCGTCGGCGGCGGCGTCATCGGTCTGGAGCTGGGCTCCGTCTGGCGCCGCCTGGGCGCGGAGGTGACGGTCGTTGAATTCCTCGATCGCATCTTGCCCACGAACGATGGCGAGGTGAGCGCGCAATTCCTCCGCATCCTGAAGAAGCAGGGCATGAAGTTCGAGCTCGCGCACAAGGTGACGGGCGTGGACGCCTCCGGCGATGCGCTTTCCGTCACGATCGAGCCAGCTGCCGGCGGGCCAGCGCGCACGCTCGAAGCCGATGTCGTGCTCGTCGCCATCGGCCGCCGCCCCGTCACGCAGAACATCGGCCTGGAGTCAGCAGGCGTTGCCGTGGACAAGCGCGGCTTCATCCTCACGGAAAACGGCCGCACCAATGTCGAAGGCATATGGGCCATCGGCGATTGCACGCCCGGTCCGATGCTGGCCCACAAAGCCGAGGAGGAGGGGATTGCGGTCGCGCAGCAGATCGCGGGCCTATGGGGCCACGTGAACGGCGCCATCATCCCCGCCGTCGTGTACACCAATCCGGAAGTGGCGTCGGTCGGTCAAACGGAAGAAGAGCTGAAAGCCGCCGGGATCGCTTACAAGGTCGGGAAGTTCCAATTCTCCGCCAATTCCCGCGCCCGCACCAACCACGAGACCGACGGCTTCGCCAAAATCCTCGAGGATGACGCCACCAAGAAAGTCCTGGGCGCGCATCTCGTTGGCGTCGGTGTCGGCGAGATGATCCACGAGATCTGCGTCGCCATGGAGTTCGGCGCATCGGCCGAGGATGTCGCCCGCACCTGCCACGCCCACCCGACCATGAGCGAAGCCGTCCGCGAAGCCGCCAAAGGCGTTGACGGTTGGGTCATGCAGGCGTGACGCTGCGCATGAAGTTTCGCTAAGGGGACGCGCCTTGTTTCGCCGGTCTAGCGTGACGCCCATGAATCTGACGCTTCGCACCGAGCGGCTGGAATTGGTCGCCGTCGATCACGCTTTGGCTGTCGCCCAGATCGAGGACCGCATCGCCTTCTTTGATATGTTGGGCGTGCGCGCCAATGCGTCCTGGCCCCCGCCGCTCCTCGATATGGAGGCCATGTGCTTCACGCGCGATCGCTTGGCGCGCTTCCCGGAGGAGGTGGGTTGGCAAGCGTGGGTGTGGATCGATCCCGTCGAGCAGCTCGGCAAGAAGGAGCTCGTCGGCTTCGGCGGCTTCACCGCTTCGCCCGACGATGAGGGCCTGGTCGAGATCGGCTATAGCGTGCTGCCTTCGCGCGAAGGCTTCGGCTACGCGTCCGAAGCGGTCGCAGCGCTCCTCACCTGGGCGCGCAACGATAAGCGTGTCCGCACCATCGTCGCGCACACGATGGAGGATGGCGTTGCCTCGCAGAAGCTCTTGAAGAAGCAAGGCTTCGCTCTGGCGCAGGAGCGGCCGTATCCGGAAGTGCTGCGCTGGGAGCGCGCCGCCTGAAGACTCGCGCGCGCCAAGCACGCGTTGCGCGATTGGCAAGAATCAACTGAGCGCGTGATGTGTTTGGCGCGGTGAACGCGCGCCTCGACTCCATGACAGGCCCGTAACAGGCGTGCGAAGACTCAAGAAGAAGCCCGCGAATACTTTGCGCTCGACTATGCGTGTGGGTTAAAGCGCGCCGCGGCGCAATCACATCGAGAGGGCGGGGCGCAAAACAAAAGGCCCCGCTTGCGCGGGGCCTTTCGCGAACCGGAAAGGCGATGGGGGGCGCCAGCCAACGCCCCCCATCGTCTTTGTCGAATTACATCGCCTTGACGGCCGGCTTCTTCGCGCGGCGCACCTTGCGGCGCGGCTTCACGGCGCGAACGACCTTCGCGGTCGCGGCCTTCCGGCGCGCGGCCTTGCGGCGGGTCTTGCGGACGGTCTTCTTCGCGGCCTTGCGGACGGTCTTCTTCGCAGCCTTGCGAACCGTCTTGCGGGCCTTCTTGGCGACCTTGCGGGTCTTCTTCGCCGTCTTGCGGGCCGGGGCCTTTTTCGCGGCGGCTTTGCGCGCAACCTTGCGCGTCTTTTTCACTTTTCTAGCCATCTTGGTTTCCTCGTCTTTTACTAGTGTTGACACTGGGTTGGGTGGGAGTTTTTTGGCTCTCCGAGTGAGTTTTTACGCTGTTATTGGTTTTCGAGAGGTTTATACCAGCGCGAAGACTGTATTTTTTCGAGAGCACTATAATTGCGCCGAACAATACCGGCGCGATGCTTCAAAAACGCTGTTTTACAAGGCTTTTTGCGCGATTTGGCGTTCACGCGCGCGGATGCGCGCGCCGATACGCGCCAAGCAATCGTGTGCTTTCGACATCGGCGTAGCGTTGCGTCGTCGAAAGTGATTCGTGCCCGAGCAGCTCTTGGATCGCGCGCAGATCCGCGCCGTGCGTCAACAAATGCGTCGCGAACGCGTGCCGGAGCGCATGCGGCGTCGCTGACGCCTGCAAGCCGAGCCGGGCGCGCAAGCGTTGCATCAAGTCTTGCGCCATGCGCGGTGAAAGCGCCCCGCCGCGCGCCGCGCGGAAGAGCGGTTCATCCGGCGTCAATGCAAACGGGGAAAGCGCCGCATAGCGCTCGATCGCTTCGCGCGCGGCCGAGAGCATCGGCGCCATGCGCTGCTTGCCGCCTTTGCCTGTGATGCGCAGCGCCTCGGGCAGGGGCCTGTCGCGGCCTTTGAGCGAGAGGGCCTCCGAAATCCGCAAGCCCGCCGCGTAAATGAGCGTGATGAGCGCTGCGTCCCGCGCCGCGATCCAAGGTTCGTCGGCGGCGCCCGCCTCGCGGATGAGCGCGCGCGCCGCATCCTCGCTGACCGGGCGGGGCAGGAGCGCCTTGAGACGCGGGCCCCGCACCAGCCCAAGGCGCGCATTGGCGATCCCGCAGCGCCGCTCGAGATAGCGCAGGAACGATCGAATGGCCGCGAGCGCGCGCGAAAGCGAACGGTCCGAGAGCGCATCCGCCCCTTGCCGGCGAAATGCGAGATAGGCGCGCAAATCCTGCGGGCTGAGCCGCGCGATCGCCGAAAGCCGCACGCTTTCCCCAAGATGCTCGTTCAGAAACGCCAGAAACGCGGAAACGTCCCGCCCATAGGCGTCCAGCGAATGCGCGCTGAACCCGCGCTCATGTTCAAGATGCGCAAGCCAATGCCGCCGCGCCTCATCTGCGTCCGCTTGTGCGCTGAGGCAGCTTCCGTGCATCAGCAACGAATGCGCGCCACGTGTTAATATCGAATCCACGTCAAGTAAAAAAAGTCTTGCCGAACAATCGTATGAGGACATGGCTTCCGCCGACTCCGGCGCCCACCTATCTTCAGCGCGGATGTCGCAGAACGCACGCAGACGGGGCCACCCGCGCCCGCTCGCGATCGGCCTCTTCGAGCCGCGCGACGCGGAGGGCAATCTGCGCCCCGCGCGCCGCGCACGCGTGTTGCTCCCGTTGGCGATCCCTGAGCCGTTCGATTATCGCGTCCCCGCCGATATGGATTTGGCGCCGGGCGATCACGTCGTCGCGCCGGTCGGCACGCGCGATTATCTGGGCGTCGTCTGGAGCGTGGAGGAGGGCGAGGCCGCCCGCGGCGTCGACAATCTGAAACCGATTGTCGAGCGTCTCGATGGCCCGCCTTTGCCGGAGAGTGCGCGCAGATTCATGGATTGGGCCGCGCGCTACGTGGTGACGCAGCCGGGGAATCTCCTGCGCATGGTCGTGCGCTCGCACGATGCGCTCTACGAGGCGCCGCACTTCACCGTGTACGCGCCGAGCGGAACGGCCTCCGGCAAGATCACCGAAGCGCGCGCGAAAGTGCTGGCCGAAGCCGCGCAGAACGCAGGCACGCCCGCCGATCTCGCCCGCCGCGCCGGCGTCTCCTCATCCGTCGTCAAAGGCTTGATCGAGCAGGGCGCGCTCCAGCCCATCCTCGTCAGCGAGGATCCTCCGTACCCGGCGCCTGACCTCGCCAAGGCCGGCAAGCCGCTCTCGCCCGCGCAAGCAAGCGCCGCGGAGGAATTGCGCGCGCTCGTCCGCAAGGACGAGTACGCCGCCGCTTTGCTCGACGGCGTCACGGGCTCCGGCAAAACCGAAGTCTATCTCGAAGCTGTGGCCGAAGCGCTCGCGCGCGATCCAACCGCGCAAGTCCTCGTGCTCTTGCCGGAAATCGCGCTGACGCAAGCCGTGCTCGCACGCTTCGAGGCGCGCTTCGGAACCCCGCCCGTCGAGTGGCACTCCGCCATTCCTTCGAAAGCGCGCCGCCGCGCCTGGCGCGAGATCGCATCGGGCCGCGCGCGCCTGGTCGCGGGCGCGCGCTCCGCGCTCTTCCTGCCGTTCCCGAACCTGCGCCTCATAGTCATCGATGAAGAACACGATCCGTCCTACAAGCAGGACGAAGGCATCACCTATCAGGCGCGCGATTTGGCGGTCGCGCGCGCTAAGCTCACCAACGCCGCCATCATCTTGGCCAGCGCCACGCCCTCACTCGAAACCTTGGTCAACGCGCAGACCGGCAAATACGCGCACGTCATCCTGCCCGGCCGCCACGGCCAGGCAGTGCTGCCCGATGTCGCGCTCGTCGATCTGCGCCTGGAGCCGCCGGACAAGGGCAAGTGGCTTTCCCCCGCGCTCGTGCGCGCGACGGCCGAGTCGCTCGCGCGCGGCGAACAAGCGCTGCTTTACATGAACCGCCGCGGCTATGCGCCGTTGACGCTCTGCCGCGCCTGCGGCCACCGCATGCAATCGCCCGAGAGCCAGAACTGGCTCGTCGAGCACAAATACACTGGCCGCCTCGTCTGCCACATCACCGGCTTCTCGATGCCGAAGCCGAAAGCGTGCCCCAAGTGCCTGGCGCCCGATAGCTTCGTTTCCATCGGCCCGGGCGTTGAGCGCATCGAGGAGGAAGTGCGCGAACTCTTCCCCGAAGCGCGCATCGAAATCTTCTCATCCGATACCGCCCCGAACGGCGAAGCCGTCCGCGCGCTCATCGAGCGCATGGAGAAGAGCGAGATCGATATTCTGATCGGCACGCAGATCGTCGCCAAGGGGCACAATTTCCCGATGCTCACGCTCGTCGGCGTCGTCGATGCGGATTTGGGCTTGCGCGGCGGCGATCTCCGCGCCGGCGAGCGCACCTTTCAGCTTCTCTCCCAGGTCGCGGGCCGCGCCGGCCGCGCGGAGCGAAAGGGCAGGGCGCTCATCCAAACCTACGCGCCGGATGAACCCGTCATGCAGGCGCTCGCGGCCTTGGATCGCGATGGCTTCTTGAAGGCCGAGGCCGAGATGCGCGAACTGGCCGGCATGCCGCCTTATGGGCGCCTGGCTGCGCTCATCGTCGCGGGGCCGAGCGATCTTGAAGCCAACATCGCCGCCGAAGAACTAGGCCGCGCCGCCCCCAACACCGAGGGCGTCGATGTGTGGGGCCCAGCGCCGGCGCCGCTCGCGGTCGTGCGCGGCCAGCACCGTCGCCGCTTTCTCGTGCGCGCCGATCGCGGCATCGATCTCTCCGCCTACATGGCCGCGTGGGTGGCGCGCGTGAAGCTCGCCAACGCCATCCGCGTCCAGATCGACGTCGATCCTTATTCTTTCCTCTAGTGCGGCGCGGCCTCGGCGGCGGCCTTCGCCGCGCGCCGTTTGGCTGCGTTGCGCGACATCATGTTGAGCCCTTCCACGCCCGCGGAGAACGCCATCGCCGCGTAGATGTAGCCCTTCGGCACATGGACGCCGAAGCCTTCCGCGATGAGCACCATCCCGATCATCAAGAGGAAGCCGAGCGCGAGCATCACCACGGTCGGGTTGTTGTGAATGAAGTTCGCCACCGGATCGGCCGCGAGCAGCATCACGGTCACCGCCACGATGACAGCCGCCACCATGATCGGCACGTGATCCGTCATCCCCACGGCCGTGAGGATCGAGTCGATCGAGAAGACGAGGTCGAGCAGGATGATCTGAAAGATCGCCGCGCCGAAATTCATGGCGATCGGCGCCTTCTTGTCGAGCACGTCATGGGTCGGCGTGGGATCGACGCTGTGGTGGATTTCCTTCGTCGCCTTCCAGACGAGGAAGATGCCCCCCGCGATCAAAATGATGTCGCGCCAGGAGAAGGCCGTCTCGAACGTCGCTTCGCCGTGCTCTCCGGGCGCCCCCGCGATGCCGAGATCGAAGATGGGCGCCGTCAGCGTCACGATGATCGCGATCGTCGAAAGCAGCGCCAGCCGCATGATGAGCGCGAGCCCGATGCCGATGCGGCGCGCGCGCTGCCTTTGATGCTCCGGCAGCTTGTTCGTGAGGATCGAGATGAAAATGAGATTGTCGATCCCGAGCACCACCTCCATGACGACGAGCGTGATGAACGCCGCCCACGCCGCCGGGCTCGCGATGAGTGCCGAAATCTCTTCCATGATCGTCCCCGAACCGCGCTGCGCGTTGGGCGACGAGATAGGGGCGCGCGCACCCGGCGTCCATACGAGCGCGGGTGCGCGGATGCGCGCATCCGCTCCGCGGCGAAGCGGGCTTATTCTTCCTGGGCTTCGGCCGCGCAGCTCTGCGCGCCCCAAAGGTCGGAGGCTTCCGCCCAGCCGCGCCGGTTGTCCACCCGAAGCTGGCGCCACTCCCCGCGGCACGCCGCCAATTCCCCGACGACCCCGCGCTCGAGATACGCGATGACTCGCGAATCCGCGTCGGGCTCCTGCCTGAGCGCCGCGCTGCCGAGCCGTTCGCCGCGCACATAAATCGTGCGCCGGCTCTCCAGATAGGCCGAATGCATCCACACCTCGGCGCCGTCCGGGTCGCGCACCCGCCGCCACGGCCCGCTTTCCGCCGTCACCAGCAAGGGAAGCCCGGGCGTGCGGTAAATCCAATCGATCCGGTGCTGCGTGCCGGGGCCGCGTCGCCCGTTCACGTGATCGCCCCGGAGCGCCATGAAGCGCGGCACGGGCTCGCCCGAATCCGGCCCGACGCGCGCGCCTTCCGTCGCGCTGGCCGCGCTGGCGAGCGCGCCGAGGGCGACGGCCAAAAGGATCGCGGCGCCTTTTGCGCGGCGTGTCATCGAAGCCTCCCGTTCGGGGATGGGCGGTTTTCCTAGCAGGGCGCCGTCAATGCGGGCTTAACGCGCCGGGCAGGGGACCCATGTTTTCGCGCCTGCTTTCAACATTTGCTGCGCCGCGTTAGAGAAATCGCGCCGCTTGGGTTCGCGGCGGCCGAAGAAGAAGAAATGCCCGCGTCCAAGCTGAAAGTCGTCGTCACCAGGAAGCTGCCCGATCCGGTCGAGACCCGGATGCGGGAGCTGTTCGATGCGGAACTGAACCTCGAGGACAAGCCCTTGAGCGCCGAGGAGCTGGTCGCCGCCATGGCCCGCGCCGATGTGCTGGTGCCCACGGTGAGCGATCGCCTGGATTCCCGCGTGCTCGCGCGCGCCGATGATCGCCTGCGCCTCATCGCGCAATTCGGCGCCGGCGTTGACAACATCGACGTGCAGACCGCCGTGCAGCGCGGCATCACCGTCACCAACACGCCGGGCGTCCTGACGGACGATACAGCCGACATGACGATGGCTTTGATCCTCGCCGTGCCGCGCCGCATCGTTGAAGGCGTGAAGGTGATCGAAGCCGATCAATTCACCGGCTGGTCCCCCACATGGATGCTGGGCCGCCGCATCTGGGGCAAGCGCTTGGGCATCATCGGCATGGGCCGCATCGGCCAAGCCGTCGCGCGCCGCGCCAAGGCGTTCGGTCTGCAGATCCACTATCACAACCGCCGCAAGGTGCCCGCGCAGATCGAAGCCGATCTGGAGGCGACGTACTGGGAGAGCCTCGATCAGATGCTCGCGCGGATGGACATCATCTCCGTCAACTGCCCCCACACGCCCGCGACCTATCACTTGCTTTCCGCGCGCCGCTTGGCGCTCTTGAAGCCGCACGCCTACATCGTGAACACGGCCCGCGGCGAAGTGATCGATGAAGCCGCCCTCGCGCGCATGCTGGAGAAGAAGGAATTGGCCGGCGCCGGGCTCGACGTCTTCGAGAACGAACCCGCCATCAACCCGAAGCTCAAGAAGCTCCCCAACGTGGTGCTCTTGCCGCACATGGGCTCAGGCACCATCGAAGGCCGCATCGATATGGGCGAGAAGGTCATCATCAACATCAAGACCTTCGCCGACGGCCACAAGCCGCCGGATCGCGTCATTCCGGCGATGCTCTAACCCCCTCCCCACGAGGTGAGGGGCAGGGCGTGGAGCGAAACTCTTCCGTACCCGGACTAAGCAGGAACCTGCCACGCGCTTGGCCCGTTCGCCTCGCTTGCACGGCTGGTGAGCCGCGTGATTGTGGGCTCTGGCCGTTCGCGCTCGCGCACGCTCGGGAACGCCACCCATTCCGCCTCGCACGCGTCGCGCGTGAGCGTGATCGCGCCATAGCCGCGATGCGAAACATCGCACCATGCCATGTTCGGATTGCCGGAGCGCATCATGCTTTCGCGTTCGCCCGGCTGCGCATTGGTGAGCGCAGTTTCGAACCCGCCGGAGGAGACGCTCCCGCCCGCGAATTCGACAGCCGCCATGCGCCCCCCGCCCGCGGCTTCCAGATTGTTGACCCAGCAATGATGGCTGTCGCCGCCGATGACGAGCGCGTTCGTCCCGTCGCGCACGCACGCGTCGAGCACGCGCTGGCGCGCCGCCGGATAGCCGTCCCAGGCGTCGAGATTGAGCGGCAGCCCCAGCGCGCCGAGCTGTTCGCCGCCCGATACATAGCGCCGCGTTCCCGCGCTCACATCCGCCGGCAGCAGCCGCGAAATGCCTTGCGGCGCAAGCTGGCGCCCCATCACCACCTGCTGCGCCAGCACTTGCCAGGCTTGCCCGCGCCGCTTCGAGCCCGCGAGCTGCTGGTTGAGCCAGCGCTCCTGCGTCGCGCCCATCATCGTGCGCGAAGGATCCTCAAGCTGCGTGCGGAATTCTGACACCGCTGCAAGTGCGGCCGCCGGCCCTTGCGCCGCCGCCGCGACGATCGCGTCATACTCGAGCTCGCGCTGGCGCCCAATGAAGCGCGTGTCGAGCAGGATGATCCGCGCCGTCGAACCCCAATCGATTGTCCGGTAGATGCGCGCATGCGCGCGGTCGTTCGAGCGGATCGGCATCCAATCGAAATAAGCCTTGTGCGCGCCCGCAACGCGGTCGGCCCAGCTTCCCTCCGCGGGCTGATGATTTTGCGCGCCGTCCCGGTAAGTGTTGTTGGCGATCTCGTGATCGTCCCAGACGACGGAGAGCGGCTTCAGGCGCCGCAACTCCTGAAGATCGGGGTCGAGATGATAGGAGCCGAGCCGCTGATTGTAGTGCGCGTTGGTCACCGTCTCGGTGCGCGGTTCAGGCACGCGTTCCGCGATGCTGAGCTCGCGCCCCGGATAGACGTTTGGCGGATACTCGTAGAAATAGTCCCCGAGATGCAGCGCGATATCGATGTCCGCGCGCTGCGCCGCGTGCCCGTACGCATGGAAATACCCGAACGCGATGTTGGCGCAGGAGAACATCGCAAACCGGAGCGGAACGTCGCCCGTCGCCGGCGCCGTGCGCGTCACGCCCGTCACCGATGGGCCCGCCGCGCCGAGGAAGCGATAGAAATACGTGCGCCCCGGTTGCAGCCCGCGCGCATCGACCTTCACGCAATAATCGTTCGCCGGCCGCGCCGTCAGCGTGCCGCGCCGCGCGACGCGCGCGAAATTCTCATCCTCCGAAATCTCCCAGCCGACGCGCCCGTCGCCGTTCGCGTCGAAGCGGAAGCGCGTCCACAGAATGACGGAGGAGGCGGTCGGATCGCCCGAGGCCACGCCGTGCGTGAATTGCCCCGGCGAGAGCCTGCGCGCCCAAGCGGGCGTCGGCGCAGCCGCGAGCGAAGCCGCGATCAGCAATGAGCGGCGTGAAAGCTCCATGGTCCGGTCCTCCCCAAGAACGCGTCGCTTCTATTGCGCGGGCGTGACGTTTTGTTGTGGTTCGAGCGGCGAACCGATCGCCTGCTGCTCATAGACCCGCGCGAGGAACGCGGCCAAGGCGTCCGCCGATCGCTGCGGATGCTCTTCCTGCGGCAGGTGGCCGTCGTCTTCCCAGATCACAAGATCCGATCCCGGTATGGCGCCGGCGAATTGCCGTCCATGCTCGACGGGCACCAGCGTATCGGCGCCGCCGTGCAGGATGAGCGTCGGCGTCCGGATGCCTGCGAGCAATTCGTTTGTCGCCGGGCGCCCGTCGCGCGAGCCGATCAAAAGCCGGCGTAGAATTTCGCGATGCCCCGGCGCGCGCGCCAGTTCGATATAGCGGCGAACCATGCCGTCGTTCGCGAACGCTGGATCGTGGAAGCTGCCGCGCAAGCCCTCGCGCACGAGCCGCGTATTGTCGAGCTGGATGAGCAACGGCCCAAGGACGGGGTTGCGCAGCAGCCGGAAAATCTGCGGATCGTTCTGGCTTTCCGAACGGGTCTCCGCCCAGCCCGCCGCATCGACGAGAATGAGCGCATCGAGCTGGTTGGGGTGTGCAAGCGCATATTCCCACGCCACATGCCCGCCCATCGAATTGCCGGCGAGCGCGAAATGCTCGATCCCACGTGCGCGCGCGAACGCTTCGATGTCGCGCGCATATTGCGCGGTTGAAGGCTCGTAAGTGGCCGGCGCGTCGGTCAGCCCATGGCCCGGCAAATCGATCGAAATCAGTCTGTAGCGATCCGAAAGGATCCGGGTCCACGGCTCCCAAGTGTGCAAGGAGGATGAGAACCCGTGCACCAAGAGGAGCGTTGGGCGCGTCTGCACGCCCTCGTCGCGGAAATGCATCCGCACGCCGTTAGGCAAGTCCTGGTATTGCGAGCGCTGATCGCCGTAGCGCTGTTCGAGCGTCGCGAGCGGAATGTCGGGGCGCCGCAGCGTGAAATAGCCCCCGGCCGCGACGAGCGCGCCAAGCCCGATCAGAATGAGCAGCCCAATCAGAAATCCGCGCATAGGTCCGTCCCCTCCGGAGCGGGCGGGACCTTAGCGCCGCGCGTCTCCCGCGCCAACGCCGCACGTGGCGCAGTCCGGATCGGCGCGGAGCGCGACAGTGCGGCTTTCGCCTTTGAGCCCATCGTAGAGCAGCAAGCGCCCGGCGAGGCTCTCGCCCGCGCCCGCGATTTCTTTGATGGCTTCAAGCGCCATGAGGCTCCCGATGACGCCCGTGAGCGCGCCCACGATCCCCATCTCGTCGCAGTGCTCCGCGTCCGGCGGAATGTCCGGCACGAGGCAGCGATAGCAGGGGAGGCGCTCAGCGATGGGCTTGCCGCGCGTCAGCCCGGATTTGAACGTCGCCACTTGCCCCGCCCAGCGCCCCACCGCGCCGGAGATGAGAATCTTCCCCGCCGCATTGCAAAAGTCGTTGACCGCAAACCGCGTCTCGAAGCTGTCGCAACCGTCGAGCACGAGATCGGCGCCGCTGAGCAGTTGCGCCGCATTGGCTAAGTCGAGGCGTTCCGTATACGGATGAACAACGATCTCCGGATTGAGCGCCTTGAGCGCGTCCGCCGCTTGCGAGACTTTCGCCGATCCCACGTCGCCGCTGCGATAAAGCACTTGCCGCTGCAAATTGGAGAGCGAGACCGTGTCTGGGTCGATCAGCGTCAGTGTCCCAGTTCCTGCCGCCGCGAGATAAAGCGCCGCCGGCGCCCCCAAGCCGCCCATGCCGAGGATCACGATATGCGCGGCCTTGAGCCGCTGCTGCCCCGCCCCGCCGATCTCCTTCAGCAGGATATGGCGCTCATAGCGCTCAAGCTCGTCGGGGGTGAAAGTGGCGCCCATGCCGCACGATATCTAAGAGCGCGGCGTCGTTCACGCCATGTCCGCTTTGGCCGGAGGCGGACGCGTCCCGTTAGTAGTCGACGGGAAGACCCATGAGCGCCTTATACGGTTGTAGGCAGGCGGGCGTTTCTCCTTCACGTGGCGGTTCGCCCATGCGCGTGATGGGGCCCGCCAATGTGCATCGCCCTGGGGTCTCGTTTGCTGCTATCGGCGCCCAATGACGCAGCAAGCCTTCGACACGATCGCTCTCTTCGAGTAAGCCCCATCCGTGTATTGCGATCGCCGCTGCCGAGGCGCTTTGAGTTCCAGGCCGCGCGCGCGCCGCGGTGTCCTTTTCTTCAATCCAAGCGACGAATTGCTCGCGCGGAGCGATCGAGAAAATCGCCGTCAGCGCCTCTGAGACTTCGACCGGATAACCGTCGAAGTCTCGCATCAGCACCCGTGCCATACGCAACGCAAGCTCCGAGCGCCCCCGCGCTAAGAGATAGTGCAACAACGCCAAACGATGCCCGGTGTAGATGCCTCGCTGGCCCATGTTCCCATTCTCGAAATCGAACTCCTCTGCCGCGCGTGTCGCGCCATCGAGATCATCGAGAAACAGTCTCTCAGCGAAGCCACAACTATTCCGGCCGCAATGCCGCTGCATGGAACGCCGGAAACCGGAGTTGTCTCCCAGGTCGTGATAGATCGCAGCGGCAATAGGCACGTGGCTTGCGCCTTCCAGTGCTTCCGGCACGTGGGTCGCTGCGACGACGGTGCGCATCGGGTCGCCTTCAAGTCGCTGCGCGACGCGAGCCATCAAGGCCCTCGATGGTCGTGCATCAGCGCCGAAGCGATCTTCCTCGTTGTCCCAATTGAGATAGACCTGCGCTAACGCACTATATGCTCTAATACGCAACGGTCGCTTGTCCATGTAGGGACCGAATCGTTGTGTGCAGCGCTCTCTTCCATCCGCAAGAGCCTCAGTCCTCGCACATCCGAACACTGGAAGCCGCTCAATCTCATTGGTCGCGTCTCGTACATCGCCGCCGGCGGCATCGACGGAGAGCGCCGCTGCAATTGCCGAACGGATATTGTAGGTTTCTCCGATAGCGGGCGGCAGCGGCGACCACGGCAGCGGAATCCAGCCGAGAAAATTCGAGACGGTCGCTATCATCGCCAGTGCGACAAGTAGACCCGGCGCGAGGCAGCCGAGCATGAAAGCGCGAGACTTCATCGCGTCCAACTAGCAGAACCGCCGGAAAGTTCACGGTAGAGTAGTCTGCGCCTACGGCTGAACGGGTCCGCTGCATTCCGCGCCCACGTTCGTGCGAGCGGTCTGAATCGGGCCAGCCTCGGCGGTTTCGCGCCCCTAAAGCCCCTCAAACAAAGCCGTCGACAAATACCGCTCCGCGAAGGAGGGGATGATGACGACGAGGCGCTTCCCATGCGCTTCGGGTCGCTTCGCAACCTTGAGCGCCGCCGCCAGCGCCGCGCCGGAGGAAATCCCGCCCGGCAGCCCTTCAAGCCGCGCCGCTTCCCGCGCCGTTGCGAAGCTCTCATCGTTGGAGACGGTGACGACCTCGTCGTAGATCGCCGTGTCCAGAATGTCGGGAATGAACCCGCCGCCGATTCCTTGAATTTTGTGCGGCCCCGGCGCGCCGCCTGAAAGCACCGGCGAGGCTTCGGGCTCCACCGCGATCACTTTCAATTCCGGCAAACGCTGCTTCAGCACTTGCCCCACGCCCGTGATCGTTCCGCCCGTGCCGACGCCCGCGATGAAATAATCGAGCGCGCCGTTCGTATCGTTCCAGATTTCCTCCGCCGTCGTCTTGCGGTGAATTTCCGGATTGGCCGGATTGGCGAATTGCTGCGGCATGACGGCTTTGGGGTTTTGCGCCACGATCTCGTTCGCGCGCGAAACCGCGCCGCGCATGCCTTCCGCGCCCGGCGTCAGCACCAGCTCCGCGCCGAAGAGCGCCAGCATCTTCCGGCGCTCCAAGCTCATCGTCTCCGGCATGACGAGAATGAGCCGGTAGCCCTTCTGCGCCGCCACGAACGCGAGCGCGATCCCGGTGTTGCCGCTCGTCGGCTCCACCAAGACGCTGTCGCCGCTCAAGCGCCCTTGCCGCTCCAGCTCCTCGATCATGGCGACGCCGATGCGGTCCTTCACCGAAGCGATCGGATTGAAGAATTCGAGCTTGCCGAGGATCTCGCCGGAGACGCCGTGCGCTTTGGCGAGCTTCTTCAAGCGCACCAGCGGCGTGTCGCCGATCGTCTGCGTGATGTCCTCGTAAATGCGCCCCCGCCCCGGCGGGTGAAGCGCGCCCTGATCGGCCATGAAAGACGCTCCTGTTGGCGGCCTTCTACACGAATGGGCCGCCCTCCGGCAAAGCAGAGGAGGGGAGGGCGCGCCTTAGCAATCCTCAAGCTTGCGCTATATTGAACGCGTGCGCCCCAAGCGCGTTTGACCCGATTGAGCGAAAGGCGCGCCGCCCATGGCCCAATATGTCGATCAAAGCCTGGCCGAGAACGAGACGATCGAAATGCGCGGCCGCTGGCCGCTCGTCTTCTGGCTCGCGGCTTGGGCGGTGCTTCTTCTTCTGGGCGTTTTCGTCGTCGGTGTGATCATCTTCGCGATCGCCGCAATCCACATGCTGACGACCGAGTTCGCCGTCACCGATCAGCGCGTCATCCTGAAGCGCGGCTTGATTGCGCGCGACACCCAGGAACTCGCCGTCTCCAGCGTAGAAGGCGTGCAGCTCGAGCAATCCATCATCGGGCGCATCTTCGGCTACGGGCGCTTGATCGTCACCGGCACGGGGGAGGCGCGCATCGTCTTTCCGCCGATGGCGGAGCCCATCGAATTCCGCCGCGCCATCGAGAACGGCCGGAGCGCCGCGCACGAAGCACGGCGTCCAGAGCCTGAACCCGCTTAAGCCGCGCGCCGCGCCAGCGCGCTCTTCCTGACGCCGTAGAGCAGATAGACGACGAGCCCGATCCCCATCCAAATGAAGAACCACGTGATCGTGCGCTGCGTGAGGCTGGTGAAGAGATAGGCGCACCCGAGAATCGCCAGCGGCGCGACAACCCACACGAACGGCGTTCGGAACGGCCGCTCTTGCGCCGGCATGCGCGCGCGCAGCACCAGAACCGAAACGCCCACCGCGATGAACGCAGCAAGCGTCCCCGCATTGGCGAGCAGCGCGATGTCGCGAAGGGGCAGAAAGCCCGCAATGAGCGCGCACACCACCGCCACCGCGAACGTCATCACGACAGGCGTGCCGAAGCGCGCATGCACGCGCCCCATGCCCGAAGGCAGAAGCCCGTCGCGCGCCATCACGAAGAAGATGCGGCTCTGCCCGTACATCAGCGCGAGGATGACCGATGGCACCGCCACGATCACCGCCGCGCGGATGACGCCCGCTGCCGCCCCTTGCCCAAGCGTCTGCAGAATATGCGCGAGCGGCTCAGGGCTCGTCGCGAATTGATCGAACCGCATCGCCCCGAGCGCCGCCGCCGCCACCGCCATGTAAAGCACGGTGCAGACCAGCATCGAGCCCACGATCCCGATCACCATGTTGCGGCCGGGATTCTTCGTCTCCTCCGCCGCGGTGGAGACCGCGTCGAATCCGTAGAACGCGAAGAAGATGATCGCCGCGCCCGCCATCACGCCGACGGTCGTGCCTTCGCTGACGCGCGTCGCGCCCCACCCGAACGGCGCGAACGGTTCGAAATTGGCGCTGTTGAAGAAGGGGAGCGCCAGGACGATGAACGCCGCCAGCGCGATGAGCTTGATGACGACAAGCACGTTGTTGACGTTCGCGCTCTCCCGCGCGCCGAGGATCAAGAGCCCCGCGACGATGAAGATGATGACGATCGCGGGCACGTTGATCATCCCGCCCGGCGCCTGCGCCGGCCCCGCATAGTCGCCAATCGGCAAGCCGATGCTTTGCAGCGCAGCCACAAGCTCCGCATCGTTCGGCCCGGTGCGGATCGCATCCGGCAGCGCGAACCCGATGCTGTCGAGAAAGCCCGCCGCGTAGCCTGACCACCCGACCGCCACCGCGCTCGCCGCGACCGAATATTCAAGAATGAGCGCCCACCCGACGATCCACGCCAGCAATTCGCCGAGCGCGGCGTAGGTGTAGGAATAGGCGCCGCCCGAAACCGGCATCATCGCCGCGAGCTCGCTGTAGGCGAGCGCCACGCACGCGCACACCGCGCCCACGATCGCGAACGACACCATCACCGCCGGGCCCGATGTCCCCGCCGCCACGCCGATCAGCGCATAGATCCCCATGCCCACGATCGCGCCGACGCCCAGCGCCACCAGATGCGGCCAATCGAGCGTGCGCTTCAATTGATGGTGCGCGGCCAATTCCCCCGAAGCGATCGGCTTCGTCCGGCTCCAGAACGCCATATGCTCCCCCCGGCAATAATTATTGCCGCGCATGATGGCGCGCCGGGCGGGGAGGGCAAGGCCTTAGCGACCGCTAGAGGCCTCGGCGAAGCCTGAGGATGTCGTCCTTTACGCCAAGGAGCACAAACCGCGCCGGATACACCTCCTGAAGAATCTCCAGTGCGCATACGCCAGCCTGCGCAGTCCGCCTCAGAGCCAAGTCCAACTGAATGCCGTCGCCATGGAGATAAACCTGGTTGAAGCTCACGCGGTCATCCACCTCGTCAATTGTGGCGTTTGCGGTAAGTGAGCGCTCGTTCGGATGAGCGCCTTGGTCAATGGAATCCTCATAGAGAACTTGAAAGACCTCGGCGGTCTTTTGATTCCGTACACGGATCGTGTTGCGTACTTGCGACGGTGAACTGAGTTTTCACTGCGCGCATGCAATCGTCATCGTCGTGTCGACGCAGCCAAACCGCCTGCAGCGTCGGGTTGACGGTCATGTGCAGGGCATATGCGGCAAACTCCAAACACGTCCGCAACAGCGGATAAGCGTCTGCAGTTTGACCGGATAGTGAGTATCCGCACGCCGCCCGAAACGCCGCATGGGAACGCAGATAAAGTAGCCCCGGAAACCATGGGCGAGGGTTGATCCACCCATCGACGACCTTGAAGAAGCACGCGTCGATTTGAATCAAAAGGGTGGTCGCCTCTCGCTTCTTGACAAATGTCGCGTAGCGATTGCCGTGCGCCGCCGCCAAAAACTTCGTCAACTCATCATCGCGCCATCCCGGAGGCTCAATCTCAGACACTTAGGCTAGCGCCCCGTCGATCCGAATCCGCCTTCGCCGCGTTGCGTCTCCGGCAAAATCTCCACGCGCTCCCAATCCGCTTGCGTCACGGGCGCGACGATCAACTGCGCGATCCGCTCGCCGCGTTGGATCGTGAAAGCCTCTTGCCCGAGATTGATCAAGAGCACCTTGAGTTCGCCGCGATAATCGGCGTCGATCGTGCCGGGCGTGTTGAGGCACGTGATCCCGTGCTTGAGCGCAAGCCCGGAACGCGGCCGCACCTGCGCTTCCGTGCCCGCCGGCAAAGCCATCGTCAGCCCGGTCGGAACCAGCGCGCGTTCGCCCGGCGCCAACACCATCGGCGCCTCGGCCGGGACGGCAGCGCGCAAATCCATGCCCGCCGAGAGCGCGGTTTCGTATGCCGGCAGTTCCAACCCGGAAAAATGCGGTAAGGTCGAAACCTGAACCCTGATCGCCTGCGTATTCATGGGCGAAGCCATAACGGATTCGCCCCCATGTCGCTCATCGAAGAGCCGCCGCCCGCCAAGTTCGCCGATCCCCGCCTCACCGCGAAGGGCGAAGCGCGCGCCTGGGTGGCGCTGGAGGCGCTCGAAACGCTCTGGTTCAACACGGGCACGCTCTGCAACATCACCTGCGCGCATTGCTACATCGAGAGCAGCCCGCGCAACGATCGTCTCGCCTACCTCTCCCTGGAGGACGTGCGCCCCTACCTGGACGAGATCGCGCGCGATCGCTTGCCCGTCTCCCTCATCGGTTTCACCGGCGGCGAGCCTTTCATGAATCCGTCCATGATCGCCATCCTTGAGGAGAGCTTGTCGCGCGGCCATCAGGTCCTGGTGCTCACCAACGCCATGCGCCCCATGACGCGGAGCAAGAAAGAGCTCGCCGCGCTCAACGCACGCTTTCCCGGTCGCTTGCGGCTGCGCGTCAGCCTCGATGATCCGTCCGCGGACGTTCACGACGCCGAGCGTGGACCCGGCGCCTATGAGAAGACCATGGCCGGCCTGCGCTGGCTGGCGGAGGAGGGCTTCAGTGTCGAGGTCGCCGGCCGGCATTTCTCCGGCGAAAGCGAGGATGCGTTGCGCGAGGGTTTTCGCGATCTCTTCAAGAGCCGCGCGATTCCCGTGAACGCCGCCGATCCCGCCGCGCTCGTCATCTTTCCGGAAATGGCGCCCGACGCCGATCCGCCCGAGATCACGGAGGCGTGTTGGGGCATCCTAGACAAGAGCCCCGCCGACGTGATGTGCGCGTCCGCACGCATGGTGGTGAAGCGCAAGGGCGCCGCGCGCCCCACGGTGCTTGCCTGCACGCTGCTTCCCTACGATTCGCAATTCGAATTGGGCGAGACGCTGGCGGAAGCCGCGCGCGCAGTGCCGCTCAATCACAAATACTGCGCGAGCTTTTGTGTTCTGGGCGGCGCAAGCTGCGGCGCCGCGAAAAGTTAGCGGAGCGTGAGCGCGATCGTGTATTGGGCGCTGTCGCCGCGCCGCGCGGCGTTCCGATAGAGGAACGGGCGCACGAGATAATCGCCCTCCGCCAGCGCGCCGGACCAGGCGTCAGCGTTGTCGCCCATCGTGCTGTTGTAAACGATGGCGCCGTCCGTTGCGTTGCGGATGTCGAAATAGAGCATCGTGCTCGGCGAAGTCAGCGTCACGTCGAGCGTGGCGCCTGCGGGCGCGTGGAACGCATAGACGTTCGTCGCGTAGCCGTGCGCTTCGCCGCTTTGCGTGAGCGGCCCATCCGCGAACGTGACGGGCACGAGCGTCTCGCCTTCGATGAGGCGCGCCCCCGCTTGCGCGAGATTGAGCGACGCCGATGGCGTCGGCGCCGAAGCCGCCGCGGGCGCGGATGATTGCGATTGCCCGCACGCTGCGAGCGCGGTCGCTGTCGCTATGGCAATGAGCGCGCGCATCCCGCCCCGCTGGCTCCGAACGCGCGATCCTATCAACGAAGCGCGTTAACCACGAAGCCTTTCGCGCGCGAGGCGCTTAAGCGCTCTGTCGCGCGCGCGCTTCGTGCAGCGCCGACGCAATTTCATCCGCCAACCGCGTGGCGACCTTCTCCTTGCTCATCCGCGGCCAACGCTCCGCGCCTTCGCGTTTGATGAGCAAAATTTCATTCTCGTCGCCGCCCATCACGTCGCCGGAGACGTCGTTGGCGACGATCCAATCGCAGCCTTTCTTGGCGATCTTCGCGCGCGCATGCGCCTCGACGTCGTTCGTCTCCGCCGCGAACCCGATGACGAGGGTGGGGCGTTTCGGCCCCGGCTTTGAAAGCGTCGCAAGGATGTCCGGGTTTTCGGTGAGGCCGATCTTGGGCGCCCCCCCTTTGCCCTTCTTGATCTTTTCGTCCGCACACTGATCGGGCCGCCAGTCCGCCACCGCCGCGACCGAGACGAAGGCATCCGCCGGCAAGCTGGCTTCGACCGCACCGAGCATTTCGAGCGCCGTCTCGACGCGTTTGACCTTGACGCCTGGCGGATCGCCAAGCGCCGCCGGGCCGGAAACGAGCGTCACCGCCGCGCCGCGCGCCGCGAGCGCCGCCGCGATCGCATAGCCCTGCTTGCCGCTGGAGCGGTTGGAGAGAAACCGCACCGGATCGATGGGTTCGATCGTCGGTCCCGCCGTCACCAGCACGCGCTTGCCCGCAAGCGTCTGCTCGTTCGTCAGCAGGCGGAGGATCGCGTCGCGGATCGCTTCCGGCTCCGCCATCCGCCCTGCGCCGAACTCCCCGCACGCCATCGCACCCACGTCAGGGCCGACGAACGCGACGCCGTCCGCTTCGAGGCGCTTGAGATTGCGCTGCGTCGCTTGGTGCTCCCACATCCGCACATTCATCGCCGGCGCCATCAGCACGCGCTTGTCGGTCGCGAGCAATGTCGTCGAGGCGAGATCGTTGGCGATGCCGTTCGCCGCTTTCGCCATGAGATCCGCCGTCGCCGGCGCCACGACCACGAGATCGGCCGAGCGTGAAAGCTCGATGTGTCCCATCTCCGCTTCGTCGGTGAGATCGAAGAGTTCGCGATAGACTTTGTCCTCGCTGAGCGCGCCAACGGAGAGCGGCGTCACGAACTCCGCGCCCGCTTTGGTGAGGATCGCGCGCGTCCTGACGCCCGCTTTGCTCAGCAGACGGATCAATTCGAGGCTCTTATAGGCCGCGATTCCGCCCCCGATGATGAGCAGCACCCTGAGTTCTTGCGCCGCCACCGGCGCATGGTGATCGAACTCGATCCGCCCCACCGCCATCGGCCCGCGCGAGACGGCCTCCAACATCGCCGCCGGCGCCACGACCACGCTCTTGCCGCGCCGCGTGACGGTCTGCGGCCCTTCGTCGAGCGCCTTGGTCACCAATTCGGAGAAACGGTTCTTGGCGTCCGCGACCGTCCAATCGGTCATCTCTGGCGCTCCCTTTTGTCCAACATAGACAAAATAGCACCCGCGCCATGAAAATCAAAGGCTCAAGGCGCGCCCGGCGCAGCCTTTTCCACCTCAGCCGCCGGCGCCGGCGTCTCCGGGGCAGGGGCGGCGGGCGCTTCCGTGTCCGCCGCGGGATCGACTTGCGGCGCGGAAGGCTCCGGCGCTGGGCGCGCCGGCGCCGCGGCTGCGGGGGCCTCGCGCACACGCTGCGGCCGCGCCGGATTGTCTCCGCCCGCCGCCATCACGATCAGCATGACGACCGCGCCAACGGCGAACCCCACCCAGAAGCTCATCCACTGGAAGCGCGCGCGTTCCTCCGCGGGCGCCTCGCGCGCGACCGCCTTCGCCGCCGCTTCGAGCGCCACGAGCGTCTGCGGCAAACGCCGTAGCGTGCCGAACGCATCCTTCGCTTCATCGACGCCGCGCTTGGCCAGGCCTTCCGGCCCAAGCTCGCGCCGCACCCAGCGCTCGACGATCGGGCGCGCCGCCGCCCACATGTCGTGGCGCGGGTCGAGTGCGCGCGCCACGCCCTCCGTCTGCACCATCGTCTTCTGCAGCAGCACGAGTTCAGGCCGCAAATGCATGCCGAACATGTGCGTCACGTCGAAAAGTTGCAGCAGCAGCCGGCTCATGGAAATGCCGTCCGCTGTCTTGCCGAAGATCGGTTCGCCGATCGCGCGCAGCGCCTGCGCGAATTCCTCGACCGTGAAGCGCTCCGGCACATAGCCGGCTTCGGCGTGCACCTCCGCGACGCGCCGGTAATCGCGCCGCAGGAAGCCGTAGAGAATTTCCGCCAGATAGCGCCGTTCCTTGGGGCCGATCCGCCCCATGATTCCGAAATCGACCACCCAGACTTTGCCGTCGCGGCCATAGATGAGGTTTCCCTCGTGCATGTCGGCGTGGAAGAAGCCGTGATCGAGCGCCGCCGCCAGGAACCCGCGCGTCAGCGCAATCGCCAGCGCCGGCTTGTCCGCGCCCGCCGCGTCCAGCGCGCGATGATCCGTGAACGGAATGCCTTCCACCCAATCGAGCGTCATCACCCGCTTGGCCGAGCGCGTCCAATCGATGGCGGGGACTTCCAGAAAGCCGTCCGCCGCCGCGACATCCTTGAATTCCGCGCACGCGCCGGCCTCCAGGCGCAGATCGAGCTCGCGCTCCAACGCGGAGGAAACCGTATCGATGAACTGCACGGGCTCGAGCCGGCGCGACCGCACCGAGAAGAACTCGATCGATTGCGCGGCGAACCTGAGCGCCGCCAATTCCTTCGCCAGCTTCTTCTCGATGCGGGGGCGGAGCACCTTGATCGCAACGACGCCTTCGCGATTGGGCAGGATCGCTTGGTGCACCTGCGCGATCGAGGCCGCGCCCATCGCTTCCGAAATCGCGCCGAAAAGCGTCTCCGTCGCCCCGAGCTCCGCATTGATCGTGTCGAGAGCCTGCACGCGTGGGAAAGCGGGGAGGCGGTCTTTCAGGCGCCCCAGCTCTTGCGCGGGCGTCACGCCGATCATGTCGGGCCGCGTCGCCAGGAATTGCCCCACCTTCACATAAGCCGGCCCGAGTTTTTCCAGCGCCGCCGCCAGCCGCGCGCCGACCGTGCGGGGTTTGCGCCGCCGCGCGAAGACGCGCAGCACGTCCCCCACGATTTGCCAACGGATCGGCATCCGCTCGCGATATTCTTCGGGCAGCAGCGCGTCGTAGCGGATCAGGATCCAGAGGACCCGCAGCAGCCTCAAGGAATGTTCGATCCACGAGAACACTTAAAGCGCCCAGCCCCAATGCAGCGCCGCCGCGCCGCCCGCGAAATTGCGGTAACCAACATGCGAAAAGCCTGCCGCGCGGATCATGGCGGCGAAGCGTTCCTGATCCGGAAACCGCCGGATCGATTCCACCAGATATTTGTACGAATCCGGATCGTCCGCGATGAGGCGCCCCAAAGCGGGGATCACGCGGAACGAATAGGCGTCATAGAGGGGATCGAGCGCGCCGACCGCCAGGCGCGAGAACTCGAGGCAGAAGAAGCGCCCGCCGGTTTTCAGCACACGCCGCGCTTCGCCAAGCACCGCCGCGATGTCGGTGCAATTCCGGATGCCGAAGCTGATGATGTAAGCGTCCGCGTGCGCGTCCTTGTATGGTAAATGTTCCGCGTCCGCCGCGAGCCACGCAAGCCCGTCCTCGCCGCGCTTCTGCCCCGCCGCCAGCATCTCGACATTGATGTCGAGGACGGTGATGTCGACTGGTTCGCCCCCGCGCCGCGCGCGCGCCGCATCCGCGCGCTTCTTCAAGCGCCGCGCAATGTCGCCCGTGCCGCCCGCGACGTCGAGAATGATTTCGCCCGGCTGCGGATTGAGCTTGTCGGCCGCGGCGTCTTTCCAGAGCCGGTGCAGCCCCGCGCTCATCGCATCGTTCATCAGATCGTAGCGCGAAGCCACGCTGTCGAAGACGGCGCGCACGCGC
Organism: Hyphomonadaceae bacterium; assembly: GCA_050246475.1. Classification (GTDB taxonomy): domain Bacteria; phylum Pseudomonadota; class Alphaproteobacteria; order Caulobacterales; family Aquidulcibacteraceae; genus CADEEL01. The sequence continues at coordinate 43,506 of JBFWVZ010000001.1, read as the reverse complement.
GAGGCCTTTTGGGCCTTCGGCACCTCTTCGAATCCGAAGGAGACGGTTTCTTCTTCGCGCGCCATGATCGCGCGGACCATAGCGGGCGCCCGCTCGCGCCGCTATATCGCGCCCGATGCGCCAAACGTGCTTAACGCCGCATGCCTGAGCTGCCTGAGGTCGAAACGGTCCGCCGCGGCTTGGCGCCCATTCTGGTCGGGCGCACGCTGAAGCGCGCGCTGACGAAGCGGGGCGATCTGCGCTTTCCGTTTCCGCAACGCTTCGCCAAGCGCCTTGAAGGCGCGCGCGTCACCGCCCTCAAGCGCCGCGCGAAATATCTCCTCGCCGCGCTCGACACCGGCGAGGTCTGGACGATGCATCTGGGCATGAGCGGCCGCTTCGTCGTCTATAAGCCCGAAGCGCCCAAACGCCCGCTCGGCGATTTCTACTATGCCGAGCCGCCCGATCCCGCGCACACCCACGTTGTGGTCGAGACCGATAAGGGCGCGCGCATCGAGTACAACGATCCCCGCCGTTTCGGTTACATGGATCTGATCGCCGCTGCTGAGCTTGAATCGCATCCCTGGTTCGCCGGCCTCGGCCCCGAGCCGCTCGAACCCGCGTTCAGCGGCGCTCACCTGGCGGCGATGTTCAAAGGCAAGAGGACGAGCGTCAAAGCCGCGCTCCTGGATCAACGTGTTGTCGCGGGCCTGGGGAACATCTATGTATGCGAAGCACTCTTCCGTACACGGATCGATCCGCGGCGCTTGGCCGGGAGAATCTCCCGCCCGCGCCTCGATGCCTTGGCAGATGAGGTTCGCGCCGTCTTGAACGAAGCCCTCGATGCAGGCGGCTCGACGCTCAGGGATTACGCCGCCGCTGACGGCCGCGAAGGCCGCTTCCAGCAGCGCTTCCGCGTCTATGACAGAGAAGGCGAGGGCTGCCGCACATGCAATCGCGCGGTCAAGCGCGTCGTCCAGGCGGGCCGCTCCACCTTCTTCTGCGCGCATTGCCAGCGTTGATCGCGCCCGCTAGAGCGCCCGCCAAGGATAGGAATGACATGAACACGCTCTTGATCGAACGCGACGAAGCAATCGCCATCATCCGCTTGAACCGCCCCCAGGCGCTCAACGCCTTGAACAAAGAGGTGGTGACGGAATTGAACGCCGCACTCGATGAGATCGAGAAGGATGACGCCGTCCGCTGCGTCGTCATCACCGGTTCCGAGCGCGCCTTCGCCGCCGGCGCCGATATCAAGGAGATGGCGGACAAATCCTACGCCGATGTGATGCGCGACGATCTCTTCGCCGATTGGGGCCGCTTGCCCAAGGCGCGCAAGCCAATCATCGCCGCCGTCTCCGGCTTTGCGCTGGGCGGGGGGTGCGAGCTCGCCATGATGTGCGATTTCATCATCGCCGCCGAGAACGCGAAATTCGGCCAGCCCGAAATCAAGCTGGGCGTCATCCCCGGCATGGGCGGCTCCCAGCGCCTCACGCGCGCCATCGGCAAGGCGAAGGCCATGGAGATGTGCTTGACCGGCCGCATGATGGACGCCGCCGAAGCCGAGCGCAGCGGCTTGGTCGCCCGCGTGGTCCCGACGGATAAGCTGATGGAGGAAACGCTGGCGACCGCGAAAACGATCGCGTCCTATTCGCTGCCCTCGCTCATGGCCTGCAAGGATGCGGTCAATCGCGCGTTTGAATCCACGTTGGAGGAGGGCGTCCTGTTTGAGCGCCGCACCTTCCACGCGCTCTTCGCCACGGACGATCAGAAAGAGGGCATGGCCGCCTTCGTCGCCAAACGCCCGCCGGCTTTCAAGCACCGCTGACCACCGATCCCCGGATGATGCGAAGCATCAGTCCGGGGCCCATGCGCGCGTGCGCGGTACCGAGTGGTTTAAGGCAGCGGTCTTGAAAACCGCCGTGGATGCAAGACCACCGCTACCGCAACTCCGCCCGATCCAGATTCATCTCCGTGCTCGGAATGCGCTCCGCATTGGGCGCGCGCCGGTGCACCGCGTCCCAGAAGATGTCCGCATCACCGACGACCACGAGATCCCCCCGCGCCGGATCGAGCAGGCGCCGCGCCGCCGCTTGCGCTTGTTCAGGCGTCACCGCGGAAACATCCGCCACATACGTCTCCAGCCGCGAAAGCGGCAGCCCGAAGAGCGCAAGCTGCGACAGCTGATCGGCAAGCCCAGACGTCGTCTCCACGTCGCGCCCGAAATCCCCGATGAGCGCGGCGCGCCGCGCGGTGAGTTCGGCAGCCGCAATCGGCTCGTTGCCGATGCGCCGCAGCTCATCCTGCATGAGCCCCACGACTTGGTCGGCCGCGTCGTTGCGCGTCTGCGCCGAAGCGATAATCGGTCCCGGCGCCAGGCGCGGCGCAAAGGTTGCGCGCGCCCCGTAAGAGAGGCCGCGCCGGATGCGGATCTCGTAATTGAGCCGCGCGGAATACCCCCCGCCCAGCACCGTCGCCGCCACGAGCGTCGGGAAATAATCCGCGTCCGTCCGCGAAACCGTGCGGAAGCCGTAGCTCACGGAAGATTGGCCCGCCTCATCGAGATCGATGACGATCGCGCGCGGCGCCTGCGCCCATTGCGATGCGTCGGGCTCGGCCGGCATCGGCGTTGAAGGCCTCGCCCAATCGCCGAAGAAGCGCTCCGCGAGCGCGAAGCCTTCCGCCGCCGTGAGATCGCCGGTGATGACGAGCACGGCGTTGTCGGGCCGCCAATGCGTGCGGTGATAAGCCTGCACATCGCCTTGCGTGATCGCCGCAAGCGTCGTGGGCGATGCCGTCCCGCCATAAGGCGCGCCGCCAAAGATCGCGCGCGCTTGCGCCATCGCCGCTATCGCGCCCGGCGTCGTCAGCTGCACGGAGAGCCCGTCGAGCGCTTGTTGGCGCTGCCGCTCCAATTCTTCCGTTGCGAACGCTGCGTTGCGCGCCGCGTCCGCAAACACGGTGAACGCTTCCGCCGCACGGTCAGAGCGCGTGGAGAGCGAAAGCGCCGAGCTGTCGGCGCCCGCGCTCGCGGAGAGCGATGCGCCGAGCGATTCGATCTCGCGCGCCGTTTGCGTGGCGTCGCGCGTCGCCGTGCCCTTGGTGACGAGATCGGCGGTGAGGCCCGCAAGCCCCGCGCGCCCGGCCGGATCGCTCGATGCGCCGGAAAGCACGCGCAATTCCGCGCTCATCAGCGGCAAGCCGGGCCGGCTCGCGACGATGACGCGCATGCCGTTCCCAAGCGTGCGTTCCGCCGTCGCCGGCACGCGCGCAAGCACTTCCGCTGCTGGCGGGGGCGGGCGCACGCGCGTCGCTTCCGGCGCCAGCGCATAGGTCGGAATCTCGTTGGCCGGCACGGTGAGGCGCTGCGCCTGGATCGTCGGCGCGGTCGTGATCTCGTCTTCGCGCGCGCCGGCCGGGCGGTTCTCTTCGGAGAGATAGCGGATCGTGATGCGTTGTTGTTCGTTGAAGAGCGACCGCGCCACGCGCTGCACGTCCGCGGCCGTCACGCGCTGGATCTGCGCCAGCATCTGATCGGCGTAGCGCGGATCGCGGTAGCGGATGAGCGATTCCGCCAGCGTCGTTGCGCGCCCGAACGCGGTCTCGCGCTCGCCAAGCGCGCTCATCACCAATTCGTTCTGCGCCTCGCGCAATTCCGCATCGGAGACGAGCCCGTCGCGGAGCCGCGCGATTTCCGCGTTGAGCGCGGTCAAGCCCGCTTCCGGCGTTTGCCCTTCCGAGAGAATGGCCCCGACGGAATAGGTGTGCGCTTGCCGCGTCGGCTCGAAGAACGTGAAGACGTCCGCCGCCACCTGCTGCTGATAGACGAGCGCTTGATAGAGCCTGGAGCTTTCTCCGGTAGACAGGATCCCGTCGAGCACGAGCAGCGCCGGCATGTCCGGGCTGCGCGCTTCGATCGCGGGGTAGGAGGCCACGACCGCCGGCAGCGGCACATTTGGTTCGTACACGGTGTATTCGCGCGGGCCCGCGCGCGGCGGCTCTGTCACGGTGACGCGAGGGATCTCGCGGTTGGGCCTAGCGATCGGGCCGAAATATTCATCGACCCAGCGATTGAGATCGGCCTCGCTGAAATTCCCGGAGACGACGAGCACCGCGTTGTCGGGGCGATAATATTGCGCATGAAACGCGCGCACGTCGGCAACGGTCGCGGCCTGCAAATCCTCGATCGAGCCGATGCCGGGGCGCCCATAGGGATGGCGCGTAAAGCCCGTCTGCGAAATGTAGAGATAGAAGAGCCGCCCATAGGGATTGGAGAGCACGCTCTGCCGGAGCTCCTCCTGCACGACCGCGCGCTCGGAATCGAACGTCGCCTCGTCGATCACCAGCGAGCCCATGCGCTCGGCTTCCGCCCAGAGCACGCGCTGCAGATGATTGGCCGGCACCACCTCGTAGTAATTCGTGAAATCGTCCCACGTGGAGGCGTTGTTGAAGCCGCCCACGTCTTCCGTCAGCCGGTCGAGCATTTCGGCGGGCATGTTGCGCGTCGCCTTGAACATGATGTGCTCGAAGAGGTGCGCAAAGCCCGAGCGCCCGGCGGGGTCGTCGCGCGAGCCCACATCGTACCAAACCTGCACCGAGACGTTCGCGGTGTTCGCATCCGGCATCGCGAAAACGCGTAGGCCATTGGGCAGCGTGCGCTCGCTGAACTGAAGCGGCGCGATTTGAAGCGCGCCGTCCGTTGCAGGCGCACGCGGCGCCGTTGAAGAAGAGGCGCAGGCCCCGAGCGTGAGGAGGGCGGCGAGGCCAACGAGCAAACGGCGCATGCGGGATTTCTCCGGCGGGTGAATTTCGGCGCGGACCCTAAAGGCGCGTCCGCGCCCGCGCCAAGCGCATTCGACGGGCGGTTTTCGTCGCACCGCAGGGCGTCCGCCCGCATTGACCCCGGCCCCCGCGCCCCCTATACCCGCCCGCTTCCATTTCAGACCGTTTCCGGATCATCCCAGTGGCCAACACAGACTCCGCCAAGAAAGCCATCCGCGTCATCGCCCGCCGCACGGAAGTGAATAAGGCGCGCCGTTCGCGGGTCCGCACCTTCTGGCGCAAGGTCGAGGAAGCCCTGGCCTCGGGCGATGCGAAAGCCGCCCAAGCGGCCATGAAGAGCGCAGAGTCCGAGACGATGCGCGCCGTCACCAAGGGCGTGCTCGATAAGAACACCGCCTCCCGGAAGGTCTCGCGCCTCACCCAGCGTGTGAAGACGCTCGCGGGCGAAGCCAAGCGCGCCTGAACGGTCGTTTCGGGCGCTTCTGCCGCGCCCTGAATCCTGTCTTTTCACAATAGGTTCGCACTCGCCTGAGAGGCGAAGTTTTGGCTGACTTTTGCGCAGCGGAAGGCCTGATTTTCACAGCCTTTTCGGCGCTTTTCCAGAGTCGCGCCGCGTGCGAGTTAATTTCCGCTCACGAATTTTTCCAGCTGATTTTTCAGGCGCTTAGCCCGTCGTTTCAACCACGCAACAGCGACCCGATTGACGCGACAAAACGATGACGCCATGGTTCGCGCGGTTGGCGATCACGCCCTCCGCGACATGCATTTCAACACGGCATGACGGGCCGGAAAAAGCGATGGCTTTTTCGGCCGCGGGGAGGTTTTCGCCGCTGGGCCCAAGGGGGGGCTCGCGACGTGGATCGGCCGCTGCCAAGGGGTGGCCTAGAGACGGAGTGGCGAGGGGCGATGGATCGCGATGACGCGTGGGACGGCGTGTCGGCGGCGGATGGCGCTGTCCGAGTATACGAGCGGGTGCAGCGCGAGCTGCTGGCCGAGTTCGGCGCCGAGATTTTCTCATCCTATCTCGAGCGCCTGGAGCTGGCCGCCCAGTACAATGGCGTGCTTCTCTTCACCGCGCCGACCTACACGGCGCGCGATTGGATTCGCCTCCAGGCCCAGCACCGGATCGAAGCGCGCCTCCGCGCCCAGATGCGCCTGGAGGAGGGCATCGAAATTCAGGTCGAGGCCGATCTGCCCGAGCCCGTCCGCGAGTTCGTGCGCGAGCGCCGGGCCGGCGGCGCAAAGCCCGCCATTGTCGTGCCCATGCCGGCCTTCCCGGGTTTCACGTTCGAGACCTTTCAGGTCGATCACTCGAATCATCGCGCCTTCACGATGATGCAGATGGCCGCGCAGGGGACTGGCTTCCCGCTGGTGCTGCTGCACTCCGCGCCCGGCTGCGGGAAGACGCATCTGCTTCACGCCTGCGCCTTCGCGGCGCTCTGCGCCAACCCCGCGCGCAAGGTGAGCTACATGATGGCGCAGGAATTCATCGAGGAATTCCAATCGGGCCTGCGCCGCACCAACAACCTGACCGAATTCAAGGCCAAGGTGCGCGCCCCCGATCTTTTCCTCCTGGACGACGTGCACCGCATCGCCGGCAAGAAATCGACGGAAGAGGAATTCCTCGACACCATCGCCGTCATCAATCGCCGCGGCGGCCAGGTCGTGCTGACGGCGGATCAGGGCCCCGACGGCCTCGCCGGCTTCGACGATCGCTTGAAGCATCATCTCACCGGCGCCGCACTCTGCGAAATCGCCGAGCCGGATGAGGCGCTGCGCCGCCGCATCCTGGAGGCCAAGGTCGCGCACTACGCGCGCACCAATGCGGGCTTCAAAGTTTCAGCCGCCGCGCTCGATATGATGGCGCGCCGGATCGTCGGCTCTGGGCGCCTGTTGGACGGCGCGGTGAGCCAACTCGTTGTGGAGGCAAGAATCGTGGGTTCGGAAGAGGTGAGTGTGGAGACGGCGGAAGAGGCCCTGCGCGGCAAAATCAACGATCGCGCCCAGCGGCCCGTCAAGGTCGAGACGGTCAAGAAGGTCGTCGCGCGCCACTACAACATGACGGTCGATCAGCTGCTCACCCGCTCACGCCAGCGCGCCTTTGCGCGTCCGCGCCAGATCGCGGCTTATCTCTGCACGCAGATGACGCAGGCTTCCCTGCCCGATATCGGCCGCCGTTTCGGCGGCTTCGATCACTCGACGATCCTCTACTCCCGCGACAAGATTACCGAGTTGTTGGAGAGCGACCCCAAGCTTCGGGTCGAGATCGATGTCTTGAAGCGCCTGATTTTGAAAGAACCGGTCTAGGCGAGGCCGCAAAGACCTTGGGCTGCGCTTAGGTTCTGCTAGGTTTGCCGCGCGACTCGCAAGAATTCGGGTCGCCCGGCCGGGCGCGTGCCCGGCGGCATGAACCATAGAGGCGGCTTAATGCGTCTGACCATAGAGCGCGCGGCGTTCCTGAAAGCGCTCACCCATGTGCAAAGCGTTGTCGAGCGCCGGAACACGATTCCGATCCTGTCGAACGTGCTGCTCTCCGCGAAAGGCGATGCGCTGCGTTTGACCGCGACCGATCTCGATATCGAGGTGTCCGAAAGCGTCTCCGCTGAAATAGAGCGCCCTGGATCGATCTCCGCGCCCGCGCACAATCTCTACGATTTCGTCCGCAAGCTGCCGGAGAAGGCGCCTGTGCGCCTGGAGCTCAATCCGGATGATCCGCGCCTCTTCATCTCGGCGGCGCGCACGCGCCTTCATCTGCCGGTTCTGCCCGCCGATGATTTCCCGCTCATGCCGGCCGATGGATTCGAGACGCAGTTCCAGATTCACCCAACCGATTTGGGCCGCCTCATCGATAAGACGCGCTTCGCGATCTCCACCGAGGAGACGCGCTATTATTTGAACGGCATCTTCTTCCACACGGTCGCCAACGGCGACGGCGCCATGCTCCGCGGCGTCGCGACGGACGGCCATCGCTTGGCGCTCGCCGATGCGCCTGCGCCTGACGGCGCGCAGAAAATGCCCGGCGTCATCGTCCCGCGCAAAACCATCAACGAACTGCGCCGCTTGCTGGATGACGCCGCCGACGTCGTCGATATCTCCGTCTCGCCGCAGAAGATTCGCTTCGCACTGAACGATGCGGTGCTGACATCGAAGCTGATCGACGGCTCTTTCCCGGAATATAACCGCGTCATCCCGAAACAGAATTCGAAGAAGCTGAAGATCGAGAACAAAGCCTTCGCCGAAGCGGTCGATCGCGTCGCAACCGTCTCTGCCGAGCGCTCGCGCTCCGTGCGCCTCGCCATCGAGGGCGATAAGGTGACGCTCACCGTCAACAATCCCGATGCGGGCCTGGCGACCGAGGATCTCTCCGCCGAATACACCGATGAGCCGATGGAGATTGGCTTCAACGCCAAATATCTCCTCGATGTCGCGGGGCAGATCGGCGGCGAAAGCGCGCTCTTCGAGTTGGCCGATTCCGGCTCCCCGACGCTCGTGCGCGATGAGAGCGACGATCACGCGCTTTACGTGCTCATGCCGCTGAGGGTGTGAGGAAGCAGAGCGTCTCTTCTCCTTCTCCCCCTGTGGGAGAAGGTGTCATCGCGCCTTGGCGCGATGGCGGATGAGGGGTGGAAGCGCCAACGCCCCCATGACGAGCGATCATTCCTCACCCGGCGCCGCGCGCCACCCTCTCCCGCAAGGGGAGAGGGGCCACCGCCTCTGGTGCGCGCGTCTCTCGCTGGTCGATTTCCGCAATCACGCGCACCTTGATCTGGAGCTCGATTCCCGTCCCGTCTGCCTCTATGGCGCCAATGGCGCGGGCAAGACGAACATCCTCGAAGCGTTGACGATGCTTGCGCCCGGCCGCGGCTTGCGCAGCGCCGCGTTGTTGGAGGCTGCGCGCGGCGGCGAGGAGGGGGCGGTTGATCGCCTGCGCCCCTGGAGCGTCGCGGCCCGCATCGTGGCCGATGGCGAAGCGATGCAATTCGGCGTCGGCGCCGAGCGCACGCCCGAAGGCGGCGTCAAGCGCGTCACGCGGCTGAACGGCGAGCCCGCCACCGCCGGCGATCTCGCCCGCGCCGCGCGCATGACATGGCTGACGCCCGCAATGGATCGTCTCTTCTCCGGCCCGGCCGGCGATCGCCGCCGCTTCTTCGATCGCCTGGTGCTTGGCCGCGCACCCGAGCACGGCCATCAGGCCGCCGCCTATGAGCGCGCCATGCGCGAGCGCCAGCGCCTCTTGAACGACAACGTTTATGACGATGCCTGGTTGGGCGGCCTCGAGCGCGAAATGGCCGCCCATGGCTCAGCGCTCGCCGCCGCGCGCGTCGAAACGCTCGATATGCTGCAGGCCGCGATCCGCGCGCGCCCCGAAGGCGCCTTTCCGAAATCCGATCTGGCGCTCCAAGGCGCGCTCGAAGAACGCTTCATCGCCCACGATAAGAGCGCCGACGTTGAAGAGGATTTCACCGCGCTTCTCAGGGATGTCCGCCGCCGCGACGCCGGCGCCGGCCGCGCGCTGGACGGCCCCCACCGCAGCGATCTCCTCGTCCGCCACGCGCCGAAGAACATGCCAGCCGATCAAAGCTCGACGGGCGAGCAGAAGGCGCTCCTCATCGGCCTCGTCCTTGCCCACGCGCGCGCGCTTGCCGAGGATCCCGGCGCCGGCCCCGCGCTCATCCTGGTCGATGAGGCCGCCGCGCACCTGGACGCCGATCGCCGCGCCGCGCTCTTCGAGGAATTGCTCGCAAGCCCCGGCCAGGCCTGGCTGACCGGCACCGATCAAAATCTCTTCGATGCCTTCGCCGCGCGCGCGCAGATGTTCCGCGTCGGCGTTTAGCGCACCATCCAGGCAATGCGCCCATCGCTGAGCGTGCCGGCGCGCACCGTCGCGATGCGCCCATCATCGAACGTCAAGCGATAACGCCGCACGCGCACGCCCAGCGCGCGCCCATCTTCAACGAGCGCGAGACCTGCGACGCCCTCAAAAGATGGCGCTGCTTCCTCCGGTTGCGGCGTATCGAGCAGCGGCAGCAAATCCTCGGCGAGCCACGCGCGGTCGATGGGCGCTTCGCCCCGCGTCAGCACGTCGCGTGCGCGCTGGGTGAGGTGTGGCGCGCGATCGCGCATCGGCGGCAGCGAAAACTCTGTCGTTTGTGGCGCCAGCGCCTCCACGATCTCGCCAGCCAGCGCCCGCAACCGTCCCGTCATCCCCGGCGCTTCGCAATTCGTGGAGAGAAAGACGCCGGTCTCCCCGTCGTGGCGTGCAAACGAAGTGACGCCTGGAACTGAACCGGAATGCGCCCAAAACATCCGCCCACGGACCGACTCTACGTCCCAGCCCATGCTGTAGGGATAGCCGCGTCCGCTGGTGAGCGTCGCCGGCTCGCGCAGATTCGCCGCGGCCCCCGGTGAAAGCAGCGTCGGCGCGCGCATTTCCAGAAGCCACCGCGTATAGTCGCGCGCGGAGCAGAGGATGCCGCCGTCTCCGGTGGCGGAAACGTCGCGCGACATCCGCACGGCATGACGCCAGCCATTGTCGTATAGGGAGGGCTCCGCGCGCCCCTCGATCACGGCCTCTGCATCGTCCCCGCGCGCGTCCTCCATGCCGAGCGGCGCGATGATCCGTTCACGGATGAAATCGCTGTAGCCTTGTCCGCTGACGTCCTCGATGAGCCACCCGAGCACGCAATAGCCTGTGTTGGAGTAGAGAAAGCTCCGCCCCGGCTCGAAATAGAGCGCCGCCCCCGCACGGCGGATGAGTTCGGCGCGTGGAAGCGGCCGGTCCCAGAAATCGTCATCGAGGTCGTAGGCGGGCAGCCCGCTTGTGTGCGTCAGCACGCGCCGCACGCTCGGCGCGCGCCATGCCTCCGGCAAGTCCCGCACATAATCCCCGATCGGTTGGTTGAGATCGACGCGCCCAGCCTCGACAAGCATGAGCACGCCCGTCGCCGTGAACGCCTTGGCCAGCGAGCCAATCTGGAAGCGTGTCCGCTCGTTGACCGGCGCATCGAAGGCGAGGCTCGCGCGCCCGTACCCCTTGGCGAGGAGCGTCTCGCCCCCGCGCGTCACCGCGAGCCCGAGACCGGGCATCCGGCCCGCCGCCATGGCGCGCGCGGCAAGCGTATCGATTGTCGGGAGCGCCTCCTGCACGCGAGCGCCGTCGAGAAGGAAGGGAAGCGCCGCGCTTGCGGCCACAAAATCGCGCCGCCGCATCGAAAATCCTATTCTCATCGCACGCTTCCCGGCTGCGCTCAGCCATATCGCCGCGCGGGCCTTGGACGAAGCGCGATTTGGCGCCATTCTCCAATCGAAGATGACGCACCAGTCACCGTTCTAAGCGCGTCACGGAGGAACCCCATGAGCGTCGCCGCAAAATCGAGCCCTGGCCGCATCGCCGCCGATGGCGCGCGCGAAACGGAGGCCCAGCGCGCCGAGCGCGAGAAGGTGGCCAAGATGCCCATCGAGGCCCTGAACCCCGCCGATAACGCGCTCTTCCGCGACAATGTGATGTGGCCCTACTTTGATCGCTTGCGCAAAGAGGCGCCGGTTCACTTCTGCACCACGCACGAAGAATGGACCTATTGGTCGATCACCAAATACAACGACATCATGGCCGTGGACACCAACCACGAAGCCTTCTCCAGCGAGCCGACCATCGTTCTTCCGGATCCGGACGAAGATTTCCGTCTGCCGATGTTCATCGCCATGGATCCCCCCAAGCACGATGAGCAGCGCAAGACCGTCTCGCCCATCGTCGCGCCGGACAATCTTGCCCGCATGGAAAACACCATCCGCGAACGCGCCGCCGGTCTCCTCGATGCGATGCCGCGCGGCCAGGTCTTCGATTGGGTGGACGCGATCTCGATCGAGCTCACCACGCAAATGCTCGCGACGCTCTTCGATTTCCCGTGGGAGGATCGCCGCAAGCTCACCCGCTGGTCCGATGTCGCGACCGCGGCGCCCGATTCAGGCATCGTCGAAAGCGAGGACGCGCGCCGCGCCGAATTGCTCGAATGTCTGGGCTATTTCACCAATCTCTGGAATGAGCGCGCGAAGGCGCCGCCCCGCCACGATCTCATTTCGATGATGGCGCATGGCGCTTCCACCAAGAACATGGAGCCCTTCGAATATCTCGGGAACCTGATCCTCCTGATCGTCGGCGGCAACGACACCACGCGCAATTCGATCTCGGGCGGCCTCTACGCGCTCAACAAATTCCCAGAGCAATACGATAAGCTCCGCGCCAACCCATCGCTCATCCCCTCGATGGTGAGCGAGATCATCCGTTGGCAAACGCCGCTCGCTTACATGCGCCGGCGCGCCACGCGCGATGTCGAGGTCGGCGGCAAGACCATCAAGGAGGGAGATCGCGTCCTCATGTGGTACGTCTCCGGCAACCGCGACGATGAAGTCATCGAGAACCCCTACGAGTTCATCATCGATCGCCCCAACGTGCGCCGCCACTTGGCCTTCGGCTTCGGCATCCATCGCTGCGTCGGCAATCGCTTGGCGGAAATGCAGCTGCGCATCGTGTGGGAGGAGATCCTCAAACGCTTCGATCGCATTGATGTCGTCGAGGAGCCCAAACGCGTCACGTCCTCCTTCGTGAAGGGCTACGAATACATGCCGGTCTTCATTCCGAACTGAGCGGGATGGAGTTTCCGCAAAAGGGCGGCTGCCTCTGCGGCGCGGTGCGGTTTGAGCTGCGCGCCGCGCCCATGAAGGTGGCGTTCTGCCATTGCCAATCGTGCCGCCGCGCCACCGGCGCGCCCGTCTCCGTCTATGCCGATTGCCGTACGCAGGACGTCGTCTTCACGCGAGGGGAGATGGCGCTCTTTGAATCCTCGCCCGGCGTCAGGCGCGGCTTCTGCGCGACGTGCGGCGCGACGCTCTCCTGGGCGCAGGATGCAAAGCCCGAGGAGATCGATCTCCACGCCGGCGCGTTTGACAATGCCGCGCTCTTCATTCCCGCCGAGGGCCAGGATTCATTCCCGGAAGAGCGTCTGCCCTGGCTCGCCGAGCATCTGGTGCGCTCATAAGAAAAAGGCCGGGCGTTTCCGCCCGGCCTGAAGAGTCTGCAAATGCTTGGCTGAAATCTCAGCGCCCGAAGCGCCAGCCCACGCGCGCCACCACGCCCCACTCGTCGTGCTCGATGTTCGAGGGGCCGCCATGCACGAAGTCGCCGTCGCCGTAATCGGTGTAGCGGCCTTCGATCGCGGTGAAGACGTTCTCGTTATAGTCGTGGCTGACGCCGACGGCCGCGGTCCAGCCCGTCAGCGTGTCTTCGTCATCGGGGAACCCGCCCGGCGTGTAGTTCGTGGTGACTTCCGTCCACGCAGCGCCCGCCGCGACATAGACTTCCGTCGCCGGCGTCACGTCGTAGCCGACCGTGCCGCGAACGCTCGCGCTCCAATCGGATTCGATGTCGTAGGTCTCGCCCGGCGCGCCCGACGGAGCGGAGCCTTCCGAGTCGCGCCAATTGCCTTCGACGTCGATGCCGACGGACCACGGCCCCCCGACATTCCAGCTCGTGCCGGCGAACGCGCCGACGATCCAGCCGTCCGTGTCCACATCGAATGTGGGCTGAACGTAGTTCGGGATATCGACTTCCGCTTCCGACCAGCCGTAGCCGACTTGGCCGCCGACATAGAAGCCTTCCCAATCCCACGCTTGCGCCGCGCCAGAAAAGCTGAGCGCAGCGGCCGCGGCGATCGCGGCCAACATCTTTTTCATGGATGAAACCCCCAAAATTCTTTGGATGCGGGGCTCAATAAGCCTCGTGCTTAACGGCGCACCGCAATGCCCCAAAAAGGGGAAAGCCGCTCCCCGATTTCCCCTGCTTTTCGCGCCTGTTTTCTTGCGTCGAAACGCGCGTTTTTCCCGGCGGAAAACGAGACTTTTGCCGCCGGAATCCCTAGATTGGGAGGCCATTTTCCAAGCGATTCCGAACGCATGACGCCCAGCGCAAAACCGGCGACGTACGACGCCGATTCCATCAAGGTTCTCAAAGGCTTGGAGGCGGTCCGAAAACGCCCCGGCATGTACATCGGGGACGTCCATGACGGCTCCGGCCTCCACCACATGGTCTATGAGGCCGTCGACAACGCGATCGACGAGGCCCTGGCCGGTTTTTGCGACCGCGTGGAGCTCATCCTCCACGCCGACGGCTCCGCCGAAATCATCGACAATGGCCGCGGCATCCCGACGGACATCCACCCGGTCGAAGGCGTCTCCGCCGCCCAGGTCGTGATGACGGTCCTGCATGCCGGCGGGAAGTTCGGCGATCAGATTTCCGGCGGCCTCCACGGCGTCGGCGTTTCGGTCGTCAACGCGCTCTCCGATTGGCTGGAGCTCACCATCTGGCGCGACGGCCAGGAGCACTTCATGCGCTTCAAGGAGGGCGGGGAGCCTGAGGCGCCGCTCGCCATTCGCGGACCGGCGCCGAACAAGCGCGGCACCAGCGTGCGCTTCCTGCCGTCCCCCGCGACGTTCTCCCAAGTCGAGTTCGACCGCAAAACGCTCGAGCATCGCCTGCGCGAGCTCGCCTTCCTCAATTCGAACGTCACCATCATCCTGAAGGATCTCCGCGGCGCCGATCCGTTCGAGGAGACGATGCATTATGAGGGCGGCGTCGCCGCCTTCGTGCAGCATCTCGATAAAGCGAAGGCCGCGCTCATCGCCGATCCCATCATCGTGCGCGCGCAGCGCGATAGGATGACCGTCGAAGCCGCCCTCGAATGGAACGACGGCTATCACGAGACGATGCTCTGCTTCACCAACAACATCCCGCAGCGCGATGGCGGCACGCACTTGGCCGGCTTCCGCGCGGCGTTGACCCGCGTGATCAATCAATATTCGCAATCCTCCGGCGTCGCCAAAAAGGAAAAGGTCGAGATTACGGGCGATGACGCGCGCGAGGGTCTGACGTGCGTGCTCTCGGTGAAAGTCCCCGATCCGAAATTCTCGTCGCAAACGAAGGACAAGCTCGTTTCTTCCGAAGTCCGCCCCGTCGTCGAAAGTCTGATGGGGGAGGCGCTCTCCCGCTGGTTCGAGGAAAATCCCTCCCACGCCCGCGCGGTGATGACGAAAATCGTCCAGGCCGCCGCCGCGCGCGAAGCCGCGCGCAAGGCGCGTGAGATGACCCGGAAGACCGCGCTGGGCGTCTCATCGCTCCCCGGCAAGCTCGCCGATTGTCAGGAGCGCGATCCCGCCAAGAGCGAACTCTTCATCGTCGAAGGCGATTCCGCCGGCGGCTCGGCTAAGCAAGGCCGCAACCGCGAGAACCAGGCCGTGCTCCCGCTGCGCGGCAAGATCTTGAACGTCGAGCGCGCGCGCTTCGATAAGATGCTGAGCTCCGATCAGGTCGGCACGCTCATCACGGCTTTGGGCGCCGGCATCGGCCGCTCATCGGAAGAGCGCCCCAACGAGGGCTTCCAGGTCGGCAAGCTGCGCTACCACAAGATCATCATCATGACCGACGCCGACGTTGACGGCGCCCACATCCGCACGCTGCTGCTCACCTTCTTCTATCGCCAGATGCCCGAGATCATTGAGCGCGGGCATCTCTTCATCGCGCAGCCGCCTCTCTACAAAGCCGCTAAAGGCAAGGCCGGGCGCTATCTCAAGGATCAGCCCGATCTGGAGACGTATCTGATCGAGGAAGGCGTCGCCAACGCCGTGCTGATGACAGGCGATGGCCAACAGATCGCGGGCGAGGATCTGAAGCGCCTCGCGCGCGAGGCCATCTCCGTCAAAGCGCTCATCGCGCGCCTGCGTCAGCGCGCGCCCGATCATGTGCTGGAGCAGGCCGTCATCGCCGGCGCCTTCCATCATGACGCCTCGAACGCCGAAGCCGAAGCCGCCGCCGCGCGTTTGAACGCGTTGGCGGAGGAGGGCGAGGCCAATTGGTCCGCGCGCTTCGATCCCGATCATGCCTTGGTGCTGGAGCGCACGGTGCGCGGCGTCGCCGAGCGCGTGACGTTGGATCGCGCGCTGCTCGGCTCATCCGATGCGCGCCGCTTGGCCGATCGCGCGGCGGCCCTGAAGGAAACCTATTCCGGCGCCGTCTCCCTGAAGCGCGGCGAGGATTCTAGCGCGGTGCATGGGCCTCTCTCGTTGCTCGACAGCGTCTTCGCCGCCGGGAGAAAGGGCGTCTCCCTCCAGCGCTACAAAGGCTTGGGCGAAATGAACGCCGATCAGCTCTGGGAGACGACGCTCGACCCCAACGCCCGCACGCTCCTGCAGGTCAAGGTCTCCCATGCCGACGAGGCCGACGAAATGTTCGCCAAACTCATGGGCGATGTCGTCGAACCCCGCCGCGAATTCATCCAAGACAATGCGCTGGATGCCGAGGTGGATGTCTAATCCGCCCGCGTGAACTGCATCCGCCAGTTCACCTCCCACGTCGCCCCGCCATCTTCCGAGAACGCTTGCTCCCAGTGCGCGCTCGCTCCGGTGATGTTCGTCCAGCGAAAGCGCACCTTAATCGGCCGCCCGTTGAGCGTGTCGTCGCCCTCGAAGCGCCCTTCGCCGTCGGCGAAGCTCCCGCGCACTGGCGGCTCGATGTGATCCGGATAGCGTTCGTCGAGCCACCAGATGGACCAGAGCCGCGTCGCGCGGTCGAACGCGCGGATGCCCATCGCGCGATACGTGCCCGTGCCGATCTCGATCACATTGTCGTCGCACGTGCCGAAGCCGCCCATCGTCAGCCAGCAATGGCTCGTTCCGTTGAACTCTTCCCACTCGGTTGAGCCCGCGAGCCGCGCGCGCAAGCGCGCATGCCGCACGCTCCAGCGCCCAACCAGCCAATCCCAATCGTGCGCGTGATGGGAAAGATCGTCCTGCGTCTCAGCCAGCGCTTGAGTCATGAGCGTATCTCCAAATGAAAGAGCCAAGGCGCCGGCCATCGCGCCGCGCCGTGAAAGGAAGAGGGGGTGTGAATCCACGAACGCCTCCGTCGGTGCGGAGCGTTCTAAGCGCCCTTAGCTGACATCGCGTGTCAGGTATTATTTTCTTCTTCGCTTTCGTTGGTCACGGGCGTGCGGCGTCGCGTTGCCCTCGACATTCGCCAAAGGCGCCACTGAGTCTGTGCGCGCGCAAAATCGAGTGAATCGTCGGGAAGTATCTCTCGCAGCTGTCGCGGCAGCCAAACGTCTGTGAAGAACCGGACCGTTAGAAGAAGCGCGATGACGAGGAAAACCTTGGCGATGGTCGAGATCGGCTCAACCGACACAAAGAACCCGACAATCACGCCCATCACGATGACGGCGCATAAGATCAGCGCGTAGCCGACAACGAAAACCCTGGCTGGCGTGCTCAGTCCGCGAAGGGGGTCGTGAGCCACTTAGTGCTTGGCGACGAGATCGCGCAGATAGGTCCGCGCGGACCAGAGGAAGAAGAGCGCCGCGGGGATGAAGAAGAGCGTCGTCGCCGCCATCGAGAGCCGCAAGCCTTCGCCGTACGCCGTCGCGCACGCGCGCTGCTGCGCCTCCGGCAGCGCCGCGACCGCCTCGCGCGCGCGGCAGACGTCGTTCGTCAGCACCCCGTCCATGCCGAGCGCGCTGATCTGCGTGCTCATGAAGTAATCGCTGAGCCACCCCACGATCTGCGGCCCCAAGCCGTTCCCGATGAGCGCGACCGTCAGCAGCAGCACCGCGATCGCCGAAGCGCGCGATCGCTGCGAGACCACGCCCTGGCCGATCGAATATTGCGAGCCGAGATAGGCGTAGTGCAGCGCCGATGCGATGCACCATACAGGCAGCGCCAGCGAGAGCTGCTCATCCGGCATGAAGAACGCGATTTCATAGAGCGGGATCGACGCAAGCAAACCGACAGCCGGAATCCACGTCACCGCGCGCGGGAAGCGCGGCGTCAGCCGTTCCGTCGCAAAGCCCCCGATGAAGGTGCCCGCCGCGGCGGCGAGCGCGAGCGGCACGCCGTATTGCAGCGCGAATTCGCCAGGATTAATTCCGTGAATGCGCTGCATCATCGGCGCCTGGAAGCCGGCGAGCCCATAGCCGACAAGCGCTGTGAGCGCCGCGCCCATCGCCATCGCCCAGAAGGTCGGCTTCGTAGCGAGCTCCTTGAGCGTCTCGCTGATGCTGGCTTTCTCCACCCGCTGCACGCCGGGCGGATCGCTATAGCCGCGCGGCGGCTCTTTGACCGTGAAGAGCACGAGAAGCGCCACAAGCACGCCCGGCGCCCCGATCACGATGAACGCAAGCCGCCAGCCTTCCACATTCGCCCAATCGATCGGCCCGAAGACGCCGGCGAGGTTGATGCTCAGCAGAAATTGCTCGACCGCTTCGCCTGTCAGCTGCGTCGCGATCGGTCCGCCGAACGCGTTGGCGAGCGCGCCCCCGATCGTCACGCCCATCGCATAGATCGCCAGCGCGTGCGCGCGTGAGCGCGGCTTGAAATAATCCCCGATGAGGGAGTTGGCCGGCGGCGTGCAGCCCGCTTCCCCGATCGCCACGCCGATGCGCGCGAACAGCAGAAAGAGAAAGCTCGTCGCCAGCCCGCACAGCGCCGCCATCACGGACCAAACCGCGATGCAAAGCGCGATGATGTGGACGCGGTTGAAGCGGTCCGCCGCCATCGCGATGGGAATGCCCATCAGCGCATAGAAGATCGCGAACGGCGGGCCGTTGAGAAACCCGTACTGGCTGTCGCTCAGCTGAAACGCATCGATCACCGGCTGCGCGATGACGCTGAGCAAATTCCGGTCGATGAAATTGAGCGTGTAAACCAGCGTCAGCGTGAAGAGCACGTAGCCGCGATAAGAGGGCGCGCCATAGCTTCGCGCCTCGCCCGCCGGCGCCCCGTCCGCTGTCGTCTCCGCCACTTTATCCCACCCCAAATCTTCTTGTTGGCGAGAACCCTAGACGCATTGAAGCGCGATGCAACGCGCATCGCCTGTGGGGCGGATGGAGGAGGGCCGCCGCCCGGGCTCGATCTGCCGGGCGGCGGCGAACCTCACCGGCTTGCGTAGCGCGCGCGGCGGCGCGGCTCGTCTTCGAGCCGGAAGAGCACCCGCAGATTGACTTGGCTGCCTTCCGCCGCGCTGCCGTCGGCGCGTTCGCTCGCATGGCGGAAGGCGCGCGCCACCCGCAGCGCCGCGTTCCCGAAGCCTGAGCGCGCCGGATATTCCGAAACGCGCACGCAATCGAGCGCGCCGCCATATTCGACCGTGCAGGCGAGAGACGCTTCGCCTTCGCGCCCGCGCTCGAGCGCGCGTTCCGGGTAATAATTCGAGAGCCGGCGCGCCGAGGGCGTGCGGCTCCACACAGGCCGCCGCGACGGCGTCACCGTGATCTCATCGCTCTCATAGGAAGCCGTCTGCACGCTTGCCTCCTCGTCCGGGGAGACGCCGATCACGGCTTCGGCCGGCTCGGCGCGTGCAGCGGTGGTCGCGCGCCGCGGCCGCGGCGCAGCGCTTGCCGTCTCGGTTTCGCCGGCGTCGGCGGCCGGGAGATCGCCGCCCGGCGCAGCGCCTTGCGCGGTCGCGTCATAGTCGGCGGGCGCGTCGGGAGAATAAGCGGCGTTGTAGGCCGTGTCGGTCGCCGTCGTGCGGTTCGGGCCGTAGGTCGAAACCGCCCAAACCCCGCCTCCAATCAGCACAGCCGCGGCGGCCGCGCCCGCGATCCATTTCATTTTGTTGTTGTTTCCGCTGGGTTCGCGCGCCGGGCGCGGGGTCGGTTCTTCGCTCATGCTCGTCTCCTGAAAGAGCAGGTGGCGATCCGTACAACATGGACCATCGTCCGCAACGCCCGATCAGCAGCGGGGTTCCCGTCAACCGGCGCGTTTCACCGCAGCGACTTGATGAGCAGCAGCGTCGTCAGCCCGCTCTCCCATTCTGTATCTGAATAAGTATCGGCCTCGCGATAGCCGCGCTTGGCGTAGAAGGCGAGCGCCCGTGTGTTGAACGTGTCGGTCTCCAGCCGCACCGCGCCAAAGCCCGCGCGCGCGATCTCCGCCTCCGCCAAATCCATCAGCTTGGCGCCAATGCCCATGCGCGCGTGGCTTGCGCGCACATGGAGCGCGTTCACGAAATCGCCGTCCCAATCCACGAAGCCGACCGGCTCGCCATCGCACGCCGCGATCCAGAAGAGCGCGCCGCGCGCGCCGAAATAGACGCCCGGCCGATCCTCATCGCGAAACCGCCCCGCCGCTTCCCGCGTCAGTTCAGGCAGCCACGTGCTCGCGTATGTATCGTAAAGGATCGCCTTGAGCGCGGGCGCATCCTTGTCCGTCGCGCGGCGGATGAGAATGTTTCGATTGACGGTCACGACACAGTGTTAGCGGAAGAGGGCGACGAGTTCCGCTTTTCGCCGGAAGCGGAAGATAGCGGCGCCGTAGTCTTACGGCGCCGCTATATCAGCTAGGTTGCCGCCAGCCCCGCGTCGTGGAGAGCAATCTCGCCCTCCCGCAGAAAGCAGGTCTTGTTGAACATCGCGGTATCGATCCTGTTCGGCATGCGAACGTCGGCGATGTCTGGAAACGCCTTTGCGTCGGCGTCGTAGTGGCGGTCGATCTGCGAGATAAAGACGAAGATCAGGCCTGCTTGGGCGGCGAACGCTTTGAGCGCCGCAACCTGATCGGCCAACGGAGGCTTCTCGCGCTGATGGTCCAACGCCTGAAGATAATCGACGACGATAACACCGCCGGGCTTCGCCGCAGTCAGTTTCGCGATCATGTAGTCGGCGCAGATTGCATCCGAGGTATCGAGCAGAACATCGGAGTCTTTGAGGCCATAAGATGTGAGAATCTCGCCAGCCTCCGCGTTCGAGTACTCAAGGCTAAAATAGCCGCAGAAACGACCGGTTTTGTGCGCTTCCGCGAGAATCTTCAGCTAGCAGCGTCTTGCCCTGCATGGGGCGCGCGCCAATGAGCACCAAATCGCCAGGCTCAAAACTTGCGAGAATTGCCGGCGCAGGATCGCGTTTGGCATAACGCGCCGCGAGAAGGCTCCAAGTTCGAAATCCCTCGCTCTCGGCGACGCGGTTCAATGCATCCGTAAGTGGGATTTTCGTATCGCGGGACATCGCCTTCGCGCGCCGCTTCAACTGAAAGATCGGAGCAGACAACTTCATCATAACCCTCCGTTTCCGAGCGGGTGGCGCATTCCCTCCTTATGCGGACGCTCGAACGGCTGGTTCCGTGTGTTAAATGCCCTGCATGTGGTTTGCTTTCCCAATGGAAGGAGGGAGGCATGGGCTTGCCTATGTGTGAGGGTGTTACTGATTCCGAAGCACGGGCAAGCTGACAGGCGTTGCTTCGCAAATGTCCGCTCCGGGCCAGGAGCAGACTTCCTCCACGACGATCATGAGGCTCGAACGCCTCGCCTTGAAGGCCGGCTCAGGCAACCCGCGCGGCTCCACCTTTCCATCACCCGTCACAGCGAAGCCGCGCAAAAGAAAAGGCGGCGCGATCGCTCACGCCGCCTCTCTATTCTGTTCGCGAAGTGCGCCGCTTCTTAGCGGCCGCCCATCACGGCAGCCTTCATCACGCTCGATTGGCGGAACGCGAGCTTCTTGGAAGCCTTGATCTTCACCGGTTCGCCCGTCGCAGGGTTGCGGCCCATGCGGGCCTTGCGCGAACGGATGAGGATCATGCCGAGATCGCCGATCTTCACCTTGACGCCCTTGAGCACGTGCGCGCGCACGACGTCGAAATAGCCTTCCACGAATTGCTTCGCTTCGGACTTCTTCATGCCGGTGTGGTCGGCGACTGCTTGGAGCAGCGCCGAGGCCGTGATCGTCTTGCCGGCGGGCGCCGTAACGCGCACGGGCTTGGAAGCAGGCGCGGCGGCCTTCTTCGCGGTTTTCTTGCGCGCCGGAGCCTTTTTGGCGGGCGCCTTCTTCATCGCTTTGCGTGCCATTGGATCTCTTCCTGTCTGGTTTGGGTTGGTGGGATTGGGGTTTTGTCTTGTCTCTTTGCGTCGTCTGCCTTCGTCGGGCGGGTGACGATAGCGCCGCGAATCCCTTCTGCTTGCTGAATCGCGGCGGCGTTTTTCCGCGTTTTATAGGCAAAAACGAGCCCCATCGCGCAGAAACCCGCATTTTTCCGATGAAAACGCGGCTTCCGAGCCACACTCGCGCCGGGCAAGGGCGCAATTATTGCCGGTTTATAAGGGATTTGGGCGAATCAAACGCCGCCGCGCCAAGCGAAGCGGGGATTGCGCGCGCGAGATGCAAAGGATTGGGCGCGCCCGAAAGCAGCCCGATTCGCCTCTAAATCAGCAAAAAAGCGGGGATAGCGGCATCTCGATCGGACGGGCTTCACGCCATGGCATCATGGCCGCCCATCGAAACCAAGAGAGAAGGAAGCGCGAGAGAGCCAACGAGATGAACCAAGCGAGCGCCCTCCATCTGCCCCCTCGGGGCTTCGATCTCAAAGCCGCCCATCAATGGGCGTGCCGGGCCTGGGAGCTCTTCGTCGATACGTTCGCGACCGCGCGCGAGCTCATGGATTGCCAGGTCATGCTGCGCCGCGAGCACAAGAAGATGCTGCGCTGGCTGAAGCCCCTGGAGGAATTCGCGCGCCGCTTGATCTTCATCGAGGCGGCCTCGATGCCTAAGCCTAACGCCTTGCCCCCGCAGCCGGCCTTGCGCCGCCGCGTGCATTATTCCTGCGGCAAGCCTGGTTTTGCTCAGCCCGATCCCGCGCGCTGGGGCGTCGTCTTTAAAGTCACGGAGCCCCCGCCGCGCCGCGCCAAGAAGCGCGCGCGCCGCGTCGCGCCGGAAGGTGGGCGAAAGGCGCTGCCTTCGGGATACGTTTACGCCTTTACGCTGGCGGAGCGCATCGAAGCGGTCCGCCGCGCACTGGCCGATCCAACGCCTTATGCGCAGCGCCTCGCGCGCCGCCTCCATCACGATCGCAAGCGAACCATCTGGCTGCGCCCGCCCGAACGAAACCACGACGATCTTGTCGGCTACGAGGATCAGCTCGATGCCTATCGCCTTGCGCGGTTCTTGAGCTTCGCGCTCCCGCCCCCGCCCGATTGGCGCGCCGCCGATACGTCTTGAGGCGCGCGCCGCCAGCATCCAATCGAAGAGCCCGCCGCATCCCTCCTTCGAGAAGCAGGGGAGGGAATGCATGCGCGCGTTTTTGGCGGCGGCCTCGATGACCGCTGTGTTGTTGGGTTCGCCCGCTTGTGCGCAATCGCTGGCGCCCACGCCGCCGCCCCCCGCGCCCGCCAACGCGCAGCCCCGCGATCTTCTCCCCGCGCTCATCGAACACTCCCGCCACGTCGCCCGCATCGAGAATGGCCGTTTGGTGGGCGAAGGCGCGGATTTTCTCCGCGGCCTCGGCGCGCGTTCGCACGCCGTGATGATCGGGGAGGATCACGGCAATAGCGGCATCGCCCATTTCAGCGAAGCGCTCTGGCGCGATCTCGCCGATGCGGGCTTCAACTACGCCGCCATCGAAACCGATCCTTGGGTCGCGGAAGCCGCCGTCCGTGAGATCCGCGCCGGCGGGCCGTCAGCATGGGGCCGCTTCGTCGCCTCGCGCGGCGGCGCGATGGCCGCGCCCTTCCTGACCTGGGCGCCTGAAGTCGATCTCGTCGCGACAGTGCTGCAAACGAGCCGCGCCCGCCGCGCGCCCGCGATCTGGGGTTTGGATCAAACCTTCATCGGCGCCGCCGCTTGGCAGTTGGATGAGATCGCCGCCAACGCCCGCGATCCCGAAGCCCGCGCACTCGCCGCCCGCTTGGCCGGCGAAGCCCGCGCCAACATCCAATGGCTCGGCCAAAGCGAAGCCGCGCCCCTTCAAGAACTCCGCGCCCATCTCTCCGCGCGCCGCGACGCCCGCTGGGCCGCGCTCGTCGATGCGATGCTCGCAAGTCAGGCGATCTATCGTCCGTTCACGGACGGTCCCGGCGAAGCCACGTTGGCGAACCTCGCCCGCGAACGCATGATGCAGCGGGGTTTTCTCGCCCACTGGCGCGCCGCCCGCGAAGCCGACGGCCAATTTCCGCGCGTCATGCTGAAGTTCGGCGCCTACCATATTTATAACGGCCCCACGCCCACCCACGTCCCCGGGCTCGGCGGCTTCGTCGCCAACGTGCTTCGCGCCGAAGGACTCGAAACGCTCTCGATCATGACGGTGTGCGGCCCGAGTTCTTCGCTTGCGAGCTTTCAAGGTCCGCCGGAATCCTGCGATCAAGGCTTCGCGCAAACGTGGCCGATCCTTGCGCCGACGACGGAGCGCAACGCGCTCACGATCTACGATCTCCGCGTCTGGCGCCTGCGCGGCCGCCGTTGGGAGCATCTCTCCGCGGACCTTCAACGCGTCATCGAGTCGTTCGATGTCTTGGTTGTCGTGCCCGATGCGCCCGCTTCGCCTTGGCTCGAAGGGCTTGCTCAGCCCCACGCGCCCAACTAGCGCGAAGGATTTCGCGGCAAGCGCCAGAGCCGGTATTCGCCGTCCTCGCGGCGCGAGAAATAGACCGATCCGTCCGCCGCCACGCTTGGGCTCTCGACCCATCCGTCGAGCCGGAGGTCCGCGGGCGCGCCGAATGCGATGCGCGGATCGCCGCGCGCCGCGCGCATGATGATCGGCGCCGAGAAGGGCATCCGGGAGCGCCGCGTGAAATAGATCTCCCGCTCGTCGACCGAAAGCGCCGGCGCATATTCGAGATCGGGCGTGTTGATCCGTGCGAAGATCGCGCGCGAGCGATTGTCCCGTGCGAACACGCCCACGCCGTAGCGCCGCGCGACGTGCAGGTCCGCTTCCCAGACGAAGTCGCCTCCAAACCGCAAGGCGTCGGAGAAATAGATCGATCGCCCATCTCCGCTGATTTCGGCGTCCGCGATGATGCGGTTCCCCTCGCGCGTCTCAAGTCCCGTCACCGCGCGCAATTCGCCGATCGTCCCGCCGGCGAAGGGCGCCGTGTAGAGTGTGTTGAGCGTGCGCTCGTATGCGCGTTCGGAAACGAAATAGAATCGACCGGCGCGGTCCATGCTCGCGGTCGCATCGCGCTCCGGTGAATTGGCCCCAAGCACGGGCCCGACGAAACGGAAGCTGTGTGCGGTCACCCGTACGGCGTAAAGCAGGTCGGAGCTCGCGCTGCCGTCCGGGCGGTTGTTGTACAAGAGCGTCCGCCCATCGCGCGCGAGAAACGGCGAAATGACATCGCCATGATAATTGTCGATCGCCACGCGTTGCGCGCGCGCGTTCGCGAACGGATCGTCTCCAGGCTGCGCCATCGCGGCGCCCGGCGCCGACAAAGCGAAAGCGGCGAGCGCGGAGCGCAACATGCGCAAGATCCGCCTCACGCGGCGGCGCGCGCCCACATGAAGAATTGGCAAGACTTCATTGTCGTTCCTCCCGCACGCGCCTGCCTCGCTCGTCCGCATGCTGCAATGCGTTGCGAGCCTCGCCAAGTCTGCGGCGCCGCGCATCGCATTTCTCCCTTGACGCAAGGCAAAGACGCATGATGTTCTTCTCGCGTAGGAAGACGACGTCGCAGCGCCGTTCACTTGTTGAAGCTCTGCAGCAGACGACGCCGGAACGCTCGTTGCGTTTGTTCGATCTTCCCGTCCGACAAAAACGTCCGCATGGCGCGTGGCGCCAGTAGAAGCGGTCCGACGTTTGCGGCCGGCGCGAGAGCGCGTTTCAGCATCAGGCCTCGTCACGTCGAACAAATCATAAACAACAATTGAGCGCGCGTGAAAAAGCTGTCAGGCGCAGTGCATGTCGCTTCGTCTCTTCGCCGCGCTAGAGATTCCAGGCGCTGTCGCCGCGCGTCTGATCGCCATCCAGCGCGGCGTGCCCGGTGCGGCGTGGCGCCCGCGCGAGAACCTGCACCTTACGCTCCGCTTCTTCGGCGAAGTCGCCGAGCCGGTCGCGGACGATATCGACGCGGCGCTGTCGGAGGCCGCGCTGCGCGCGCGTCCGTTTGATCTTCGGCTCAAAGGAACGGGCGTGTTCGGCAAGGATGAGCCGAACGCGCTCTGGATCGGCGCCGAAGCAAGCGCCGCGCTCGCCGATCTCGCCGCCGCCTGCGAGCGCGCCGCGCGCAAAGCGGGGCTAAAGCCCGAGCCCCGCAAGTTCACGCCCCACGTGACGATCGCGTACCTGCGCAATCCCGATCGCGATCGCTTGATTGCGTTCGAGCAGCGTTATGCGCTCTTTGAAACGCAGCCCTGGCGCGTCGATCGATTCGCGCTGTTTTCGAGCCGCATAAGAAAATCGGCCCCGAGCGTTTACGCGCTCGAGGCCGACTACCAGCTTGGCTAAGAGTGATTACGAAACGCGTTCCGGCGTCGATTGTTGCGGCGCCGGTGCCGGCTGATCGACGGTCGTCGCATCCGCGGATTCAGTCCCGACCGTGCAGCACCGCACCTGCATTTCCAGAACGCGGGTGTTGAAGCGGCATTCGGTGTCGTTGATCGCGCGCAGGATCGAAAGTCCGCCCGCGCGCGTCGTGTAACGTGTCTGCACGCAGCTCGTCAGCGTCGCGCCCGGTTCGGAGCAAGAGCCGGTTTGGCGGTTGCGCAGCGTGTGCGTGGAGCAGGTGAGCTGGCGCGCCATCGCCTCATCGGCCGTCGCTTGCGCGCGTTCGGTGCGTCCGAAGAGATCGGCGATGCGGTCGCCGAGCGAGGTGCGTACGCCTTCCGTGTGGGCGTAGTTTTCGCACATGTCGTGGTTGGCGTGTCCTTCTTCGGCGCAATATTCCGCGACCGTTTGGTCGCCCGTCATGTTCGCGCACGAACTGAGCGCGACGGCAAAGCCCGCCGCCGCGATGATTTTGATGAGGCCCAAGCGCATTCTGTCACCCTTTTTAGGAAGCCCGCCCGCGTCCGCGGCCGGCCCGTGTGGACAATTCAAGCCCTCGCTCGAAAGCACATTTCAAGTCGTCCGAACACGGTCAAATGCGGCTCTCGTCTTAAATAGCCGCAATAAAACGCCCCGAATCTTGCCGGTTGCTGTCAAG
The DNA here is from genome assembly GCA_050246475.1 of Hyphomonadaceae bacterium. Classification (GTDB taxonomy): domain Bacteria; phylum Pseudomonadota; class Alphaproteobacteria; order Caulobacterales; family Aquidulcibacteraceae; genus CADEEL01. Next base: position 16,808 of record JBFWVZ010000001.1, on the reverse strand, counting down.
CGCCGGGCGAAAGCTGGCGCGCGCCAGGCGCTTGGCAAGGCGCAATATGTACAAAACGGCAATGCCGCCCCAGGAACGGCGCAGGCCCCTGCTTCGTTCTCGAAGCGAAGGGCCTTCAAAGCGCCCCAAGCAAAGCCCACTATTGGGCCACTATTGGGGAAGGGACGAGGTGAGGAGCGTGGCGATGCGGAAGCTGGTTTTGGGTCTGATGGCGGCCGCTTTGGTCGCTTCCGTTGCGTACGCTCAGGAAGAGAAGGCCTCGCCTCCGCCCGCCGACGACGGGGTCGTCGTCCGCGGCCAGATCGAGCGTCCGGTGCCGGCGCCTCCTGGCGACCCGCGCACCAGCGCCCAGCGCATGGAGGACATCCGCGCCTGGGATCGGTGCGTGAACCACGCACAAAACATCGGCGATCAGGATCCCACGCGTTATCAGGCGGAGTCTCCCGAAGAACTCTGCCGCCGCACGCTCGGCATGGCCGACCGCGAGGCTTTGCCGGCCACGCGGAACGTTCCTTAGGTCTCGTCCGCCGCGTCGAGCAGCCGGTCCATTTCTTCGTCGCTCAGTCCGAAATGGTGCCCAACCTCATGGACGAGCACATGCGCGATCAGTTCGCGCAGACCCACGTCGCCGCGCTCGATCCATTCTTCGAGGATCGCCCGGCGATAGAGGAAAACCATGGGGATCGCGGGCGTCGGGTCTGAAACCGATTGCCGGGTGAGATCGACGCCGCTGTAGAGCCCGGTCAGCTCGAACGGATCTTCGATCTCCATGTCGGCGAGGATTTCCTCCTCGGCAAAGTCCTCGATCCGGAAGACGACGTCCCCCGCGAGCGCCCGGAAGCCGGCCGGCAGGCCAGCCCACGCCGCCCGCGCGGCGTGCTCGAAATCGTCGAGGGATGGCGCGTGCAAGTCGTCCTGCATCCGCCCTACCTAGCAAGAATCACGAGCCCGGCGATGCGCGTCGCGCCCGCTTCGTGCTTTAGTCTGAGCGCGCTTTCCATGGGAGCCTTCCATGCGCTTCTTCGCCTTGTCCCTCTTGTTCGCTCTCACGCTCGCCGGCGCTGCAGTGGCGCAGACCTTCACGCAGGGAATCCTCCCGTTCCACCAGATCATGAACGGCGCCTGGCGCATCGATGACCCTAACGTAGTCGGCGTCCTCACCTTGCAGACGGGCGCAAGCGGCCGCCTCACCGGCACGTTGGGCGCTGCGCCTTGCCTCGGCCAGTACTGGGCCGAGCGTTCGAGCGGCACGGTCCGGCATCGCTTCAGCGTCTTTTGCGCCGATCGGCCGCGCATGGCGTATTACTTCGCCGGAACGGTCGCTGGCGCGCCCGCGATCATGACTGGCCGCCGCTCCCGGGTCACCACGGGCGCTATGCCTGAGGCTCAAACGTACACGGACTTCACCGCCACGCGGGAATGACCAGGCCGCCAGGCGGCCATAACAGTGACGCCAGCGTCATTTTTCTTGATCAAGGCGCCCTTCGCCTGTAGGGTGAAGGCTTGAGATAATCTTCAGAACAGGGAGACGAGCGATGGCTGACGGCGCGCCTGGGATCAGGCAGATCACCAAGGACGAGGTCTATGACGCCGTCGCGCCGACCGATTTCGGCGCCATGCTCGATATCGATCGCCACCTCAACCGCTCGAGCGCGTTCGATAAAATCATCTCCGCCACGCACGATCACTTCTGGGATCCGCTCGACAAGAAATACATCGATTTCGAAGCCGAGCCTTGGGATCTCGATACGCAGGATCTGCAGCCGGACGAGATGGTCCCTGCGCTCCTCACGGACTACGTCACCGCGCACTTCGAAAAGCACCCCGAGCTGCGCACCCGCTTCAAGAACGAGATCGCCCGCTGGTCGATGAGCGCGATCCTGCATGGAGAGCAGGGCGCGTTGAATCTCTCCGCCTCGCTCTGCCACGTGCTGCGCGATCCAGGCGCCCAGGAATACGCCGCCAACCAAACGCGCGAGGAAGGCCGTCACGTCACGGCGTTCGCCAAATACATCAAGGCCCGCTGGGGCAGCCCCCTGCCGTGCGGCCAAACGCTCGCGACGCTCCTGCAGGAGATCGTGCACGCGCCCGAGGTCTACAAAAAGATCATCGGCATGCAGATGCTGGTCGAGGGCCTCGCCATGGGCGCCTTCGCGACCATCCACCAGCGCTGGAACGATCCGCTTGCACGCAAGCTCACGCAACTCGTGATGACGGACGAAGCCTTCCACCACAAGTTCGGGAAGATCTGGGCTGACCGCACCATCCCGAAGCTGTCGGAAGAAGAACACAACATCGTCGAGGATTGGGCCGCGCACTGCTTCCAGACGCTGCTCTTCAATCTCGTGGCGCCCCACCAGATGAAGGACATCTACCAGCGCTTCGGCCTCGATCCGGAACTCGTCATGGCCGATTTCCAGAAGGTCGCGACCGATGAAGCCCGCCGCGAGCAGATGAAGGAATCCACCAACATCTTCCGCGTGCTCGTGAAGACGCTCTACAACGCCGGCATCATCACCGCCCGCACCGCACCCTTCTATGCGATGTACGTCAACTTCGACGAGTTCAAGAACGAAGGCGACGAGATGGTCGGCGACGCCATCGCCGAAGACGGCATCAAATATCTGCAGACGATCAATTTCGGCGTGGACACGAACGCGCTGAACACGGTCAAGGCCGCTGCGATCGCTGCGGAATAATCGTCTGAACACGGAGAAAAGTGAAACGCCCCGCCGGCCTGGCGGGGCGTTTTGCTTTTCTGGTGTTGTGATCAACCGGGCGGCGTGCGCGCGGGCGCGGGCTGTTGCGTTGTTGTGGTCGTCGTCGTCCGTTGCGGCGGATTTGTCCGCGCCGGGGGCGGAGTCGCGCCTTCGGCTTCGACGCTGTCCAATTGCTCCATCGTTTCGCCAACCTGCGCGAGCGCCGCCATCGGATCGACGATCTGATAGCCGGCCGGCACGCCGAAGAGGGCGGCTTGCTGCTCGCCGCGCGCAAGATTGGTCGCTTCGAAGAGCACGCGCTCGTTCTCGCGCACGCGAAGAACGACCCCGTCGCGCGTGATGCACGCAAGCCGGCTTTCGGCCTGCCCATCTTCCGAGCGCGCGCGCCACTCATCGCCCGCTTCGCCCGCGACATTGCACGAGCCCGTGCGCTGCGCATTCTCGCTGCCCAGCGCGGCCCACGGCGCCTCCATCGGCTCGGGCACTTCCGCATTGGGCACCAGCACCGCCGTGCGCGTCGTGTTGTCGAGAACGTAGGCGGCGTCGGTCGCCTGATCGAACACGATCGCCACTTGCCCGCGCGCGGGCAGGGTCGTCTCGACCCGCATCTGCGGCCCATCGCGATAAATAATCGTGCGCACCGCGGCGCCGCCGTCTGGATTGGCCGCCATGCCTTCGATCCGATAGGCGGTGTCGCCGAATGTCGGATAGGACGCGCCGAACCCGCACGCCGCCAAAGCGGCGCACGCCGCCGCCGCCATCAATGCGCGCATCATGAAAAACTCCTTGAAATCGCCTCGGCTGGAAACGCGCGCGCTGCCGCGTGGGTTCCAGCGCTTGCTGCGCTCAAGGGCTCATGGGATGTTTGTTCGATGTCCGAGCCGGCGTTCTCCCGCCCCGATGTGACCGCGCTTCTCGCCCGCGGCGTCACGCGGCTCTTGCTGGATCACAACGTCGCGCCCGTGCTCGAAATGCCGTTGGCGAACGGCCGGCGCGCCGATCTTTGCGGGCTCTCTCCCAAGGGTGAGATTTGGATCGTCGAGACCAAATCCTGCATCGCAGACTATGCCGTCGATCAGAAATGGCCGGACTATCTCGATTATTGCGATCTCTTTTTCTTCGCGGTGACCGAGGCTTTTCCTCAGGCGCTCGTTCCGGAGCATGCCGGGCTGATCGTGGCCGACGGTTTTGGCGGCGCGATCCTGCGCATGCCGGCGCCGTCGCCGCTCGCGCCGGCGCGCCGCAAAATGATGACGCTCGCCCTCGCGCGCTTGGCGGCCGCCCGCCTCGCCTCGTTCACCTGACGGCCTCGCAGACGTCGCCGCGCCGCGCCGCATCCGCAATCAAGAATTCGTCCTGCGTTGGCGCGAGGCGCCGCTCGAGCGCGATGCCGCGCGTTGACGGTGATTCAACGACGCGCGCGGCCCCAACCGGATGCGCCGCGCCCGCGCGCACGATCACGATGTCGGCGCCGTCCGCCGCCTCGCGGTCGTTGAGCGTGAAAAAATTGTCGCTGTTGGCGGAATAAAGCGAGAGCGACCAATAGGCGGCGCCCGGCCCCATGCGGATATGCACGGGCCCGTTTGCGACATCATAGACGCAGACCGAATAGGCGAGGTCGGGCGAAGGGCGCACGATCGTGCGCGAAGCCTCGCTCACGCGCGGCGCGTGCACCCATTGGTTTGCGCGCGCGCCCCGTTCGCTCAAACGGTCCATCGCCGTGTTCATGACGACGTTCGGCGCCGAAGCCATCACCGCGAAGTGCGCGCCGAGTGCGGCCGCGAGCGCGAGCAGCGCCGGCCCAAGCCATTGTCTCATTGCCCGTCCTCGCAGGTCACCGCGCGCAAGCTCGGCAGCGTCAGTTCGTGGGCCTGCTCGCGCGCTTGATCGTCGGGATTGTAGAGCCGGAGCGTCAGTGAGAAGCCGTCGCCGGCGCCGCGCGTGGATATCCAGTTGCGCGCCGCATCCCGCGTCGGGCCCGCATAGGCGGTCCACGCGCCGTCGCCGCCTGCGCCAACTCGTGATGCGTCAATCGAGTGCGCGTTGTCGCTGTTGCGCGCGAGGTAGTGGTCCGCAGCGTAGAGCGTGATCGACCACCAGCGCGCCGGCAGGGCGCCGCCCGTCAGGCTGTAGCGGCAGGCCGCGCGAAGCGGATGGCCGAGCTCATCGCGATTGAGGTTGAAGTAGATCGTCTCGCGCTGCGAGAGGGCGAGCAATCCCACCCGCGCCACGATGGCGCGCGTATAGAGGTCGGCGGCGTTGGATCCGGCGAGTCGGTTGTATGTCCATTGGCCGACTTGTTCGTTGCCGAACCGGCCGCCCGACCCAAGCACCGCCAATGCCGAGCCTGCGCCCAAGAGCACGCCCAGGAGGAGGCCGCCGGTCCAGATCAGAAAGGTCCGCATCAGCTCTCCTTTGGCGCCTTGAGATCGAGCGCGAGCGCATGGAGGCCCGCGTCGAACTCTCCGTGAAGCGCCTTCTGCACCGCGCGCTGCCGTTCAATGCGCGAAAGCGCGCTAAAGGCCTCCGCGATCATGCGCACGCGAAAATGTGTTTCGCCGCCGGGCCGCGCGCCCGCATGGCCCGCGTGCGCGCCCGATTGATCCTCGATCTCGAGCGTCGCGGGCGAAAACGCAAGCATGAGCGCTTCCTTCATGCGTTGAGCCCGGGAGGCGCCTTCTTCGCGATCTGTCAATTCCTTGTCCCGTTCAATAGCTGTGACCATACTCTAAAATTCCGATGGCCAGCGCATTCCACTACCGGCCCAAATTCGTCGACATCCGGGTGAAGAAGCCCGATCCCGCCCGCGCGTCCGTGGAGACCGAGCCGCGCGCTTGCGATCATATCGGGTGCACGCGGCCGGGCGAACACCGTGCGCCCAAATCGCGTGAGCAGGCCAACCAATATTGGTGGTTCTGCCAGCAGCATGCGAGCGATTACAATCGCCGTTGGAACTATTTCGAGGGCATGAGCGACGCCGAGTACGAGGCGTTCTCCAAGGATGCCGAGGGCGGCCATCGCCCCACTTGGTCGTTCCGCGCCGATAAGACGGATCGCCTCTCGGCCGCCATGCGGCGCTTTCGCGATGGCAAAGCCGCGGCCGATCACTTCGGCCTCTTCGGCAAGGACAATGTCGTCCGCGAGCGCCCGGCGGCGCGCAGACGCGAACTCACCCGCCTCCAGGTGCTCGCGCTCGAAGTGCTGATGCTGGAGGAGGACGCCGAGCCCGCCGCCGTGCGGGCGCGCTATGCCGAGATGGTCAAGCGCTACCATCCGGATTCGAACGGCGGGGACCGCAGCTCCGAAGCTCAGCTCATCCGCGTCATCCGCGCCTATCAGACGCTCAAGTCTGCGGGGCTGGCGTAGCCGGCGTTGCCGCGCGTTGGCCGGCCGCGAGCGCGAACAGGAACGGATTGACCGCGATCGAGATAAGCGCGCCGGCGAGCATCAAATTGTAGCTGGTGTCGCTCATCACGCCGAGGGTGCGGCCCATGCCCGCAAGGATGAAGGAGAACTCCCCGATCTGGGCGAGGCTCGCCGCGATCAGCAATCCAGTGCGCCACGGCAGCCGGAAGAGGGTGGTGATGAGCAGCGCCGCCGCGCTCTTGCCGAGCACGATGATCGCCACCACCCCCAGCACAGGCAGCGGGTGCTCGATGAGCACACGATAGTCGAAAAGCATCCCGACGGAGACGAAGAAGAGCACCGCGAACGTATCGCGCATCGGCAGCGAATCTTCCGCGATCCGATGGCTGACGCGCGAGCCGTTGAGCGCCAGTCCCGCGAGAAAGGCGCCAAGCGCGAAGCTCGCTTCGAACCAAGCGTAGGCCGCGTACGCGATGCCGAGGGCCAAGGCCAATGTGCCAAGGCTCATCAGCTCGCGCGATTTGAGGTGCGCCACGCGCAGAATGAACCATGGGAAGACCCGCGCGCCGATCACCAGCATGAGCGCGGCGAACACCAGCACCTTCGCAAGCGCGATCCCAACGCTCGTCGCGACCGCGGCGTAGTTCACGTTTGCCGCATCGCCTGCCTGGATCGCGCCCACGGCGGCGGGCAGGATCACGATCGCCAAGACGATCGCCAAATCCTCCACGACAAGCCAGCCGACGCAGATGCGTCCCTCTTGGCTCTTCAAGAGGCCGCGATCTTCGATCGCCCGCAGGAGCACCACGGTCGATGCAACCGAAAGCGAAACGCCGAGCATGAGGCTCTCCGCCGGCGAAAAGCCGAGCCACACGCCAAGCCCGTAGCCAAGCGCGCTCGCCGCGATCATCTGCACCAGCGCTCCGGGGATCGCGACGCCGCGCACGGCCCACAAATCCTGCACGGAGAATTTGAGCCCCACGCCGAACATCAAAAGGATGACGCCGATCTCCGCGAGCTGCGGCGCAATCGTCGCGTCCCCGACGAAGCCCGGCGTGAACGGCCCGATCGCCACGCCCGCGAGCAGATACCCAAGAATCGGCGGCAGCCGCAGGCGCTTGGCCGCCAAGCCGAACACGAACGCCAGCACAATCGCGCCCACAAGCGTTGCGATGAGCGCGTATGAATGCATGAGGCCTCGTGCGTGCGGAGATTGTGGGGAACGTGATCCTTATGGGCGCCCGCGCCGCCGCGCTCAACCCGTGCGCGCTCAATCGCCACGCTAGTAATCGCGCGCCGCGGGAACCAAGCGCCCGAATTTCAGTTGATGCCCAGGAAGGGCGCGCTTCGCCGCGCTCGCGTCATTTCCCCATGGAGCAAGCCAATGCTGCGCTTTGCGGTTCTCTTTTTCATTCTTGCGATCATCGCGGCCGTGCTCGGCTTCGGCGGCTTCGCGGGCGCATTCGCGTCTCTCGCGGTGATTTCGTTCTACGTGTTCTGCGTTCTGCTCGTGCTTTCGCTGATCGCCGGGCTCTTCTTCGGCGGCGAGCATGGCAATCCAGGCGGCGCGTTCGGCGCGCTCGTGGTCGCGGGCCTCATCGGCGCGTTCGTCTACTATTGGGTCGATAATGGGCTGACGGCCCAAGAAGTCGGCGCAGCGATTGACCAGCGCTTCGCCTCCGCGACAGAGGAGGTCGGCGAAGTCGCAAGCACCGCCGGCGATGAAGTCCAGGGCTTCGCCGAGCGCGTCGACAACGCGGCCGAGGAAGCCGCCGACGGCGACGGAAACTAAGCCAAAATATCGCACCAAAAAGCGGCCGGCGCGGGTTTCCCTCGCGTCGGCCTTCGTTTACGGCGCTTTCTTGCCGCGCGAGCCTTGCGGCGGCGCAACATCGGCCCCAAAAAGCTCCCTATGAGCACTGCCGCCGATCAATTGCTGGATATGAAGCCGGACAAGGAAATGCGCGCCAAGGATTTTGGCGTGCCGTCCGACATGAAGATTCCGGCCTTCTCCAAGCGCACCGAATACGTGCCCGAGGTCGACACCGCCTACCGCTTCGATCCGGAGACGACGCTGGCGATCCTCGCGGGCTTCGCGCACAACCGCCGCGTCATGGTGCAGGGCTATCACGGCACCGGAAAGTCCACGCACATCGAGCAGGTGGCCGCGCGCCTCAATTGGCCGCTCATCCGCATCAATCTGGATAGCCACGTCTCGCGCATCGATCTCGTCGGCAAGGACGCGATCGTCCTGAAGGACGGCAAGCAGATCACCGAGTTTCGCGAAGGCATTCTGCCGTGGGCGCTCCAGCGCCCCGTCGGCATCTGTTTCGACGAATATGACGCCGGCCGCCCCGATGTAATGTTTGTCATTCAGCGCGTGCTGGAGGCGAGCGGCAAGCTGACGCTCCTCGATCAGAACCGCGTCATCAACCCGAACCCGTATTTCCGTCTCTTCTCCACGACGAACACGATCGGGCTAGGGGACACCACTGGTCTCTATCACGGCACCCAGCAGATCAACCAAGGCCAGATGGATCGCTGGTCCATCGTCACCACGCTCAATTATCTGGATCACGACGTCGAAGCCGAGATCGTGCTGGCGAAGGCCCCAAGCTACAACACCGCCGAAGGCAAGCGCACGATCATGTCCATGGTCCGCGTCGCGGATATGACGCGCAACGCCTTCATGAACGGCGATATCTCAACCGTGATGAGCCCGCGCACGGTCATCACTTGGGCCCAGAACGCCGAGATTTTCGGCGGCGATGTCGCGCAGGCCTTCCGCATGACGTTCCTGAACAAGTGCGATGAACTCGAGCGCCCGACGGTCGCCGAGTTCTACCAACGCGCCTTCGGCGCCGACCTTCCGGAGGCGGCCACGCGGGTGAAGGTGGCTTAGTTTGAAGTTCGTTCAACATTTGATTGCGCTCGTTGCTGCGATTCTATGCTTGCCCGGCGTCGCGTTGGCGCAGGAGCATTTTTCCGCCGATACCCTTAGTCAGTGGGCGCAAGCGTCGGACGGGCATGCCTGCGAGACGAAGCTTTATGGCTACTATCGCGGTCGCAGCTTCACTTATCCTTCTGATGCATTAAGGAACGAAGTGTCCGGCGATGTGCTCCTGATGTTCGATACTCAGCTCGACGACGCGGGTGTGCTCTCGATAAGAAATCCACGCGTCTTCGCTTCAAGCCCGCCAGGTGTGTTTGACGATGCTGCTTTGGCCGTCGCCAGCAACTTTGTGTTTCCGGAGGGGATGAGAAATTGCGAGAGCCTACGGGCGCGGCTTCAGTTTCGGGTGCACGACGGAAACCGCGATGGTGTGATGAGCGGCGTTGTCATAGCTTCGGCGCCGGTGCCGCCTCTTAACGCTGCCGCAGTCGAGGTCCTCCGTTCAAGACGCGTCGGAGCATATTGCGGCCTAGAGAGTGGACCTACTAATCAAGCGGAACTGAGTGAGGCACTGTCGAGTTTCTATCCGTCTACTGCTCTCAGTCGGGGCGAATCAGGCATGGCGGTGGTGCGCTTTTCCATCGCCCCTGATGGTTCGGTTGTCGCTCCGGCGGTAGTGGATGAAATGCCAACCGGTCAGGGTTTTGGCGATGCTGCCGTGCGCGCTCTGCAAGTAGCACGCTATGCGCCCAGAGAGGCAGTCTGTGAGGATGCCGCAACGGTAGTTCATTTTCACCTGCAATAGCGAACTTCAAATCGGAAGCGCGGGTGACGGTGGAGCAAAACGCTGCGCGAATGCGGGCGCGGCGCAAGGGTTCGAATCGTCGGCAATGATGATCCGTCTCTCGCACTGCTTCGGGCCGCCATCGCCGCGCAAAGACACACCGCGCCGCTCGCCCTAACGAAACGCCAGCCCCTCGAACTTCCCGTTCGTCCGCCATTCGTCGATGTAGCCGAAGAACGCCATCGGCCCCGCCGGGTAGCCGACGAAGAAGCTCAAGGCATCCGGCGCCGCCGGCTGGCCTTCGTTGTTGTAATAGCCCGGCGTGCAATCGCTCCCGCCGATCATGCGCGGCGGCGCGTTGGTCAAGAGATCGACCCACGCGTCCTCGGCGTCCTTCGTCACCTCGACGGTCCCGGCGCCTTCCTCGATCGCGTGCCCAACGATGAGCGCGATCGTGCGCGCCGCATCCGTCAAATTGTGCGGCACGTTGGAGATCAAATTCGCGCCCTGTGTCGGCTGCACGATGAAGACGTTCGGGAAGCCATGCACATGCATGCCGTGCTTGGTGCGCATGCCTTGGGCCCAGTGCTCCGAAAGCTTAACGCCGCCGCGCCCTACCGGATCGAAGCCTGAGCGCCGCGCATAGGATGTGCCCACTTCGAAGCCCGACGCGTAGATGAGGCAATCGAGTTCGTACTCGACGCCCGCGACCACCACGCCGCGCTCCGTAATCCGCTCGACGCCCTTGCCGTCCGTATCGATGAGCCGGACGCCCGGCTCGTTGAACGCCTGCAGATATTCGTCATGGAAGCAGGGGCGTTTGCAAAGTTGGCGGTACCACGCCTTGAGCTTCTGCGCCGTCTCTGCGTCCTCAACGATCGCATCCGCGCGCGAGCGGATTTCCTCCATCTTCTCGTTGTCGCTGTCCTCGAACGCGGCGATCAGCCCCTCCAGATTCTGCTGTTCCGGCGTCAGCGTGCGCATCCGCGCGCGGATGCGCTTCGCAAGATCGGTCCAGCCGTCCTGGACCAGATCCTCGGCTGCGCCCGGGCCCATCGATTGATTGGCCGTGAAATTGTCGAGCCAGCGTTGCTGCCAGCCCTCTGTCGCAATCGAAGAAAACCACTCCGGATCGATCGGCGCATTCGCCCGCACATCGACGGAGGAGGGCGTGCGCTGGAAGACGTAGAGCGCCTTCGCCGCGCGCGCGAGATGCGGCACCGCCTGAACGCTCGTCGCGCCCGTCCCAATGATGCCGACGCGCTTGTCCGCAAGCTTCGTCATCGGCGCGCCGGAGGGGTCGCCGCCTGTGTAGGCGTAGTCCCAGCGGCTCGTGTGGAACGAGTGGCCCTTGAACGTCTCGATGCCCGGAATGCCCGGCAGCTTCGCGACATGCAGCGGCCCCGTGCCCATGCCGATGAATTGCGCCGTGAAGCGGTCGCCCCGGTTCGTCTCCACGATCCAACGATCGTTCTCTTCATCCCACGTGAGATCGGTGACTTCCGTGTGGAAGAGCGCGTTTTCGTAGAGCCCGAACTGGCGCCCGATGCGCTGGCAATGCGCCAGGATCTCCGGCGCATGCGCGTACTTCTCCGAAGGCATGTGCCCCGTCTCTTCGAGGAGCGGCATGTAGATCATCGAGGCCGTGTCGCATTGCGCGCCCGGATAGCGGTTCCAGTACCAGGTGCCTCCGAAATCCCCGCCTTTCTCGATGATGCGCACGTCCTTGACGCCGGCCTCCGAAAGCCGCGCGCCGGTGACGAGCCCGGCAAACCCGCCGCCCACGAAAGCAAACGTCACATGATCGGATTTGGGCGCGCGCGCTTTGACGGGCGTGTAGGGGTCCGCCGCGTAATGCGCGAGCTGGCCCTTGAGCTCCAGATATTGCGCATTGCCGTCGGGGCGCAGGCGCTTGGCGCGCTCGGCCGCGTATTTCGCGCGCAGCGCTTCCTTGTCGATCGTTGGCTTTGTGCCCGCGCCGCCGTCCGATGCCGCCATGACCGCCTCCGCCCGATTTTCGAGCCAGAAGTATGCTAGCGGCTTGCCGTGACGCGATGGAAGGGGTTCATGCGGCCGCGTGGCGCTTCCCCGCGCGCGGGCCGGGGATGGTAGAAGTCTTCTGATGTCGGCGAAGGAATCTCCCACCGAACTCTTCAAGCGCGCCTTGGCGCAATCGACGCGCGCGCTCGCCGGCGCCGAGGAGCTTGAGATCACCTTCGGCGCCGAAGGCCCCCGCGCCGCCGGCCACAAAGTGATCCTGCCCCATCCTCCGCGCGTGCTGACCAATGACGAGGCCGAGCGCCTGCGCGGCCATGCCGACGCCGTCGCGCTCCGCATCGCGCATCACGATGACGCCGCCCACGCCCAGCTCCGCCCCCAAGGTATGGACGCGCGCGTGCTCTTCGACGCCGCCGAAGAGATGCGGGTTCAGGCGCTGGGCGCCAACGCGATGAAGGGCGTCGCGGCCAACCTGACGGCCGCGCTCATCGAGAACTGCGAAAAAAAGGGCTTCGCCCGCATCGAGGATCGCAACGCCGCTCCGCTCGCGGAGGCCTTGGCGCTCATCGTGCGCGAACGCCTCACCGGCCTGCCCACGCCCAAGATCGCCCAGCCCATGGTCGAGGTGTGGCGCAACGAAATCGAGGCGCGCGCCGGCGCCGCGCTCGATCAGCTCTCCGGCGTCGCCGCCGATCAGCGCCTCTTCGCCGAAGCCGCGCGCAATCTGATCCGCGATCTCGATCTGGGTGACGAGATCGGCGCCGACCCGACGGAGGACGAGGCGCCCGAAGCGCCGCAAGAGGACCAGCCCCCGCCCGAAGGCGAAAGCGACGAAGGCTCTCCCGACGAGATGGAGCAACAGCTCGCAGATATGGAGACGTCGGATTCCGATGCCGAAGGCGAGCAGCAAGCCTCCATCGAAGCTGAGATGGAGAACGATCCCGACGCCGAGAGCGATGTCGAGGAGGAGGGCCAAAAGCCTGTCCGTCCGAACTTCCGCGACGATCCAGACGATCCCAACGCCCACTACAAAGTTTTCACGCGCGCGCATGACGAGGTGATCGGCGCCGATGAACTTTGCGACGCTGACGAGTTGGCGCGCCTGCGTGCCTATCTCGATCAGCAGCTGAAGCCGCTCCAATCCGTCGTCGGGCGCCTCGCGAACCGTCTGCAGCGCCGCTTGCTCGCCAAGCAGAACCGCAATTGGACGTTCGACCTCGAAGAGGGCGTCCTCGATACTGCGCGCTTGACGCGCGTCATCGTCGATCCGTTGTCCGCGCTCTCCTTCAAGGAGGAGGAGGAAGCCGATTTCAAGGATACGGTCGTCACGCTTCTGATGGACAATTCAGGCTCCATGCGCGGGCGCCCGATCATGGTCGCGGCCCTGTGCGCCGACATCCTGGCCCGCACGCTGGAGCGCTGCGGCGTCAAAGTGGAAATCCTTGGCTTCACCACCCGCGCCTGGAAGGGCGGCATGAGCAAGGAGGATTGGTTGAAGGCCGGCCGCACGCCTCAGCCCGGCCGCCTCAACGATTTGCGCCATCTCGTTTACAAGGCCGCGGATGCACCCTGGCGACGCGCGCGCCGCAATCTCGGCCTCATGATGCGCGAGGGGCTTCTAAAGGAAAACATCGACGGCGAAGCGCTGATGTGGGCGCACGATCGCCTGCTTGGCCGTTCCGAGCAGCGCCGCATTCTGATGGTGATCTCCGATGGCGCGCCGGTCGATGATTCAACGCTCTCAGCCAATCCGGGCAACTATCTCGAACGTCATTTGCGCGCTGTCATCCATTGGATCGAAACGCGCTCGAACGTGGAATTAATCGCCATCGGCATCGGCCACGACGTGACGCGCTACTACCGCCGCGCCGTGACCATCGTTGATGCCGAACAGCTCGGCGGCGCCATGACGGAGAAATTGGCGGAGCTCTTCGATGAGGCCCCGCCCGCGCCGCGCAGCGGTCAGATGCCAATGGCGCGCAGCGTCGAAGGCCGCCAGCGCGCGTCCGCGCGGTGAACGCATTGCGCGTCTTGTTGCTCGCATTGGCGTTGGGCGCGTGCAGCGCCTGCGCCGATCCTCCGCCCGCGGAGCAATGGCGCCCGATCCAAACGAGCGCGCTGCCCGTCGATCTCGATCGGGATCGTCCAGGCGCCCATCGCATCGGCCAGCTCATCTTTCGCGGCGGGATTGAACTTCAATCGCCCGATCCCGCGTTTGGCGGCTATTCCGGTCTCTGGGTCGATCGTGATGGCCGTATCGTCGCGGTGAGCGACGCTGGCAGCTGGCTCCAAGCACGCCTCGAGATCGATCCAGAAACGGCTGCGCCGCTCCGCCTCGCCGATGCGCGCATTGCGCTCATGCGAGACGAGAACGGCTGGATATTCACCGATCGCGCCTCCGCCGACGCCGAGGGGCTCGCACGCCTCGCGGACGGGCGATTTGCAGTCAGCTTCGAGCATTCAAACGTCGTGCGCTTCTACGAGCTGGAGCGCGAAGGCCCGATGGCGCGCGCCGCGATGGGCCCCCCGCTTGCCGGCGTCGAGGCGCTCGAGCGCAACGCAACGCTTGAGGCGCTGGCGCAATTGCCGGATGGCCGATTGCTCGTCGGCGCCGAGCGCGGAGCGGGCCGCGAAAGCCCGATCTGGGTTCGCCCGCTCAATGCGCAAACGTCTGCGCCGCCGCAAAGCGCGATCGAGCTGCCCTTCGGCTACGGCTTCGTCGGCGCCGATCGCTTGCCCGGCGGCGATATCGTCGCCGTCGCGCGTTTCTACGCGCCCGTCGTCGGCGTGCGCATCCGCATAGTGCGCATCGCAGCCGCGTCCTTGGAGACGCCGCACGCACGCGCTGAGACGCTCGCCGAACTGGGCGCGGGCCTCAACCTCGACAATTTCGAAAGCGTCGCGGCCGTACCGCTCGCGCGCGGCGGCGCGCGCCTCTATCTCATCGCGGACGACAATTTCTCGCCGACGCAGCGCACGCTGCTTTACGTGTTCGATCTGCCGCCGTCGCCTTGAGGCGCGCGCAACGCCGCAGACGTGAACCGGATTTCCGATATCGCGGCGAGCACCAACAGAATAGCGATTCCCAGCGTCCACCACGCCTGGTTTGCGTAGCCCCAATAGGCGGCAGCCGCGGCGATGAGCAGGCCTGCGATGCCCGAAATGAAGCGCGCGCGGAGCGGATGCAGCCAATACGAAAGCAGCGCCGTGAGAATGCGTCCCCCGTCGAGTGGAAAGCCCGGCAGCAGATTGAGCACGCCGAGAAACGCGCTCACCACAAAAAGGTTGGCGAAGAAGAGCGCGACGTAGGGCGGCAGGGCGCCGAACTGCGGCATCAGCGGAAAGAGAACAGCTGCGGTCGCGAGGTTGGCGAGCGGCCCGGCCGCTGAGACGGCGATGTCATGCCAGCGCGTGCGAGGCGGATGCGCGAACTCCACATGCCCGCCCATGAACGAGAGCACGATGCGCTTGCTCGGTAGTTTGAGAGCTGCAGCGACTCCCGCATGCCCAAACTCATGAATGAGGATCGCCGACAGAATGGCGGCGAGGAAGGCGAACGCGGCAGGCAGCGCGCGCACGCCGCCTTCATCGAGACCTGATAGAATGATGTAGCCGGCGAGCAGCGCGACCGACCAATCGACGATGATCGCCGCGCCCGCGAAGGCGCCGATGCGAAGGCCGCCCGCGGCCATTTCGCTTACGCCGCTGCTTCGGCGGCCTTCTTCTTCAGCGTACGGCGGATCTTTGCCGCGCGTTCGGAAAGCTGGTCTTCCTTCGCCTTGAGCAAGAAGGCGTCGAGCCCGCCGACATGATCGACGCTGCGGAGCGCCGCAGCTGTGATGCGCAGACGGTAAGTTTGCCCGAGCGTTTCGCTGGCCAAGCTCACATTGACGAGGTTCGGGGCAAACTCCCGCTTCGTCTTGATGTTGGAGTGGCTGACGCGGTGGCCGATTTGCCGGTTGACGCCGGTCAGTTCGCAGCGGCGGGACATGGGAGCGCTCGTGAGTAGAAAGGGGGCCGCGTGGGCCCCGAAAATGAAGGGCGGATGCCTACGCGAAGGCCCTTGCCCGGTCAAGCGAAGCGGAGCGCAGGTGTTGGCTGAATTAGGACAGGCGGGGCGGGAGATTGGGACAAAGGCCGCGTTCGTGGGTTGACCGCTCGTTAGCGGACCTCAAAACAGTGGTCTCTGCACGGAGACTGCACCGCTGTGATACGCCGCGCACTCGCAGTGCGCTTCGATGGGGTCGAGACCACCGGCAGGAACAAGCCCCTCCGGGTCGCGGTCGTCACATTGGACGACCTCAAGGTCCACGACACCTTCCTAAAGCCTTCCGGGCGAAAGGAAGTCGGCATCGAAGGCATGGCCAACGAGGCTCTAGCGGGGATGCTGGCGCGTCGTTTGGGCTTGCCTGCGTGCGAGCCATTCCTCGTCGAGATCACTCCGCAGTTTATCGAGAGCATCAAGGCACCGGACGTCGCGTCCCTTTTGCGGGCCAGCAGCCCGATTTGCTTCGCCTGCGAGGATGCTGGGAGCCAGTGGGCGATTTGGACGGCTGGGGAGTCCCTGCTTTCAGATCGAGTGCCTATGGCGCTGGCAATCACGGCCTTTGATGCGTGGATTGAGAACCCAGACAGGGGCCCCAGCGGCAAACCCAACCTTCTTGTGAGAGGCGATCAGTTTCGAATTATCGACCACGAAATGGCGCTTCGGCTTGGCATGCTGCTTTCGGCGCCTGAACCTTGGAAGCAAGGCTATTTGGCGATGCTCGTTCAGCCTCCAAGTCATGTTCTGGCGATAAAGCTCAAACGGTTCAGCGGCCTAGATTTCGGCCCAATCAAAGCTGCTTGGGCCGCCTTGTCGGATAGGGAGCTGGACGCTTATGTGGCCGCTCTACCACCGGAGTGGGCCAGCGCTGCGCCCGCAATGGCTCGTGCGATAACCCACATAAAGGAAGTCCGCGATAGAATAGACGAGTGCATTGCAGAGCTTAGCAGAGTATTAAGATGAATAAAACGTTCAAATACACCTACTCTGTGTTGCGATACA